>JBBQGG010000035.1:0-36989 GCA_038322815.1 Kapaibacterium sp. (SeqCode)
GGCTTTGCACAGCAAAAGAGCGGGGCGGTCAACCATTCCGAACGGTCTTCTATGACCTATGACATCTTTGACCTCTCCCCGCTCTCTGTCGGGTCACTTCATAACAAGAAATGCACGTGGTCAAGCAACATAGGATGACAAGTATAACCAGCATTATACAATTTTATATTTGTAACCGTGACCTTTCTTATCCGTACTGCGTTGTAAAAACTTATGTGCGGAATAGCAGGAGTTTATGATTACGGATTTTCGTCAAACCCACGGGTAACGCCTGAGTTATTGACGCAGATGTCCGACCGTATGATTCACCGAGGTCCCGATGATGCGGGGTTTTATATATCTCGGAACGGGCAATGCGGACTGACGTTCCGCCGTTTGGCAATTGTTGATCTTTCTCCGGCCGGTCATCAGCCAATGTCAACTTCTGACGGACGATTTACTATTGTTTTCAATGGTGAGATATATAATCACCTTGAAGTCAGGCAAGAACTTGAAGCGAAAGGGTATCAATATAGATCCCGATCTGATACAGAGACAATTCTTTTTGCATATAAAGAATGGGGCGAAGAATGCTTCAAGAAATTTCTTGGTATGTTTGCAATCTCTATCTGGGATGAAGAGAAACAAGAAGTTTTTATAATCCGCGACCGCATTGGTATTAAGCCTCTCTATTATGCGAATCCCGATGGCAGATTCCTTTGGGCAAGCGAGATAAAAGTTTTGCTCGAACATCCGGCGATAAAAAGAAATTTTAATGAACGTGCATTGCCGCATTATCTTTCTCTGCTTATGCCTCCCGCAGCTGAAACGATGTTCGATGGAATTTATAAACTTGAAGCAGGGCATTCACTTCGCATTTCGAAAAATGGTGACGTTGCAAAAAAGCGCTGGTGGTCGTTGCTTGATGCAGGCGCGATGAATGCTTCACTTACTGAAGCAGAAGCTATTAATGATCTGCGATTTCTTTTGCGCCGTGCTATCAAAGATAGAATGATGAGCGATGTGCCGTTCGGAGTATTTCTTTCCGGAGGAATTGATTCGAGTTTGAATGTTGCACTGATGAGTGAACTGATGGATCGTCCTGTTCAAACATTTACGGTTGGTTTTTCGGAACTTGAAAAATATAATGAACTTGGTTATGCAAGACAGATCGCAGAAAAATTCAAAACCGATCACCATGAAATTCTGATCGATGCAAAAACTGCACAGGCAAAACTTTCTGATCTTGCCTGGCATGAGGACGAGCCGAACGGCGATCCTGTCTGCATTCCGCTCTATTTTGTTTCGAAACTTGCACGGGATAACGGTACGATAGTTGTGCAAGTCGGCGAAGGGTCTGATGAAGAATTCCTCGGCTATCCTTGGATGATCCGCGATCTGAAATTCCGCTCGAAATATTGGAAGAGTTTTATTCCAAAACCTCTGCGCAGGGCTGGGTATCTGGCATCAAGTCCATTCATCAAACATCCATTAATGCGCGAATACTTGCGACGCTATTCCGAAGGTGAAGAGTTTTTCTGGGGCGGAGCGATGGCATTTACTGAAACTCATAAGCAAGACCTGCTAAAAAATTATTCGAAAGAAAACCATTCAACTTATAAATTTCCCGAACAATGGCATCATGAAATAAACGAGAGTTATCCACAAGCCGAATATCAGCAGCGCATGATGTATCTTGAATTCCAGCAGCGGCTTCCACAGATGCTTCTGATGCGCGTGGATAAAGTCTCAATGGCAACAAGTATTGAAGCTCGCGTACCGTTTTTAGATCATCGTATCGTTGAGTATGCTTTCCGAATGCCGCAAAAAATAAAGCTTGGTCCAAATTTAGTACCGAAGCATATTTTAAAGAAAGCAAGCGAAGATATTTTGCCGAATGAACATATCTACCGCAAGAAGCAAGGCTTTGCCGCACCTGTTGCCGAATGGTTGAAAAAAGACCTCAAGCCGATGTTTGATGAACATCTGACTTCAAGTCGTATCGTAAAAGAATATCTGAATAAAGATTATATCCGCACCCTTCAAGACGAGCATGAATCAGGCATACGAAAGAATGGGGATTTGCTTTGGGCACTTTTGAATCTGATGTTATGGGAAAAGCGGTATTTTTGATGAGTATGAAAAATTATTCATAGTCCTTTTTGAATCCTTCGGCGTTCATTTAACCATGTTGTTTTATGGGATATTTTGTGTGATCTTAAGCGAAGGTGGGATGGACTCTTAGTCTGCCTGCCTTGATAAAAAAAACTTGCGGACTAAGAGTCGGTCACACTATTTGAGCAGCCTTTTTTTAATATTTCAATGAGAAAATATTTTTTTCTTGCTATCTTTATTTCTGTGATTTGTATTTCTTGTTCATTTGCACAGCAATCTGAAGGCACTCTGATTATAAAAGTTGATTCGGAAGCTTTTAAGGAAAACAGTAAGCTTCGCATACAACTTGTAGAAAAAACCTCACGGAATGTTGTGCAGGAAATAAAGGTCACCTCATCGGAGGAAATTATTATCCATGATGTACCCTTTGCTTCCTATTCTCTCATGCTTAGTGCTGGTAAGAAGACCCTTTCAAAGAAATCCATCAGCATTGCAACTTCTGTTCCTGTTCATGTCATACTTAGTGCCGTACAGAAAGTAGAAGCCGGTGAAATTACTGTAGAAAGTAATGGCATTGGTGAACTATTGCCAAGCAACCATTCGTATTATACAGAAAAACAAATTGCCGATCTTCCTTCTGCTTCAGGACTGAAAAAAATGGAAGCAATCTTATTAAATACTCCAGGCGCAGTCCCTGATGAAGACGGGAGAATGCATTTCCGAGGTGAAGATGCGCAGCTTCAATACGTCATTGATGGAATTCCGGTGACGGCGAATTCTACCAGAATTTATTCCAGTCTTTTTAATGCGAATCTAATTAAGTCCGCAGACATTCAGCGCGGAGCCTTGAATGCTGAGTATGGCGTCGCAGCATCGGCAATTGTTGTGCTAAATACTCGTTCAGGTTTTGATGCACCGTTTTTTGCTGAGGGTGAAGCAACCTACGGGAGTTTCGGTACGAAGGGTAGGGCATTATCATTAGGAGGAAATATCGGAGGTCAGGTTGCGCTCTTTGGTTCGTACGCAAGTTCGGAAACTGACCGCTATCTTGACCCCATCCGTAGTTTCGATCCGAATCACACGGATGGTTATACTCATAATTATTTTGCGAAAGGAGATTTTTTACTTGCAGATAATCTTGATCTTGTAATTCTCGGCACAAGAAATCTTGCAAATTTCGGAATTGCAAATGGATATCCTCATGGGTATATTTTAGGAAATGCAACTCCGATCCTCCAGGATCAGCGTCAAGATCTTACGGATTATATGTTTGCTGCGAGATTAAATTATTCTATTAATAATAGTTCGGCTTTAAGTCTTTTAGGATATAAACGACATGTTGAGGCGATAAATATCAGCGGCGGATTGATGCGGATAAATTCGTCTTCGGATTCAATAAAGGCAATGCAGGAAAATGAAGATTTTTTTATTGGCGCTCACCGTATTGATGAAGCAGTTGGCGGGCAGGCAGAATACACTGCGCTGACGCATTGGTTCGATGCGCCGAATGCCTTGAAGATCGGTGTCGGAGGAGAATCATTTCCTCTGCAGGAATTTTTTACTTTTGCTGTTACAAATCCTGATAAATCAAATCCGAAATTTCCGGGAGGGGATGACAGACTGATCCCTTACGATATCACTAAAGGCGGCAAGCCTTTTTTAGTTGATCAATCGAAAACCGGCAATCGCATTTCTGCTTATGTGCAAGATCATCTTACTTTGGAAAATTTGATCATTGATGCAGGCTTGCGTTATGATATATTTAAACTTTTCGAAAGTGAGTCAGGCTTTTCCCCGCGAATTGCTGCAGCATATAAATTATCGAACGATCTTTGGATCAAAGGCTCCTACAACAGAATCATCATGCAGGCGCCGTTAGAAAATAATTTAGCCTCAAGTTCTGATGAAGCAGCCAAACTTGTCGGATCTGAGCAGGGAAGTACTCCGACGCGAGTAATGGCTGAACGCGAGAATGTTGCTGAAATTGGTCTTTCTTATAAATTAAATGAGAATTTCGATATCGATCTTAATGGTTACGGAAAATTCATCGATAACTTTATTGCAAAAGTTGAGCTTGGCGTTTCCGGAATTATTTTTCCTGTAAACTTAAAACAAGGGCGTGTGCTTGGCGGTGATTTGGAGATTCGTCTGCATGACTGGAATAATTTTTCGGGGAAGCTTTCATTTTCTACCTGTGATTCGCGTGGCTTAAAGCCGACTGACGGTAGTTCTCCTATTGCTGCGGGTTTGATTTTCGGTGAAGAAGGAGAAAATTACAATAAGCCATTTGCCGGTGAAGATGCATTTCAAACCGAACATAATCAGGTCTTGACGGCATCGATGATCCTGAATTACGATCATCCATCGGGAGCTTTCGCAACGCTTGGCGGAAGATTTGATTCAGGTCTGCCATTCGATCTTGCAGATTCCAATCGTGTCGGGCTTGATGAAGCACAATCAGTTGCTGAACTCAAACGAAGGGGGTATACCGAGGATGTTATAAATTTATTAAATCTGAAATCCGATCTGCCTGGCTCTCCGGATAAATCCACGGCTTCGCATATTGTTTTCGATCTATCGGCAGGATTTGATTTCGGAAAAACCCTTAGCGTTCCTGCAAAGATATCCGGAACACTAATGAATGTATTAGATACAAAATACCTCTATAAATTCGAGTCCGTTTTCGGCGGTACGCATTTCGGTCTTCCAAGATCTTTTTTATTGCAGTTGCAAGTAAAGATATAATTTATCTGAACCTTGATTTGGGGGATTATTTGGATTAAGATGATGATTGACTTCTCAGGTAATTGAATACCGATAAGATTTTCTTTGAAATACTTTTATCTTTATCACTGTTGCTACTTATGCCGTAATATTGTGTTAATAACTATAAGTATGAGTATAAATAACAAAACGTTTACAAGCCGCAGTGCTGCTATTGCAGCGCTTTTTTTGATTCTTTTAACAAGTGGGCTTTTTGCACAGCCTTCGATCAAACTTTTCAAAAGTGAATCGAACGCTAAGCATAGTAATGCATTATCAGTACATTCAACATACCTTTCTATTGACCATCAAGCGCTTGCCTCTGTTCTAATGACTCCGCATTTTATTCTGCAATCTGTCCCACTGCCCAATATGTCGGGACTTCCGCAGACTGTCGACCTTGATCTTACAGAATTTTCTGTGGTCGGAGAGTATACAAAAATTTCGTATGTTGAGAATGGCGTAGAAACTCCACGAGCTTTACCGACTGTCAGGACGTATCGCGGAAAAGTAAAAGGAAATCCGAATACTCTGGCATTTATTGCTGCCGAGCCAAATGGCAACGTTTCCGGATTTATTCGTTTTGATGGCCAGGAGAATTTTTCAATAGGAGTTGGCAATCGTAACGATACCTATACCTCTGTTATCATTCCAATGAGTAGTCTTGCATCAGGGTTAGCTCAGTGTGCTATGGATAATCCGACAATATATTCACTCAATGGAGTTCATCCTCTTGCAAAATCATCGGGAAAGGAAATACAGTCACAGCCTTTAGCTGCTGCGAAAACATGCGTTCTTGCAATAGACGAAGATAATGCCTGTTACCAGGAATTTGGTGATTACACTGACTATATAACCGCTCGCCTTGCTGCCATTACAACTGTCTATGAAAACGAGATCGGAGTTGCTATGAGTTTGGGACCCCTGCATATTTTTACGACACCTGATCCTTATAGTGGAAGTAGTTCTGATGCATTGTTGCGGTCTTTTACAAACTATTGGGTTCAAAATCATCAGGGTGATGCCGGCCAACGCACACTTGCACATTTAATTTCACGCAGACTTGGCGGCGGCGGTGCGCAGGGAATAGCATGGGTTGAAGGAATGTGCAGACCAATGGATATCGGATACGGACTTACGAATATTTCAGGAAATTCTCCAGGGATTGACGAAGCAGTTATGGCGCATGAACTAGGGCATAATGTCGGTTCGCAGCATACACATGATTGTGCGGCATATCCTCCGAGCGGACTCGACCATTGTGTTCCTGCTGAAGGTGGCTGCTCATGGTCTGTTGCACAATCGACAGGCTGTATCATGAGTTATTGTAATCAAAAAGATTTTTCCTTCCACACAAGACAAAATGATGACCGCGTCGTTCAGACGTTGCAAGCTGCTGTCGATGCAGCAACGTGCCTTGCCACTCTTGCAAAGATTACGGTGAATAATCCGTCTGTTAATTTTCCTAAAACAGTTTTTAATACTTCGAAAGATACGACTTTAAAAGCAATCGTTACAAATAGCGGTTCCGATGCCAGTCTTAAAATTCTGGGTATAACCGTTGAAGGAATGAACGCGGATCAGTTCGTCGTAAAGACTTCGCTGAAATTTCCGGTAACACTTACTACCGGACAGTCCTTAAATTTGACGATAACATTTAAGCCCACAGACGGAAATTTTGATACTGCTCAACTCCGCATAGCTCACAATGCGACAGGGGGATCTTCATATATTCAGTTAACGGGGAAAGGTGCCATACCCATTGCAACATTTTTACAGGATCAGAATTATATTCTTGATTATGGAACAGTTCATGATAAAAATCCGATAGATTCAACGCTTATTTATGTTCGCAATGAAGGTGATGCGCCGCTGAAGATCACAAGGTCATGGTTTACTTCCGACACATCGGAGTTCTCGATCGTCTCAGGGGGAGCGCCGGTCTTTGTGGCTCCTGGTGCTGAAGGATCGATGGTGGTTCGTTTTAAGGCTAAAACAAATGGCTTCAAATCGAATATTTATCTCGATTTTAAAACGAACGATCCTGCTAATGATACGGCAACATTTATCAGCTCAGTTGCAGTTCAGGCATCGGTAGAAAATCTTTCAGTTGCTTCATCAACTGCTAGTGGTCCCCAATTGATCGTATCGCCGAATCCATTTAAAGGGAAACTCGGAATTGAGTTGCGAGCCGGCTCTGAGTATATAGGAAAAGCAGTTTCAGTTAATATATTTGATAATCTTGGCAGGAAAGTAGGAATGATAGACGGAAATAAATTCAATGTTTCATCGGAAAAACTTTCGTGGCAGCCGGAAGCAAGTCTTAGTGAAGGTACCTATACTCTGGTTGCTAAGATCGGCGAACAAGAGATCGTAAAGCAGATCGTCTATATTAAATAAGAGACATGTTTCGAAAATTGTTGGGATAGTGAACGGGCGCAAGCCCGTTTGCTATTTTGTAAAAAAATTTTTAACATTGGTAGGAGCAGGCTAAAGTCTGCGCCTACTAGAATTATATTTAATTAAAAAAATATGACAGCTGAACAAGAACTCTTTCAACTTACCGATGAATTAATGAAACTTCGTGCGAAGGTCGCAGATATCCGCCATAAAATTCCGGCGGCAGAAGTACAGGATTATACGCTGACGGGAATGTCAGGTGAGAAAATAAAACTTTCGGAAATGTTCGGCCCGAAGAACGAATTGATCCTAATTTATAATATGGGCAGATCATGCCGCTATTGCACAATTGGGGCAGATGGCTTGAACGGTTTTACAAAACATTTAGAAAGCCGTTCTGCGTTTGTTCTCACAACTCCGGATGATCATGAAACAGCCAGGAAATTTGCACTTGAACGAGGCTGGCAGTTCAAATTATATTCAACCGAAGGCACGTCTTTCAAGCGCGACATGGGATTTGCTAATGAAAAAAATGATCCGATGCCCGGTGTTTCGATCTTTAAAAAAGGAGCTGACGGAAAAATCATTCACGTTACAAAAGATTTTTTCGGTCCCGGAGATGATTACTGCTCGATCTGGCATTTTTTCGATCTGCTTCCATCAGCAAGCGATGCCTGGGAGCCGCAGTATCACTATATTAGCACGGTGCATAAGCACTAAAAAGATGAACTATGAGATATAAACTATGAAAATAAAATTCATAGTTTATATCTCAATTTTTTTTGTTTAGTAGCGTGCTCTTAACTTATCGCACAATATATCCAACCTCGCTTGTAGCAGCGTATCTGTTGTAACGTGTTCTGCCTCGACTCGGGTGAAGCCGATGCGTCCAAATGTTGTCGTATTATATCCCGTTTCGCGGAACGGGGTTTTGCCAAGGTAATGGCTGATCTGTCGGACAGATAACCCCTGATCTGCACTGACATTTATTTCCTTAGGGTCGAAAGTATATACCTCTGCCATAACCGGCGCTTCAAGTGTTGATGTCATTGTTGTCATAGTCTTTAAAAAAAATGTTGATCTCGGTAGGCGCAGGCTAAAGCCTGCGCCTACCATTATTTGCAATTAATTAGTTATATCTTAATTGCAATAATCCCGGTTTTCTGTCATCGATCGTCCTGTACACACTTGTTACTTTTCCCAAGCATTTGAAACCGCTATCCTCAGTAATGGGAATCGGTTTGAATGCTTCGTTCGCGGGCTCGAGTTCATAAAGATCCCCGCGCTGGCGGAAAGTTTTGACTGTTGCCGAATCATCGAGCAATGCAACGATGATCTCACCGTTGGTTGCAACTTCCTGCTGGCGGCAGATCACATAATCACCATCCATGATGCCTTTATCTTTCATGCTCTCGCCTTGCACACGCAGCGCGAACATTTTCTGCGGATCCTTAAGCGGCTTGAATGCTAACCAGCCTTCGAGGTTCTCGACAGCAAGGATCGGCGCACCGGCAGTAACTCTTCCGAGGATCGGCACGGAGCTTGTCCGCCTGACACCTCCTGATGCCATAGAAGGACGAGCTACCATCAGCGAACGCGATAGCCCTGCGCCGCCGCGGACAAGGAAGCCTTTTTTAATAAGCGCTTCAAGATGTTTTCGAACTCCGAACGTTGAGGAAACGCCCAGAAATTCGGTGATCTCGGCAACTGAGGGGGGATAGCCCGAGATGTCGATGAACTCCTCTACAAAGTCCAATACCTTCGATTGCTGGGTGGGAAGCGCCTCACGCATGGGGATGGTTTCGTATTTTGGTTCTGCGTACATATTCGTATCTTTTTATAGATCAATTACTTATTGCCTTAGAATGTGCTGCCGTTGGCAATTTCGGCTGCATAGGTGCCCATAAGAGCACGTACCAATATAAGCACTTTTTTCCGTCTTCGTTTAAAAAGCGAAATTTTAGGAAGTTGATGACAATAGCCGATAAATAAACAGTAGAATAATTTTTATTAACTTCATTGGGGGTGAAGCGATGCAATCTGATCTTACAGGATTTAATTTCATTCCGAGGGGAAAGACAGAGAGAGGAGTCTCTCTATATTTCAGGAGATTTCTCACATCCTTCTTTTGCGCGAAGTACAAAGAAGGATGTGAGAAATCACAGATCTAAACATATAAATACATAATGAGAAAAGAGTAAAATTGTAAAATCCGCTGGTATAATAAATGCGTAATTTTGTATGTCAGAGTTTATTAAGAATTTCGCATCATCCCCGAACGAATTTATTAACGCTATTTCTTTTCGAACTTATGGAAACCATCTACGACATATCAGTAAAGGAAGCGCTTGAGCGTCTTTCGCTTCCGATATGTTTTGATGATAATAAGCGTATCGCAGCATATTTCCTTGTAATGGAAAGGGGAAATCTGATCCAGCGAGTTATGGCAGAGAAAGCCGTATCGCAGTATCCGTTGGAAGAGTTCTTTGCAATGCGTGTACAGACAGTATAATTTTTTTTCTCACTTCACAAAAAAATACCTCCGAAAATCAGAGACAACTTATAGAATACCGATGTGACTCCGCTCGTAAGAAGGCGGAGTCTTTTTTTATAGACTAAAATATTTTTATTAATTTTCTCTCCACTTCCTCCCACCAAAACGCGGAATTATTTTCTTAAGAATATCTTTCTATTTAGTGCATTTAATGATTTGCTTTTTGTGCATCGTTTTTTTTTGACAGACAAAGAACGTCTGTCCTATCTATTATAAAGAAGATGATGAAATGTTGTTGTCTGTTGGGAGTTCTGTTTTTTGCATCCACTGCCTTATCGCAAAGCGCTGAAAAAATCTATTCGATCACGAATCCTTATGGCTCTGCCATGAGGATCGAATCTTTATCGGTAGATGACAGCTCGAATTTTGCGATCGAATCATTGAAGCCCCTTCCTTTTGATCTTAGTGAATCAGGCAGGCTTGATTTCAAAGTGAGCATAATCCCTCACGATGGCATAATTCGCACAACTCAGGTTCGCGCAGGGAGCACATCGCTTTATACTATTACTATGGCTGCTCCGACTACGAACACGGTAAAGAAAAGCGAGGATCAATACGTGAACCATCCCTCCTATCCAAACCCGGTTAAAGATTTCTGCACAATCAATACCGATATAAGTTTATACCCAAATGTGCAGATCGAAGTCCATAATGCTGTTGGAGCAAGTGTCGTTGGTCTTGTCCAACCGGTAGGACATAGTTTATCTTTAGATGCTCGCAACCTTACAAGCGGGAGATATCGCGTGAGTATCACGTCCAATGGTTCGGTGGTGCGGAATGAGGAAATTATCGTGAAGCATTAAGGATTCGGCAAGCGTCATTGGTTTATCGACATTTTTTTTAATTGGGATTTTAGATTGCTTTGTCGCTCTAACGAGACTTTTCCTCGTAATGACATTATCATCTATTAATAGGCGCTTGTTAATTGACGAGGGACGAAGACTAACGACGACCTTTCAGAAATTAAAACCATAACTAACGGTTAACGATGCTCCGCTGAAATCTGTGAGGAATAATCCTTGTGTGCTTTCAACTCCGGGAGAACGGTAGGGAATGATATAATATTTTATGCTTGCGCCGAATGTTGTCTTCGGATCGCTGCCGAAGTTCGCACCAACTCCGAAAAAACCACCGAAGGTAGTTGAGAATTTCGGATGGAGAAGTGCCGGAAAAAAATCCTGTGAGGCATCTGTTGTTGCAATAAATGCAGGTCCTGCTCCTGCAGTAACGTAGGGTCTCAATCCTTCTCCTAAGGCACTGCTTAAAATCCTGTATTGCAGTGAAGCAAAAAGAGGCATGACGTAAATGCGGTTGATCTTTATTTCATCGCTTAATCCAAATTCTTTCGGTCCCTTTGCAGTGCCGAAATCGAAAGTAATTAAACCGCTAATATCTGTGAATAAATTTCTGCGATAATATAATCCCAGACCGAATCCGTAATCGTTGACAAGTCCGGAAAATCCGGCTGAATTATTGAGCGCATTCGAGGCAGTGTTGTCTTCGAGTAACGGTCTTGGCGATTGAAAAATAATGACAGAATCCTTCGGACTGTTCGTTTTCGGAGTGCCCATAGGTGTTTGAGCAAACGATATAGCTGAGCTGAGGAGTACAGCTGCAAGAAAAGCAATATGTAAGAGTCTGAATCTCATCTATATTAATAACCCATTAAGTGGGATGAAAGTTACAAAAGCGCATTATCCAAAACTAATGAATCCTCAAAATAAACATTTTCAAATATTCCGTTTCCGGCATCATTGCCAGAACAGGGTGATCGGCTCCTGCTCCACGCTCCTCTAAGACCGTCACGGCGCGTCCGGAATCTGAAGCTGCATCACGGATCGTCTCTAAAAATAGCTCTCTCGTAAAATGATGGGAGCACGATGCCGTTCCTAATATTCCCTCCTGCTTCATACACTTCATCGCATTTTTATGCAAAGTAAAGTACGCTTTTTTTGCCGTATTTAGTTCTTTTTTAGCACGCAAGAGCGAGGGGGGATCGAGAATGATGGCATCAAATTTTTCATTCGATTCTTTCACATAATCAAAGCAATCGCCTGTTATGGTTTGAATTTTCTCCGAAACTCCGTTTAATGCTGCATTATTTTTCAATAAAGATAATGCTTGCTCCGAAGCATCGACAGCAATAACATCTGCACCTTTACGAGCAGCATTGAGGGCGAAGCCGCCTTCATTACTGAAAAGATCAAGAACATGGTCATTTTGTTTCACATATCTTGCGAAAGCAGTCCGGTTTTCCATCTGATCTAAATAAAATCCGGTTTTCTGACCTTTCAGTAGTGATACTGCAAATTTTGTACCGGTTCCGTCATGAATAATAGTATCAGTCTCTGAGCCGAAGATAACGGATTCTATTTCCGGCAGTCCCTCAAGTTTTCGCAGATGCGATTTATTTTTTTCAATGATCGCTTTGGGAGCAAAAATATCCTTTAATAAAGATACGATCATCTCTTTATGAAGTTCCATCCCGGCAGAAGTGATCTGGAAAGTGACGATATCGTTATACTTCTCGATGATAAGCCCCGGCAGGAAATCGCTTTCGCCATGAATGAGCCGAACGGCATTGCGCTCTTTCAAGAGAAATTCTCGACGTTGTGCAGCTCTCTCGATCCGTGAGCGAAAAAATGCTTCGCCGATCTCTTTTGTCACATCACGGGTAATAATTCGGGCAGCGATGAGAGAATTCGGATGATAAAAAGCAAGCGCAAAGGGCTTATTATTGAATTCACGGAGAAGCCTGACGGTCGTTCCCGCAGGAATATCTTTGCGGATTTCCATGAGTTCATTGCTGAATGCCCAGAGATGTCCCTTCAAAAGCCTGCGCTCATGACGGTTACGGACGATGAGATCGGGGTACGGCATTATTTATATTTGTTTATCGTGTCATTGAAACTCACGATTGGCACAAAATTTGTTCCGGGTTGCGGAACAGCACCATTAATTAACTCGTTAAATTGCGTATGAAAACAACCAAACACATCAATCGTATATTTCCTTCTCTCCTTATTACAGCCCTATGTGTTACTATCTCCTGTAAACAAGTAACGCAGGTTGTGGATAATCTTCTTACTTTCGATATTACTAAAAGCGTAGATATTCCTATAACGCCGCTTCTTCCGCCTCAAGGCTTTCTTTTTGCATTACCGGGAGTTCCGGCGGGGATTGATAGCGCAGAGTTAGCACAGCATAAAACTGCTTTTCATCTTCTGAAATCATTAAAGCTAACGAAGCTTGTTTTTACTCCAGATGATCCTACGTATTCAATGAACAATATTGATACGATCAGGCTTTCTGCGGGACCGGATTCGCTTTCAGCTAAATTACTTGCTACCTATAGCGGCGCGCAGGATAAAACCTTTTTAACGAATGCTGATTTTGCAATAGAAGCAAAAGATCCGAACGATAAATTTTTTGTAGTTTTTAAGGTAAAGAAATCACCTGCAAAAGATGTAAAAATCAAAACTGACTATACATTGACTTTTACCGCTAGTCCGCTTTAGAATTAGATAATGAAGAACATCCCCATTCTTCATCCATTGCGATTTCTCACCGGGATCGCAATGGTTTCTTGTTTTCTATCGTTCAGCAATGGGGCGACGTTCAAAGTAACAACCAAACTCAATACTGCTCCTTCGAAAACTATTAATGTTCAAACTGATTATACGTTCACATTTACTGCCGACCCACTATAAAAGTGACTATCTATAAGAAATTAGTTTTATTTTTTTTGCCGAGCCTACTTGTTTGCACTACCCTGATTTCATGTAGTTCAACGAACGGTATCGATGATTATTTTACGTTTAATCTGGAAAAGTCCTTTACATTCAGCTTATCGCAAAATAGCAGTTGGGCTGTCAGAAATTCCAGAGAATCCTTTGGAATTGATAGTGCAGACTTCGCTCAAAATGGTACTTCACTTGATCTTATTAAATCCATAAAATTAACAAAACTTACTTTTACACCGGATCTTCCGGCATTTCCGATCTCTAACTTTGTTGACTCGCTTTCATTATCTGCTAACAACGATTCATTGTCAACCACTCAGCTTCTCGCAAATTATTATGGCTCTAACGATTCTCTGTATTTATCCTATGCCGATGTTGCGAACTTCTTAAAAAATGGAGATCTTAAACTCAAATATATGTATCATAATACCCCGCAAGATCTTTCATACACTGCACACTATACTTTAGTGCTTACTGCCAGTCCAAAACAATAATTTATGATCGTTACCGAAGCGAAAGAAAGAATGATTACCTACGAATCTGCCGGTGTCAATATTGATGCAGGCGAAGAAGTGGTGCGGCGAATTAAACCACTTGTCAGAAAGACATTCAATAGTAATGTGCTCACCGACATTGGCGGTTTTGGCGGACTCTATGATGCACGATTTCCGGGAATGAAATCACCGGTGCTTGTATCGAGCACCGATGGAGTGGGCACGAAAATAAAAGTTGCAATCGCAGCAGGTAAGTATAATTCAGTTGGTCATGATCTTGTTAATCATTGTACGAATGATATTTTAGTGTGCGGAGCGAAACCGATTTTTTTTCTTGATTACTTTGCTTCCGGAAAATTAAATGTTGAACGCGGTGTAGATATTATTAAAGGTTTCGCTAATGGCTGCGAAGAAAACGGCTGTGCTCTTATCGGTGGCGAGACAGCAGAGATGCCCGGCATCTATGCTAATGATGATTTTGATCTTGCAGGGACGATAGTTGGTATTGTTGAAAGAGATGCAATTTTATCTCATGAGAATGTTCAAGCGGGCGATGTACTGATCGGTTTGCGAAGCAATGGATTGCATACGAATGGTTATAGTCTGGCACGCAAAGCATTAGTAGATATTTTAGGAGTAGATGCAAAACCACCTGAACTTGATGGGGAAACAATTGGTGAAGCATTATTAAAAGTACATCGCTCATATCTCAAACCTGTTCTTTCTCTATTTGAAAAATTTTCTCCTCGTGAAGATATTCATTCTCTCAGTCATATCACAGGCGGCGGAATCGTCGGGAATACTTCTCGCGTTCTCTCAGAAGGTTTAGCTCTCGATATTGATTGGAATTCCTGGAAGCGTCCAGCGATCTTCAACTTGATCCAATCTGTCGGCAATGTTCCAGAAGAGAGTATGCGCAAAGCATTGAATCTTGGAATCGGTCTTGTCATTATTGCAAACGCTTCGCGAGTTGATGATATGGTCTCGCATTTGATGTCCGTCAGTGAAGAACCTGTTGTAATGGGAAAGGTTAGAGTTGCTTGAGCCAACTACTTCAACCACTTCAAGATTTTTTTGGTATTTCTGCATTTCGTCCGATGCAGGAAGAAGCTATCGCTGCGCTTATTAATGGAAAAGATACCTTTGTAATCATGTCGACCGGAGGCGGGAAGTCCTTATGCTACCAGCTTCCTGCAGTGCTGATGGATGGAACAGCGCTTATTATCTCTCCGCTTATTTCATTGATGAAAGATCAGGTTGATAGGCTGGCTTTGCGAGGAATTTCTGCAGCGGCAATGAACAGCTCGCAATCGTATGATGACTCATTAGCGGTACTTGATAAAACCAGGTCAGGTGAATTAAAACTACTCTATGTTTCTCCTGAGCGTCTGGAAAGCGAATCATTTAAATCCTTGATAGCCGAGCTTCACATTTCTTTTATCGGAATTGATGAAGCACATTGCATCAGTGAATGGGGGCATGATTTCCGAAAAAGTTATCGCCGCATTCCGCAGTTCTATCATTCATTTATACATGGTCGGCCACCAGTGATCGCACTTACTGCAACGGCAACTCCCGATGTGCGAAAAGATATTTGCGAACAGCTTGAACTTGAAGAACCCTTAGAAATTGTCACCGGATTTGAACGTCCTAATATCAACTACGCAGTTTTGCGTGAATGCAAAAAAGACGTGCGGCTTATTGATCTTGCGCATACGATTAATGGAAGTATTATCGTCTATACTTCTTCGAGAAGCCGTGCTGATAAAATTTTTACTCACCTTCGTCAGTTAGGTTTTCGCGCTGCAAGCTATCATGCCGGAATGCGAAATGAAGAACGGCTCCGAGTGCAGGAAGATTTTCTTGCAGGAGAGCTACAGATTATCATCGCAACAAGTGCATTCGGAATGGGAATTGATAAAGCAGACGTACGGGCTGTGATCCATTATGATCTTCCTGCAACGCTTGAAGCATATTATCAGGAATCCGGTCGTGCCGGACGGGATGGTGATGAAGCCCTTGCAATTCTGATGTATAACTCCGGCGATGAGCGCACTCATGAATTCCTGATGCAAAGGAATTTCCCTTCGCAAGATGAACTCATTGCAATCTATGAATCGGTCAATGAAATGGTGTCCAATCCTGTTGGTGAGCATTATAAAGGATCTGTCACATTTACTCGTAATCAGATAATGACACAGATTCCGGATCTGACATGCTCAGTCTCGCGGGGACTTGAATTGCTGGAAGAAGCGAGTCTGCTTTCAATAAACAAGAATTCCTCACAAGGAAGAACTTCGTCGGTCATATTCCTTATGCCAAAACAGAAAAGAGAGGAGTATATGTATCGCGCAAAAAGTAAGGACGGAAATGCTCTGCTTAAACTCTTTAACCGCATGGAGGAATCGATAGGTCTTGGGATGGAATTCTCCTTTAACACGGATGAAGTAACGGGCCCCTTATCGCTTGAAAAAACCTCGTATAATAAAATAATTCGATTGCTTGAGGCAAATGGAATTTTGTCCCATAAGCTTTCTCTTTTTACTGCTTCAAATTCGAAAATATATACTATCCTTTTTGCTGGTCCTCGTGCACATTCTGATGATCTCGAACTTCCTCTGGAAAAATTGCAGGCTTCATTCGATCATTCGATCGGCAAACTTCGTGAAGTTGTGAACTATGCAATAAGTTGGAAATGCCGTGCCTCAATGATCTTAAATTATTTCGGAGAAAAACAAGAAGGAGGAAAGTGTGGGAAATGCGATGTCTGTTCGAATAAAAACCTTATTTCAGATTCATCGAGTCTCCAATCGCCTTAAATATAATTTGTGCCCGACCCGGATCAGTTGAAAAATCCGCCGTTCGTTTTTTATATGCTTCCTTCGAAGTTCCAAATGCTTTAAATACTGAATCAAGTTTTCTTACAAGTTTGATGGTATCGTGTGAATCAATGCGTGCTTTTGTCAACGCCATTGTCGTCTGTACGTATTGCAGTTCATCATCGTCAAGTTTCTCCGACCTTGCACAGCTTAAGAATGTAAGAGCAGCCAGTGATAAAATTAATTTATATTGCATCAAGTCCTCGCTTCATATCTGCCATAAGGTCATCTATATCTTCAATGCCGACACTAAGGCGAATAAGTCCATCAGTAATGCCAAGCTCTGAACGGCGCTCTGGAGGAACGGAGCCATGCGTCATGGTGACGGGATGGCAGACAAGTGATTCGACTCCGCCAAGACTTTCGCCGAGAGTAAAAATTTCGAGCTTGCTTGTAAAATTCTTTGCGTTTTCTAAACTTCCTGTTTCAATCGAAATGATTCCGCCGAAGCCGCGCATCTGACGTTTGGCAAGTTCATGTTGTGGATGACTTGCAAGACCGGGGTAGTAGATTTTTTTTATTCTCGACTGCTTCGAAAGAAATTCTGCAATTATCATTGCATTCGCATTATGCGCTTCCATTCTTATTGCTAGCGTTTTTACGCTGCGAAGCAAAAGCCAAACATCCCAAGGACCGGGCACGCCGCCTGCTGAGTTTTGATAAAACTTTATTTTTTCGGCAAGCTCTTGCTTCGCTGTAACAACAACACCACCGATCACATCGGAATGCCCACCGATATATTTTGTTGCCGAGTGTAGCACGATATCAATTCCAAGATCAAGCGGATTCTGGAAATATGGTGACATGAAAGTATTATCGACAACAGATATAAGCTTCTTTGCTTTTGCAATTTTACCCACCTCTTCGAGATCGACTAGATTCATCATCGGATTCGTCGGCGTCTCGCAATAGATCAGTTTTGTATTTGTTTTGATCGCCGCTTCAATGTTTTTTGGCTCTCGCATATCTACATAGCTGAATTCTACTCCGTTCTCAGAGAGAATACGTGAAAAATAGCGGTATGAACCTCCGTACATATCGCTTCCGGCAATAACATGATCACCGTTTTTAACCAGCGAAAGCGATGCAGCAATAGCTGCCATGCCCGAAGCAAAGCAATATCCGAATTTTCCATTTTCCAAGGCAGCAAGATTTTTTTCAAGGGCAACACGTGTTGGATTTATCGTCCGCGCATAATCAAATTCCACATGTTTGCCCAGTTCTTTTTGTGCGTAAGTGGAAGTTTGAAACACAGGTACTGCAACAGCGCCCGTAACTTGCTCAGGTTCTTGCCCGGCGTGAATTGCTTTTGTTTTGAAACCGTTCATAATTTGTTTAATAAGATTCCCTCTCCCAGCGGGAGAGGGGTAGGGTGAGGGAGAAAATTTCAAGACACCTGCTGCTTACAAGTCATTAAAATCTTATCAATCACTCTGTTAATATTCATACTAATCTCGTCGACAGTAAATCGTAATACACGATATCCTTTTTTTTCTAAGATTTCTCCCTCACCCCAACCCTCTCCCGCTGGGAGAGGGAGTTCTTTATAGAAATTCTAATACATCATGCCTTGTCACGATTCCAACGATTCTTCCGAATTCTTCGATCAATACTGCCGGTGCATCTTTCAAAATAGTGACAGCTTTTTTTGCATCGTCGGATTCATCGAGTATTGGTAAAGACACTTCCATGAATTCGATGATCGGTTTTTCTAATACATCGCGTGATTCCAGTGCTCTTGCCATTAATCGTGATTCACGTACTGAACCTACGGATTTTCCCTCGGAATCAATAACTGGTAACTGCGAAACTGAATGCTCATCCATCTTTAAGATCGCATCGCGCATCGTATCATGTGGCGCAACATAAAGAAGCGTTGCCGTCGTTTGTCGCTTGAGTTTTGCAACAAGCCCGACCGTCATCTTTGCCGCTTCGAGCAGACGTTTTTCTTTCAGCCATTCATCGGAGTGATGTTTAGTCAGATACCGCTCACCCGTATCACAAATGATTGTAACGATAACGCTATCGGCAGGGACTTTTTCCGCGATTTTCAATGCAACCCAAACGTTCATTCCGCTTGAGCCCCCGCAGAAAAGAGATTCTTCTCTGGCTAATCTTCGCGCCGTAATAAACGCATCTTTATCACTAACGTTAATGATCTCGTCAACGTATTTTAATTCTAAATTTTTTGGAATGCGTTCCTGCCCGACACCTTCGATGAGATAGGGAAGTGCCTCTACAAGTCTGTTCGTTTCAAAATATGTTTTGATCGAAGAGCCAACAGGATCGGCTGCTATCACTTTTATTTTCGGATTTTTTTCTTTCAGGAATTTTGCTGTACCCGAAATCGTGCCGCCCGTTCCGATGCCTGCAATAAAATGCGTGATCTTTCCTTCAGTCGCTTCCCAGATCTCAGGACCTGTCGTTGCATAATGTGTTCCGGGATTTGCCGGATTATCATACTGATTAAGCATGATGGCATTCGGAAGTTCTGTTGCAAGGCGCTGTGCTGTATTATAATAATATTCCGGCGAACTTGCCTTTGCTGCACTCGATACCACTACGACTTCTGCTCCCAGTGCGCGAAGATATCGTCCGCGTTCGATCGATGCTTTATCGGTCATCACAAAAATACATTTATATCCCTTTTGCGCTGCTGCCAGGGCGAGCCCTATGCCGGTATTACCGCTTGTCGGTTCAATGATCGTGCCGCCCGGTTTGATCTTTCCCGTTTTTTCAGCATCGAGCAGCATACGAATGCCGATACGGTCTTTCACAGAGCCACCGGGATTAAATTCTTCAAGCTTGCCAAGAATAAGCGCCTTCGATGCCGGCGGTTTAATGCGCTTGATCTCCAGAAGGGGAGTATTGCCTATAAGATCGAGAATGGATGAGGCGTATTTCATTTTGAAATTATTATGCGTGTCATTGCGAGGAGTCGCGAAGCGACGATGAAGCAATCCCCTGATGTGATATGTATTATTCAGGGGATTGCTTCGTCGGACTAAAGTCATCTTCGCAATGACACATGAAAATTGTGCCTGTCTAACATCTTTAAAATCAAAACGGCTCCGAAGATATTCTTCGGAGCCATTTTAAACGATAATGAAAATAAATTATTTCACGAGGCTCATTTTTCCGACAAGCTTCGTTGTGCCTGCTTCGAGCGTATAGGTATAAACGCCGTTCGAAATATTCGTTGCATTGTACGTAATGCTATGTGCACCTGCATCGAATATTTCAGTTACCAGTTTATCGATCTCGCGTCCGAGTTCATCCTGAATTCGGATCGTGACGAATGTACGAACAGGAAGTTCGAACTTGATAGTGGTAGAACCTGCGAATGGATTCGGATAGTTCGAGATCGAATATCCATTCACAGAATTTGAATTAACACCGGCAGATGCGCCGATCGCGAATTCAGCAGATTGGCTGGTAACATTTGCTTTATCAGCATCAGAACTTCTGACGCGGACAAAACAACCATTTGCATAAAATCCATCAGGTGTGGTCCAAGGTGTTGATAGAGCTGTAGGCGCAACAGGAGCGCCAATTGCATGCCAGGTGATAGTATTATCAACCGTGTATTCAACGATAAGATTAGATCCGACATTTCCGGTTGAAGTCCAGGTTATCGTAGTAGTTTTATTTGATGCGATGTGAGGAGGATTAGCATTATCGAGACCACTTGCTTTAACGTTACTTAGCGTTCCGATATTGACGTTTGCCTTGATCGTAAATAGCTGGCTCGTGCCAATGACTCCATTTGCATCGCTGATACGAATGAGTGATTGCGTAGCATCAGTAGCCGGATTCACAACCGTTGCCCAATTATATGACGTACCGTCTGCATTTCCTAAAGTACCGATGGTATTCCATGTGGCACCGTTATCGGTAGAATATTCAAATTTCAAAGCTGCTTTCAGATTTCCGCCTGTATAGGTGATCACATAATCAGCCGTTCCTCCGGTTATGACTTCTCCCAGAGCAGGCTTAGTGACTGTAAGAACTCCCGGAGTTTTGAATACCTGAGAGACACCGTTAGTAGCTGCACTGTTTGCATCTGATACGCGAACCATTGCCGTTCCGCCATATGCTGTTGTTGGCATATTCCAGGCATACGGTGATTTATTTGTGCTTGCAATGATGAGATTCCAATGTGCGCCATTATCCACAGAATATTCAAGTTTCACATTTGGACCGACAGATCCGCCGGTTGCCCAGATGATATTTGTGGGAACATTAGGTTTTACAATGCTATTGGCATTTGGTAAAACAACCCATGCTGCGGCAGGAGGTACAGCAGGATAAGTAGAAACATATTGTGTCTGGGCTGCATTATAGACAGTGTTACTCTCATATTTCTTTCCGGAAACTGTAATAGTTTTCTTGCCGTCAATAAATGCTTTTATTCTGAGGTTGGAAGAAGTCCAACCGGAATTGATCGGCACAGAATAATGTGTGCGAACAGGGTAGGCTGTACTATTCGGTGCTTTAGTGCCTAATGTGAATTTATCTCCTAAAACTTTTCCGCCTGTTCTGCGAGCAACATTCATATGAACAAAATCACTAAAATCTTCTTGTCCGCTCACGGCTCCGGTATTCGGATCGATAATATAATGATGCTGTGATTCCACAAGGTTATCTTCAGTAAGCACGACGACCAGAACATATGACGCAGTATCTTCCGAGGTCATTTTTGCTATATCATACGGAGTAACATCAAGATCGAAATCAACTGCAGCCGGTGAAAAGGTTACGTTGACAATTCGAAAGTCAACGAGAGGGTCTTGTTTTGCCGCTTTCTTAATATTCGAATATAAAATATCTCCCTGAGAGAAATCACCTATGCCGGTTGCAGCGCTTCGCTGCAATGAAACGTTCGGATATACACTAACACCAATATATTGTTCAATAGTATCCTGGGTTTTTGCAATAGTAAAAATATCAGCGTTATGCCATGCAACGAGAATTGCATTGTCGGGCATAAGCGATTCTAAAGAATCCATGTACCAAGCACCGCGCGGACAGAAGCCGCACCACGTACCGGTAACTTCTTCAACAAATACGCCACGCTTATACGTTGAAGCGGTTTGTGCACGGAGCTCAATAGAAGAAGTAAAAAATAATGCAAATGCTACGACCACTACGATCGCATATCTAAAGAATGAAGAATGTGTCATGTTATGTTATCTATGATATAAAAAGACAATTAAAGAAGAACAACTCAAAATTCTGCCTTATTTCAACACATACGGAGGTAATAAGTTTCCACTTTTATGGCAAAAGCTAACCTGCTTCTTGCATTATTTCAACACATACGGAGGTAATAAGTTTCCACTACAATTCTCTTTAATTGAGCGTTCTTTTGCCACTCTTTTCTTTGAATTTGACGTATTTTTTGGTATTAACCTATAATGCTCCACCTGCGTGTCATTCTGAGCGAAGCGAAGAATCTGAACTCTCGGTTTGCCGAAAAGCTCAGATTCTTGGTTCCGCTTCTGCTCCTGTGGTCGCAGAAGAATGCTCCACTCAGAATGACAAGTTGAGGATTATAGGTTAATACCTATTTTTTTGACTTTTTTACTCCGGATTGCGTTTACGTACCTAATCTGAGTATTTTAAAATCTACCGAACCCATTTTCTTCTCTTCATGACCAATATTATCACTACTCTCAGCGAAGCAAAAAAAACTGCTCTTGAACTCGGACTTATCGAAGAGGAGTTTGAAAAGATCGTATCCCTACTAGAGGGCAGGATCCCAACCTATACGGAGCTTGGAATTTTTTCCGTCATGTGGAGCGAGCATTGCTCCTATAAGAATAGTATTACGCAGCTTAAGACACTTCCTCGCAAAGGCAAGCGACTGTTAGTTGAAGCAGGGGAAGAAAATGCAGGACTTGTCGATATTGGCGATGGACTTGCCGTAGCATTTAAGATCGAATCACATAATCACCCTTCAGCAATTGAACCTTATCAGGGGGCTGCAACAGGCGTAGGCGGGATCTTGCGTGATATTTTTACTATGGGGGCGCGACCAATCGCTGCACTGAATTCACTGCGCTTTGGATCGCTTGAACACGAACGGACAAAATTTTTGCTTCGCGGAGTTGTTCATGGTATTGCAGACTATGGAAATTCTTTCGGTGTGCCGACAGTAGCGGGCGAAGTATATTTTGACAAATGTTATCAGGGCAATCCGCTTGTCAATGCAATGGCTGTGGGAATTGTCAAGCATGGAGAGACGGTAAGTGCTTCGGCTGATGGAATTGGGAATATTGTAATGATCGTAGGTTCGAGCACCGGACGTGACGGAATTCACGGAGCAAGTTTACTTGCAAGTGCGGTGTTCAGTGAAGCAGCTGAGGAATTGCGCCCGACCGTTCAGGTCGGAGATCCCTTCACAGAAAAACTTTTACTCGAAGCTACGCTTGAAGCCGTCGAGAAAAAATTAGTGGTTGGAATGCAGGACATGGGTGCGGCAGGGATATCATGTTGTACATCGGAAATGAGTGCCAAAGCCGGAACGGGGATGAAGATAGACTTAGATAAAGTCCCGCTTCGTGAAGCAACGATGTCTTCATATGAGATCATGCTTTCAGAATCTCAGGAGCGAATGCTTGTTGTTGTGCTGCCAAAAAATGTGGAAGCAATAAAATCCGTCTTTACAAAATGGGATCTCAAAGCCGAAGTTATCGGTATGGTGACAGATACAGGTAATGTTGAGATCAGTTATCACGGTGAAGTCGTTTCGAATCTTCCGTCGAAGGCGCTTGCTCTTGGCGGCGATTTGACACCGGTGTATCAAAGAGAAATTCGAGAGCCATCATATCTTGCAGCTACTAAAGCATTTAATTTGAATTCAGTTTCAGATGTAGAAGATGCAAATGAAATGTTGAAGGATCTACTGTCATCTCCGAATATTGCATCGAAGCGCTGGGTGTATGAACAATATGATTCAATGGTGAGAACGAATACGCTTGATCTCGAAGGAAGTGATGCGGCAGTCATTAGAGTAAAAGGTACGAAAAAAGGTTTGGCAGTAAAGACTGATTGTAATTCGCGATATGTCTATCTGAATCCATATCGGGGTGCGATGATCGCTGTCTGCGAAGCGGCGCGGAATGTTGCATGCACCGGCGCGAAGCCGATCGCTATTACGAACTGCCTGAACTTCGGCAATCCGTATGACCCTGAAGTATATTATCAATTCACTGAGGCGATTCGCGGAATGGGTGATGCTTGCCGGACGCTTGAAACTCCGGTTACGGGTGGTAACGTCAGCTTCTATAATGAAAGTCCTGATGGAGCTATTTATCCGACGCCGACGATCGGAATGCTTGGCGTCATTGATGACATTGCAAATGTAGTCAGTTCAGGATTTAAAAATGAAGGCGATGCAATTCTTCTTCTTTCAGCTTACGAACCTGATGCGGAGTTCGAAGGATTAGGAGGAAGTGAATATCTTGCAATTCGCAATAGCGGCAAAGCAGTTGGCAATGCTCCGAATATCGATCCGGGCGGCGAAGCTCGTTTAATTGACCTGCTTCTCTCACTTGCCGGAAAGAAATATATTAAGAGCGCGCATGATATAAGTGAAGGCGGCCTTGCAGTGACACTTGCCGAAAGCTGCTTCGCAAATATGATCGGAGCAAAAATAAATCCTTCGCAATATTCCAGAAAAGATCATTATCTTTTCGGCGAAATGCAGGGCAGGGTTGTGATTAGCGTCTCTCCGGAATTGGTTGAAGAAGTTTCGATGCTGATTCAATCGGCAAATGTCAAAGTTGAAGTACTCGGAATGACCGGCGGAAGAAGATTACTCATTGAAGGTTTGATAGACAATGAACTTGACGAATTCTATGAGGTATATTCAACAGCAATTCCAAATGCTGTTGAATCAGTGGTGGAAGTGTAATTAATTCTTTTGTAGGTGCATGCCGCGCATGCCTTCTTCGGATTTTATAAATACTTAAATAAGGCACACGCAGTGTGCCCCTACGAAAATGCTTATAGACATACACGCAGTTACGAACATACCCCTCCTTTTTATATGCTTAATTCTCATCATCGCAAGTGCCGTTCTTTCTATGCTCAAGCGAGATAGTAAGCAATGGTATATCTATCTGATCGCGCTCGCAGTGATTGAAACGATCTCGATCATGTATCTTGCTTTTTTATGAGATGGCACGATGCTCGGTGCATAAATTTTATGTCATTTTTCGGTATCGCTCAGAATGACAGCCAAAATCAATTCATTAAACAAAGGTGACAATTCTTCCGACAAAACTGTTCTAAAAAGACGTCAATTTTTCCCCATGAAATACAAGAAATGTCAGAACCATTAAATATATTATTTATCGGCGATATTGTCGGCTTGAATGGCTTGGCAATGGTCACGAAGTTTTTGAAATCGCTCATCGAGAAGCATGATGCTGAAGCAGTGATCGTCAACGGCGAAAATATTTATGACGGAAAAGCCCTGACAAAAAAACATGCTGAAGAATTATTCGCTGCGGGAGCACATATCATCACCACAGGCAACCACGTCTGGGAGCGCTGGGAAACTCGTCCGCTTTTGCGCGAAGAGCGCCGCATACTTCGTCCGCTAAATTATCCGCGTGAGAATGGCGGATCTGGTTATGCAATTTTTAAAACGGCAAAGGGCACGAAGGTTGGAGTCTTGAACGTGCAGGGAAGAGTTTTCCTGCCGCCGATCGATGATCCGTTTAAATCTGCAGACTGGGCTGTGCAGAATATGCTTGAAGAAACTCCGAATATT
This sequence comes from Kapaibacterium sp. (SeqCode), assembly GCA_038322815.1. Lineage (GTDB taxonomy): Bacteria > Bacteroidota > Ignavibacteria > Palsa-1295 > Palsa-1295 > PALSA-1296. The sequence goes on from JBBQGG010000035.1 coordinate 25,710, forward strand.
ATCGTTGATATGCATGCCGAAGCAACGGCAGAAAAGCAGGCAATGGGATTTTTTCTTGACGGCAGGGTAAGCGCAGTGCTCGGAACACATACTCATGTTCCGACTGCTGATGAAAGAATTTTACCGCATGGCACGGCATATATTTCCGATGTCGGAATGTCCGGACCGTATGATAGTTGCGTAGGAATGCGTACCGATATTGCTATCAAACGCTTCATGCTTGGAACACCGCATAAATATGAAACCGCTACAGGCGATGTGAAGATCGCCGGAGTTATTTTACAAGTTGACCGAGAAACAGGTCATGCGTTATCGATCGAAAGAATTATCTTTCCGGAGTTTGAAACAAAAGCCAGCGTGTCGATCGCCGAAGTAAAAGAAGAAGCTGTAGTTATTGCCGAATAATTTATTTTGCGTGTCATTGCGAGGAGGACTTTAGTCCGACGAAGCAATCCCCTGATAGATTCTAGCCTCTATAGAGTTTGCCGCGATTTAGGGGATTGCTTCGTCGTCACTTCGCGACTCCTCGCAATGACACTATTTTTAGATGATAATATTGAATACTTCTACTTCCCATATCGCCCGCATCATTGACGGCAAAGCAATTGCCGCTCAGATACGTGCTGAAATAAAATCAGAAGCCGAAGCATTTACAAGATCAACCGGCATCAAACCACGCATCGTTTTTATCCTTGTCGGGAATAATCCTGCAAGTGAAATATATGTGCGCAATAAAGGCACTTCAAGCGAAGAGGCAGGATTTTCCCATGAAACACTTCGCTTCCCTGATACTATTTCAGAAAAAGAACTGCTTAGCGAGATCGCAAAACTTAATGCCGATCCTCTGACTCATGCACTGCTTTGCCAGATGCCGCTTCCGAAACACATCTCCGAAGAAAAAGTGATCGAAGCGATGGACCCTGCAAAAGATATTGACGGATTTCATCCTGTAAATGTCGGAAGGCTTTCTATCGGCAAAGCAAAATATTTTGCTCCGTGTACTCCTGCAGGAGTAGTGGAGATGATGATACGCGATAATATTGAAGTCTCAGGTAAGCATGTCGTCATTGTCGGTCGTTCAAATATTGTCGGCAAACCTCTTGCCGCATTACTTGTGCAAAAAATGAAAGGTGCCAATGCAATCGTAACGCTTGCTCATACAGGAGCAGGAAATCGGCTTGCTGAATTTACCCGCTCAGCAGATATACTAATTGCTGCAATGGGAGTAGCTCATGCGATAAAAAGCGATATGGTTCGTGAAGGTGCAGTAGTGATCGATGTCGGGCAAAATGTCATTCCGGATGCAACAAAAAAATCCGGCACACGGCTTGTCGGCGATGTGGATTATGATGCAGTAAAACATGTTGCCTCTGCGATCACTCCCGTCCCGGGCGGAGTAGGTCCGATGACGATTGCAATGGTGCTGCGCAATACGCTGACTGCGGCGGAGCGGAGGATTAGTCTGAACCGGGATTAATGGGATTTATCGGATTCTTGGGATCTTAACCCCGTAGGGGTTACCTGTTTGTAGTAAATTGATAAAAAAACCCCCAAACCCCTTAGGGGGTTTTCTATTCTCTCTTTTTTAAGTCCAAATAAAATATTCTGTAACCTTTTCTACCCTCAAGTGTCTTTTAAAGATATGAGAATATTGCTTTTGAGTGCGTTTGCTGTTTTTGTCGGGATTATCTCCGCTAAGGAGAGCTATGCCCAAAGCGCTTATGATTCTGCATGCTATTTCCCACAGATGGGAAATCCAGACGAACTTGATACGATTTATGGCGGAGTTGCAAATCAGGGTTTAGGTGGAAATATTGGTCACCTTCCTCCGCTTACGGGTCAAACTTATGACAGGCTCGTCATGCAAGGATTGCCAACTAATATTCCTTTTCTCACAGCAGTTGAAACAGGACCAACATTCAACCTCCATTCTTTACATATCATCGAAAAATATGCTGGGTTAGGCTATTGGCCTACCTATGTGTATGGTCATTTTCGGTCTCCAAAATAAATCGATATGCTTACTTACAATAACAGTGGGAGTGCATACGTGGATGCTCATATTTATTGGGCAGATGACAATGGAGATTTTGATACTGGGAGATACACTCAGATTATTACCTTTTGGAGCAGACATCTTGGAGCACCGTACATAGGAAAATTTACTACTGATAGTTTGGATGATATTATAATGAGCATTGATAATTTACATCAGTCAACAGGTCAGTTCGATACGTCCTATATGGCGCTTATTAAAGGAGGACAGCAGCTTTACAATAAAGGTAAAAGCGCACTTTGGGATGATACGGTTCTCTACGGTATACCGCCGTATCAAGGACCTCACCATGATATCCTGCAACGTTTTCCGTTTCAAGGAGATTGGCGAGGGTTGGGAGAGAAGATCTTCTTGCAGTAGATAATTGGGGTAATTTTTATTACTATAAAAATGATCCTCCGTTCGATCTACATAAGTTTGCGAATGCAATGAAGTATGATACGCTTCTTGTTGCCTCAGAATGGACTTATTATAAAGATTACTATAACGGCATCGGAGGGGGAATTACGATGAGGACGTTTCCAAAAAAAATCGGGAGATTATTCTTTGGATTTACTTTGTCCATTGCCCGCCTCAGTTCAGGGGATAGCAAAAGGAGGGATTTGTGTCTTTGGAGGGGGACCTGATTTCGGATCTAAGCGCTTAAGCTATAATACACCCGATTATCTTATACATTCTCCCGCTTATTATTCCGGGGATTTTATCGGTGACCAATGGCCTGGCATTCTTCACAATTTCGGAGATCTAACCGGAACAGGAAACCCTGTTTTAGGAACAGGAGGAAGTTATTTTACCTACGGCTATACGGCGTTATATGTTCTCGGTAAAGCAATGGATGATAAAATAGATGTCTTCTTCACTCAAAATGGTGGAGGGTATGGTGGGGAAGATTCAATCCATGTTTTACCTGATGGCAGGACTACTTATGTCATTGGGGCTCCGGCATACGAATCACCTGAAGATCAGGCAAATGGAATATTTGCAAAGGGTAGCCTTCAGGTACTTTATGGTTCTGAGAAAATACCTGTTCGTTTAAATCCGAAGTTTGCAGTAGCTGAAATGAAGTCAGTTGATAATTCTGCGGAGCATTTGATCGCTTATCCCAACTCCTGCGATCAAAGCACGGTACTTACCTTCGATAACTGCACGGGTGGGAAAATGACGGTTGATGTGATAAGCAGTAGCGGCGAATTATGTCAACACGAAGAAACACCGGGCGGATATGGCATTCAGCAATACGGACTTTCGATGACGAGTCTTGCAGCAGGAAATTACACAGTCAGGTTAGCCTGCTTATCGGATGGCTGGAGCACGACGACGCATGTTATTAAAACTGGCGCAGCGCTGGCTTCCGGGAAACTTGATCTGAAGAAAATGGTAAGAAGGTAGCTTGCCTAAGGGCAGTGCAGAGAATGTCCAAGTAAACTTTATGCTCTCGTTTTCGACAATAGAAGAGTTTGAATAACCATGTGCTATATTTGTATTGACGTTGTTGATATTTAAACGAAAATCAATATGAAACGCTACTTAATATTTACTCTTATCTTTTCCGTCATTTCTTCTCATTCCGCTTCTGCAAAAACGATTTCTGCCGACTCTTTTATTAAAGAAAAAAGCAGATCGGGAATTACTAACTCCCTTGCGAAAGCTTCATACTTTTTCGTTGACGCTAGCGCATTAAAGAAAAATCTTTCAGGCGGTGGACATATCGATCTGATAAACTTTCCTTGCGGAAACGGGGAGTATGTTACTTTTGATCTGAAACCTGCTCATTCTGTTATTGACTCGCATACTGAATGCATTGTTACATCGCCGCAAGGTGATGTTCATGTTAGCCCACCTCATCTTGATAACTATCGTGGAAAAATAGTTGGCGAAGAACACTCAAGTGTTTTTATAACTATTTCCGAAGGGACGATCATTTGCTCAATTCTTCGTGAGAATGGGACGAGATTTATTTTTGCTCCTGAAAAAAAGTCATCGGAAATTGGAGCTCATATGCTTATCGTAGAAAGTGATCTGCTTGCAACAGGTCCTTTCAAACCATTCGATTGCCTAAGTGATGACATAACTCAGCCGAATGTACCTGTTCCGATCGATCAAATACTGCCACATTATGAGCAGAATGAAATTCAGAATGCGCCGCTTAATAACGGGAGACTCCTTCAAACAGATATTGCTGTCGAAGCCGATAGTCAATTTTACGGAGGGATAGGCGGTGATCCCGGCAAGACCATTGCTTATATAGGTTCGATCTTCAGCATGTCGAGTATGATCTATGAAGATGAAGCAAATTTGACTCATCATCTCTCATGGGTAAAAGTATGGACGACATCCGATCCTTACCAGGTTCATGGTAATGCCTATGCTCTTACCGATACAGTGAAAAAATATTGGCAATTACATTATTCAAACGTCCAGCGTGATCTAGCCCACATCATGACTTCGATAGGGTATGGGGGAGGAGGGTTCGGATTTTATTCGCTTTGCGATAATGCCAATTCCTACAGCGTTAGTTCGCCGCAGACCGGGCATACCTATCCGACATTTGCTTTTACGTATGATGTTTATATTATTTCACATGAGATCGGTCATAATTTTACATTGATCCATACGCACGATTGTTATTGGAATCCGCCGCTGGATACATGCTATACAAAGGATGATGCTGCTCTTTCATTAGGTGATGCCTGCTTTTCAAAACCCGTTACGCCGCACAGAAGTCCGGGGACAATTATGAGCTATTGTCAAAATACGAATTACAATTTATCCGGAAATGACTTTTCTCAATATAAAGTTGACATGGCTTTTTCCGCCCGCCCTGATAGCGTGATGCGCTACAATGCCGAGAAAGCTGCATGTATCCAACCGCCAACCGATCCTATTGTCATCCTTTTATCTCCAAGAGGCGGCGAATCGTATCTTGGCGGAGCGAAGATCCCACTTAAATGGACGTATGCAAATATCCAGAAAGTGACTCTTGAATATTCCACAAATAGCGGAACGGCTTGGTCGCCTATTCAAAATGGCATTGAAGCATCACTTGCATCATATGACTGGACTTTGCCAAATGTCTCCTCGACAAAAATGCTTGTGAGAATTTACGATGCAGCTCATCCGGAAACAGCAGATACGAGTTTGCTCTTTTTTACTCTTGTAAAAAATTTAGTTAAGGATGAACGCGCAGATGAGGCTTCTCTGATTCTCATTCCAAATCCTGCACAGGATCATTTCTCCTTACGTGCAAAGAAGAATATCGGATCGGTCAAATGTGAACTTGTTGATGATCTTGGTGCAATAAGAAAACATTTTATTGGAAGTCTATCGGCAGTTCATGGATTGACATTTGATATCCACGATATATCACCGGGTAAATATTTTTTACATGTAACAGGTGCGAAGGGGCTTGAGAAGATTCTGCCGGTCGTTGTGGAGTAAGGTAAGCAAGCCGTGATTTTCCGGCGGATACCGTAAGCGTCACAACGGTAAATTTACTGTTGCAGTATTTCCCGGACTGATACTTAATTAATAGCCAAACACGTATATCGGCAAAATTCATTAGCTGTAACAAAACCTTACATCAGGTGTTTCATATAGAGTTGTTGAGCATTGTCACGGGTTTTTAAATTATTCTACTCCTTATGAAATTTCGTTACATTATCCTTGTGATTCTCCCGATTTTCTGTGCCGGGAATTTATTTTCGCAAACTTCGTGGAATTGGTATAATCCCACTCCGCAAGGAAATGATCTCCATTCAGTTGTGGTAAAAGCCGATAGTTTCGGAATAGCCGTTGGAGATGTGGGCATGACACTTCGACGTGCAGGCGGGGTTTTCCAATCTCCTGTCTATCCTGTAACAAGCGCCTTGCGCGGAGTCTGTTACTATAAAGATACAATATGGGCTTGCGGTGACGGCGGCGTGATCTACCGCTCGATCGATAACGGAGCTTCTTGGAGTGATCAATCCTATACAAGTAAGAGCAAAGTAAATTTCCGAACGGCTTTTGATCTATCCAAAACGAATTTATTTGTGACAGGGGATTCGGGTATTATTCTCTATTCAACTAATAGCGGCGTTGGCTGGACGAAACAAACAAATTCAAATAAAAATAACATTAATGCCATTGCTAATGGCGGCAAGGCAAATATGTATGCCGTTGGCGATAACGGTACGATACTGCAAGCCGTTAATTTTGGCTCTTTTGGGTATTTTGCTATCACAACAAGTCATAAATTTTCTTTTAACGGAGTGGCAATGGATACGGCGGAAGCCTTCATCGTAGGTGATTCCGGATATGTTCTGCACCGTGATATTGTCAATAATGCGTTTATTGCCGATTCGGTATTTAATAACGGAGTAAATAATTTTTACGACGTTGCCTATGCCAATCCTTATGTCATAGTGATTGGTGCTAATGGGACGATCCGCAGATCTAATGATAATGGAACATCTTGGACGGCGCCTGTAAGCGGAGCTACAGAAAAACTTTATAAGATCGCCCTTTCAAAAGATTTTTTAACTTCAGGGATAGCTTGGGTCGTTGGCGAGAATGGCGTTTTTTTACGAACTGCGAATTATGGTTCGACCTGGTCCCGGCTTGATACCGGAGTTCGGGGAACAGTCTATGCAGCGGCGCTTTCACCAAATGGGGATATGTATGCTACGAACATTGCCGGAAAATCATACCGTTTGAAAAACGGAACGGCACATTGGACACGTGACTCTCTGAACGCCGGAGGCGCTCCGAGACTTCTTGATATTGCATTTGATAAGAGCGGCTTTGGAATTATTGCAACTTACGATATAACTATACTGCGAACTGCTGACTCAGGCAGAACATGGAACAATGTAACAGTTAATCCTGCAGCATTGGAAATACTCGGAGTATCGGCTTGGGGTTCGACGGGCCTTGCTTCGGCTGCTAATGGAGTTGTTTACCGTTCAGTAAATAACGGCGGCTCCTGGACTGCTGCAACAACAAATAATACGCAGGCACTTTATGATGTTGATATGAGCGGGAATAACGCAATTGCCGTCGGAGCGAACGGAGTGGTGTTGTATTCTCTTGATGGTGGCGCAACATGGACAAAGCCTCTGTCAAGCGGGACAACTGCTCAATTAAATAAAGTGCGTTTTTTTACCAATACCAATGCCATTGCTGTCTCGAACACCGGTATCATTATTCGCACACTGGATAAAGGAGTGACCTGGGCATCTGTGACAAGCGGTGTTCCAACTTCGCTCAATGATGCAGCCTTCCATGATGATAAGAATGGCATCATCACCGGAGATGGCGGCATAATCCTGAAAACGAATGACGGCGGAAAAACCTGGTCGAAAGATCAGAGCAATACACTTGCCGATCTTAAAGGTGCAATGATCGTTGATGGTACAACGGCGTATGTTGCAGGAAGCAGGACTACAATTCTCGGAACAACAAACTCCTCGCTGCCTGTCGAACTGATCAGCTTTTCGGGAAGAAGACTTTCGGCAACAAATGTCATTCTTGATTGGAGCGTTGCAAATGAACGCGATAATTTCGGATATAAGATAGAACGTCAATCGGGAGACCTTTGGCAGGAATCAGGATTCAGAGCCGGAAAGGGGACGACATCACAATCACAAAATTATTCCTTGACCGATCCAAAAGCATCCGATGACCTGCTTCATTATCGTTTGCGCCAGATCGATCTTGATGGCTCCGAACATATTCTTGGTGCTATTACTGTTGCGCAGAATACATCTTTGAAAGAAGAAAACATTTCGATCTATCCGAATCCTATTGCATCTGAGGCAAAGATCAACTTCACGATTTCTTCACCGGAATCGGTACATATAATAATTGTCAATGAATTGGGTGCTAAAATTAGAGAAGTAGCTAATGCAGAATTTCAAATTGGATCGTATTCTGTTCCACTCTTAACAAAGCAGCTGGTAAGCGGAATATACCATGTTATTTTCTCAACTCCTGAGCATAGAATTGTGAAGGAATTTATAGTAGTGAAGTAAGTTTTTCCTTCTTGATCTTCAGTGGGGCGGACTCTTAGTCCGCCCTTTTTGTTTATAAAATCCGGGAAGGGGCTACGTATTCTTCCCAATGAAAAAAAATAATTTAATTATCACGTGCAACCCCAAAAAATCGGAATCTTAGGAAATGCCTCTAAGCCCGGCGCGAAGGAGACAGTAAATGACCTCCTGAAACTCCTCCATGCACGAGGTGTTGATGAACCTATGGTAAGTTCCGAACTTGCTGGTATTATCTCCGATGACTGGAAATACTATTCTTCAGCTTCACCTTTAGAGATCGCAAAAGCAAGCGATATTATTTTTTCTCTTGGCGGCGATGGTACTCTTTTAACAGCAGCCAGAAGCATAATTCGCTCTAATTCATCAGTTGAGCTAATCGGTGTAAATCTAGGGAAGCTTGGATTTATAGCCGAGAATGCTCCCGAAGTATTGCCCCAAATCATCGATGAACTTTGGGCTGATCAACTGCTTCGGGAAGAGCGTCTCTTGATCGGAGCGACAGTTACAAGTGAATCAGATACTCAATCCGGAATAGAAATTCGTCGTGACGATCTCGACCCTTCAAGCGAAGGAAAACGTGGCAGTAAAGCTCATCTTGTAGCACTTAATGAAATCGCAATTGATAACTATGGTTCGACCCGGATGCTGACTTTTGAGATCACTGTGCAAGGTTCGTTGCTTGGTACGATCAGAGCCGATGGACTTATCATTGCCTCGCCGACCGGTTCAACAGGGTATGCGGCAAGTGCCGGTGGTCCGATCGTTGAGCCAACAAGCCCTGTTATTATCATTACTCCTATCGCATCGCATACCCTTACTGTTCGTCCCGTTATTGTACCGGAATGGTATGAGATCGAGTTACGGATTACCTGTGATGCCGCTACTCCGGCGCTTATCGTTGCTGACGGTCAGGAAGAAGTTGTTGCCGTTACTCCGGCACTTGTTCGTCTCTGCGGTCATCCAAAAAAACTAAAACTTCTGCGCCGTCGGGCTTATACCTATTTCGATCTTCTCCGTACTAAACTCCTTTGGAGTGCTGATGCCAGGGACGGGAGGAGATAATTACCAGTGTACGAAAATTTTAACCGTGTATCAAGGTTTCTCACTAATCACTGAATAATGTAACGAAAACCTATTATTATGTAACATTTTTAGATATAAATTTGTTTTTTTGTATCAGAAACATCATACAATAAAATTATTATTTTGAATTTGTTACTCTTTTTATTTTTCCTCTGTGTCTCAGCCAGCAGCCGAGTCAGGTATTTGGGTAAAAAAATTTTCTAAACACTGTGAAAGCGTGAAACTCCTTGACCCTGAAGGAAAGAACATACTCCTTGCAAGCAGAAATAAGATATATCAATCATCTGACTTCGGAAGTTCATGGGACAGCTTATTCGCTGTACCTATTAATTATTTGGTCAGCGACATTATTTATAATCCCGATAGCTCCATCCTCTGCGGAATTTCAAATTATAAAAGTCATGCTCTTTATAGATATGATATGCAAGGTAAATGTCTTACGAAAGTTTTAGATGATGCTGCTGAAAGCCACCCCCTGATCACCACAGAATCTGACTCCATCTTTTTTGCAGTTGGATATAGGGGGTCTATGTACCGGTCAAATGATTATGGAAAAGCGTGGTCATTGATCTCTGAATGTACAATACCAAACTTAAGCGAGTATGCCAACTACTATGTATGCTCAGCGAACTCTTGTATTTTAAAAGATCATCGACGTTTCATTCTTGGATTTGTCATACCAAGCAGAATAATAATTTCGGATGATACGTGCAAGATCTGGAAGGTTGTTGCTAACCCCAGGGAAATTGAAAACGGAAGTTTACCTCAGATAACTAAGGGCACTGAGTATGGAGAATTCTTCTGTTGTGCAAATAATAATATTTCGAATAATTTCTTTTATTCAGTATTACATTCGACAAATTCGGGCGATACCTGGCGCTTGATTTCCACTCCTTCAAGCCTATGTTCTCAAGAATTGGCGCACTGAGGTGGATAAAGATACCGGGTTAAGGTACACTACGGACAAGGACGGCTACCACTCCACATCCGGCCCTTCGATAAGCCCATTCCCAGACAGAGAATGAAATTCATGCCGGAATAGACAATGCGGAACCCGCCCTTGTTATAAAGCTGCCGGAAGGAACAAACCAAGATGCTTCTCGTAGGCTATTCAATAAGCTGAATGCTATAAAAGATAAAGACGGCAACTCTATCTTTACCGGATTCACGAGGTCTGGCGATGATTTTATCGTTGGCTCGGCCTACTACGACGGCGACTTTAGGGATGAGTCAATTAAGAATGCCAAGGACATAGTCAAGGCTATTAAGCGAACAGGCATAAAGGCTATTAAGCGAACAGGCATAAGGGCTAAATTCGACATAGTAAACTTAGTACAAGAAATATATGGCAAAGAAAAAGAGCTCAATCTCGACGGAAGAAGCGAACAAGATACTCCGGAAAATACAGGGCCTTCCGGACGACTACCAGTCGGAATTCGGAAAGCGGTTAGCGAAGGGCTACGCACTAATTTCGATAGGCGGTTATCAGAGCTCGGAGCAGGCAGCGAAGGCTCAGGCTCACGAGGAGAAGCAAAAGAGCCAGCCCCCACAGAGCGACCAGCCGCAGCCAGAGTAGAAGAAGCCGCTCCTCCGGAACCTGCACCTGTAGAGGCTAAGCCTTTAGAGGCTGCTGCTGCGCAGGCTAAACCTAAGTACGCCGCTTCGCAAGAGCCTGCGCCAGAAATTCTTCCGGAGCCAGAGCCTATAGGCTCAGCAGCATCAGAGCGTGAAGGCCAGCCTATGTACGAGTCGGGCAACGCCAAGTACGCACCTACCGGCGACGGATGTGGAGATAGATCGGCTGGTGTATGGGTTGTATGGGTTGACGGAGGAGGAGATTGGGGCTGTAGAGTGGGGAAATTAATCAGAATCCTTCTTCCGTTTTGGCGTAGACTTTTTTTGGGGATCATCGATTTTTTTTAACTCACGTCCTGTTGATTTTATTGTTTTGCGTACAGCTTCAATATCTTTATGTGCCGACAGTTGTTCCGGTGGAGTGCCGCCATCCTTTACCATAAGCAGGCGTACTTCATTCCCAACGGTGAAAGCAGTTTTTTGTAAGGTTTGGTCGCCGTAGTCATTTCGGGATTTAATCCGTTCGGAAGTTTCGGA
>JBBQGG010000036.1:0-36186 GCA_038322815.1 Kapaibacterium sp. (SeqCode)
TGAACCCAAACCTTTGTCATTTCCGCAGCTTTCCCCGGATTATCGCCTTTGATATGCTTAAGATTTTCGATCTTATCCATAACATCATATCCTTCGACAAGCTGTCCCCAAACCGTATATTGCTTATCAAGGAAACCGGCATCGGCATGGCAGATGAAGAATTGGCTTGAAGCAGAATTCGGATTACTCGAACGCGCCATCGAAGCCACTCCGCGTGCATGATGAACAGCGCTGAACTCGGCAGGAATATTTTTCTCTGAGCCTCCAATACCATCATTATCCAAATTATCATCTTTGGAATTCGGATCGCCGCCTTGGATCATGAAATCTTTTATGCAGCGATGGAATGTGCAGCCGTCATAAAATTTTTCAGAGGCAAGACGAGTGATCTGTTCAACATGCTTAGGTGCAATTTTATCAAAAAGCTGAAGTTTCATCGTGCCAAGTTTTGTCTCGATGACCAGCATTTTTTTGGGGTCAGAGGAATAGGAATCAAGTTCTGTTCCGGTATAAGGGGTTTCGGTTTTTATATCGTTCATTAGTATAGCTTATAAATAATAGTTTTATTTTATCTCTTCCATATAAACCTTCGTCATTACGGCGTCTTTGCCCGGGTTTACAGATCCATCTGATGTCTTGCTATATTTACCGCCATGGGCAAGTGATGCAATGCTATCAAGCGTAGCATAACCCTCAACAACCTGCCCCCATGCCGTATAGTGATGATCCCAGTCGGAATGGTCTGTTACGCAAATAAAAAATTGGCTCGACGCCGAGTTGATATCGCTTCCGATCGCCATCCCGCAAACTCCTCGCATAAAGCTCACATCATTGAACTCAGCTTTCAACGGTCCTCCCATACCTCCGACACCATCATTCGATAGATCTTCATCTTTTGAATTTGGATCCCCTCCTTGAATTAGAGAGCCGTCCTTAACGCGGTGAAAGGTTGTGCCGTCGTATTGCCTGGATTGTGCAAGCATAAGAAGCTGCCCTATACTCCTTGAGGCAACCTTATCGAAAAGCTGGATCTTCATCGTTCCCTGCTTTGTCTCTATAACTAAGAGTCTGTTGGGGTAGGAGCAATACTTATCAAGCACTGCACCGGTATATGGAGCAGTTATTGTTTTACTGCCGCTTCCGCAATTCAAATTTGCAAAGAGCAATAATCCGAGGTATGCAAGATATAATGTTTTTTTCATATAGAATCAACGACGATACACATTATTTCTTTTTAGATTTTTTTCTCTTTTTTGCCTTTGTCACTTTAGTAGCTTTAGTCGCCTTCGTCTTTCCATCTTCAATGTATACCTTCGTCATCTGCGATGCTTTTCCGGGATTATCACCTTGTACTTTCGGAAGATCTTCAATCTTATCAAGCACATCATAACCGGAAATAAGCTGTCCCCAAACCGTGTACTGATGATCTAATGAAGAAGCAACTGCATCACAAATGAAAAATTGACTGGTTGCGGAGTTCGGATCCTGTGTGCGAGCCATCGAACAAATTCCACGCACATGAGGAATTGCGCTGAATTCAGCGTTCAAGTTTACTCCCATACCACCGGTGCCATCATTTGAAATATCGTCATCTTTTGAATTAGGGTCGCCGCCTTGAATCATAAAACCTTTAATACATCGATGGAATGTACATCCTGTGTATTTTCCGTCTTCAGCAAGGTCGGCAATTTGTTTTACATGGTGCGGTGCAAGTTTATCGAAAAGCTGAATCTTCATTGTGCCCTGCTTTGTCTCTATCACAAGAAGTTTTTTTGGATTGGAACAATATTTATCTAATTCTGCACCTGCATATGGTGGTGCGTCAACAACTCTCATCATTTTCATTTGGCTTGCACCATTTGAAACGAAAATGCCGACGATAAAAAAGAAAGCTAAAATAAAAATGCGCATAGTATTTGAAAATAAAGTTAATAAAGAAATAGAAATGTGAAAACCCTTCATGTATTACATAAGGTTTCAATAGAATTGGAAGCGCAAAATGATCACTCTCTACTTATAGTGTAGGTCTTACGGCATCCTCTAATGCTCTCAAATATTCCCATGAATAAATCCCCGTATCATGTCCATCCTTCCACACTGCCTGAATCCCATATTGCCCCATGAGTTTAAGGTTGGTAAGTTCGTACATTCCTTCCTGAAAGACCAGAAGCGGAGCAGGCTTATACACTTTACCGAATAGCACTTCGCCTTTGCATCCGGCGCAAGGACATTCGTCACGTAGAAGTTTTATAGCCAGCACAGAAATATGTCCGTCATCCCACGTGATACGGAGTTCGTTTGAAGAGGGATCTCGTTTAATTTGGGTAGGGCGCATATTATTTTCCCTGTTCTACTGTCGTAAATCCTTTGGGGACGATGAACTTTGTCGTATCAACGGTCCAAAGTGTATCAATATTTTTGATTGTCATCTCAAGCGATCCGTTCTCAGAGATAGCATGTTTTCGCAGCAGAAGACCATTCCAGAACCAAAGTGTTAACACGCCATCAATCTGCTGCCATTTTATTGCGGGCTTCCCGGCTACAGAATCTATTCCGATATTTTTAAAATAATTTTTTTTCATTTCAAACTCAATATATTCTTGGGAAGTAGGTATATCTTTTCCTTCGAGATGGTAGAGGCTATCGAGTGACCGAACATGGTCGTGAGCAGCCTGCATCTGAGTATAATCCACTTTATACATATCGGCAAAGCGCGTAATTGCTCCGTTATCCGAGGAATGGATTTCTTTAGGACCAAGAACTTCAAACTTCGAATGGCGTGCTTCATATTTCCCATAGTCAGATACGAAGAGTTCTTCTATACCTCGAACATCTCCGCTATACTCATAGGTGAGATGGATGCGCTCGTACGGGTATCGCTTCAAATCATTAATGGAATTCGAAACAGGTTCACCGGTTTTTTTGCAGCCAAAGACAAGAAGCCCCAAAAAACTGAAGCATAATATCTTTCTTATAAAAATAGTGTTGCGATATCTCATGTTCTTAAACCATTTCTAATGGCTGCATTCTCAGCAAATGTGAGAAATATTCCAGTGATAATTTTTCTTCCAGAGAATTCATTTTTAGGCGCTCGTTCAAATTCTTAAAATCTACAACATCAAGTTCCTGATCTTGATTGAAACAACTAAAGACAAATCCGGTTTCCTCCTGAGTTACCGGGTCAACATGTTTTTGCAGACATTGTGCGCAGACTTCTTTCATCATGCACTGCATGGTGCTGTTGATCGAGCCTATTGCAGTGTGATCTTCTTTCATAAATGCACCCAAAAGTCCGTCTTTTCTTCGCGCTGCCTTTACTGCTGCCATCATCCTATCCGAGCCAATTGCAATAATTCTATCTACTACACCTAAAGGAAATGTTCGTTCAATGCCAAGTTCACCTTGATGATATGCAAGCATTGCCTGAACTATATTGCCGCGGAAATGAGCATCTTGCTTGCGTGCAGGTTCAATTTCAACTCCTGTATCAGTTGACCAGATCAATTGATCGGTCGAAGTTTCAAGCTCTTCCCGCTTGAAAAGATCTGCACCATCTTTATATCCGGCAAAATAAATAACTTTATTGTTTTTATCCTTCAATGCTTTCGCAATGGAAAACAGCACAGCATTCCCCAATCCGCCGCCGGCAAGAAGCACGGTTTCTTTCTCAGGAATTTCTGTCGGTGTCCCTGTCGGTCCCATTACGACAACAGGCTCTCCCGGCTTCAGGGCAGCGCAAAGACGCGAACTGGATCCCATTTCAAGCACGATGAGTGAGAGCAAGCCTGCGGCTTTATCAACCCATGCTCCTGTAAGCGCTAAGCCCTCCATCGAAAGTGTAGTACCGTTGATCGTGGGCGCAAGCTTCTCAAAATTTTGCAGGCGGTAAAATTGACCGGGATGAAAATGTCGTGCGGCTGCCGGTGCCTTTACGATCACTTCGATGATAGTATTTGTCAGGCGATCCACTCTGACGACTTTTGCATTAAGATCTTCGTCTAACTTCTCCTTAAATGTATACCACTCTCCTATTGGACGTACAGCACGTATACTCTCGTCTTTGAAGAGTGAGTAAACCACATGCGGATACCCATCTCTGGCGCTTGCCATTGCTTTGACTACATTCCCTGCGTAGCGCGGATGATTGTCGCCATAGAAAGTTATGTATTTTCCATCTTTTGTGTAACTGGTAAAAAAACCGTTCGCTTCTTCTTTGAATTCACCGTTCAAATGAAACGGTTGGAAAAAATTATTCCATTGATCTTTTTTAAACGTACCCGGATATTCTCTTTCATAGATCGTATTTGGGCTTGTTCCTGCAGCAACACAAACTGATTTTGCGGCGATCTCAACAAATTCACCTGAGCCTCGAAGCTTGCCGTCCTTTTCCCTCTGACGCTCGAAAACGAGAGCACGAACTGCGCCGTACTCATCAGCAAGGGCTTCAGTTGGCGACATATTTTCAATATAATAAATCCCTTCTTCAAGTGATTTCTCAACCTCTTCGTGATTCAAACGATATGCAGGCGATTCTGTAAGTGAGCGGCGATAGACAAGAGTCACGCCGCCCCATTTGCGAATCAGAGGAGTGAAGTTCGGATTCTCGCTTACAGTTAATGCCCGTTTACGCTCGGAACGGATTTGTCTGCCGTGATCCAAAAGTCTAGCAAGAATTTCTTTCTCTTCCTTCGTAAGCTTCGAAGTAAAATGTTCTTCATCATATTCTCTGGAGAGAAGTTCATATCGCTCTAAAACTTTTTCTACTTGTACCGGATAATATGCAGCAAGTTCAGTTGCAGTATCAATGGCAGTAAGACCGCCGCCGATCACCACTGCCGGAAGCTGCACTTGCAGATTTGCCATTGTATTTTTCTTGGCAGCTCCGGTAAGTTGCAGTGCCATGAGAAAATCACTTGCTTTACGAATCCCGCGAATAAGATTATTTTTCATTGGTACGATCGTCGGCTTTCCCGCTCCGGATGCGATCGCAATATGATCGAAGCCATATCCATCAAAAGCGTCTTCGATCGTCACTGTACCGCCGAACCGTACACCTCCATATATTGCAAAAGTATTGCGCCGTGCAAGAGTCAAATAAATTAGTGTGAGGAAATTCTTATCCCAGCGTACCGTGATGCCATATTCAGCAACGCCGCCGAACCCATCCATCGTCCGCTCATCAAGTTTTGAATAGATATCCGACCACTGTTCGATAGGCTTCGGTGCAATCCACTCATTATTTTTTATCGTTCCGGTTAATCCTTCGGCAAGCGGCTCGATCTTAAGTCCGTCAATACCGGCAACACCAAAACCTTCATTGAGAAGATAGTGTGAAAGAGTATATCCCGCTGGTCCAAGTCCGACGACCAGTATATTTTTCCCATTATATGGCAGAACGTGAGGACGTTTGATATTCAGTGGATTCCATCGTGTGAAAAATCCATAGATCTCCACTCCCCACGGCATCGTCAAAACATCGGTCAACGCGCCTGTTTCAGCTTGCGGAATATTGACGGGCGTTTGCTTCTGATAGATACAGCTTTTCATGCAATCATTGCAAATGCGATGCCCGGTACCGGGGCACATGGGATTATCAAGCATAATGAGTGCAAGTGCACTGATGGCATCGCCTTCAGATAAAACTAAATGCATCTCGGAGATTTTTTCATCGAGAGGGCAGCCATCAAGTTTGATACCAAGAAAGTTTTTCTTTGTCGACCCGTCTTTTTCATGCAAACCTTTCGAGCATGAGTCCTTCGACCGGTCATGACAGAAGATACAGTATTCTGTTTCTCCGCGAACTTCACGAGGATTCATTCGTTCATCGGTGAGCGCAAATCCATCACGTCGGCGGTATTCATCTTCCGGACCAATGAATTTTTCCTTAAGTAATTCATCGGGATGGATGATCTCGACAAGATGCGAGTAATCCATATTCTTAGGAAGGTGATAACTTGCCCAATACTTTACCTCTTTATGAAGTTCTTCGTCATACTCTCGTGCTGCGCAGAAAGCCAGAAATTTTTCTACTGCATGATCTCCAAGCGTTATAAGTTCAGCACTCGAATTCTTCTGATATTCAAGAAGACTCTGCGCCATCATTGCCGTTGCAAGTTCATCATCATAAGAAATGAAATTATCGGCGAAGTACGATTTAAGTCGCTTATAATAGAAATCCTTCAATTCAGAAAGCGGAGCTACTTCAATACATTTTTCTATACTTGGATATTTTTTTAATGCCTGTCTCTGTAGTATATCCTGTTTGAACTTAAAAATAACTTTTTCTCTGGCAGCAAGATCCATGCCTGCTTTTCGGTTTTTTTCAATTCCGAAAAGCTTTGCAACAAAACTTCCGATATGCGGAGCCATATCGACAAGTATCTGGGATGTTTCTACGGGAGTCAGACCAATGCCGCCGCTTCCTGAGTACGTTCGCCAACGGGAATGCAGCAAAGCATCGCGCATCTCCACCTCTGCAAGAAAGAGAGAATGAAGTTCTGCTAATTTGGAAGGCTCATAAAGATCGGAATAGAGAAATCCTGGAATTGATAGTTGAAGTGTTGGCACGCAGAGCAATATTTTTTTCTTAGTGGGGCACACTCTTAGTCCGCCCCGTCATATAAATAAAAAAAGGTACTGGCGGACTAAGAGTCCGCACCACTGATCTGGATTAGTTAAGCAACGGTTTCGGCAACTTGTCTGTGTTTTGCTTCTAAAACACCAAGCAAGTTATTAAACGCGTCTTCAAATTTTTTCACGCCGTCGATCTGCAAATCGCTTGCAACTTGCTCAGTGTCAATACCGATTTTCAGTAATGAATCTATAGTATTATGCGCATCAGAAAGACCTGATGAAAGCGTATCTGCAGCTACTCCATGATCAGCGAAAGCTTTTAACGTATCATCGGGAACAGTCGTTACGGTTTCTTTACCGATAAGCGGTTCGATATAGAGCACATCACTAAATTCAGGATTTTTCGTACTCACACTTGCCCAAAGGCAGCGCTGAACATGACCGCCTGCTTTTCGTAGTTCTTCAAAATCTTTTCCATAAAATATCTCCTTGTATCGTTCGTATGCAAGTTTGGCATTTGCATTCGCAGCCTTGCCGAGAAGAGCTTGTGCATCTGCTCCTTTTGCTGCAAGCATTTTATCAACGTTCGTATCGACCCGAGACAGAAAAAAACTTGCAACGCTGCGAATACCGGAAATTTCTTTGCCTGCTTGTAATCTATCTTTCAATCCGTTAATATATGCATGGGCGACTTGGGTATAATTCTCTATCCCGAAAAGCAATGTCACATTTACATTTATACCTTCACTGATCGTCTTGCGGATCGCCGGAAGCCCTAACGGCGTGCCGGGTATTTTTATCATTATATTTGCACGATCCACGACTTTCCATAAATGCTGTGCCTGAACGATCGTTTCCTCAGTATCATGAGCAAGCGTTGGATCGACTTCTATGCTGACATATCCGTCCTCGCCTTGAGTGGATACATACACTTCATGAAGGATATCTGCTGCAAGACGTACATCGTCGGTAGTAAGCTTCTCATATATCTCATGCGTGGATTTTCCGGCATTGATAAGCGAGCGTATATCGTCATCATATTCTTTGCCGTTGGAAATGGATTTCTCGAAAATGGAAGGATTTGACGTAACGCCTTTCAAGCCAAGCTCCCTTATCATCTCCTGCAATCCGCCGCTGGTAATCAATGAGCGCCCTATATTATCATGCCATAAGCTCTGCCCAAATTCTCCGACTTTTTTCCAGTTCTTCATCGCTAAAAAATATAAAATTTAAAAGAAAAAATTACCACGACGCCATTTTGTCTGAAGCAAATATCTAATGGTTTTTCCTTATCTTGCAAATCCAGATTCTTTCCATCGCTGAGAATGGCAGTATTCGATACATGCTGCAAATACAAAAGCCCTCGTTCTAAACGAGGGCTTTTTCAAAGAAGTGTCTTACTTAGAGAGAAAGAATCAAAGAATTTTATTTGCCGAGGAAGTAACGAAGTGCTACTCCGGCGTATGCAGATGATGCAGTCCAGCTTTTATCTGTATTATCAACCTTCGTAAAAGGGAAATCGTATCCTACCATAGGCGTGGCGATCCATGTCGGGCTAAGCGGAATATCATAGGTAAACTGACCACGCACTGCAAAACGAATCGCCTGAGCACCTTCATCTGCGACTGAATTCGTTTGTGTACTCGATTGCAAACCAGTACCCGCATCTGCTGCAGAAACCGTTACCGTCTTGTTTAAATTGCTTGTAAGCTTTAAGCCAACGCTGGCACAGAGTTGAATACCTGGTCCTACCGGCGACGGGCCTTCAGTAAAATTATATTTATAACCGCCATTGATAAGCAGATAATTAAGCGATGCAGTCTGGCTGGTAGTGATATTTCCGTTTTGTACGTTGCCGTTCAACTTCGTCGGAATATTTACGCGACTGGCATTTGTAGCTGTGAATTTCGACGACTTTGAATCGTAGAGCGCTTCAACAATAATGAAGTTCTGCATACTTGAAGACAAAGGAAACTCTGCGGTAAGTCCGAAGAAGGGTGCTACGTCTGAGCCATTCTGAGCTGTAAAACAGGTCGGCTCGGAATTCAAGATCGCAAATGAATTTGTTTTATAGCTTACAAGATTTATTCCTCCGACAGGTCCTATTAACCATCCTGTGCCTTCGCTCGGGTTAAGAACGTCGCCCGTTTGAGCTAAAGAACTACCTGAGATAAGAAATCCAGCACCAATAACAAGAAGGGAAAGAAAATATTTTTTCATACTGTTCTGCATGTGCAAAAAAGATTATAAATGTGTGTTTTAGAAAAAAAACCGGGGCTATGACAATCGCCGGACGTCAAATATACATCATTTTTTGACGGCTCCCGCTAATTTTTGTCTTTTTACTCCGATGATCGAAAGAGAAAAAACTTCCACGTTCAGCCCTCACTAAAGATACCGAGATCTTCTGATGAGGACAGAATGTGCCTAATTATAAGAAAATCAATTAGTTGCTCACTACCATCGTGCCGCTAATGGCACGATGATTATCCAATTGGAAGCGGTAAGTATATGATCCGCTCCGCATTCCCGAAGCATCGTAACGTACTTCGTATGTTCCTGCAGGATGATACTGTCCGCCAACAACACGCGCAACTTCTTTACCAAGTTCATCATAAATAATCAGTGATATGATGCCTTCATGTTTAGTAACATACCGGAAGTTCACGATACCGCCGCTAGATGCCGAAACCGGATTTGGATTGACCGGCTTGATCATCGATGGACCGTTCCCGGTCAATAGAAAATGAGCAAGTGCTGAATCACCGCAGGAATAGACAAGCGAGAATTGTGTACCTTTCTGTGATACAGCAAGGCAATTCCCCACAGCGGTTCCGCTTGATGTCAGCAGATCGCTTGAAGTGAGTGTTACGGTTGTTGTCTTTACGCCTTCTTTTGCAATCGTTGGGTAGAAGCGTACTTCAGCAAGAGTACCTGCCGTTGCCTCAGCATCGGTTAGAGCGGGTCCA
Source organism: Kapaibacterium sp. (SeqCode) (assembly GCA_038322815.1). GTDB lineage: Bacteria > Bacteroidota > Ignavibacteria > Palsa-1295 > Palsa-1295 > PALSA-1296. The sequence goes on from JBBQGG010000036.1 coordinate 9,543, forward strand.
CTTAGGCCGATCGTAAGAACGCCGTTCGCATTATCGACCGTCGAAGCCGGCGCAGGATCAACCGTCCAACCCGCAGGAAGCGCTGAGATGCTCTTGGAGACATCTGAACCGCCGATGGGTTCTAAGAGATCTGTATTGTATTTATAGACAAGTTTTATCTTCGTAATTCCGAAAGCATCGATCTGATCGCTAAGCCCGTTACGGGTGAATGCAATATTCACAGGAAGAACAAGAGTTGTCTTCGCATCAGCCTGAGCTGATTGAACGGCAAATTGCGACGATACCAATGCGCTCATTCCGTTCGCACTTCCGCTTACGGGAGCAGTAAGAGTTCGGGTAATCCCTGATGCATCAATAATTGTAATCACAACATCGGCATTATACGCCGTCGGAGCAGGTCCGCCTGCAGATGGTGTTGGTGTAAATGTAACAGGAATACGCACAGTGCTTCCTCCAGCTATCGTCATCGAAGACGGAGGTCCGGCAATGAAGTTCGTTGGATTAGCACCTTGAACAGAAACACTAACGATCTTCGCTACGAGGGTTTTCGCCAGCACAGGATTTGTCACGGCAACCGACGTATCTCTGGTGCCGCAGGAGAGAATCGCAGGCGTCAGATCAAAGCCCTGAATTGTTGGCGGTCCGAGTTTTACAGGGACTACGACAGTAGCTCCGGGAACCTGCGTACAGGCATCGCTGACAAAAGCATAATTTTGAGTCTGCACGGAATCCGGAGAGACAGACGGATCAAACTGAACAGTGATGTTCACGCAGTCACCCTTGCTAAGAGTGATCGGTAAAGTTTTTGTCACGCCATTAACCGAATACTTGGCAATCGTGAATGAAGATTGATACGGTCCCGGTATTGCTACAACATTCCGAATCGTTACCGGATCACAGATCTGACTGCAATATTGGAGATCAGCAGTCTGCATTGGGCTGCCGAACGACACTGCAGGCATATTTATAGTGGAAATCACCGGAGTGAGATCACGCCAGATCGCATCAACTTCAATATTGACGGAATTGGTCGTATCCATCTTAGAAGCATCGATGGCATTAGGTCCTATAGCAAAGACTCTTGCTGTGAATTTGCCACATGACTGCTGATTCGGAATAAAATTTAAATATGCAAGGAATGAAGATTCACCGCTCGGATCCAATGAAATCGGAAGCTGTGCAGTATTTCCGTTCTGATACGTGAACGAGGTTGGCTGCTGGAATTGAGGGTCACCGACAACCACTACCTGATTGATCGTCATCTTATATCCACTATCTCTGATAGCAAAAACGAAAGGCACGGCAGTAGCACAATCAGAGACTTTAATGGTGTCTCTGGAAATTGAAATATGAGGAGCAACTGCACAACCGATCAGATCAGCCGTTCTCTCTCCGATCTGCGTGCTTCGGAAATGTGCTGTTGTTTTGTATTGCCCGACCTTATCGGGGGTAAATGAGAACTGTACCTTATGCTGGGCATTCGGCAGAACATCGAAGGGTAAATAATTGGGATCTCCCTTTGTCGCTGAGCGGGTGAATCCGAAATGCACAGGGTCATCCACCCAAATGCTATCGATCGTAATAAAATTTTTTGAGGAATTATTGACAGATGCTTCAGAAAGCAGTGTGGTGGTGCCAACAAGCTGGCATTGAAAATCTTCGCCGACAGCAGCAAAATCCGGATCTCCGCCTGTGCCGATCACGATTGCGCGCAGTTTCTGACAACCATCGGACATCTCAAGCGTATCGCTTTGGAATGCGGGAGTTGTTGGAGTAAAGCATACGAGCAGTCTGCGATTTCCGCCGACAGGAATCGGTGAGTTCGGAACAAGTCCGCTATCGATAGAAAAGCCTTTATTACCACGAAGTAATTTAATCGATTCCCATTTAAAAGGTACTTTACCGGTATTGGTCAATGTAAAATATTTGCACGTTGTCACGCCGATATTCCCTGATCCGTAATTATTAAGAGGCGGGCTCAGCGTTGCGATCTGCGGATTATATGTGCTGGTAACGATCGTTCTATTGCCTGCATAATCATGCGTTTCGATCTTCAGGAATGCATCTTTTGAAATATCAATCACATTCATATTGTAAAATGTGCTTGCAGTGGCAACACCTTCCTGATAATTAGGATCAGGATTATATGCCATATTATAGATCGAATCGAGTTTGACTGAAGCGATCTTAGAATCAAGAGGCGTAACATGATTATCTGTCAATGTCACAAGAGCATCAAAACAAGCACCGGATGTATCGGCTACAGGAGGGATGGTATCGGGATCGTTGAAGGTACTGATACCCAATGATCCGCTCCAGGCATACGAATCATAATTTCCGTAACCATAGACATACACTCCGACACCGGAATCGCTGACTATTGTATGTTTCCCGGGCGAAAGAGAAGCTATGCGATATGCAGTATAATTTGAGAAAGGAATAGGTAATTGCGTTGTACCTTTGAAACTTGAAATGGTCTGCCCGTCAAAAGTGGTCGTCTTCTTCGCATTATTATTGACCATGACGTTCGCAAAATTCTGGAATCCGTTACCATTAGTGATATTCGGAGTCGAGAAAATAATACGAGGAACATACTGCTCTACAGAATTTACGACGACCATTGCAGGATCGCCAACGCCATTATTATTCGGTCCGTTAAGTTCTGGCCATGTCGTGCTGTTAATATATTGCGCAAGGAGAAAAGGTGCATCACTTGTCCATTCGGACGCATCGGTAATATCCGGCCGGAAATAATACTCATACTTTTTACTTGATATGAAATATTGCTGGTTATTCCGATTAATAATTTGACCGGCTTTGCTTGCTATAACTAAATACGTATCCCCACCGAAACGATGTGCGAAAGGGACAGTTTGATAGGTATTTGCCCAGGTGCGAACAGGGGGGATCATATCGCAGATATGATCGCAATACGGAAATTCCGGCGGAATATTCGGGCATTGCGAAGCTCCGACGATTCCAACGGGATTATTGCTCGTGACGATCGAACCGGTAACATCAAAATCATCGGCATTCGATGCAAGCACAACTTTGTACTGCACGCATTCACCACGATTAAGAATTTCAGTAAATTGTTGACCGGCTTTACGAACAGGCTTACCATTGCTCATACGAATATCACAATTCGGAGTAATAGTACAGACCGTGTTATCCTGGTTTGCAATAATACTGAATTCAGAAGGATAATCATAAACAAAACCTCCGTATCCCTCATACAACGATTCATACCCTGCTACCACATATTCCTTACCCCACCCTATAGTGGGTATAATATACATGCCATCGCTTGTTGCAGGATTACGGGAAAGCAAATATGCTGTAAGATCAGCATCGTTCGACCAAACACGAATTCCTTTGGGTTCAACTTCGCCGCTGGTTGTCACTTCCCAAGCAAGTGGAACATTGAAATTCAAGACCTGCCCTGCAGTAATAGGATATTTAGAACTTGATCCTCCGGTGACCTGAATATTTATTGTAGTATTATTCGGGCTAGTGACAAAGAGCTGGTAATACTTTCCGCCCTGAGATTCATAATTTTGACACATCGTAAACCACAGATCGCGTCCGAGATATGAGGTTTGGTCTCTTTGGACTTTATCAATAACATGTTTTATCCGGGCAGACTGTGCAGAAATATTTCCAATAGAAAGAAACAAGACAAAAAGAAAAATTGAAATGCTGCCAGCAGCTTTCGATATCCAAACATTTTTACAATATTTCATAGCCTTCTCCTTATGTTGGGGATTTTTAATCAACGCACACATCATCTGAGCAAATGATCCTGCACCCCAACAATCCAACCGTGCAACAATCACATCGTATTACTTTTGTATAACAACTCTTCCGCTTGTCACATACTTATTATTAAGCGTAAAACGGTAGATATACGTTCCCTCTGCAAGCCCTGCAGAATTATAACGAACTCCGAACGATCCTGCCGGCATGTGCTGTGCATTAATGACACGGGCAACTTCTTTGCCAAGTTCATCATAGATCGTTAATGAAACGACACCTTCGATGCGCGCAGCATAGGTAAAATTCAGCAAGCGGCCTGAAGCCGATCCTGCAGGATTCGGAGTGACAGGATTCGCGCTCATGATCTTCTCACCATTCATAAACTTCTGCAGTGTCGTATCTCCGCATTCATAGATCAGTGAGAAACCTGAATCGATCTTCGCTACTTGCGTGCAGTTCGTGATCAATGTCGGTGTGGCAGCACTGGTATAAAAATTCGTGGCTGTAAGCGTTACAAGTGTTGAGCTGCCGGTCTTTGGAAGAGTCGGAATAAATGTTATTGTTCCGTATAGCTGAGCAATATCGATATCCTTCAGTGCTGCCGTCCCAATAAGATTGAGTTGCAGGACGCCCGGCGAAAGCTTTGAGGTTGCCAGATCAACTGACCAAAAGCCCGAATCACTTATCTTTACGGCGTTCTTAATATCGCCCTTATAGATATCGAGTATGTCCGTATTATAATTATAGGTCAATTCGATCCGTCTGATATCCACATCGGTAAGCGGAGTCAGAAGCCCATGCTTATCGACGGATATCTGGATCGGAAGATCGATCGGACTGCCTACTTTCGAGACAGGAGTAGCAAATTTAGATGTAACGGTCAAATTCATACCTTGGCCGATCGCCGTGATCAAAGCTGAATCAATTCTGGTATTTGAGCCATTATCGATCGTAAGATAGACCCAGGCACTATACGGTGTTGTTCCTCCCTGCGGAGTCGGAACAAAGTCGATCGGAATCTTAACCGATGATTTCGGCGGTATGGTGATCGGAGCTACTGACTTTGTCGTAAAATTCGTCGCTCCCTTAATTTGAATCTTCGTAATGGTCGAAGCAACCAGATTTTCATTTGAATCTCTTACAAAATTCGTGCTTGGATCACAGCTAAATTGCGGTGGACTTGCAAATCCTTGAATTACCGAAGGTCCGTTCTGTACTTCAGCAAGCGTCATTCCCTGTACTCCGGTATTACATGCATCGCTAATGACGGCAAAAGAATCGCTCTGACTTGAAACATTGCTCTTCGCAGGATCGAACTCTACAAACACATCCATACATTCTTTCGGAGCAAGTGTGATGGGAAGTGTTTTTGTTGCTCCGGCAACTTTGAATACATTGGTAAGCGCAAACGAAGACGTGCCTGCAACCGATAATGGCTGAATAGCTGTGATCGTAAGCGGATCTCGCCCTGTATCGCAGACCTGGAATGAATTCTGACCCTTCGCTCCTCCAAAAGGAAAGGGACCTAAATCCACGGTCGTTGCAGATGCCTGCGGATCGAGTTCGCAGATCGTCACCGTGAATACTGTTGCTCTGTCACCAAGTATTTTAGTCTTGACAATGATCGTATCCGTAAAGCAGCCGGAAATATTGCTTCCCGGAGGAGTAAAATCAACGGCTGCAAATATCACATTCTTTTTGCTGCCGGCAGAATCCAAAGCGTATGGAAGAGCGATCGGATTCCCCGTTCCATCCTGTACTTTCACTAAAGAAAATCCTTTTGCAAGACTTACGCCCTTTACACTGATTATGGTATCGCCAAAATTACCATCGTTCTCGATCGGTATCTGGAAATTTGCCGGTGCATCGCAGCGCACAATATTATTACCGTTCTTCGAAGTTATATTAGGAGCACATCCTAAGCCGCTGATCGTTGCATCCACTTGAACGATCTTTGAATTTATCGTAGCAGTGGCATGAATTTTTGCTGTAAAGAAGCCAATTGATTGAGGATTAAACGTTACGATTATCTCATGAGTGCTGTTCGCCGCAACAATAAACGGCGGCTGATTTGCAAGCTTGTAGGTTATTTTATCGTAATTAAAATTTGGATTTACATCAAGCCAGACAGAATCAATTTGAATCGGTATTCCCGAAGAATTATTAATAACATATTTTATACTCGGTCTGTTGGAGTTAAGCGGAGTGCAATCGAACGTATAATCACCGAGATCAAAGCTTGCCAAGCCTCCGTTTACTATTACAGGGCAAGTAATTTTTTCGCATTCACTGGCAAGCGACATCGTATCTCTCACTGTCGGAGCGAAGACTGTAGTAACCTTGACTTTAATAACCCGGCATCCTCCGGCAGGTAATACTCCGTCAGCTCCGGTGCTATCAATACTAAATCCTAAGTTATCACTCTTTGTACCATTGGAGAACACAAGATTTGCCCCCCTAAAATTATACGGATTACTTCCGGTATTACAAATGGTATCATACAGATATTTTGTATTCCCGACATTCACGGTGCCGAAGTTCAAAGGGTTCGGAGAAAAATTTACTTTCAGTGGTGCGAACTTGCTGATCACGGTAGTGCGATTACCGGCAACATCATAGATCGAAACGGAAATGTATGCTTCGATAGAGCTATCGATTACGCAGATGTCATAATATGAGCTATCCTGATTGGCACCCGGTTGGAAATTTGGGTCGGGATTGAAGGTAAAATTATACGACGAATCGACGATGAACGATGAAAGCTTGGATTGCCCCGGACCTGTATCGTAAATGCGGATATGTGCACAAAAGCATGGTCCCTCTGCAATAGCAACCGGTGGTATTGTATCCGGATCATTCACAGATTTTGTTCCTAAAGCACCAGCCCAGGCATAAGAATCATCTTGTCCGTAACCATAGATATATACACCCACTCCAGTATCGGAAGCAATGACATGCGTACCTTCCCCTTGTCCAGACTTATATGTTAATCTAATGGCTTCCCATGTAGTATTCGGAATGGGTATGATCTGTTTAAGAGCAATGTTAGGTAGTCCGCCTCCACCTAAAGGGCGGCCATCGTATGTGGTATTTGCCAAATGGTTTGCAGGGAGTAATATATTGACATAATTTGTAAATGACGTCTGTCCGGATGCTACATCAATTTGCGGAGTCTGGAAAAGAATTTTTTTGCTGAACTGATCTGCCGGATTAATAACAACTTCTGCAGGATCGCCGAGATTGCGAGAAGCGACAGTAGGAGCACCATGCGTTGCACTTTCAACATATTGAACAAGCATGAATGGCGCATCACTCGTCCAGAGTGAAGGATCGGTAATATCATATAAATAAATCGAAGAATACTTACTGCCAAGTGTTGCCGCTTGACCGCCATTTCTTGTTATAATCTGTCCGTTCTTCGAACCAACAATTAGAAAAGCGTCACCCCCATATTTTCTTCCGGCAAAAGGAGCTGAAAAATAAGTGCCGGACCATGTCCTGACAGGCTGCAGCATATCCAGGACATAATCACAATATGGGTCAGAGGTAGGTATAAAAGGACAGACAGCTCCACCCATAACACCAACAGGATTATTTGAGGTAATAACCGTCCCTGTCACATCCCATGAATCATCCTGCGGACTTCCGGTTGCTTGATACTGCACACATTCACCGCGGTTTAAATTTTGGGTGAAGGGAATACCTTTTGGATGGTCAATAACATTCGGGAATCCATCTTTACGTATATCCGTGCTTGGAATAACCGTAATCGTCGTATTATTTTGATTCGCAACAACGGCAAATTCCGAAGGATAGTCTCCCCGATTTGCCGGAATAAGAAGAGATGAATACCCGCCAACTACATATTCTTTTCCCCAACCAGTTGATGGAATGACATACATTCCATCCGTAGATGCTAATACACGGGAAAGAAAATACACTGAAATATCGGCATTATCCGACCATACATGCACAGCCTTATTCTCGAGAGCGCCGCTTGAATGGAGTTCTGTGCTAAGGGGGATATCCCCAGTTGTGCTCTTAAAGATCGTAACTTGGCCTGCAGTTACAGGACGCTTGACAACTGCTCCTCCGCTAATTTGAAAATTTACTGTTGTGTTGCGATAAGCAGTAACATACACCTGGAAGTATTTTGTTGAGTTGTTATTCGCCTCGGCATTTAGTGGTATTGCAAACCATAGGTCGCGACCTAAATACGGCACTTCTCCACGCGATTCATGCTCTTGTGTATGGAGAATACGTATATTCCCCTGTGCAAAGGAAGCTCCTTCCCCAAAACTGAGAAAAAGTGGAAAAATTAATGTAAAAAAAGAAAATCTAGCAAGTAATTTTAGACGAAGCATATTTTTTTTCATGAAGAAAAATCTCAATGAAACAAAGCTTTCAAATTGACAAAGTTACAAGTCGGGTTCTATTTTTGCAGATTTATTCTGACTTAGGATAATATTCCCACAACTCCCATCACCTGTATCTATAGCCGAAGAAAAGTATTGATGATATTAACGCACTATGTGTTAATGAGTTCCATGCTATAATTTTTTGTTTGTGAAAACAAAATACAATAATATCAGGGATTAATCGTTAATTTTAATTCTTCTTGCTTCCTATAATTTAATTAAGCGATTTGAGCTAGAGTTAGAACCTGTAGAAAATACGAGAATATACATTCCCGGAGATAGACTCGATAAAGAAAATTCTTTTATTTCTCCCAAAGCCGCATCAAGTTTTCTTTGAAAAATTATTCTACCCAAAACGTCATAGATAAACATAGACCCACTAAATGCTTCGTTAGCGAACAACTTAATTCGGTCTGTCGTGATAGACGGTGAAACCGTGAAAGTTGTTTTTAAAATCAATATTGTAGTAAAATTTAAAATACCCTGGAAGTGATTTATATCATTATAGGAAGTATCTTTATAAAAACTGAATTGAGAATGAATGGAATCAAAATTGTGTAATACAATTGGAGTATCAACTTGACTTATCCAAGAATTACAATTTCTGAAATCAAACATTACATTGATTGGCATTGCATCACTGTAAGTCATAGCATACAGATCGTTTTTTCCTGATATTGAATTATAGGAAATTACGACAGATAAAAGATTCAGGCACCAAACCAACATTTTTTTTTCATTGATATGAATAAGGGATCCGCGCCACCTGCAACTTTTTGATAGCGCGGATAACCGAAATTTGCACTATAGATCTTGGACAGTCCCATGCGTTGTTTGATTAGAAGGATCACCATAGGTATGTATATAATAATCATAATGAGCTCCATCATCACCACAAATCTTAATATAAAGCGTACAGGCACAACCACCCGTAAAAGGATTTTGCCAGGTACCCATTTGTATCGTTAAATCATTTGCATCGCAGGTCGATCTAGACGATGTCCATATTTGGTGAGCACCTGATGTTGGGGCAACAAGATATGCACATGCATAAAAACAACCACCATTACTGCTATGTATTCTTATCCAATCCACCTCACCTTGATTGGGACACCCTTGATATTGAAAAGAGAAAAAATCGCAATCGGAACAACTACAAGGTGGGTCTTGCGTTGGCGGACTACAGTCGAAACCAGGATCGGGTATATTGCTAACAACAAGCTCGCAAATAGGACTTGGCTTCTCAGGAGTTGGCAATTCCTTTTTTGGTTCTAAGGCTGACTTCTCAGGTTCTGTATCGACGTTTTCAAACTTAGCAATTCGTAAACTTGAAGGGATACTTTGACTAAACGAACTATTTATACCAAATGTACAAAGAGTCATGAAACAAAAAAATACGCAATTCTGATTGCGATAGTTGGATGAGTTGAATTGTTTTTTTTCATATTTATATTTAATAAATGATTGATGCATGATTAATGGATGAAAAAATTAGAATATATCGTTTAAAGTTTTGGAATCTTGAACGTATACTCCTATACAAATATAATAAAAAAATACTAACACCCCCTGAAAGAAGGAGAAGGCAAACGGCAAATCCTAAAACTATTCTGAAACGGTTTAGTTGGTGATCCATAGATTTCTTAACAAAAACAGAAAAAGGTTTTATATAAGAACCGCGCAATCTATGTTTTGTTACAAAAAAAAGGGCGTCTCAAAAATGAGACGCCCCTTGAATCGATTAAAATAGCTATTTACTGAGCATTGATCGGAGATTCGATCAGGACTTGAACTGTGCGGTTATAATAGCGGCCTTCCGGAAGCTCATTTGGGTAGAGCGGCTCGGTTTTGCCATAACCTTTTGAAACAATTGTTTTTACATTGCCTTTAATTCGGGAATCAATATCTTTTTTCGTTGCATTCGCGCGATTTTCGGAGAGCTTCAGATTGTAATCCGGTGTTCCGAGAATATCGGTATAACCGTTAACCTGAACGTCCGAAGCAGGTTTGATCTGGCTGAAAACATATTCTTCAAGAATCTTATGATTCCATTTACCCATATCGGAGCTATTATACTTGAAGAGGATGAGGTTATATGTTTCACGAGTTTTATCAGAAAGCTTTTCGCTGACCACCATTTTCTGCGTGAACTGACGAACGCCTGTTACATCGACATTCGATTTAACAACGCGATCAGTAATATCGGTAACAAGCATCTGAACGGCAAGATCGGATTCATCAGCCGGCAATTTATGTGTTGCATCTGAGCGCCAATTCCATTCAGGTGATTTTGTCGAACTAATGCCGCCAAGATCGTTAAGGGTTGCCCATGCTTCGCCTTTATGAGAAATAACAAGTTGGCGGCTCTTGATGCGGTCATTTCGCAAACCGTTTGTCATAGAAAACATTGCCGTACGCCAATCCGGTTGTGAAATTATTTGTTCGCGCTTAATCGGCTTAATGATTTCCCAATCGTCAGCGTGAACTTCAACGCGGCGATTTTCCTGAATACCTTCCGGTGTTGTTGAAAGTGTTGAGTTCTCAGGAAGCTTACGTGCTTCAAGTCCGATACGTGCAGGGTTGATACCCCAGATCTCCACGAGATATTTCTTTACTCCTTCGGCACGTTGGCGCGAAAGATCAACAGACTTTTCGTTATCGGCATCTTGTGAGTTACATCCGACGACGGTGATCTTCGTGTTCGGATTCTTTCGGAGGCGAAGTCCGAGGATGTTAAGATAATTATAATATCCGTTGTAAGTAGCCGTTACCGTATCTTCGCTGAAATTTTGTGTTTCGGCGGGACTAGAGTATAGAACATAACGCGAAGGCAATGTGCCGGCACCCTGATCAAAGAATACCATCGGGAGCAAGGCATAAAGCTCGATCGTCTTTTTCTCACGAACGATCAATCCCTTGAAGCCGGGATATTTATCGGGAAACATCGTCATTAATTCCGGCTGAATCGTAACCCATTTGACGACAGGCGACGCCTCGTTATTCATCGGAATGTCATGCGTAACAATGCGTGACGTATCTTCTCGCAGAGGGATATTCACGCGAGTAGGCGGATATGGAAAATGATTCGGCTCCGTTGCACTGACAAGATAGGTGCCGCCGACCTGGCCTTTTGCATTCGCTGAAAGCACACAAAGGTATTCGCCCGACGAGCTGTTTGCCTCTTTATAATATACAGTGTCTCGTGTTTGCTCATCAACGATGAGCACTCGTGCGCCAAGTTTTTCTTGCGTTACAGAATCAAAGCAGGTACCGCGCAGAACAAGTGTCGGTCTTGGTTTTGGAGGATTCGTAGCGACGTAAATATCAAATCCACCTGAACCACCCGAACGGTTTGAAGCAAAGAAAAGAACATTGCCTGAAGCAGGAACGGTAAGGAACATATCATCATCAGGAGAGTTGATCGGCGGTGGAAGCGCAACCGGCTCTGACCAATCAGTATCCGAGGGCCCTTTGAAGTCGGATTGGTAAAGATCCCGCTTGCCTAGACCGCCTCTGCCATCGGAACAGAAATAAAGTGTTGTTCCGTCAGCCGCCATGAAGGGTGAAGCATCATATCCTTTTGTGTTGATCTTTGAACCGAGATTTACCGGCTCAGTCCAACGTCCGTCCGCAAGCTGATGCGAAACGTAGATATCTACACTTTTTCCGCCGCGATTGGATGCAAAGAAGAGTTTTTTTCCATCGGGACTGACTGCAGGCTGCGACTCCCACTTTGTAGTATTTACCGGCGATCCAACTTCATGGATATTCTTCCAGTCTCTTCCTTCAAGAGTAGCAACCCAGATGTTGACATCATTATTTTCTGTGGTTCCACGGTTAGTGGCAAAATAAATTGTTTGTCCGTCGGCAGCGATGGATGCCGCACCATCGGCAGATTCTTGATTGATCTGAGAAAGATTGACCGGACCAAACCATGTGGTGTCATCATTTTCAGGACTATGCGTTACCCAAAAATCATCCTGCCCTTTTCCGCCAGATCGTCGGGAGACAAAATACATCGTTCTTCCATCGGCAGTTATGGTAGGACCAAAATCTTCAGAACTGCTATTAACAACAGGTCCCAGATTTTTCACGACAAGTTTGCTGAAAGAACTTGCAGCCGCGGAATCGGGCTCAGGAGGGGGAACAGGTTTGACAGGTAAGGGAGAGATCACGCTAGAGATTTTGGTCTCTACTGATTTCAATTTTTCTTTAACTGTCGTTCTGAATGCCGAGCTTGTAGATGAAATAACAAGAAGGCATAATGCAATGGTGAGTGCGGTTCCAATAAGGAGCGCGCGTTTAGGGGCAATAAATCTCATAGCGGTTTCTTACTTATGAAATAATTTTGATACAAAAGATGATGATAAATGCTGCACAACAAACAACATATAATAAGAGAGAACGGCAAGAGAAGACACACGGTAATTATTCTCTTTTACGTCCCAAGAAGCGTCATTTCTAACGCTTAATTTCTTTATAAGTTGCAAATAAATAACGTCTATCATACACAGAACCGTTCATTTCTTCCTCGAAGCGGATTCCGGTTCTTATATAAATAATAGAGCTTTGCACTTCAGCTTTGCTTCCTCAAAAAAAGAAAAGCATGAATTATGGAAAGCGAAAATAAGGAATTTCTAAGCCGCATCAGTAAAAAACGTTACCGATGTCTTTATTTCCTCTCAGGCTCCCGAGGTTTTGGAGTAGCATTCGATGGGGATGGATTGTTCTCAGGCAGCAGAGGCTTGACTTCCGGGATCGGAGCGTTAATTGCTGCTGTATCTCTGCCTTTTGTAGAATCGGGTCTGGCGTAAGCACCGTTCCAATTCGTATTAAAATTACTGATCTTCGGTTTTAACGCATCGTAAGAATACTTCATGAACCGTCCCCAAATTGGTGCAGCGGCACGTCCGCCCTGTCCGTCGGCGCTGGTAAAAGTAATTCGTTTATCGTCAAAACCAACCCATGCTCCGGCGGCATAAATCGGTGTATAGCCAACAAACCAGGCATCGGCATAATTTTGCGTCGTGCCGGTCTTGCCTGCTGCAGGATAATTGAACCAACGCCTGATGCTTGAAGCCGTCCCGCCGTCAACGACTGCTTTGAGGCAGATCGTCATCATCTGCGCAACTTTCGGTTCGAATACAAATTCGAATGTCGGTTTCGAGCGGTAAAGAACTTTACCATTGCGATCTTCAACCCTCAATATCCCGTAAGGATTTGTCTTAATGCCATCGTTAGCAAATATTGAGTATGCACTTGTTAGTTCAAGCGGGCTAACCTCCGCTGTTCCAAGGGCAATCGAAGGCACGGCAGGAACATTCGATTTAATACCCATACGCTTTGCCATCTTCACAACATCTTGTGCATTAGTAAGATCTAAGAGCGCATGAATTGCACAAAGATTGATCGAATGCTGCAATGCACTTCGAATAGAATATGCTCCACCTACGGATTCGCCCATATTGCCCGGACGCCATACTTTATCGCCATCCTGCATCTCTATTTGTTCGTTCGAGACGATAGATTCCGGCGTATAACCTTTTTCAAAACAACTTGCATAGACAAAGGGCTTAAACGATGATCCCGGCTGGCGAACTATCTGCGTTGCATGATTCAGGCCGTACCGGTGCTCACGATAATTTGCGCTGCCAACCATTGCAAGTATCTGGCCTGTTTTCGGATCAAGGCAAAGAAAACTGGCTTGCAAACGTGTCTCGCCTTTCTTGACGCTATCAATAAATTTCGGATCGCTGCGCAATTTTTTTTCAAGCTTAGAGCGCTCAGCATTATTTTCAATATTTTTAACTGCCAGGTTTTGACGTGCAGCATGGGCGACAAGAGAATCCAACAAGGGCTTATGTTGATTCCAATTCCAGCGTTTATCAACAATATTTTTTTGATACTCGGCAACATGCTCATCAACTGCGCGGTTAGCGGCACGCTGCATTGCGGCATTAAGTGTAGTATAGACGACTAATCCATCGCGATAAAGATCGTATCCGGCAAGTTCAGGTTTTTTGGATAAATCCTGCCTGATCATTTCAACAAAATGCGGAGCTATGCCCTGGTAAGATTTCGATGCCATCGCTTTAATAGGATCCTGTTTGATCTTCTCAGCCTTAGATTTTTCAAGAAAGCCGGCATTGACCATATTATCAATAACCGTATTTCGGCGATTAATTGCACGATCATAATTATCTTCAGGATCGTAATTCTCCGGACCTTTGAGAACCCCAATCAAGTATGCACATTGCGAGGGACTGCACTTGCTGACATCTTTTCCAAAATAGATCTGGCTTGCCACGGCTACTCCATACGCACCTCTGCCCATATAGCAGACATTCAGATACATTTCGAGAATTTCATTCTTCGTATGCGTTCGCTCGATCTGGATGGCACTGACTGCTTCACGTAATTTTCTGAGAACGCTTTTCTCCTGCGAAAGATAAAGATTTCTTGCAAGTTGCTGCGTTATGGTACTTGCTCCCTGCTTAGGTGAAAGAGTGATAATATCAGTCCAAACAGCTTTGAAACTCCGCCAGACATTCATTCCCCAATGATCGTAAAAATCCCGGTCTTCAGTTGCAATAAGGGCATCGATCATTGCCTTCGGTACTTCGCGGAGCTTTACTGTTGTCCGGTTCTTAATATAGAATTGATCTATCGGTTCCCCATCCGAGCTAATAATGCGGGTTGCAAGTTCAGGATGAGGATTTTCAAGCTGGTCGAGTGTGGGAACGCCTTTCAAGGTAGCGATCATCAGGACTAATCCACCTCCTCCGACAAATATAAGAAGAAGTAAAGGCCACTTCCATTTCTTTAAAAAGCGGACAAGTTTTTCCCAGCCGGTTTCCGGGAATCCAGGTTCGTGAGAGTGAACCTTATTAGTATGTTGATCTGAAATATTGTGGTGTTCGTCGTTCACAGAGTCAGAAAACTATAAAAATAGTATTGTGAGTTCAGGCATTCTCAATATGAAATCCTTCTTCATCGAATCTGCCATAGGTATAACTCTTCAGCCAGTCACCGAGATTTATATACCAACCGCTTCCGATGCGGTCTTCCTGCGGTTTATGGCGATGCCCCATAATCACATAATCAAAATGCTCTTCGGTGATCTTCTTTTGGGCAAATATACGCAAACCGTCCTGCTTTTGTAACGCATCGCGGTTATCGGTGTAAGCACGGGAGCCCCCCGAGATCCGTTCTGCCAACCGAATCCCTATATCTGGATGAACCCAGGAAAAACCCCAAAGGAGAAATTTATTCCGTAGAATTTTTCTCAAAATCAGATAGCCGGTATCATTCAAGGCTTTGCCATCGCCATGAGCAATATAAAATTTTTTGCCAAGGAGTTCTCGTTCAAGATCACTGCCTGAGATGGGAATATTCAGTTCATCGCGAAAATAATTACGATGGCCGAAATCATGATTGCCCATGAGATATTCAATAGGAATTAGTTTTCGAATATCGGCAAGTAAAGCAAGCGTTCGAACATGACGCCGTGGAATGGCAAGCCGGTATTCGAACCAGGAATCGAAAAGATCACCAACTATAAAAAGCTGTTTTGCCATCCCCTCTCCTGCTTCGGCTTTGATCTTTTCCAACACTTGCAGTAAGCGGTCTTCACGCATCCGGTCGGCATTGCGATCACGACCGAAGCCTAAATGACAGTCGCTGATGAAATAATAATTTGACATTTTCATTACGAAAATACGGTAATATCTTTATATTCGCAGAAGTATGGAGATAAATATTCGAGAAGCCAGAGCAAAAGATACGCCGGAAATTGTAACTATTGCTCTTGGGAGTTGTTTTTATAATGGAAGATCGTTTTCTTTACTAATTAAATTTTTTATGTTCCGAATATTCCGAGTCGTATTTTTTGCTGCTTTAATAATAATTATAACCAGCCCATTTCTTTCCGGCTGCAGCGCACCATGTACGTATCCCGATCAGCGAGGAGTAAAGATCCGGGTACTTAATGCTATGACCGATATGCCGGTCATTACTGTATTCATCAACGGCAAATTATTTGTTCAAAATTTTACCTATGATCCACCTGCTGACTTTGGGTATCTTGAAACTTATAAAGATGGCAGCGCTCTTTCCGCGGGTGACTCTCTTCTTTTCGTTGTAACCTCTGATGCAACAGGCAAAGATACGTTGGTTTCTCATAGAGTTTCAATAAATTTTAACAGACAAACTGTTATTGTAATGGGCAGGGGAAATTGGAAACCGCCACAGCCCAAGACAGCTCGTATTATCAGATTAGATGATGAAATTGATCAGCCCGATCCTACACATACTCTGATCAGATTTGTGGATGCTTGCCCTGACCTTGATTCAATAGACATCTATTTTAAGGGCGATACGATCGGCAAACCGCTCGGCAATCCTAATGCGACAATTCGTTACTCCGAGATACAATCCCATATTATTTTAAACAGTGTTACGGGGTTGACGATCACTGAAGCAGGCAATCCGAAAAATGTAATTTTTAGTATTGGGTACCCTTTTGCATTTCCGGGCTTTTATATTACCGCCGTTGTGCGAGGAGCAAGCAAGCCGATCGGTACTGAGTTTACCGCTGCTCCACTTGTTCTCTCAGATGCGAGTATCGGTAATTTTATTTTTAATTTCAAGTCATTTGCGGTTAGACTGGTAAATGCTTCCAGGAATCAGCAATTAAATTTACTGATCCGGAGCACCTACATTACTCTAAACAATGAAAATACTAATCCCCCGCGCAATAATTATCCTAATCAGACTAAGGTACTCAATATTAATGCAGCTACGATTAGCGACTATTTGCCTTTGCTTATGAGCAATGACAGTATCGCCGGATATTGGCTATCTAAGACCACTGATAGTTCAGGTACTGTTGCATCTTCAATAGATAATGCTCAGGCAAATTTTCGATACTCGAAAATAGCCGTGCAAGAAAATCTTGTAGGTTCGCCGGATAATTTCTCCTATCTTTCTCTCGCTGATACCATGACCAATCCTTCGGGAAATTCCGGAAGAGTTCGGGTCATCAATCTTTCACCAGATCATAATTCTATAACCGTTACTTTAGGCGGAACGACAATTGTTTTGACTAAAAAACAAGTTGCTTTTTTTGACGTACCAATAAGTAATCCTAAAATAACCGTTAAAGATGGTTCAACAACGCAAAATTATACAATTCCCGTCTCTGCGATCACTCCGATAAGTGTGTATCTTTTACCCGAACAATCTGCTAACCCTGCTCTACCCATTGCAACGTCTAACGATTAAATCCCGTTAGCATATTCCGGAAACTATCCCGATAGCCAGAGGCTTTAGCCTGCGGCTATCAGTTTTATAATAAATTTTAATGCCGCTTGAAATGGATCAGAATAATCTTAACTTTACCTTAACCGAAGACCAACAGGCGATCAAGCAGATGGCACGTGACTTTGCCGAAACGGAGATCAAGCCGCACGTTATGGAATGGGACGAAGGTCAGATCTTCCCGATGGAAACATTACAAAGAATGGCGAAGCTTGGCTTTCTTGGAATCATGGTTCCGACTGAACTTGGCGGTGCAGGCCTTGGCGCAATTGAGAATACCATTATCATCGAAGAGATCGCAAGAGTTTGTCCCGGAGTAGCACTTTCTGTTGCAGCTCATAACGGACTTTGCACAGGCCATATTTTGAAATTCGCTTCTGCTGAGTTAAAAGCAAAATATATTCCGTCTCTTGCAAAAGGCGAAGTTCTTGGAGCGTGGGGTTTGACGGAGCCAAGCGCCGGAAGTGATGCCGGCGGAACGCAGACTGTTGCGATCCGAGAAGGCGAGCACTATATCCTCAATGGCTCGAAGAATTTTATTACTCACGGCACCTACGGTAAGACAGCCGTTATCATGGCAGTGACTGACCGCTCAAAAGGATCCCATGGAATCAGTGCCTTTGTTCTCGATAAATCCATGCCGGGATTTTCTGCTTCGAAAAAAGAAAATAAGCTCGGAATGAGGGCAAGTGAAACATCAAGTCTTTTAATGGACAATGTAAAAGTCCCTGCTGCAAATCTTATCGGCTCCGAGAACGATGGCTTCGTTCAGGCATTGCAGATCTTAGACGGAGGCCGTGTCAGTATCGCTGCCCTTTCTGTCGGCTGCGCTCAAGGAGCATTCGAAGCTGCTATCAAATATTCGCAGGAGCGGAAACAATTTGGCAAAGCGATCGCTCAACAGCAGGCAACACAATTTAAACTTGCTCAAATGGCGATGAAAATTGATGCGGCTAGACTCTTAACGTATAAGGCAGCCTCGTTGCGTGATGCGGGTTTGCCATTCGGAAAAGATGCCAGCATGGCAAAACTTTATGCAAGCGAAATATGTGTTCAGGTCTGCGAAGAAGCAATTCAAATTCATGGCGGCTATGGATATATTAAGGAATTTCCGGTCGAAAAATTCTGGCGTGATTCCAAACTCCTTACAATTGGCGAAGGAACAAGTGAAGTTCAGCGGATGGTCATCGCGCGTCATACGATAAAAGAATTTAGCTTGTAATTTTGTGAAGCGGTTTCATCTTATCGTTTCCGGTATTGTTCACGGAGTCGGATTCCGATACAATACCCGCCGGAAAGCGAGGCTTGCCGGAATCACCGGCTTCGCTCGAAATTTATCCGATGGTACGGTAGAGATCGAAGCTCAGGGAACCCCTGAAGCTCTTGAACGCTTCATACATTGGACGCATCACGGTCCGCCGGATGCTAAAGTTGATTCTGTCATACAAAACGAGATCAATATCATTCCCGAAGAATCAGAATTTCAGATCCGATAATTTACTTTGTCATTCTGAGTTTAGCGAAGTGGAGCGAAGAATGACAAACTTGAATTTTTTTTATATCACAGTAGGATGCTATTCGATAACAAGACAATTTTTAATGCTCTTGCCGAGCAGTATAATGCGTACCGTCCGCATTACCCTGCTGAGGCATTGCTCTTTCTTGTTACGCTCGGTGAGCTTGAGGGAACAAGCGATGTTGCCGATATCGGTACCGGTACCGGGCGCATAGCTCTCGAACTTGCAAAATACGTCCGTCTTGTCTATGCTGTCGATACTGCAAGTGTCATGCTCGATCAACTTCAGATCTCTGCTGAAGAAGAAGGTCGCTCAAATATCCGAACGATCGAAGCACCCGGAGAAGCAACAGGATTACAAAACGAATCCCTCGATCTTGTTACTCTTGCTCAAGCTTTTCACTGGATGGATAAACCTTCTGCACTTAAAGAAGCCTGGCGTATTTTGAAGCCGGGGAAGTCGCTCGTATTGCTTTGGAATCAGATCACGAATACGAAAGATGATTACTATACAGAGATCACTTCTCTCATAAAAAATCATAATCCAAAGTATAAAGGCGGCGCGGATATTTTAAGCGTTGATTTCCCCGATCATATCAATGCATCTAAACTCTTCGGACCCATCGAACGCTACACATTTTCCTTCGAATGCTCCTATACTCCTGAAAATTACGTAGGCTTCCTTCTTTCGAAATCGTATATCGGTGTCGGAATCAGCTCGACAGATCTTCCGCATTTCATCGAAGGTGCATCCCTTATTCTGAACAAGGCATTCCCAAATCGAAAGGTTGTAGAAAAATATGAAACGGTGATGCTTGTTGCAACGAAAATTTAAAAATATTTTTCAATTGCCTGAGGCAGCATCGCTCTCCATGTTGGCCAATCATGTTTCCAGGTTTCATCCCAGCATTCCACATAATTCGGTATATTTTTCTTTCCTAATTGTTCTGCCATCTTCCAGCTTCCCGAAGGATCTTCGTATTCTCCGCTGCCGGTATAGAGATATATTTTTTTATTATTACGGAGCTGATTCAAAACATTTTCATCCGTTAAATTTGGTAAATAATCCATCGGCGAATTAAAATATACATCCTGATCAAAATATCCTTTCGAATATTCTTTCAGATCATAAACACCGCTCATTCCTATGGCGCCGTCAAAAATATCGGGTCGGCGAAGCTGCGTATTGAGCGCATGAAGTGCGCCGAAGGAAACGCCCATTGTATAGATCAATGGAGTATTTCCTGAAATTTTCTGCTTGATAAACGGATAGACCTCTTCGGTAATATATCTATTATAATGCTGATGGCGGATGGCTTTTTCGCGCGGCTCCACCTGATCATTCAACCAGCTATCGGAGTTGATCGAATTGATCGAAAACGCTCGCATCCTCCCCGATTCAAGGTGATGCTTGATCGAATCAATAAGATAAAATCGTTCGTACTCCAGATAATCCGCAGCGGCAGAAGGGAACATTAAAAATGCCGGACCGCCGAAGCCATAGGAAACGATCGGCATTTCCTTGCCAAGGTTCGGACTATGCCAAGAATCAAGTTTTCGCTCCATAAGAATTGAGAGTTTTGAATTGTGAAAATGGTGTCATTGCCTGGAAGGGCTTATGCCCGACGAAATAATCCCCCTGAATCGTGTCAGACTATTACTCTGTGTAATAACCTGATTGGGATTGCTTCGTCATCGCTTCACGAATCCTCGCAATGACATCGCAGTAAAATTAAAATGAACTTCACTGCAAAAATATCGGTAGTATAACCTTCTTTCATAGAAAACAAATTCATGGACTCTATCTTGCAGTTCTTTCATTCGATATTTTCTTCCGGCGGCTTGCATGAGATCATCGCTACAGGCGGAGTGCCTGTGCTATGCCTGATCATTTTTGCCGAGACGGGATTGCTTATTGGGTTCTTCCTTCCCGGCGATACGCTGCTCATCTCCGCCGGCTTGCTCTCGGCTACCGGAGTGATTAAAGTTGATTTCGTTACCATGAATCTTGCTCTTATCGGAGCAGCGATCCTTGGAAATTCTTTAGGATATTTCATCGGCGCAAAAGCCGGAAAGCAATTATTCGACCGCCCACATTCCAAATTTTTTAATCGCGAACATCTCCTGAAAACTCATGCCTTCTACGAAAAATATGGCGGCATCACCATGATCCTTGCCCGATTTATTCCTATCGTCCGAACTTTCGCTCCCGTCGTCGCCGGAACGGCAAGCATGAATCTCAAAAAATTTATGCTTTATAATATCATCGGTGCCATCATCTGGATCGGCACTGTAACGTCCGTCGGATATTTCATCGCGCGCACTTTCCCCGAGATCGAAAAATACCTGCAGCTTGCCGTTTTAGGAGTCGTCGGAATTTCTCTCCTTCTACCAATCGTCCAATGGCTGCGGACGAGGAAGAAAGTCTGAACCGCGATTTGGGGAGATTTTGAAGATTAAGGAAGATGAAACTTCCTAATCATCTTAATCCATTAATCCGCCCAAATCCAGGTTCAGACAGCCCCCTTTCTCCATTTAATCTTTAAGCTTTGAAGTTTAAGCTTTCGCCCGAAGGGCGGGGAAGCCCCTGTAAGTCCTTTATTTTTCACACCATAACATTACGCGCGCGCAGGTTTCTCCTTTTAAACCAAAGAGCCCGCCGGTTGGCGGACTCCCTATCAAAATACTTTTAATTCTCTTGTTTTCCATTTAAGCTTTAAGCTTTGAAATTTAAGCTTTCGCCGTACTCGGCGCTACAAATATACAAAATAAAATGTCGTTTGTCAAGGTGCTCAAACCATATTTTTTAAAAGATAATATTACGGGCACCTATAATTCCAAACCACACGGCAACGTGCGGTTTTGTTTTTTAATGAATAAAATTCTTGACGGCAAGAACCGAATCAACCACCCCAACCCCTCCTTGAAAAGGTGGGGCTATCGTTTTTTAATACCGGTAAACTTTCCACCGGAAGTTATTTTCTGATGCTTCAAATTCCGACAGTGCGGAAGATGGAGCGGATGAATGTGGAAAGGTGAGTAAAGGTATGCATTTCGAACAGAGGCGTAGCCAGGGAGAGAAATCTATAAATAAAAATAAGATCCTAATTTCCCCCGAAAAGTAAGAGGAATTTATCTTTATTAATAGATTTCTCACTACCTCTGTCGCTATCGCGCCAGAGTCCGTTCGAAATGACAACCCGAAATCCCGCCCACGGTTGAAACCGTGGACTTTTTTTTCGTCGCCAAAGGCGACTCGGGAATCCATGAAATGGATAATAACTATATAGCCCACCATTTTAATGGTGGGCGGGAGAAGAGGGATTCAGAAATGCTTAATGCTTCTGCCACGATTAAGGGGATTGCTTCGTCGGGCTATCGCCCTTCTCGCAATGACACGTAGGCATTTTACTTCGGACGGACTAAGAGTCCGCCCCACTGGAATCAACTCCCCAATTCCATAAATTCCAGTTCAGACAACTGCGGCATCCGGGTGCGGGAAGAGGGCTATAGAGCCGCTTCGAGAATTCTTCTGCATAATTCTTCGAAGGTCATGCCTGCGGCTTTGGCGGCTTTGGGGACGAGGCTGGTTTCTGTCATGCCGGGAAGGGTGTTTATCTCTAAGCAATAGAATGAGCCGTCGGGTTTCAGGCGGTAATCAATTCGCGCATAACCTCTGGCATCGCAGCAATTATAAACGGTCAGCGCAGATTGCTGAATTTTTGTGAGATCGTCAGGCAGATCAGCAGGCGCGAAATATTGCGTCATCCCTTTTGTGTATTTATGATGATAATCATAAAATCCGCCTTCAGGCGCGATCTCGACGATGGGCAGCGGTTCGCCGTTCAGCACGGTAACGGTTAACTCCCTGCCTTCGATAAATTCTTCGATCAGTGCGCCGCTGGAATATTTCCAAGCAAGGCGGATGCCTGCTTCAAAATCGAAATCTGCCTGAGTCGAGATCGTCAGTCCGACGGTAGAACCCTGATCGTTCGGCTTGACAACAATGCCACCCTTCATTTTTGCAATGGCATCGGTCATCGTTGCCTGGAGTGTTTCGGGCGCAGCGCTTGAAATAAAACTCCAAGCCGGAGTCGGAACTCCGGCAGCAGCGATTAATATTTTTGTGTAGGCTTTATCAATTGATAGTGCCGATGATCGCGATCCGCTTCCCGTGAATTTTTTTCCGAGCAGTTCAAGCACTGCCTGCACGGTGCCATCTTCACCCGGTACGCCATGCAACCCGATCACAACGACATCGGCATTGCGAACAGTCGCTGAAGTTAAGCTATCAATAAAAATACTGCCCTGATTCAGCGCGTCAAGTTCTTCAGGAGTCGGCGCAACTGCATGAGGCGGCGCAATTGTATATTCCTTAATACCCATCACTCTTCCGGTAGCGGGATCAAGCAAGGTGACTTTATGCCCAAGTGATTCATAAGCACGAGCCATCGCATAGCCTGAAAGGAGCGAAATTTCGCGCTCGGCACTCGTTCCGCCGAATAAAACTGTTAAATTCATAATTTAGAGAATTTAGATTGATAAATCATTTGTTGCAAAACTACGAACAAGCGTTTAAGGTGTCATTCCGAACGGAGATTTTTTGAACGAAGTGAAAAAAACGATGTGAAGAATCCCCTGAGGTTTGGGTAGAGACGCGATAATATCGCGTCTCTACGGTTTAGAAATAGCACATTTCATATTTCCAAAAACATGCGCGTCACAACCAGAACCATAGCCGATAAAAAAGAGCAGGGTGAGAAGATCACGATGCTGACTGCGTATGATTATACTTTTGCGCGGCTGCTTGATCAGGCGGAAATAGATATGCTGCTTGTCGGCGATTCGCTTTCGAATGTGATCCAGGGCAATGATACAACGCTTCCTGTAACGCTCGACGAGATGATCTATCATACTAAAGCTGTCGTCAAAGGCGCGAAGAATTATTCGATGGTCGTCTGCGATCTTCCCTTCATGTCCTATCAGACAAGTGATAAAGACGGCTTCCGTAATGCCGGGCGCGTGATGAAAGAAACAGGCGCAGGCGCAGTTAAACTTGAAGGAGGTGAACGAGTTTGTGCAACAGTAAAACTGATGACCGATAACGGAATTCCTGTCTGCGGACATCTTGGGCTTACGCCGCAATCTATCAATCAGTTCGGCACCTATCGCACACGCGGCACAACTCCCGATGAAGCCGAGCAAATAAAAAAAGATGCCCTTGCTTTGCAGGATGCCGGAGTCTTTGCAATCGTGTTGGAGAAGATCCCTGCTACACTTGCTACAGAACTTACAAAGTTGCTGCAAGTTGCAACGATCGGAATCGGTGCCGGAAATGGCTGCGACGGACAGGTATTAGTATTACATGATATGCTCGGGCTTAATGAGGAATTTCATCCAAGATTTGTCAGAACATATTTAGATCTTGCCAAAAATGTGCGTGGTGCCTTCAAAAAATATAGTGATGATGTCCGAAGCGGTAATTTCCCGAATAAAGAAGAGTCCTACTAAAAAAGAGCCTCTCTCCCTCCTATAAAAATAGGGCACGGATTCTTGCCCTGTAACCTTTCGCGTTCTCAGTTGTCTTTTGGTATAGAAGACTCTATTCTTTTATTCGCCATGAGACACATTTTTACAGTTGACGTAGAAGATTGGTATCACGGTTTTCCTCCGGATTACTCAGTACCGCAGCCGCGCGTTAGAAGGCTGGAATCGGGAATGCGATTCCTTCTTGACTCTCTTGAAGAAGCCGGTGTAAAAGCTACCTTTTTTTGGCTTGCTTCGGAAGCCTCTTTATTTCCTCAATTGCTCAGAGAAAGTTTGGAGAGAGGTCATGAAATAGGATCACACGGACTCCGTCATTCGCCGATATTTAAAATGTCTCCCGCTGCGTTTTCCGCAGATACCGATCAAGCGTTATCTATTATTTCAGATATTACAGGAAGCGCCGTCTTCTGCTATCGGGCACCATATTTTTCAATAAACAACAATACTTTTTGGGCGTTGGAAATACTGGCTTCCTTCGGGATTACGCATGACTCCAGCATCTTACCGATGCGGCATTGGCGAACCGGTATGCCTGAAGTTCGCGATCATATTCAAATTATTTCAACTCCAAGCGGTTCGATAACAGAAGTGCCGATCACAACACGATCATTTTTTGGTTTACAGATTCCGATATGCGGAGGAGGATATTTTCGCGCATACCCTTACAAACTTAGCAGCGCAAATATAAAGCTACGCGCCTCTTTTGAAAGACCTGCCGTCTTTTATATCCATCCCTGGGAGTTGGATCCACATCATCCGTATGTGAATCAACATACAGTAATTGACCGAATGCATTATCTGGGTCTGGGAAAAACACAGAGCAAACTCAAACGTCTGCTGCGTGATCATTCATTCGGGCCGCTTATAGATATAGCCAACGAATCATTGCGTCTGCTATATCGCGCGGGCAGCGAAGCCGATGAAATTGAAACACTTCCTCAATACATCTATCAGCCATGAATAGTATTGTCATTTCCTTCATTGCCTGCTTAATTTTTGCACCGCTGATCGGTTTGTTTGCCAGTAATTTCTCCATCGTTTCCGGAAATGTAACCACCAGGTGGTCTTCAACTCCGAAACCTTTGCTCGGCGGCATCAGTATGTTTATGGCAATACTTGTTGCACTCATCTATGGCGGCATTCCTTTTGCAGATCATCCTGTCTTATCCTGTGCAGGATTATTTACGATGATCGGAATCTACGACGATATCGTTTCGCTAACTCCGGGAAAAAAAATGGCTCTTCAGATCTGCGGTGCATTCATTTCCGCCAAATGGTTTTTACTCCTGCCATTCTCGCCATGGTTCGTTCTCGTTGTTCTTTGGATCGTGTTCTTTACGAATGCATTTAATATCATTGACGGAATGGATGGCGTGGCGTTGAGTTTTGCAACACTTATCCTTACATGGATCGCAGTGCTTGGAAATCCTCATGCCTTTTCCTATTCGATTCTGGGCGGCTGTATCGGCTTTTTGCCATATAATATTCGCAACGCATCCCTTTATCTGGGAGATTCCGGAAGTCATTTTCTCGGATCTGCCATTGCAATACTCGTTTTGCCTTCGAATATAATCGGGTTGGGAATTCCATCCTATCATTTCACCGATTGCCTGCCTTTGCTTTACCCTGTCAGTGATCTTCTTTTTGTTTCGATCACACGTCTTCTCCGCCACAAATCTATCTTAACCGCAGGTACGGACCATATTGCGCACCGGCTTGCAAGAATAGTGGGCGAGAAAAAAACACTGATGATCCTCAGCGGCGTAACATTTTTTTGTATTGCAATTTCGCTCATTTCCCATGTTCTCCCTGAACGCAATAATTATTATTTTGTCATTCCTATAGCAATACTTGGCATGGCATCACTATTTTGGCTTCAACGAAGAACTCGCTTTTATTTTAAGAAAAATTGAACCGGGTGCGTGCTTTAAAGATATAGCATTTGCATGGTTAAAAAATGCCGGCGATCTCTTTGATACTCTCCGACCTAAAAGGCCACCGAAACCTTTTGTAATCAAACCCTCTTTCAATAGCACTGATATGCATGTCAGGTGTGCATTCTTTGCAGACCGAAATCGTTTTCTATCCC
>JBBQGG010000037.1:0-35713 GCA_038322815.1 Kapaibacterium sp. (SeqCode)
CGTTGCCAAGCGAAACAGGCAAGCCGGACGGCTGTAAAGAGAAATACGGTGCATCTGTTCCTTGAAGTGTGGCTTCAGTAATTGTTAATGCTTCGCAGTAGGTATGCATTAACGATGCTGATGCTTTACTGCTATCGCATGAAGATGCGCTTGCAGGAGTTGAAGCTATTTGCGGCATCGGTGGCGGCGGCGCTTTAATTGGAAAGCCGCCACAATTATCCGTGCGCCAAAGGTTGCCAAGCGAATCTAATATGAAGAGCGTATTATCATTGATTGCCACGATATTACGACAATCAATAGGGGAAGGCGGTCCGCCGATTGACTGCCATGATTTCCCTTTATCAGTTGTTCTGATAGTTCCAAGATCGGTCGTCGTTCCGCAAAATGCAGCATGTTTGGATGTAGTAACACTGCCGCTAATTACGCCATGACCATCAGGAAGAATTGCAAAAGTATATATCGGGAAAAAACTATCCCCTCCATCGGTAGAAGCAAGAAATCTTCCAATACCGTCACCATAGGGATTACCACCGAGTGCAGCCTGAAATTGTTCACTGGCAATATAGATGGTAGTATCATCACATGTTTTGCCGGTTGCCAAAGACCAGCTTTCAGTGTTATACTTCCCCTTTTTGGGAGTCCAGGTAATGCCGTAATCCCTTGATTCAACAATCGGATTATTTCCGAGATAGATAACATTTTTTGGTGTTATTGCATACGAAGGGGAGGAATTCCTTGATAAAAGAGAATATGTGCTACCTCTATCTTTGGATTCAAATAACAGATTAAAAAGAGTGCCAATTATGTGTTGTGGAGAACCTGCCATGAAAGCATCATCGAAACCGCCACCAACCGCAGTCCATGTTTGCCCACCATCAGAAGTAATTTCCGCACCTGCCACTCCGTTCAGGCTCATAACCCCATTCATTTTGTCGAGAAATCGGATAGAGCCTACTGCTACTGATGAATAGGAATTTGGAATTATATGAGAAGTCCACGTTCTTCCGGTATCTAAAGAAGAATAAAATGTAAATGGTACGTTATCTCCATAGCTGGATAGCCAAAGACCGGCTTGGGAAAAATATACTCCTCCGCCTGACCCAGGTCCATTTCTGATGTGCATTGCCCCAACTTTAAAGACCTGCGTCCACTGCGATTGAGCGTTGAATGGGAGAAAAAAAAGTAAAAATAAAGAAAGAAGTATCTTCTTCATACCGTTTCCACAATAATCTCATCTCCGCTGCCTTTGCAGCGGAGATGAGATTTGTCTCAAATTGGACTACTTCACAATCAAAAGCGATTGTTTTACGATCACTGCTCCGAGCGGTGATTCTATTGTATAGAAATACTTCCCTGTCGGAAGTCGTTCCCCTGTAAAATAGAAGAAGTGCTTGCCAGATCCGGCGAAGTTCTGAACGTCATTATGAAACATTCCACTTCCTACTTCACCTTCACAAAACTCTGCGATGCGCCTCCGATACGAACTAAATATACGCCCGATGAAAGACTTTTCGTATCGAGATGGATACTATTTGCACCCGATATGATATTCTTTGTTGATGAATATACTATTTCTCCCAGAGCATTCAGGATTTCGATATTGGCATCTTGCTTTGAAGCGGAATTCAGATCGATCACTAACTCATCCTGCGCAGGATTGGGACGGATGGCAACAATTCGCATCGGCAGAATGCCTTTCATGAAACCGGCAAGGCTGCGTTCGCCGCAGAGGTAGTTGTAATCGAATCGCGCACTTCCGAAAGCAGTAAAGCCCAGCGTTGCACATGGCAGATGAGTTGTATCGATCAGAACATTCATGAGATCGATATTCGTCGTCGAATCAGTTGTCAGGTACACTGTAAAGCCAATGGTTGCCAGAATTCCGTTTGCATCGGATCGGATCTCAGGAATATTATTAATAACAAAACTCTTGCCGTCAGAAGATGAAAGATTAGCGGAGCTTTTTGCCGATGTAAAATTCAGAAGAGTGGTATTATAAAGTAGATCGAAATTGATTTTTTTGATACCTGCTCCGCTGAAGGGTTTACCCGGTGATTCTTTGATGTCATAAGAAACGGTAGAAAGATCTCCTCCTGCTTTCGGCGTGGGATCGAGATATAATCCCAGATCGCGGTGGGCTGAGGCAGTGAAGGTGCGGCTGAGCAAGATGGGAGTAAGTGTATTATCGGAATTACCGGTAAAATTCAGTGTAGCTGTGGTAACAGATTTCCCGCCCGCAGTATCGAGCAAAGTAAAAAAGTCAAGCGTTGTATCTTTTCCGGGTAAGATGATAATAGGGAATTTCGTATTCGTCCCAAACCCTGAACCCAGACCCCCAACCCCTGTAATGACGAGCGTATCGCATCCGGTATTCCGTAAAGTGATAAGGGTATCTCGATTGTCGCATACGGAAATTTTTCCGAAATCCACTGCGGCAACAGTTGACGAAAGTATCCTCGTACCATCAGTAACGATGGTGGTGAATGGAATGGAATCGCGGCGAGTGTTGCCATTGACATGGGATGTCAGAACAAGAAATCCTTTCCGTAATCCCTTTTGTGCCGGATTGAGATAAACATTATAAGCTATCGTATCCCCCGGTTTCACTGTAAGCTGTGAGCTGTTAGCTGTCAGCTTAAAATCTGCATCTCCAAATATTTGCGCTGCATCCAAGCCAAGAGAATCACAGCCGACATTCGTTACAAAACCCGAAGCCGTATCATGGGCGCAAATCGAAAGGGATTTGAAAGCAAATGTTTTCGGAGAATAAGAGAAAACTCCGCCTTCTTGTTTCCCTGAGCCTTCAAGATAGAGATTAACATCCTGTGATAATCCTTGCTGAGTTGCCGTGAATTTCGGACGTGTCGAATATGTCCCACTGCCGCTGGGAGTAAAACGAAATGTTAATGTTATGGAATCTCCGGGCGCTAATTTAATGGGCAGAGTTAATGCCGAAATAAGTTTGAACTCCGGCGAAAGTGCTCCCGGACCTTGCGTGATCGTTAGGGTGTCGCAGCCTTTATTGATGAGTGTTACTGTTGTATCAATCGGTGGTTTGCAGGTGGAAACAGTATCGAAAATAAATCCTGTTTTCGGTGCGAAGAGATCGGGCGGAACAGCTTTCGAGGATGCGGAGAAAAAGATTGTTGTATCAATTCTTATAGTATCTCCTTCGTCGAGATAAAATCCGCTAACTCGTACTCCGCCAGTGAATGTTCCGATCTGTTTACTCGCATTGAAACGTACAGGAATGGTCAAAGTTTTTGTTTGAGTTATGGTATCAGGGAGAGAAACTGCCGAAACGAAAAATTGGGGTGACGTTGCAATTATAGTAGTTGCCTTTGTGATGATAAGCGGTGAACAGAAGGAATGCTGTAATTTAAGAGCGCCATTACTAGAATCGCAGCTTGAAATGTCTGAAAGTGAAAATCCGCTCGTAATAGGACGATGAACAGTAGGACGCGGAAGATCATGGTTATTTGCATTTGTTGTCATCCAGACATTTCCTAAACTATCCAAAGCAACAATCGTACTATCATTAATTAATGCAAAACTGACACAATCAAGAATACCTCCCGGACCACCAATATCGGACCACGTAGTTCCGTAATCGGTAGTCATTAACATACCATTATATGTTTGGCAATATGCTAAGCCTCGTTTTCCGCATGCCACTGTTCCCGTCAAATAGGGATTACCTGAAACTAATGTCGAATGAAATGATAGCCCCCCGTTCGTAGAAATATAGAGTTGGCAAAGTCCTTTTTGTGAAGCTATTTGGAGGTCATTTTCATTATTAAGATAAATAACGGAATCATAACATGCAGTATGTGTAGCGGAAGTGTAAGTATCATGGAAGTAAAACTCCGGTTTTTTTATCCAGGTAACTCCGGAATCTCTTGAAATATATAAAGAATTATCACCACTGCTATAGAGCACTCCCAAATTATCTGTACAGAGATTCAATGTAAGATCGTAAGATGGATACTTCCAATTATTTCCACCGTCAAAAGTGACAATTGGGCCGTCACCAGCAACAATGTATCGTGTAGGTGAGAAAACCTTTATCTTATCACCACCTGTACTATTCCCGTTCTTCCAGGTAATTCCTCCGTCGTTTGTAATATACAGAGATCCTTGCTGAGATAAAATTGCACCAAAATTTTTATCAGAAAATGAAATATTCATTATCCAATCCATCGGCATCATTGGCGCAACCGTTACATGTGTCCAGGAATTACCGAGATCACTAGAAACAAAAATTTGGTCATTTATCTTAACGGTACCATCTGCTCTGGGAGCAATCCATATCCTTCCTTGTTCAAAAAAAATACCTCCGCCCGAGGACTTCACAGCAATGTTATTAAAGGGGCGCAAAACATTTGCCGCACGTAAGAACCACTGTGCTTGTGCTGAAGGGATGAAGAGTAAAGAGCAGAAAATTATTTCAATTATTTTTTTCACAAGACAGAATATTTTTTTTCTTTCTATTTAATAATTTGAAAGTTTGCTTGCAGAACAGCATCTCCGGTAGCCGATCTTATTTGGTAGAAGTATTTCCCCGAAGGCAAGGCCTTTCCTGTGAATATAAATGAATGGCTCCCCCCTTCATCAAATCTCATTATCTCAGAATAAACTTGCTCACCAAAAATATTGAATATTAATAACTTGAAAGCTCCACCTTCCTGAATCCAAAGTGGAATTGTAGTAGTGAAATAATTTTTTGCCGTAAGAGGATTAGGATAATTTACTAATAGGCGAATCTGTTCTGAGTATTGTTTTACTAAGGAAGATGACTCAGTAATTTTTGCAAGGAAAATGTCACTCACTGGCACATTCACTCCATTCCATGCCATAAGAGGTACTACCGAATCAGCACTTCCAAAATAATATGGTGCAACCATTGACCCTGCGCAATAGACATCTTGATTTGAGCCTACTGCCAGCAGAAAATTTTGTGTTGAGTTGACAAGATCACTTCTTTGCCAAGATGATTTTAACCATTGAAAAGTACCTTTTTTATCAAGCATTACTGTAATAAGTGCAGGCTGATCATTTGATTCTGTATTACCCCAAAATATATGAGAGCCGGAAAATTCAGCAACAAAATATAAATTGCCTTTTCCGTCACAGTGGATATTATCGATCTGACTGAAAGCACTCTGGGAATTTACTACGGCGGTTGAATTATATCCCCACTGAGGTTTTAAAGCCGAGTCGAATTGCACTAAAAATAATTCACCGCTTGAATAGGGCTCTAATAAAACATTATTTCCGAAATCTATTGCATCAGATAGCGATCCCCCGATAGTACATGTTCCATTTTGCTCGCAGCAAATAGAATAAGCATGTGCTCCTGTCTTACCGTTTGAATTATAGGCACCAAGAAATATCCCTTGCGGATCGAATTTTGCCACGAAGAAATCTCCGTTTACTGCATCGGGAGATGCTCTTAAAGTAAACTCGAAAAAAGATATAGTATCACAAAAGTTACCGATAAAATAAACATTGTTCATCTGATCACAACAAATCCCAACCCCTCCGATCGCATTTGAAGAACGTGAGCTCAGGCTATGTTGCATACCGTCTTTTATCCACTGAAGAGCACCGCTACTATCGAAACGCGCTAAAAAAAAGTTATTTACAAACTTTCCCGGCGTTTGTAATACATGTCCCTGAATAGTCACTGTTCCCGAATAGGTACCCTCTAAAAGTAAATGCCCCGAACTATCCACTGCCAAACTACCGGGATCTAATTGATCAACGGAATTAGAATCGGCAATAGACTTAATCCATAATAATTCGCCGTCTGTAGAAAATTTTGCAAAGAAGCTATTTATTTTATTTCGTTTTCCATAAAGAGTGTGCCCTTCTATACTTAACGTGCCTGCTGCATATTGACCTGTGGTATAGATGGCATGGTTATAATAGGTTAGCGAGGAGTATTTTAGAAAACCCGGATTCCCATCAGAATGCTTTACCCAAAGTACTTTTCCTTCAGGAGATATTTTAAGTATGAATCCGTTTTGCGCAATATACGGATCGCTTTCCAGAATAATAATATCTCCAAATTTTGCTGAATCGCTGAAATTCCCTGACATATATATATTTCCTTCAGGATCTGTAATCAGGTCGCCCGGGGCATCATTCTTGTGCCCGCCGAAAGATTTTTCCCATGCCCATGAAGGGCTTTGGGCATGAAGAGCGGTGGCCACGATGAAAAAGAATAGAAAAACAACTTGCTCTTTCATAGTTTGGTATAAGGGTAACATGATTTTTAACTTATCTCAGCAAAAAGGTGGAAGCTTCCGCAAAGGTTGCAGAAGCTTCCTAGTTAATGTATAGTGTATATCTTATTTTACAATAAGAAGATTCCTCTTTACGATCGGAACTCCTAGCGGTGATTCAATCGTATAATAATATGAGCCGCTTGGGAGATCGGAAGCGGTCAAATAGAAGAAATGCTTCCCAGCGCCTTCAAAGTTCTGTGATTCGGTATGAACAACCTTCCCTGTTTGATCAACAAATATGATCCGCGCTTCTGAACTTACAGGAATAGAGAACGGTACTACGGTTTTGAAATTAGAGGCACTTGTTACAGGGTTCGGGTAATTGCTTTCCCCTTGAACAAATCCGCTATTATCTAATTTTCCAGTACCAATCTTGAACGTGCCCTTTGGGTTCGGTGAGCAGTTAAGTGAGTCAGATAAATCGACAGCTTTAACCGTAATATTGTTTCGAGTACCGCAGGTAGGAATGCTGAGACATATTTCATCGCATAACGCAGTTGAGCAACTCGGATTTGGTGATACGTCTATATAGTCTATGCAGCCACCAACGCGGTGAATGGTCGAAATGCTGTAGCATGTAGTAGCAATACTTGGATCCGATGATGTGTAAGGTGGATTACATGATGGAGTGCAGCTTGCTAAACATGGGTCGAAGTGGAAGCGGAATGAATGCGTTCCTGCTCCTGATGTAGCTCGTCTTTTATAACAAACGTTCTGGTGACAGTCATCTGGGCGGTAAATGATTGTTTGGTCACATCCTAAACAGTCGGCAACAAAATCTCCACATGCGTTAAACGTCCCTGAACCTGAGCCATTAAGAACACCCCCATTAGAGGTATGCCATGAAAAAGTCTGCCCAACGATAGTACATCCCGCAGGAAGTGGATCTTTCGGGCAAAGAAGTAAGTCTACGGTTGCACCGGCTGATGGAGCAGTTGAAAATGAAATTGAAAAACCGGTCTGTATGCCGTTTGACATAATCTTTGATAATGTCCCAGTGGCACCACTACCATCGTTACTAATCGTTACCGATTGAGAATTGAAACAAGTCCAGTTCCAACAATTGGGACTGAACGGCGTGAAATCTGCAAGCCCATCTGTCGTGCCATCAAGGGTGATATGAATATCGTAACAACACTGTTGCGTTCCATTATCACAGTTAGTCGAATGAATAGGTCGCACATCAATCAAATTTGCAGCATATCCTTGAGTAATCTGCAAACTACACAAACAAAAGAAAACAAGGAGTAGGCGTAGCAAAGTACGTCCGCTCAGTTGAGATGTTAATAGATTTTTCATAATTTTTACTAATGAAGAATATAAAAAGAGCACACATAAGGTAACAAAGTCAACATGGCGCAGCAGCATCTTCGTGTTACCAGATCCGAGATGCCCCTAACCCTGCGCCGTATTTAACCTTCGCTTTCGCTCCGGTTAAAAATTGGCATTTAAATGCTTTTAGGCTTTATCTAATTTGTCTCCAAGTCATCTATCATGATGACATTTCCTGTCCAGGTTACTCGTACGGAAGTATGTAAGTCAATGATTATCCGTGTTGGAGTATCGGGTCCGAATGACTGGCCATGAATGGAGCATTCGTAGGCTGATGCGATAAGCGATGTGAAAAATGTCCCTCCTCCGGTGACATTGATATAGGCATAACTTCCGTCTGATAGATGAATATTAATCCATCTGACATTAGCAATTGTTTGGTTTTGCGCACTAAAGGACGAAACATCCTGAGCAAGTCGATGTATTGGAATTGCATGAGTGCCGCCGGCATCTGCGGGATGCAAACCGGAAGCGTTTAGTACGTGAGGAAAAAGAGCTATAGGAAATACCGAAAGAAATCTAATTAAGGTTTTCATTTGATAGGGGTAGTTAATTAAGTTGCAAATATATCACTCAGTGAGAAGAAAATTGCAAAGTCTTCTCTTAATTTTATTACTTTCGTAAGTCCTTATTTTTCAACAAATGAATAAATCATGAACCATAGAGAAAATGTCGTATTTTTGTTAGGATTAACTATATCAAAAGCGGACATGAAAATCGTAGAACTACGTGATATTATTAGAGTTATCCAGGAGTATCGTTCGGATAATCATGCATATCTTAACTTGAAAGATCTTTATTTCGAGAAAAGTTATTTCGCAGAATTTTTTAGAATATTAGTGGATTCAGGCATACAAAATGATGATGAGGCTGCAAAACAGATCTATCAAACTCCGAAACCGGGTGCGAAATATACAAAGCTGAAATCCTCGTTTGCAGCGAGCGCTTTCAATACGATCACTTTCCTTGACCCTCAGGTGCGTGGAGCATCGAAATTTACGCAAGCAGTATTCAAAGCATATAAGAATTTATTTATTATTTCGATCCTTCTTCGTTTTGGCAGCAGAAAAGGGGCTATTGCTTTAGCAACAAGAACATTGGCAATATCTGAAAAATATGAATTGCATCATGTGAGCATCGAAATTCTCGAGCAGTTACGCACTCATGCTTACCAAATCGGCAAAAAAACAGAATTTGAAAAATATGCAGTCAGATATGAGAGAACTTCAGAGCTTCTTGCCAGCGAAGCCCGGCTTCGTACTATTGAGCAGCGGCTCCGAATGGGACCTTCGCATTCGCTTTATATTGACGAAACATTACAAAGACCGGTTCATGATGCGTTAGAAAAAATTAAAACCGAGGTAAATAAAAATGATACCTTCAATAACCGTCTTGTTTATTTTCGGATGCAATATATGTATTACCAGTTTGCCGGAAGCCCTTCAAAATCAATTGCTGCATGCAATGAAGCTCTTCTGTTTTTAAAGCGCTTTCCGCATCTTTCCCCTCCTTCGAGATTCGGCGAATTCGAACTCTACAAATTGGAAAATCATCTATTAACCCGTGATTATAAACGCTGCAAAGAGGCCGTTCTCGAATGTGCGAAATATTATAAGCAAGGTTCCAATATGTGGTTTAGTTATAAAGAAGAGCAGTTTCTACTTTTGATGCAGACGACGGAAATATCGGAAGCAAAAAATATTTACAGCGAAATCATCATGCATCCAAGGTATGATTCTCAGCCTCTGGATTATAGAGAACGATGGAATATTTTTGGGTTATATCTTGATTATGTAGCTATACCCATTAAAAAGAAGCCTTATCTCTTGCGCCAAAATAAATATAGAAAAGTCATTAAAGAATTCCCGTCGTATTCGAAAGATAAGCGGGGTTTCAATGTTGCCTTGCTTGTCCTGAATATTCTCCTGCTTTTGGAAAATGACAAAAAAGATATTCTGATTGAACAGTTCGAAGCGCTATCGACATATAGGTTCACTCATTTGCATGGGAAAAATTCTTTTGAAAGCGCTCTCCTTTTCAAACTGATCAAACTTATGGTGGTAAATGATTTCGATGCTAAAAAGATCTTGAAAAAAGCTGTGCCTATCGAAATAAAATTAGCAAATACAAAGCCCAGCCGCGGAGAAATTCTGGAGCACGTGCAGATCATGCCGCCTGCCTGGATGTGGCAGCGTATGAAAGAGGCATTGCTCAAGATTAATGGGATTTGAAAACATGCAAAAAAAGTCCTGATGTATAGAAGCCGTAATCTCTATAATCTACCCAAATCCCGGTTCAGACTTTCCTCTTCATAACTTTCTTCACTGCTTCGATGATCGTAACGCTTGTTAGGCCAAATAGCTTCATCAGTTCATCGGGATCGCCTGAACCACCAAAGGTATCTTGTACTCCGACAAATTCCATCGGCACAGGATTATTCTTTACGATGAGTTCAGCGATCGCTCCGCCTAAACCTGCAGTGATCTGATGTTCTTCGGCGCTGACGATTGCTCCGCATTCGCTTGCGGCGGCGAGGATCGTTGCATTATCGAGAGGTTTAATTGTCGAGACGTTAATGACTCGCGCATTTATTCCATCTTTTACTAATTCTTCAGCAGCAACGAGTGCTTCCCAAACCATTGGTCCGCAAGCGCAGATCGCAACATCATTACCTTCGCGAAAAACCTGTGCTTTGCCAATTTCAAAAGGAGTATCATCCTTGGTGAACATCGGAGTATCGGTTCTGCCGAAACGGATATATGCCGGTCCGACAAATTCGCCCATTGCAAAGGTAGCTTTCTTCGCTTCGGTGAAATCGCAAGGGACGATAAGCGTCATATTCGGAAGCACTCTGGTGATGGCAATTTCTTCAAGTACTTGATGCGTTGCACCATCGGGACCTACGGAAATTCCTGCATGTCCGCCGCCGATCTTTACGTTTGCATCATTATAACAGACGGAGATGCGAAGCATATCAGTATTACGACAGGCTGCGAAAGCTCCGTAGCTTGCGAAGAAAGGGACTTTACCTGAAAGCGCCAAGCCTGTTGCAACAAGCGTTGCCGTTGCTTCCATAATTCCTGAAGAGAAAAAACGATCCGGAAATTTTTCCTGAAAATATGATGTCATCACTGAGCCGGTAATATCGCCGCCAAGTACGACGACGTTATCATATTTTTCCCCAAGCGTGACAAGCCCTTCGCCAAAGCCGAAGCGTGTGGCTTTCTTTCCGAGTAATTCGTATTTTGGTGTCATTCCGTTAGTAGATGCAACCTGTTCTTTGATTGCAATAGTTTTTGTTGCGATTTCCATAATTTTTTTTCTATCTTGGCTCTGACTTTACGCCAATTCAGCTAGCGCCAGTTCTGCCTGTTCTTTATTTGGCGGTTTGCCATGCCAGCGGTAGTCGTCATTCATGAAGGTAATAGGATGCCCCATGTATGTTTCGGCAACAATGCAGGTCGGCTTTTCTTTCGTATTCCGTGCTTCTTCATACGCGGCACGTATCTCAGGAATGCTGTGTCCATTAATATGGATCGTATGGAATCCAAACGCTTTCCATTTATCGGCGACAGGATCGACTTCCATGACGTCCGGATTTCTTCCGTCAATCTGGCAATGATTACGATCAACGAGTACGCAGAAATTATCAAGTTTCCAATGCGCTGCAAACATTGCTGATTCCCAAATTTCGCCTTCTTGCAATTCTCCGTCGCCGGTAATGCAATAGACACGATGATCATTTTTCGAAACGTATTTATCTGCAAGCGCCATGCCTGCTGCGATTCCCATTCCTTGTCCGAGTGAACCGGTCGAAGTTTCAATTCCCGGCAACCCCATATCTCGCCCCGGATGTCCCTGAAGGCGAGAATTGAGCTTGCGTAATGTCAGCAGTTCTTTTTTATCCATGAAGCCTGCATTGGCAAGCGTTGCATAAAGCACCGGAGCCATGTGCCCCGCACTCAGCACAAAACGATCACGTCCATCCATCCATGGATTTTTCGGATCATAGTTCATCACGCCGCCAAAATAAAGTGTTGCCATAACATCGGCTATACCAAGTGGTCCGCCGGAATGTCCGCTTTTTGCTTCGACAAGAGATCGGATAATATCGCGGCGGATTTCTCTGGCTGCCGTGGCGATATAATCATCACTATTACCCTTCGAATTTTTGAAAGGCGTAAAGCTTTCGTAATTATACTTGGCGATAAGATCGGGATTAGGAATCGGGCGCGTTGCTCCGTGAAATCCCGTCTCTAAAGGATAAATATGGAAATTATGTGATGCCATTACGTGGTATGAATAAATTGCGAAACTCCGAAAACAATAATTTGAAAAGAAGAGTCCGCAGGAAAGTCAAAATCATTCTATTCCTCCATTTATTATTATTTCACAATTTCAGTGCGACATTGCCATTTTCTTCATATATTCGTATTCCGTAGTTGCTTAGAGATTTCTCTCATAGAGGACTATTTCTTAGTTTTGCTCGGAATGTGTTTTTGAAAGCCACTTTTTTTCACTAATCAAACAGAATATGAAACATCTCTTAGTTCTATTTTGCATTTCATCAGTTCTTCTTGCTTCATGCATGAAGAAGGATACTGCTGCTACCGATTCATCCATGAAAGTTGACTCGACAAAGCAAAAAAATATTGACAATTACAAACTTGTAACCGGAATGTTCAACTCGGGAAAGATGGATGACTTGAACAAATATATTGCCGATGACTTTAACGAACATACACCATGGCCCGGACAAAAACCCGGTTTGGCAGGTTTGAAAGAGGGAATGTCAGGTTTCCGCACAAGTTTTCCTGATCTGAAAATCACGCCGAAGGAAGTTACTTCCGATGGTGATTGGATCTTTGCTCATTATAATATGAGCGGTACGAATACGGGATCATTCATGGGAATGCCGGCAACCGGAAAGAAGATCGACATTGATGGTATGGAACTCATCAAACTTACCAATGGAAAGGCAACAGATCACTGGGGGTATTCTGAAGGCAGAAAAATGATGGAGCAGCTTGGCATGGTGCCGCCGATGGGAGCGCCTGCAAATGGGGGCAATATGGCTCCTGAAATGAAGAAAGGTAAATAAAATAAATTTCTTCTTGAAAAAGCAGCATTCGGAAAGAATCCGAATGTTGCTTTTCTTCGTTATAAGTGAAATAGGGTGAACGCCCTACGGGTTTTTTTGTGTTACAGTTTACGTTAGTTAATTATACACTTTGCGGTTATGACAAAAGCAGATATCGTTAATCGCGTCGCCAGTGCGACAGGTGTTACCAAACTCGAGACGGAAATTCTCGTGGATGGATTCTTTAAGACGATCTCCGAAGCACTTGCTGAAGGGGAGCACTTTGAGATCCGTGGTTTTGGCACTTTTAAGGTCAAAGAGCGGAAACCTCGTATCGCGCGCAATCCTCGTACCGGTGAACCGGTACCGCTCGATGTTCATTATGTGCCTACCTTCAAACCTTCCCGTGAGCTTCGGGCGATGATCGATGCGAAGATGAAGTCAAAAAAATGATCCCCAACACTACTACCGATTGACTACCATAGGATTTATCCCCATTTATAGGACACTGTGAGCGCCCAAGAATCAACATCGTCCTCGACCGAAAATAAACTGCCATCTACGCGAATAGAAGATATTCTACTTGAACGGTTGAAAAACGAACCGCAGGTTGCTCCGCAGATTGGCAAACCGGTGCTTTTTGCAATATTTTTTTTGATCTTTGTTATCGGAACGGTCATCTATTTCATATCCGCCAAGCCTGAAAAATATTTAGCCGAAGAGCAGCATAAAGAACTCAAAAGCCAGCCGACTGCCGATTCCGCGGATATAAACTCAAAGCGTATAAAATTTGCACCGATGACGGATTCTTTGCTGCGGGTTATTGCAGTGAATCCGGATGACGACCAGGCACACCTCATGCTTGCCAATGTCTATTACGAAACCGAAATCTGGGAGAAAGCAAAAACAGAATATGAAATTTTTCTGAAAAATAATCCCGATGATATAAATGCCCGGCTTGATTATTCATTTGTCCTTGCACAAACTACGGGAGATTTTAAGGCATCCCTGGACCAAATAAAAAAAGCATTAGGATATGATGCTGAAAATGTAGATGCTCTTTTCAAAGCCGGCATGATGACGATCCGCGCCAATCTCGATAATAAGAAAAAAGCAGTTAAAGAAGCAATTCCGTATTTCAACCGTGCACTTGCAGCAGCAAAAAAACAGCACAATGATAAAATGGCAGGGCAGATAGAGCAGGTGATGGCGGAGCTGGATAAATTGCAGGAGAAGAAAGGGGAATAGTTATAACTCTTCCTTATCTACTGCAAGTAAAAGCTCCGGAGCACGCAAATTGCGTATAGGAGAATCAAGCTCGATAAGCTCAGGAATAATATTCTTCCCTTTTTCTATACCGAGTTTGCTCATCTCCCTCGCACTTGGAAGAACTGATTGTTCTAACGAACCAACAGACTCATTATACTTCTCAACGCTTTTTCTGAGTTGATTGCCAAGATCAAAAAAATGTTTTCCAAAAACGGTAAGTCTGTCATAAATTTTCTCCGCTAAGTTTTTTATTTCCTTGGCATTTTTTTCAAAAGCACCTTGGCGCCATCCGAAAGCAATACTGTAAAGAATAGCAATGAGGGTCGTTGGGCTTGCAAGCAAAATTCGTTTTTTCACACATTCTTCCCACAACGTAGAATCGGCTTGCAATGCTGCATTAAGAATAGATTCACTCGGAATAAACATGACGACAATTCCCGGCGAATCATCATAATATTTCCAATACTGTATAGCAGAGAGATCTTTTGCATACGTTTTGATATTTGTAGCCAGCGCTTTCAGCCTGTTATCTCTATCTTCTTTTGTTGTTGCTGAAACAACATCCATATATATTTGCACCGGTGCTTTTGAATCAACAATGATATGTTTTCCATCGGATAAATGCAGAACGAGATCGGCGCGGCGCTTTTGATTATCGATCAGCATATCAACTTGCTCATTAAAATGAACATTTTCTTCTATACCTGCCATTTCAAGAACTCTTCGTAACTGCTGCTCACCCCATGCGCCGCGAGTGGTTGGTTGTCGTAAAGCATTAACAAGTTGTGAAGTTTCTTCTCTGAGAAATTGTTCAGATTCATGGAGGTTCTTAATATGAGTTTCAAGCGATGAATAAGCGCTTGTTCTTTTATTCTCAATATCCCGATTATATTCTTCGAGTTTTACCAGATTATCTTTAACCGGTTTCAATAGATCATCTAACTGCTCCTTCCGCGTAGAAAAATTTGAGTCGGCAAGAGTAAGAAAATTTGTTGTATTATCAGAAAGTGCTTTAGAACTTACCACACTGAATGCTTCGGTAAGCTTTGTTTTTGCTTCTTCTAAAAGTGCGAGCTTTTCTCCTATTGATTCTTCGTCTTTTTTTCGTGCAGTTTCGGATTCTGCAAGTTGTGATCGTAAAAGTTGAAGTGCAGCATTTTCTTTTTCCAGAGCAGGTACTCGTAGTGAATCGGCTTCAAAGCGGGAGCGAAGTCGGATTTCTTCTTGTATTTTTTTATTGAGGTCATCAACATCCTTTTCTTTTTGCTGAAGTTGCTCAGAGACCGCCGAATGTTTTCCTGCAAGAAGGCGGGATCTGCTTTCAGAAAATAAATATCCGATTGCCCCTCCGATCGCTATTCCGATTAATATATAGAGTATCATTGAAATTCTAAAAATAGGTGCCCATTATCTCTGCGGTAAATATACGTATTTTTGAAGCAGGATAATCAAATTGCTTCTCCGTTTTGTGAAACCATAGTCTTTACGAATCGTTCTATATTGAGACTTTTTATTTTTCCGGAGGTATTCTATGGATAGACGTTCATTCTTACAATCTGTCGGAGTTGCTGCCGCAGGTACTGCCGTTGTTTCATCTGACTCATTTGCCTCTGCACCTGCTGCAGGAGGCTTGCCTTCGCAATCTCCCCAATTTTTATCAAACCCTGACCGGGGACGTCAGCAGATTGCATCGAACGATCTCAGCCCGTGGGCGCCTTCAACTGCGCAGCCATGGGATGTGCATACGATCAATCATCTGTATCGCCGCGCAGGTTTCGGAGCCACACTTGCTGAGATCAAAGCGGCAAGTGGAAAAACATTTTCCTCTCTCGTCGATGCGCTGCTTGATGACACACTATTGATGAAGCCTACTGTTCCCGCTCTTCCGGGAAATGCTGATGACGGCAAAACTCCTTCGCAGCCTCCGGCTTGGATTCGCGTGCCGCCTTATGTTTATAACAATGCTATACAACAGCAGAATGACTACTACACTGCGCAGATG
This sequence comes from Kapaibacterium sp. (SeqCode), assembly GCA_038322815.1. Classification (GTDB taxonomy): domain Bacteria; phylum Bacteroidota; class Ignavibacteria; order Palsa-1295; family Palsa-1295; genus PALSA-1296. The sequence goes on from JBBQGG010000037.1 coordinate 15,974, forward strand.
AAGATACGCAGTCATTGGACTGCTCAGATGGTTCAGCCTAATGTGATGCTTCGCGAGAAAATGACACTTTTCTGGATGAATCATTTTGTTATTGAAGCAAAGAAAGTGATCTGGCCGCAGGCAACATACAGTTTCCTGACCTATATGCGGCAGAATGCCTGGGGTAATTTTAAGAAAATGGTCTCTGATGTCACTACTATGCCTGCCATGTTGTACTATCTTGATGGAATATTAAATGTTGGGCAGGCTCCCAATGAAAATTACGCCCGAGAACTACAGGAGCTTTTCACCATGGGCGTTGTAGATAAAGATGGAAAAGCCAATTATACCCAAGCTGATGTTGAGGGCATTGCCCATGCGCTTACAGGCTGGACGGTGGATTACCAATCACCACCGCCGAACATTCTTCCGGCTTTATATAATGTCAACCTTCATGATTCATCCTTCCAGAAAATTTATGACGGTGTGAACCGCCAATATAACCTGAAAGCTTCAGGCGCCGCCATGGATATGGATCTGATCGATCATATCTTTGATCAGCGCGGAGATCAGATCGCTTGGAATATCTGCAGCAAGCTTTATCAGTATTTTGTGTATCATGATATTTCTCAACAGGGCGAGAGAGATGTCATTGCTGCAATGGCAGCCCTCTTCAAGTCAAGCAATTGGGAATTGAAGCCCGTTATCTCAGCATTGCTTAAGAGCGCCCATTTCTTTGATGAATCAAATATCGGAGCCGAAATTAAATCACCTTTCGAACATTTGATCGGATTGTTGAGAACGTTCGATCTGCCTCTGGATGAACTCGGTGCAGGCTCGCTCTATTATTATGCTGCCGGAGGTTCGCAAGTACTTTTGGATCCGCCGAATGTTAAAGGTTGGCCCGGATATCATAACTGGATGAGTACGACAACTCTTCCCTATAGAGGCGTCATTGAAACCGGTTTGGTTTTTAATAAGGTCTTGCCTGCTATAGGCGCCGATGGGTATGGCAACAGCCATCTTCCTATTAATTTAACCGACGAGCAGATAACGGCTTGGGGAAAACAATTTACAAATTACACCGGGTCTTTTGACGGAATATTGGCGGAGATCGCCGCATATCTTTGCGCTCATCCTCCATCGGCGAAAGCCCTTTCTTACGTAAAGGGTCAATTCCCGCCACAGACCTATGAATGGAGTTTGCTTACCGACGCAATAAAAGTCACTGTGCTTAGGGGAATGGCAGCTGCTATTATGCTGCTTGCAGATTATCAACTCAGTTAAAATTTAAGGAGGAATATCAATGAAACGTCGCGATTTTCTAAAGACCTTACCGCTTGGTGTTGCCGCTGCAGCAGTTCCTTTTAGTGTCGGAGGATTATTTTCAGGCAAAGCTTTCGGGCGCTCTCCTGTTCTTGATGCGTTACTTAACGCGCAGGCAGCAACGAACAATGTCCTGGTTGTTATTAACTTGCAAGGCGGCAATGACGGGTTGAATACCGTCATTCCGTTTCAGGATCATCTCTATGATATAAACCGCAAGGATATCGGTTATATCAGTTCTGCTGATAAAGCAATGCTTACTCCATATCAGCTTCGCAGCGATCTTGCTTTAAATCCGCCGCTTAGTTCGGATTTTCATTCGATGTTTAAAGATGGTAAACTTGCTGTAATCCAGAATGTAGGATATAGCAACCCGAACCGTTCGCATTTTCGTGCTACTGATATCTGGAACACTGCCAGTGATTCTGACTTAGTTATATCAACGGGTTGGATGGGAAGATATTTAGAAACACAGGTGCCTGATACTTATCCCATTGATATTGGCAGTTCACCGGATCCGCTTGCAATACAAATAGATTATTCGACTTCGCTTGCATTTCAGGGATCAAGATCGGTGATGGCATCGGCTGTGATTGACCCCAGCAAATATAATGCTGCAAAAAATTATTTTGATGATCCGCCGCCGAATACCAATGCCGGTAATGAATTACAATTTGTCAGAGGTATTCTTACCCAGTCGGATAAATACGGACAACGTTTTACTGATGTATTTAAAAAACCAGGATCGACGACAAATACCGTCTCCTATCCAGCGACAAATCCTTTAGCTGTTCAATTGCAGAAAGTTGCATGGTGTATCAAAGGCGGGTTGCAAACACGGGTATATTTTGTAACCTTAGGAGGTTTCGATACTCATGTCAATCAAAACACAAAAGATCCTGCAGTTGGGCAGGGATTGCTTCATAAATATCTTGGAGAGGCGATCTCGCTTTTCCAGAAAGATATTGAAAATATGGGATTTGCCGATAACGTTATCGGTATGACGTATTCTGAATTCGGCCGCCGCGTGAATCAGAACGGCAGTTTTGGAACAGATCACGGCACTGCAGCGCCGATGTTCCTCTTTGGCAAGCCCGTCAATGGTGAGTTGTATGGAGAAAATCCGAAACTTGATGCAGCACATCTTGATATTTATGGCGATCTTCAGTCAACATTCGATTTCCGCCAGGTTTATGCTGCTCTTTTGACGCAGTGGTTTGGTGTAAGTGATGAGCTGCGCAAATCAATTCTCAATAAGCCTGCATTTACTTTGACAGATGATTTTAAATCTTCGACGAACGGATTCCAATTCCCCGTGAACGGTTCAGCGAAGTGGCAGAATCTTATTACAAATCCTGTTAACGCCGTTACCTTGTCGCAAAGTCCGACATTTGAATTGTATCAAAATCAGCCAAATCCATTTATCGGCACGACGACGATCAAATTCGCACTTACTGAAAGTGCACGAGTACTTCTGGAAGTATTCGATTCGAGAGGCTCACTGGTTTCGACCGTTGCCAATTCCTATATGGGACGCGGTAATAACCAAGCCATCTTCAATGGCAGAGCACTTCCAAGCGGCACATATTACTGTCGCCTTGAAGTGAACGGCAAGACGATGACTCAGCCTATGGTACTCGTGAAATAATTGGTATTGATTATATAATCAAAGGGCGGCTGAATTGCCGCCCTTTTTTATAATAATGCATCGAATCCAAGTACACCGAATTGCGTTTATGATGCACTTGTTTATTACTCACATTATTTAATAACCTCAGTGGGACTTGCGCGTAGGATCGGAATACTCAGTGCAGCGATCTTTTTTGCCCTGCTCTTATGGTCATACGTCCATCTTTCGTCTACCTATGAAGTGGATATGGATATTCCGCTTGAAATCATTTCTCCAACGGGATATGCAGTTGCTACCGAACTTCCCGAGCGTATCCATGCCCGGTTTAGCGGCATAGGCTGGCGCCTTATGCTGATGAACTTCACTCGTAATTCAGGATTCAAACTTGATCTTACAGAACGTGATACAAAAGACCTTACGATCGGAAAATTTTTTATCACGAAGGAAGACCTTGCTGCTTCATCAACCATTGCAAGCGATGTAAAGCTTGTAAAAATTATGCCTGACTCACTCGGCGTTCAGTTCTCTCGTGAGATGACGAAGCGTATTCCGGTGGATCTGCGGCTTGATATAACTCCGGCAAATGGATATGCAATTGTCGGTGATCCGCTCATTGCTCCGGTGCAAATTACGGTAAAAGGTTCGAGTGTATTGCTCGACTCACTTCGTGCATTCCCGACGAAAATTCTGAAAGCTCACAACGTTCGTGAATCTTTTACGAAAACTCTCGAATTATCAGATACGCTCAAAGATGAGATAACTTCACGCTCGGTAACAACGATCACTGTGCATATCGGCATTCAGGCAATTGCCGAACGGACTTTTAAGGATATTCCGATCTCAGTCGAAGCGCTGCCACTGAATAGGGATTTGCTGCTTAACCCTGGAAGTTTATCCGTAACACTTCGCGGCGGAGTCGATCAACTTGCAAAACTCGATCCGATGACCGTTCATGCGAAGGTTATTTATGATGCGTTGCGTTTTGATTCGCTTTCAGGTATTAAGCCGGTTATCGAAGCACCGAAAGGGATAGAAGTGTTGTCAACTGAACCCGCAGAATTAAAATTTGTTGTGAGAAAAAAGTAAAGTCGACTCTGACTGAAAGTCGGAGCCACCGTGATAAAATATGGAATTACAAGAAAAAATAAAGCAGCTTGCTGATAAGCATTTCGATGAAGTAGTAAAGCTTCGCCGAACAATTCATGCGAATCCCGAACTTGCATTCGAAGAACATGAAACTTCGAAACTTGTTGCAGAGACTTTGGAGAAGCAGGGAATATCAGTGCAGCGTGGCATTGCAAAAACAGGTATCATCGGCACACTAAAAGGCAAAGGAAAAGGCAAGACCATCGCTCTTCGCAGTGATATGGATGCCCTGCCTATTCTAGAAGCAACCGGACTTCCTTTTGCCTCAAAAAATCAGGGTAGGATGCATGCTTGCGGACATGATGCGCACACGGCAATAGGACTTGGGGCGGCGATGATCCTCTCAGAATTAAAGGATGAATTGAACGGTGAGGTCCGTTTTCTTTTTCAACCGAGTGAAGAAAAAAATCCCGGCGGTGCACCTTTTATGATTGAAGACGGTGCGCTTGATGGTGTGGATGAAATTTATGGCTTGCATGTCATTGCTCAGCATGATGCAGGAACGGTTGGCTTTTGCGAAGGTGAGATGATGGCAAGTGCAGATGAACTTTATATCACTATCAAAGGAAAATCCGGTCACGGTGCGCGGCCGCATTTTGCTGTTGATCCTATTGTGACGAGCGCACAAGTTATACTTGCTTTACAAATGCTCATTTCACGCAATCTGGATCCTTTTAAGCAAGGCGTGATCACGATCGGTTCTATTCACGGAGGTTTTGCTCCGAATATTATTCCTGAAGATGTAAAGCTTGTCGGCACATTACGCTCTATGACTAAAGAGTGGCGTGAATATGCTCATACGCGAGTAAAGGAAATTACGGAAGGAATTTGCTCAGCAATGGGTGCAACCTGTGAAGTAATAATTGATAAAGGCTATCCGGTTCTTCGCAATGAACCTGCCAAAACAATGTTTGCCCAAGATTGCGCTCGTGAGCTTTTCGGAAGCGATCAAGTCTTCAAAGCAGAACGCTTGATGGGTGCCGAAGACTTTGCCTATTACTTAGAAAAAGTACCCGGTACATTTTACCGCCTCGGCATCCGCAATCAGAAGGAAGGCATCACTGCCGATATTCATAATGATCATTTTGATATAGATGAAGAAGCGCTCAAAACCGGGATTGCAATGCAGGCGTATTTGGCAATAAAAGCTTTACAAGGTTAAGGGTTTAGGATTTTTGCTAAGGACAAAAGGCTAACGACTAATGACTAAATTGTTTTCTCGTCCCCTATTCGGAGCACTTCTTGTATTTCTCATTTCCTTCGTCGTTTATCTCCAAACGATGGCGCATTCCGTCCCCTTTATAGATGGCGGTGAACTTGCAACGGTCTGTGCAACGCTTGGAATTGCGCATCCTACAGGTTATCCTATTTTTTGTATTATCGGTTATCTTTTTGCAAATCTGCCCATCGCATCATCGGTAATTTTGCGGCTCAATATTATGTCCGCTTTTTTTGTCGCACTCGGAAGCGGAGGAATGGTATTTTTTATTTCCGAGCTTTATCTCTATTGGTTCAATAAGAAAAAAATAAAAATACCACAGCAGAAAGGAAAAAAGGCAGTTCCAAAACCGATTGAAATAGATGAGACAATCACCGAAGAAAAAAAACAGGAATCTGTTGCGGCAGGAATTTTCGCCGGTCTTGCAATTACTTTCACAGCAACCTGGTGGGATACGTCATCATCTGTTGAAGTCTATCCGATTCATTGTTTCTTAGTCCCGGTCTTGCTAACATTCTTTTTCCGGATGCTGCGAATCGATAAAGAAAAATTTGGAAGGGACTCATTTCTTTTTGCTCTGACACTTGGTTTATGTTTTTCGAATCATTTAACGACCGTTCTTCTTGCGCCTGCATGTCTGTATATGTACTTCGCAACGTTCGGATTTAAGAAAGATTCTTTTATTCGCATTAGTAAACTTGCTGTTCCGTTTGCAATTGGTTTACTCCCATATCTTTATTTTCCAATACGGGCATCGCAATTTCCTCTGATGGATTGGGGACATCCTGCAAACCTTCATTCATTCTGGAAGCATTTTCGCGGAGGACAGTATAGTGTAATGATGTTCACGAAAGACGCACCAGGACGGAACTGGCCGTACTTCTGGGGAAAATATCCGGAGGAATTCACTATTCTCGGAGTGATCCTCGTAGTATGCGGATTATATACTCTGCTGAATTCATCCGGAAGAGGGAAGGCGCATCTGCTTCCGTTTGTCATTCTTCTTTTCTTCGGCTGCCTGTTTTGGTCGATAAATTTTGACATTCTTGAGATTAACCCTTATTTTCTTACAGCATATATTGCATCCGTTATCACGATGACATTCGGAGCGATATGGTTATTGCGATTGGCAAGAGAAAAAGTAAAAATTAGTTTTGCTGTTGCTCTTATAGGAGCCGCTGTTATATTCGGAGGTATTCAGGTCTTCGCCCATTATAAAGATGTGGATGAAAGCGGAAATTATTTTGTCGAAGATTATACGAAAAATATGCTGCGCAGTCTTCCGAAGGATGCGATCATCTTCACTTCAAGTTGGGATTTTTGGGCAAGCGGAGCTTTTTACTACCAACTCGTTGAAAAGATCCGTCCTGATATTTTTGTAATAGATGTTGCGATGCTTCGAGATAGGCCTTGGTACTATAGCCACTTGAAACAGCGCTTTCCTGAAGTCATGAAACGCGCTGAACCTGAGTTATCGGCATTCATGGTGCATTTAGTCCAATTCGATCTGAATCCGGATTACGGAGGTGAAGCAATAGCCCGAACGTATCAAGCATTTACTGAGGCTTTAGTATCGCGCAATCTAGACCGCCCCATATTTCTCTCGTCGGAAGTTCTTATCAAGCGTGATCCTCTTTTTGCGCCAAGTTTCAAACCTTATGCATCTGGTCTTGCATATCGTTTTCTTCCACAGGATTCAACCCTCGATGTGCCGCTTCCCGAACTTCAGTGGAATGATAAAAATTACCGCGGACGAAGTTACTATACCGATAACGCCCGATGGTTTCAGGCAATGCCGCTTGCCGATAGAGCGCAAAATCTTCTCAGACTTGGACGCGCAGATGAGGCTAAGAAATTTCTCGATCTTGCGTTACGGTTCGAACCGGATATGAGTGCAAACATTGAAAAGCTTCATGGGCGTGACCGCGATGCCGCTGAACATACGAATGAACAATTTGGACGAGTAGAGGCATTTAGGAAGTCGCTGGGGAAGTAGTCTGAACGAGAATAAACGTGTTCCTTGTTCTCACAGATAATAAAATTAATTTAACTCATGAGCTTCATATCACAGATTACAAAAGATACGATTTACTCTCTCGATCAGGGAAAAATGGGTGATGCTATTGCCGGAATGGGCGGACATTTGCGGGACGCCGCAATACGGACACGTCAGGCGCTCGATGGATTCGTACTACCAAAAAAAAATGAGTTCGAAAATATTGTGGTCGCCGGTCTTGGCGGTTCAGCTATTGGCGGGGATCTGGTACGCTCATATCTTTTATCAAAATGCCCGCTTCCTTTTATAGTTAACCGCACCTACGATCTTCCGGGTTTTGTAAATGAAAAAACGCTTGTGATCGCCTCTAGCTACTCAGGCTCCACGGAAGAATCGCTTTCAATGTTTGATGAGGCATCACGAAAAGGGGCGAAGATCATTTGCATTACCACGGGTGGAAAACTTGCAGACCTTGCTAAGCAGCATAACTTACCGATCATTATACTTCCGACCGGTTTTCAGCCGCGTGCTGCGTTAGCATATTCATTTGTGCCTGTATTGCTGATATTAGAAAAAATGGGGTTTACAACCGGTGAATCTGCAAATATCACCGATACTGCAAATATTTTAGATACGCTTGCAAAGCAATATGGGGCATCAAATCTAACTGACGGGAATGCTGCAAATAGTCTTGCGCATACATTACTTACAAAGATCCCGGTTATCTATTCAGCAAGTGATCATTTTGATTCAGTCAATATCCGTTGGCGCGGACAGATACAAGAGAATGGTAAGCACGTGGCCTTCGGAAATGTCCTTCCGGAAATGAATCATAACGAGATCAACGGATGGGATTTCCCCTCAACCCTGCAAGATAAATTTCAAGTGATCTTTCTCCGCTCGCTTCAAGATGAGCATTCACAGGTAACAAAACGTTTTGGAATTTTAAAAGAAGTTCTTACAAGCAAAGGGGTAGAAGTAAAAGAATGCAGTGCTGAAGGAAATACGTTAATGGCTAGAATGTTTAGCCTTATTTCGCTTGCGGATTGGACAAGCTACTATCTTGCGATTCTTGCCGGAGTTGACCCATCTCCTGTGCCGGTTATCATGCAGCTAAAATCTAAACTTGCATGATGGATATAACTCCATCAGGTTTGCGCATTGTTTTTTTTGGCACACCTGCTTTTGCTGCATTTATTCTTGAATATTTAGTTAAAGCAGGCGAGAATATTGTCGCCGTCGTAACAACGCCCCAAAAGCAGCAGGGTCGTGGCTTGAAAACTCAGCCGATGGTTATGCAGGAAGCGGCACAAAAGCTTGGCATCCCCGTTCTTGCTCCTGAAAAACTGAAGGACGAGAAATTCCTTAATGAGCTTCGCGGTTTTCAGGCAGATATTTTCTGCGTCGTAGCATATAAAATACTTCCGCGCGAAGTATTTACAATGCCGATATTAGGAGCATTTAATATTCACACTTCGCTGCTCCCTAAATATCGTGGCGCAGCACCCATGAATTGGGCGATCATTAATGGCGAGAAGGAAACAGGCGTAACAACTTTTTTGCTAAACGATAAAGTTGATACCGGAAATATTTTATTACAGAGAGAAGTTCAAATCGGCAAAGATGAGACCGTCGGTGAATTACATGATGTATTGATGCACTTCGGAGCAGAACTTGTTCTTGAGACAATTCGAGGGCTTTCAAATGCAACCCTCACCCCAAGACCTCAAGTAGGAGAAGCAACACCGGCACCGAAAATATTTCCTGAAGATTGTACTATTGATTTTACGAAATCATCAGAACAAGTTCATAATAAGATTCGGGGACTATCTCCTTATCCGACCTCTGCCACGAATCTATCTAATGGGGAACGGCTAAAAATATTTCGTTCTGTGATTCCTAATGATGCTTCCTTTGAACTTCCGCCGGGTGAATTTCGAATCTCGGAGAATAACAAACGATTGTTCGTTGGCACAGGAACAACGCCAATCGAATTATTAGAGCTGCAGCGTGAGAATAAAAAAAAGATGACGACAGAAGAGCTTTTGCGCGGTGCGAGAAATATATTTAAAGCGTAACGTATGGTATTAGTACCTCTGAAAGAATATCCGTTCGAAAGAAAGCCGATGATCTGCGCTCATCGCGGTGATACTTCGGGCGGTGCTATCGAAAATAGCATTAGCGCCGTAGTTGCCGCCCTTGCAACGGGGGCAGAGATGATCGAAGTGGATGTGCAGATGACAAGCGATGGTATTCTTATTTGTCATCATGATGATCTTTTGGCAAAGGGCGATGACAAATCTATCTGGCAGAGAACCTACGCTGATCTTCTGACACAGACAAATGCTGATACCCTGCCGACATTTGAAGAAGTTCTGCAACACGTTGCTGGAAAAATATATGTTAATATTGAGATGAAAGATTATTCAGGTTTTCATCCAAGTCGCTTTGTTCATCCCTTAGTTGATCTTGTTCGTAAATATGGAATGCATGAATATTCACTTTATTCTTCATTTCGTTTTGATTTTATTCATGCGTTACCTTGGGATTCGCTATCGGTGGTAATTCGTCCGACAAGCAGCATCATCGAATATTTTAATGCACCTGCTGTCTCTCCGATAATAACTCCGAAGCCTGTCGAAGAGATGCTTCCCTCGGAGATTATGCAGTTCGCTCATGCAACAAGCTTTGCCTGTATGCTCACGGAAATTACTTCGGAAGCTCGTGCCGATATAAAGAAGAAAAATTTATTTCTTTCGATTTATACAGCGAAAACGATTGAAGATTTTAAACAAGCAATAAATGAAGGTGCGAAAGCGGTAGTGACGGATATTCCGCGAGAGTTAGTGGAATATAGAACAGAAACGTTCGTCACATAACTGACTGAAACACAATGCAGTATTTTTCTTTTATTTTGAAAACTTTCTTTTTGGCATTGCCACTTATATCCATGCAGCACAACGATCACCGAAAGCCCAACCGTCTTATTCACGAGAAATCTCCTTATCTCCTGCAGCATGCGTATAATCCCGTCGATTGGTTTCCCTGGGGCGATGAGGCTTTCAAAAAAGCGCGGGAAGAGAATAGACCTGTTTTTCTTTCTATTGGTTATTCGACATGTCATTGGTGTCATGTAATGGAGCGGGAAAGTTTTGAGCAGGATTCGGTTGCAGAATTTTTGAACAAACATTTCATCTCGATCAAACTCGATCGCGAAGAGCGTCCCGATATTGATGCGATCTACATGGCTGCCACACAGGCAATGACGGGTTCCGGCGGCTGGCCGATGACGATCATGATGACGTCTGAGCGCAAACCTTTTTTCGCAGGAACGTACTACCCGCCAATTCCGGCTTATGGAAAACCGAGTTTCATGCAGCTGCTCCAGCGCATCGCAGAGCTATGGGAAACAAAGAATGACGAACTCGTTAAATCCGGAGAAGGGCTGGTACAAGCGTTGTCAAACGATGCAGAAGCATCAAGCCCGACAGCAAAAATTCTCTCTCCAACACTCGGCGATTCGGCGATCCATTTTTTCGAACGAACATTCGACGAAGTTAATGGGGGATTCGGAGGCGCACCGAAATTTCCGCGTCCTGTGCAATATGATTTTCTCTTCAATCATTATTCTACAAGCGGCAGTGAGCGGGCAAAAGAAATGGCGCTTTTCACTTTGAAACAGATGGCGCATGGCGGATTGAACGATCAGATAGGCGGCGGTTTCCACCGATATAGCGTCGATAAGTATTGGCTTGTCTCACATTTTGAAAAAATGCTTTACGATCAGGCTCAGCTTGTCCATAGCTTCCTCGATGCCTACCAGATAACCCGAGATAGCTTTTATGCGGTTACGGTTCGTTCGATTTGTGATTTTGTACTCCGAGAACTGACACATCCTGAAGGAGGATTTTGGAGCGCTCTCGATGCTGATTCCGAAGGCGAAGAAGGAACATACTACGTCTGGACTCTGGCTGAGATCGAAAGCTTGCTTGGCGAGCCAAATGCAAAAATATTTGCATATCATTTTGGTATAACAGCAAAAGGGAATTGGGAGCATGGAAAGAATGTGATACATATCAAGCACTCATTTGAAGAGACTCGTCAACATTTCGGAATACCAAGCTCTGAAGTAGAGAAAATTATTAATCAATCGAAGAGGATCCTTTTTGAAGCTCGTTCGAAGCGTATTCGCCCCCATCTTGACGATAAAGTACTTGCCTCCTGGAACGGCTTAATGATCGGCGCAATGGCGCGAACCGGAGATATTTTAAATGAGCAAAAGTATATCGATGCTGCGGTAAAATCAGCCTCATTTATTTGGCAGAAGCTTTTTGTTGAGCCGGGAAATCATCTTCTGCATCGGTGGCGCGACGGCGAAGGGCGTTTCGATGCGACGCTAGATACGTATGCTTTTCTGATCAGTGGTTTTTTGGAGTTATATGAAGTAACTCTTAACGATACATGGCTCGATCATGCAATAATCCTCCAAAAGGAGCAAGATACATTTCTTTATGATTCGAAACAAGGCGGATATTTCACAAGCCGTGAAGCAAGCGATATTATAATTCGAACGAAGAATGATTACGATGGCGCCGAGCCAAGCGGAAATTCTATCAGCGCTCTGAATTTACTGAAGCTTCATGCAATAACCGCTGATCAAGAATATAAAGATAAAGCAGAACGTACGCTGCTTTATTTTGCAGGGAAGCTTGCGAAGTATCCATACACGATGCCGGAAATGCTTATTGGAATGGAATGGCATCATTATGCTCCAACTGAAATAGTTTTTGTCGGTGATGTTCAGGGTAAGATGTATGAAGAGATGCGCAAGGATCTGGCAAAATATTATCTACCGAGGAAGGTAGTCGTTTCTTCAAAATCAAATGTGATGAGTGAATTCGTCAAAAGTCTTCCAATGAAGGATGGAAAGTTGACTGTCTATTTCTGTACAAATCAAACCTGTGAGCTTCCAATAACGGAAATCGGTGAACTGCGAAAGCTCTTGGAGAAAACCCGCTGGAAAAGTGAGTGAGAGTATGGAAAAGCGATTTGAGAGATCTTTCTTTGAGCAGGATGTAGTTAAAACAGCTCGCGGCTTGCTCGGAAGTTATCTCCACAGGTATATCGGAGATGTTGAATTTGTAGGAAGAATCGTTGAAACCGAAGCCTACCATCAAAGTGATCCTGCCAGTCATACATTCCGAGGCATGACTGAACGTAATCAGATCATGTTCGGTGAGGCTGGCTTTTCCTATGTGTATTTCACCTATGGGATGCATTATTGCATGAATGTTGTCACCGGATTTCCGGGAAGAGGCGAAGCCATTCTTCTCCGTGCTCTTGAGCCAATAAGCGGAACAAAGGAAATGTTCGGTCGTAGGATTAAAGCCAAAACGGAGATCGATCTGCTTTCAGGTCCTGCAAAACTTTGTGAAGCATTCAGCATTACCAGACAGCAAAACGGCATCGACCTCATAACCTCTGACGAGTTATTCCTGAGAAGAGGCACTCTGAAAAAAGCAGAGAAAGTAGGAGTGACAACTCGCGTGGGAATAACAGTCGGTATCGATAAAGAATGGAGATTTTTTATTAAAGATAATCAATTTGTATCGAAAGGCAAACCATCATCGTAAGTAGCACAATACGTATATGAAATCCATCTATATCTTTTGTATTCTTCTTGTCTTGTCATCGTGCGGTAAAACCCAGCCGATTGATTCCGTAAAGCATATGCTTCCTCTTGAGACAGCAACACTTGCTGCTGCAATGAAAGATCAAGTGAAGGACAACGCTCATATGCCTTCTCTTCCTACAAGATATTCTGCTGAACGGTACTACAATATAAATTCTAACGAGATTCCGCTTCAGATAAAAGGAAAAGTTATCTTGATTGATCTATGGGATTATAGCTGTATCAACTGTATCCATACCTTGCCGCATATTAAATCTTGGGCTGAAAAATATAAAGAGAAAGGTTTGGTTGTTATTGGTGTGCACACTCCTGAATTTGACTCCGAAAAAGAACCGCAAAATCTGAAATCGGCAATACAAAAATTCGGGTTGACATATCCTATTATTGCTGATAACGAGTATGAGATTTGGAATTCCCTTTCCAATCAATATTGGCCCGCTTATTATCTTTATGATAAAAATGGAATTTTGCGTACCACCCATTTTGGTGAAGGGAGCTATCAAGAGTTCGAAGCTTTTATCCAAAAGATCCTCCTTGAACGCGATAGTACGATCACATTGCCGGCTATTAGCGATAGATAGCTGCCCATTATTATTCATCTCCTCCATATTATTTTTTTACAGAGGCTGCAAAGAGAGGTACCATTCCCGAAACGGACGTTGTATGACAACTGTTGTTCTTCTCTTACAATATGATCGATCCAACTTTACTCGCTAAATATGAACCCGTTATCGGGTTAGAAGTCCATGCGCAGATGCTCACGAAGTCGAAGGCATTTTGCACGTGCTCGACGGAGTTTGGCGCGCCGCCAAATTCGCTGACGTGCCCGATCTGCCTTGCGCATCCCGGCACGCTGCCAATGCTGAATGAAAATCTCGTTCGATTTATAGCGAAGATGGGACTTGCAACGAATTGCAAAATTCGTGAACGTTCGATCTTTGCTCGAAAAAATTATTTCTATCCTGATCTTCCGAAGGGTTACCAAATATCGCAATACGAAACACCGATCTGTCATGACGGCTGGATCGAAGCCGAACTGCCAGACGGGGCACTTAAGCACATCGGCATAACCCGCATTCATATGGAAGAGGATTCGGGGAAGTCAATCCATGATTTTGGAGTGGATACTCTTGTCGATTTGAATCGTGCCGGAGTGCCGCTGATCGAGATCGTCAGTGAACCTGATATTCGCTCAAGCGAAGAGGGATATGCCTATCTTACAGCCATTAAATCTATCGTCGTTTATCTCGGTATCTGCGATGGAAATATGGAAGAAGGTTCGTTGCGATGTGATGCAAACGTTTCCGTTCGTCTGCGTGGAGCCGAGAAATTCGGACAAAAAACTGAGGTAAAAAATCTTAATTCTTTCCGCAACGTCAAACTTGCTATTGAAGCAGAGATCGAACGACAGATCGGCATTATTGAATCGGGAGAGAAAGTTTTACATCAATCTATGCTTTTCGATGCGAATAAAGGTGTAACGCGCCCGATGCGCACAAAGGAAGAAGCACATGACTATCGTTACTTTCCGGAGCCTGATCTTCTTCCTGTGACGATTACAGAGGAATATCTCGACGAAGTTCGAGCAGAACTTCCTGAAATGCAAAGGGCTCGCAGAGATAGATTTGTCAGTGATTTTGGCTTGCCAAAATATGACGCCGATGTTTTGACCGTTGAGAAGGAAATTGCAGATTTTTTTGAGGATGCAGTAGCAGGATTGCGGAATAGTCCGAAGGATCTTATCAAGAACATATCAAATTATTTGATGGGAGATGTTATGCGGCTTATTTCTGAAGCTAAAGTGAGTATCAGAAAGCTTGGATTACATCCACTACATCTTGCAGATCTCGTATCGCTGGTGGGTGATAAAACAATTTCGAATAAAATCGCGAAGGATCTATTGCCTGAATTGATTGGTTCGAAAAAAACTCCGAATGAGATCGTTGCCGAGCGTGGAATGACACAGGTATCAGATGACGGAGCTCTTCGTGAAGCAGTAAAAAACATTCTGGCAAGTAATCCCGATAATATCGCAAAATATAAATCCGGCAAAACAAATCTCTTTGGTTTCTTCGTCGGACAGACAATGAAAGCAATGGGAGGAAAGGCTAATCCTACATTATTGAATGAAGTAGTGAAAGAAGAATTAGAAAAAGCATGAGAAGAAAATTTATTTGCGGGAATTGGAAGATGAATGGAACGCTTGAAGAAACAAGCTCTCTCCTTGGCGGATTGGTCGGACTTTGGGATGATTCATTTAAAAATGTCGAGATCGCAGTTTGTCCGCCGTTTACTTCGATTGGTCTAGCGATTGATAAATTAGGCGGAAGGGGTGTACAAATTTCCGTTGGTGCGCAGAATTGTCATTCGGAAACGAAAGGCGCATTCACAGGAGAAGTATCAGCACGGATGCTTGCTGAAGCCGGCTGTACGTATGTTATTCTCGGTCATTCAGAGCGGCGTATCCTTTTTAATGAGACAAATGAGGTTATCAACAAGAAAATAAAATCTGCATTAGGCGTCGGATTAAAACCAATTCTTTGTGTCGGTGAAACGCATGAAGAACGTGAGTTGGCTCAAACATTTGAAGTTTTGATGCATCAACTTACTGAAGGTTTGCGAGGAGTTGATGCTTCGCAAATCAGAATGATCACCATTGCTTATGAACCTGTCTGGGCAATTGGAACGGGCAGAACTGCGACGACTGAAATCGCACAAGATTCGCACTCATATATACGTTCGGAGATCACAACACTTTATAATGAAACCATTGCTTCCGGAATTTCTATTCTTTACGGAGGCAGTATGAACGCTACGAACGCATCAGATCTTTTATCGATGCAAGATATTGATGGCGGACTGATCGGCGGCGCGTCGCTTGATGCAAAGGCATATACGGCTATAATTGACGCCGCTTCAAAAATTAATTTACTTTTCTAATCCTATTGAATCGCTTTCACGAACGACTTCAGACCCTTCATAATAAACCCCTCGTTACAGATGGGTCAATGGAAGTTGTCCTCGCGCAACTCGGATATCACGACCATCCGATCGAGCACTATAATTTAACTCAGCCCGTAGCAGTGGAGCATGCGCATCATAAATTTGCAAGTGCGGGTGCGGAGCTATTACAAACGAATACAGAGCATGCAAGCCCGTTGGCACTTGATCGTTTCGGTTTGAGGGCGAAGGCGTATGAGATTAATCGCAAGGGAGTATGGCTTGCTCGCAGCGTTGCTGCGGAAAAGGAATTGTATGTTGCTGCGGCAGTAGGACCGGTGGGGAAATATCTTTCGCCCCTTGGTCCATCGAAACCTGAAGCCGTGTTAAGATCTTTTGAAGAACAGATCGGTGCGCTTTGCGATGGTGGTCCGGATGTTCTGATCTTAAAAAGTTTTATAGAACTCGCCGAGCTTGAACTGGCTATTCAAGCAGCAAAAAAAATTGCACCGCATCTTCCCATCATCGCGCAAAAAACTTTCCCTGAGGATGGCGCTTTGCTTGCAACCGATTATGCACGCAAGATCGCAGAGCGCTTGCGAGAACTTGGCGTTGATGTTATCGGCACTAATGGTACTGTCGGTCCGCAGCGTATGATCTCAATCGTAAAAGCTTTTGCCTTGCCTGATATGCCTCTGAGTGCTCAACCGGATATTGGCATTCCTACGCTTGTCGATGGCAGGGCATACTATAATGCAACATCGGAGTATGTCGGCGAAAGCGCGAAGCGCCTTGTTGAAGTCGGAGTCGGCATTATTGGTGCATACGGCGGAGCAACTGCTGAGCATATAAGGATGATATCGGAATCCGTAAGAGGAATGCACGTAGCGGAGATCACGCCCGAACTTATAAAGGTCAAACAGGAAAAAATAAACAGCTCACAGAAGGAAGAGCATTTTTCTAATTTCAAAAAAAATCTCGGCAAAAAATTCATGGCAACGGTGGAGCTTGATATTCCTCGCGGATTGGACATGTCAAGTGTCACGGAAGGAGCTTCATTTTTAGCGAAGCATGGGATTGATGCAGTGAATATATCTGATGGTGCACGCGCCAGACTCCGAATCAGTTCACTTACACTTGCGAAGATCGTACAAGATACGTGCGGAATAGAGGTTGTCGCACATCTTGCCTGCCGTGACCGAAATATGGTGGGCTTGCAATCGGAATTGCTAGGTGCCGAACTTATGGGAGTGCGAAATATTCTTGCAGTTACCGGTGATCCCGCACAAATAGGGGATTACCCTTATGCTACCAGCGTTTATGATATCGATGCAATCGGATTAATCCGAGCCCTTAATTCCATGAACAAAGGGCTTGATCTTATGGGTAATCCCATTACCGGAAGCGAAGATAGAGCAACTCATTTTCTCATTGCTTGCGGAGCGAATCCCATCGCTGATGATATGGAACGCGAGATTCGGCGCATGGAACAGAAAATAGTGGAAGGTTGCGAAGTCATATTTACTCAGCCTATTTTCGAAATACCTGTACTCGAACGATGGGTAGAATTACTAAAACCTTTCAGAAAAAAATCGAGAATGATGCTGGGTATTCTGCCGCTGCGAAGTTCTCGACATGCTGAATTTTTGCACTATGAAGTTCCTGGAATGAATATTCCCCAATGGATCCATGACCGTATTGCCAAGCGAAACACGACGGAAGAACAGAGCGCCGAAGGAATCGATATTTGTGTAGAATTTTTGCGGGAAGCACGCTCGCTCGTTGACGGAGTTTATATGATGCCGCCATTCAAGAAATATCAAATGGCAGTCGATATTTTGGAAAGGCTGGATAAATAGTGGAGTATCCCCGGATCGGAATCGTTCTTGTACATCTCAATTCGTATCCCGATACGTCGCTCTGCCTTACGTCGCTTCGAAGTATGACCTATCCAAATGCAGAAGTTATCGTTGTTGATAATGGTTCGATTGATGGTACTGGTGAAAAGCTTAAAACAGAATTTCCTGAAGTGACCCATATTCGCTCTGATGAAAATTTTGGTTTCAGTGGAGGAAATAATATCGGCATTGAGCATGGAATGAAAAATGGTTGTGAGCATATCCTGCTTTTGAATAATGATACCATCGTTACCTCATCATTTCTGGAGCCTCTTGTTGAGAGATTACTTTCGGAGAAAAATGTTGCGGCTGTCAGCGGTAAGATATACTACTATCCTGCTTCGATCCGTGGAAAGAAAAATATTATTTGGTATGCCGGAGTTTTTCAAAAGTGGCATACGGGCTACCACCATATCGGAGTTCAAGAGGAAGATAAAGGTCAGTTCGAAACCGCCATGAAAGTAATCTATGCTTCAGGATGTTTGATGCTGATGAATGGAGAAGTAATAAAACTGATCGGAGGACTTGCTGAAGAATATTTTATTTATTGGGAAGAGTCAGATTGGTGCTTGCGCGCAAAAGATCAAGGATATGAATGCTGGTATGAGCCAAAGAGTGTTATAGATCATAATTTCCGAAGTGCCCCTTTTGGAAGAGGTGAAACACCTTTCTATATGTATATGCAAATGCGGAATTCATTTATTTTTGCCCGCCGCCATTTCCACGGTTGGCTGAAAGTGCGGCATCATTTGTTCTACCCTTTGTATATAACGTATTATTTTACAACACTCCTATGGTTTCGTAATTTCCGAGGAGCAAAAGCAATTTTCTATGGTATTATCGATTACGTAAAAGGATATTCAGGGAAAAAAGGCTTGAAAGAACGCGGTTACATTAAAAGTTAAGATTATGCCAACATCACTCGTTACGGGAGCTGCAGGATTTATCGGTTCACATGTTGTCGATTCGCTTCTCGCAAGCGGTCATAGAGTAGTTGCACTCGATGATCTATCGGGGGGATTTGCTGACAATGTGAATCCGCAAGCAGTTTTTATTGAAGCAAGTTGCACCGATCATGCGACTCTTGCACAGATTTTTACTGAGTATAAATTTGATTACGTATTCCACCTTGCTGCTTACGCTGCAGAAGGACTTTCTCATTTTATCAAACGGTTTAATTATACCAATAATGTTATTGGCTCCGTAAACCTCATAAATGAAGCAGTCAAGCATGATGTAAAGCGATTTATTTTTACAAGCTCAATAGCGGTCTATGGAAGGAATCAACTGCCAATGCGTGAAGAGCTTGTGCCGCAGCCGGAAGACTCTTACGGCATTGCAAAGTATGCAATTGAACTTGAGTTAAAGGCATCACATGAAATCTTTGGATTGGATTATGTTATCTTCCGTCCGCATAATGTTTATGGTGAGCGTCAGAATACAGGTGATAAATACCGCAATGTTATCGGTATTTTTATGAATCAAATTCTTGCCGGCGAATCCCTCACTCTTTTTGGTGATGGTGAACAAAAACGGGCTTTCAGCTACATTGCGGATGTTGCACCAATTATTGCAAAGAGCGCAACACTTGATGGGGCTAAGAATGAGATATTCAATGTCGGTGCCGATACGGTTTATACAGTGAACCAACTTGCTAATGCAGTAATGGAGGCAATGGGGAGCAAAGCGCCGCTGAATTATTTACCTGCGCGTAATGAAGTTGTTAATGCCTGGAGCGACCACTCAAAAGCACAGCAATGTTTTGATTCTCCGAAAGAAGTATCTCTTGCTGAAGGTCTAAGAAAAATGGCAGACTGGGTGAAAGTCTCAGGAGTCAGACAGTCCAAGCCATTCGAAGGAATTGAGATCGAAAAGAATTTACCGCCGAGCTGGAAGGCACTGATAGGTAAATAA
>JBBQGG010000038.1:0-31281 GCA_038322815.1 Kapaibacterium sp. (SeqCode)
AGTCTCCGATGACGATTATGCGCTGCTCTTCTTTGCCGATATCATGCACGATGGTACGAACGCCACCCACGATAACCTGACTGCGCAGTTGCTGCATAAAGGCAATGCGCCGGTGTTCCTGCTCGGCGGTAAGGTCTATGAACTTGGCAACAAGGAAGGCTACCGGAGGTTTTGGTCGATCTATCATAAGCCACCCGCAAGCGAATACCGCAACTACCTGCTCGAAAGGCGCGACAGCCTTATCCCATTGGACGAGCGAAGCTTCAAAGGCGCTTACTATACGCCACTGAATGTAGTGGACAAAGCATACGACAAACTAACCGAAACGCTCGGCAAAAACTGGCAGAAGGATTATATCGTGTGGGATATGTGCTGCGGCGTTGGCAAAAATTTGGGGGAGAAGGATATCCCTACGGGGTTAGGAATATTTTTTATTATCATTTCTACAAATAGGTAACCCCTACGGGGTTTGGGATATTTTTTTCATTTATATTTCTACAAACAGTTGACCCCTATGGGGTCAGATGCAGCCATGCCCCGTAGGGGCATTCTGTTTGTAGAAAAGAATTTATTTTATTTTCAATCCCGTAGGGATTTTCTGTTTCTTAGTCCCGTTAGGGACGGCATATTAGTAGTCCCGGACGTAAGTCCGGGGTTTTAGTTTTATAATAATATTTTAGCTCCGTAAGAGCGATATGTTATTCTGTTTTATCAGATAAAGAATATGTCACCCCTACGGGGTTAGGAATATTTTTTATTATCATTTCTACAAATAGGTAACCTCTACGGGGTTTGGGATATTTTTTTCATTTATATTTCTACAAACAGTTGATCCCTATGGGGTCAGATGCAGCCATGCCCCGTAGGGGCATTCTGTTTGTAGAAAAGAATTTATTTTATTTTTCAATCCCGTAGGGATTTTCTGTTTCTTAGTCCCGTTAGGGACGGCATATTAGTAGTCCCGGACGTAAGTCCGGGGTTTTAGTTTTATAATAATATTTTAGCTCCGTAAGAGCAATATGTTATTCTGTTTTATCAGATAAAGAATATGTCGCCCCTACGGGGTTAGGTAAATAAAAAATCATGACCCTGGGCTAACACCCTGGGCTAAAAATATATCGTCCCTCCGGGACTAAAAATAAAAGCGCACGTTGCCGTTTTTTTTTTATTAAATCCATTTGCATATCTCATGTGGGGTCAGGGTCATACCCCCAAACCCTCGCCTTGAAAAGGCGTGGGGAATTTAGAACAGATAGCCCCTCCTTTTCAAGGGGTTGGGGTGGTTGATTCGGATCTTGCCGGCAGGAATTTTATTTGTTAGAAAATATATATATGCGATTGGTGTAACTTAACTCTGAATAACTATGCTACACTAATGTACGTAAATCTCCCTGTCTTACTTGAATCTCCCCGTCTTACTTAAATCTCCCTTTCTTTTGGATTTTCACATTGAGATCATGAAAAATAATAGTTTGCATATTGCCGTCCTCGATGACTTTAATGAATGTTTTGTTTCCTCTACCTCAGATGACTTAAGAATCCAGGTTGCAGGTTGGCTGCCCACCCAATCGGTAGCAGCGCCGACAGATGCCGAGTGGGCAATGACCTTAGGCGCTGATAACTTTGACACCGAGCTCACCTCACCATCTGACGATTGGATATCGTATTACAAAACCAAATCGAACTTAGGACCGCAAGCAATTATCAAAGCCCTGTAAGGACGGTGTACTTCGCCCTTGCGGGGCTTTGTTTTTTTCGTTATCATGTCCCCGCATTTCATGCCGGGCTATGGGTACTTCGTCCCTACGGGACTACAAAGAGGAAACTCCTACGGAGTTTGTGGTATTTTATTATCTAGCCTTCGGTGAATTGCGTATTTTTGCATAATAAGATATACAATAGAGTAAAAATTTCCAAAGCAATATTGCAGGGAAATACATTAATGAGGTTTTTGTGGATACAAATAAAGAAAGCTCCGATCGGTCCGATTCTCCTCTTATCCTACTTACCGGTGCAACGGGATATGTAGGTGGGCGTTTGCTGCAATCACTTGAGAGCCAAGGTTATCGTCTTCGCTGCCTTGCGCGGCGTCCCGATTTTCTTAAACCAAAGGTGGCACCTTCAACTGAAATAGTATCGGGTGATGTGCTTGACCGCCTCAGCCTTGATGCTAGTATGGAGGGAGTTCGTGTAGCATACTATTTAATTCACTCAATGGGTTCATCGGGTTCATTTGAAGATACTGACCGTTTGGCTGCGCGCAACTTCGCTGAAGCTGCGAAAGCTGCAGGAGTAGAGCGGATAATTTATCTTGGCGGATTAGGCGATGATACAAAAGCACTCTCACCTCATTTACGAAGCCGTCAGGAAGTAGGGCAGATCTTGCGCGAATCGGGTTTGCCTGTTCTGGAATTTCGTGCATCAATCGTCATTGGCTCAGGAAGTCTGTCGTTCGAAATGATTCGCTCACTTGTGGAGCGGTTGCCGATCATGGTCATACCTAAGTGGGCGTCTATGCCGGCACAGCCGATAGCAATTGAAGATTTGATCGGATATCTTACTGCTGCTCTTGAACTGCCCACTTCGCAATACCGTATATATGAAATAGGAGGAGCGGATATTGTCTCGTATGCAGATATTATGCGTGCCTACGCCAAGTCCCGTGGAAGACATGTGCGTATGATATCCGTACCGGTGCTGACTCCCTTTATTTCAAGTTTGTGGTTAGGGCTTATTACACCATTATATGCCCGCATCGGACGAAAACTGATTCAGAGCATTGTCCATTCAACAATTGTTCGGGATACTACTGCGCTGAACGTGTTCAAGATCCATCCGATGGGAATCGAGAGTGCACTTCTCCATGCTCTTGCAAATGAAGAGAAGCAATATGCTGCAACACGCTGGTCAGATGCGCTCTCATCATCCGGCGAATTGCAATTATGGGGTGGTGTGCGTTTTGGATCACGACTTGTTGACTCGCGAATGATGCATGTTGCGAAGCCGCCGGCAGCAGCGTTCAAATCTATCGAAAGAATAGGAGGCGATACGGGCTGGTATGCTTGGAATTGGTTATGGAGGCTTCGCGGATTTCTTGATCTACTTGTCGGCGGTGTCGGCACAAGGCGCGGACGTCCGGATCGGGAAACTCTGCGCGTTGGAGATACGGTAGATTTCTGGCGAGTCGAGGCATTTGAAGCGAATCATTTTTTACGCCTTGCTGCGGAGATGAAACTTCCGGGGCGCGCATGGTTGGAGTTTGAAGTCTCCGGTGATAACTCATCTTCGACTATTCGCCAGACGGCGATTTTCGATCCCGTCGGTTTATTCGGTCTCATATATTGGTACGCACTTTTTCCTCTGCATCAACTGGTATTCAAAGGTATGCTGCAACGGATCGTCGCTTCGGCACTTCGCGAAGATAGGCAAGCGAAAAAATGAAAAGATTTTACCAGCGACATTCGACAATCGACCACCCTCTTCCACAACCTTCGTATTTTTGCATAAATACATATATATTTAAGAATGAATTTTCAGTTATCCGAAGACCATATTGCTATTCGCGACGCTGCTCGTGATTTTGCGCAGAATGAAATTGCTTCCTCTGCTGTCGAACGTGACTTGACGGGGGAATTTCCGCATGAGATCATCAAGAAGCTTGGCGAGCTTGGTTTTATGGGCATGATGGTTGATCCGAAATGGGGCGGCTCCGGGCTTGATGCCGTCAGCTATGTGCTGGCTATGGAAGAAGTCTCGAAGGTGGATGCAAGCGTATCAGTGGTAATGTCGGTCAATAATTCGCTTGTCTGCTGGGGGCTTGAGACCTTCGGAACGGATGAGCAAAAGGAGCGCTTGCTAAAACCGCTTGCTTCCGGAAAAAAACTCGGCGCGTATTGCCTATCCGAACCCGGTGTCGGCAGCGATGCAACACAGCAAGCCACAACTGCCAGACGCGACGGTAATGATTGGATCGTTGACGGCGCGAAGAATTGGATCACCAACGGCACAACGGCAGATTTTTATATCGTCTTCGCTCAGAGCGATGCGACGAAAAAACATAAAGGTATCACGGCATTTATTTTAGAGAAGGGTATGCCCGGATTCGAAATGGGCAAGAAAGAAGATAAGCTCGGCATCCGTTCAAGCGATACATGTTCGCTGAGTTTTACCGGAGTTCGCGTTCCGGATGCAAATCGCTTGGGTGATGAAGGCGTGGGTTTTAAGATCGCAATGGAAACACTCAATGGCGGACGTATTGGAATTGCCGCGCAGGCGCTTGGCATTGCAAGTGGAGCGTATGAGCGAGCCGTGAAGTATTCGTTCGAGCGTCATGCATTCGGCAAACCGATCAATCAATTGCAGGCAATTCAATTCAAGCTTGCCGATATGTGCATGAAGATCGATGCGGCGCGATTGCTTATTTTGCGCGCAGCAAAGGCGAAGGATAATCATGAATCGTATATCAAAGAAGCGGCAATGGCAAAGCTTTTCGCTTCGACTATTGCAATGGAAGTTGCCAATCAGGCGATACAGATCCACGGCGGATACGGCTATGTTCGCGAATATATAGTAGAGCGATCGCTTCGCGATGCGAAGATCACAGAGATCTATGAAGGCACTTCGGAGATACAACATATTGTCATAGCTCGGCAACTATTAAAGGAATATGAACTGGCATCGTAGTTCGCGTGCGTATATTTGTGCAGAATTCATTCATCACTTACTTATTCATCTATGAAAACACGTCTTACCGTTCTTCTTGCAGTCCTTATAATTTCGGGAATATTTTCAGCGCCGAAAATTGGCTATGCTCAGCGAACGACTTCGAAAAATAATGATATTGCAGTAGATTTTGTCGACTTCCTTGTCAATAATACTTTTACTGCGCAATATGAATTTAAATCCACTTCAACTTCAAGCTTTCTGATAAAAGCACTGTATGTAACGAAAAACACCGGTACGGCTACCGGAACACTTTCAGCATTCGGAGTTGGCGGTGCATGGCGGTTTTATATTCTCGATAGTCGGGCGTTGGCAGGTTTCAGTGTTGACGGCGCTTTGGACTTTTTTTTCTTTAAGAATACGACACTGAGCAGAAATAATATAGCTTTTGCTATCGGTCCCGATGCTGCTTATAAATTTTTCTTTGATCAATTTACAGTAGAGCCTACCCTCGGAGTTCGTGTGGGCATTATTCCTGAGAATAACCCTCCACCGGGAGAAAATACATTTTCAGGTCTTTACCCTGTTGCCTCTATTTATCTCGGATGGGCTTGGTAACGACAAAGTATTTCATTGCGGCGATCATCGGAGTAATTTTTTTTCATGTACATGCCGAGGCTCAGACGCCAAGTTCAGGGCAGGCTCCGGCAGATAGTGTTCGTACTATGCATGAACGTCGCGGAATAGGTGGGCTGGAAGTTGCTCATGCATGGCGCACCGATGTCGATCATTTCAAGGGATATTTTATACGAGGTTTTTACGAAGCGGAAATAGGGCGGACGTTCTTGAATGCCGGAGCGTTCTCTTATCAGAAGATCAATGACGGTTTCGGATTTGATTTCAGACTTCGGATGCCGTGGATATTTTATCCCAGTGGCAGCCATACGAATTTTTCGCCGCTTGCAGGAGTTTCATTTACAGTATGGCCTGTTACCAGACCGACGGTTTCCGTAGGTTTCCCGGTCGGAATAGAATATGAGTTTTTGATCGAGGATTTCCCGAATTTTTCGGTAGCTGCAAATGTGGCTCCGCAGCTTAATTTAAACTCTGAGAAGAACACAGTTGTCTTTGATGTACGAATAGGAATACGCTTCGACTAATATGCGAAATTTCACAGAGCATCGGCATATATTCAATAGTAGAATGGCTGTAGTTTTACTGCTGCTTTTGCTTAGCTCGTCCTCTCTGATTGCTCAAACGAAAGATTCGAGCGCTCATAAAAAAGTGGTGCGGGAAGATCTTGGTATTGTAAAGTCGCTTACTGTTATGCCATACGCGACGATCAGTTATAATATCCAATCGGGGCAGGCATTTCCAAAAAGTGCGCAGGGAATCGGATACGGATTTGGTATTGCATTTGATCTGACCGAAGAGAAACAGCCGGTTGGTGCCTATTTTGATTTTGCCTATCAGGATATGCGGGCTTCGGCAAACGATGGTGCTTGCAAACGTATTAATCCTGATAATATTTTTGATACGATTGCAGTATCAGTTCCTGTTACCCATTATTTTTCTTATGCTCTCTTCGAAGGATTTGTGAAACTGCAAACGAAGAAAAGCAATGGATATTTCCTGATCGGAGCAAGTGTTGGGCTTGCGACGACTTCTTTGACCGTCAAAGAAGGACCCGGATTACCGTTCTTTTCCGACTGGAATAGCCCGGCAGACTCAACAGGAAAAACAATTGGCAATAAATTACGGTTGGATATTCGCGCCGGACTTGGTATAAAACTAGGCTATATTGCAGGACATCAACTGGTGTTTGAAGCCAGATTCGGATATCCGGTTACGAATGCCATCAGTGAATATCACGATGTCTGCAATGGATCCAGTGCTCACGGCTCATGGCGTGCGGTA
The DNA here is from genome assembly GCA_038322815.1 of Kapaibacterium sp. (SeqCode). Lineage (GTDB taxonomy): Bacteria > Bacteroidota > Ignavibacteria > Palsa-1295 > Palsa-1295 > PALSA-1296. The sequence goes on from JBBQGG010000038.1 coordinate 6,580, forward strand.
ACATTGCAGGGAAATATCGGATTGCGGTTATAAAAATTTATTTTATTATTTATGAAAAAATCCTGGCTTATTATCGGTGGTATTGTTCTTTTTATTCTCATTCTTTTCTTTTGGTGGAATAGTACGCGCAACGCCCTGATCACCAAGGAAGAAAATATTAAAGCACAGCTTGGGCAGTTGAATAATGTCTATCAGCAGCGTCTTGATCTTATTCCGAATCTTGTTGCAACGGTACAAGGCGCTGCCGCTGCAGAGCGCCAGACTCTTGATGAAGTGATCGGCGCCCGCGCAAAAGCAACAGGCATTACTTTGACACCCGAAGCTTTAAAAGACCCTGCTGCTTTTGCAAATTTTCAAAAACTTCAGGATAATGTTTCAAGCGCGATCTCGCGCTTGTTAGTTACAGTAGAAAAATATCCCGATCTGAAATCGCAGGCAAATTTTTCAACGCTGATGTCGCAGATCGAAGGACAGGAAAGCCGCGTACGCATCGAGCGTAACCGGTACAATGAAAACGTCAATGATTTTAACCGCAGTATCCGTGTTTTCCCTGCATCAATTATTGCAGGGATGTCCGGCTTCACTGCTTACCAATATTTCCAGGCTGCTGTGGGAGCGGAGAATGCTCCGAAAGTATCATTCCCCGGCACTGAGCCTGCACCTTCCGGAGGGACGCCTGAATCGCCTGCCACTGCTCCTCAAAAAGGACCTGCACGACCAAAATAAGTACTGCTAATATTTTTTGGCATTCGAACTCATTCCAACGAATCATTCGCTGACGGTAGTCGTATATAATCTTTGAATTAACATTTCAAAGAGAATTATGCACTATCGTATTATTAATCTTTTCTTATTGTTCTCATTTGTAGCAGCCGGTTGTTCGGCGAAGCAGGGAAAGGCAGAATCGGCTCCGGTTCAGGAAACATCTCAAACGTCTGAGAGCAAAAACCTGGAGCATGCCACATTTGCCATGGGATGTTTTTGGCATTCCGAAGAAATATTTTCTGAAATAAAAGGTGTGAAAGAGGCGCTTCCGGGATATTCGGGAGGTACGGAGAAAGATCCGTCATATGAAATGGTTGGGACCGGAAGCACGGGCCATGCCGAGTCCGTTGATGTGACCTACGACCCTTCGGTGATTTCGTACCAGAAACTTCTCGAAATTTTCTTTACTGAGCACGATCCAACAACTCCGAATTATGCAGCACCCGATGAAGGTCCGCAATACCGCTCCGTTGTTTTTTACCGTAATGATGCGCAGAAAAAAGCTGCGGACGAGTATATTGCAAAGCTAACTGCTTCGCATAAATATTCTAATCCGGTTATCACGCAGGTTTCTCCGTTCACAAAATTTTATAAGGCGGAGAATTATCATATTCAATACTATAAGAGACATCCATCAGGGCAGTCATACATAGATAATGTCACGAAACCTGAAGTCGAGAGATTCAGAAAGGATTTTCCGGAATTGGTAAGCCAATAAAAATAGTATTTGTCTAAATGTCATTGCGAGCGACAGCGAAGCAATCTAATATCTCGAATTTTGTTGGACAATTGAGATATTAGATTGCTTCGTCAGTCGCTATCGCTCCTTTCTCGCAATGACAATGTTGAACAAAGTCAAACTTCTTAGCACTTTACTAATATAAAAATTGTATTTTAGTATAATGAAATACATTCTTTCACTCCTCGTTATTATTCTCTGCGGCAACCGCCTTCTTGCTCAGCAGCCTTCGATAAGTTATCTTTTGGTCGACGAAGCAAAAAGCCGGCTGCTCATTCACGGCTCATTTGGAATAGATAGCGGCAGTGTTTCCATCGAAGATACAACACTCGGCATTATTTCCTGGAGTGATTCACTCATCATCTGCGATCTTCCGGACAGTGGGAAAGGAGCGGGCGGGCATGTTGAAGTGCAGACATTGCATGGCTTAAGTAATAAGAGAGTGTTGAGTATATTTAGCCTTATGGTTGATTATCTTTATTGGGGGTGGAAAGGAGTTTCGCCACCACATGAGTTGTATTTAGGTGAGGGTCAAAGATGGTCACTGAATTGGCGAGCAGATATTAGAACGCATCCAAATAATTCAAATGCTATTCGATTTGAAATATCTAAAAGCTCATATGGAAATTATATCCAAGTTCCATATATTCCTGGATATAATTTCCCACCGCCAAACTATCAATTCCCTTGGCGTGATTCATCCTCGGTGACAGACAGTAGTATCTCTATGAAAGGCTCCATGGATTTAACTTCTTTTAGAATTAAATTTGACACACTGAAAATGAGTTACGCAAGATTGGCTCAATTTTTTCCAGGTAAATATATTCCTTCGACGATAAATTTTGATACCAATGGATATATTTCAAATTATATACATGTTCAGGACCATTTACCTGTAGAAAACTATGAGTCAGATAGTCTTTATAATGCTAAAATTCTTTTCGCACCTGGAACAAGAAATAGTGTCTCAAATCCAAGTCAAAATAATCCTGATCTAATAAACATCTTCTACAATATTGGCTCGGAAGACCATATAATAAAATTGCATACCTCATCCTCTTTCGGCGAAACAACTGCTTCGCTTTATAGCATTGACGGAAGATTGCTGAAGCGGGAGAAAATTTCTATCCCTGCACCTGGTATATATTCTTTCGATGTGAGTGGATTACATACGCAACTGGGATTTTTTATGCTGCAATCGGCAAAGGGCGTGGTTGCAAGGAAGGTTATGCTATCTGAACCTTAGATTTCTTCCTCAGTCGCTATCGCTCCTTCCTCACAATGACACGATGGAGATAAAATCAACTTTTTTCTGTTAGCATCCTCCAATGAATACTTTAAAAATCACTTTCCCTGACGGTAACGTCAAAGAATTTGCTTCCGGCATAACCGGAATGCAGATCGCCGAATCTATTTCGCCGCGCTTGGCTGCGGTCTCCCTTGGCATTTTTGTCAATGATAAGCCATACGATCTTGCAACGCCGATCACCGAAGATGCTTCTATTCGCATCGTGAAATGGGAATCCGATGAAGGACGCTCCATTTTCTGGCATTCAAGTGCGCATTTAATGGCAGAGGCAGTGGAGTCGATATATCCAGGCACTCGCTTTGGGATTGGTCCGCCTATCGAGAACGGCTGGTACTATGATATGGAATTGCCCGAAGGCGTAAAACTTGTGCCCGATGACCTTGTTGCGATCGAAGAAAAGATGGCAAAACTCGCCGAGCGCGATGTGCCCTACATACGCATTCCGAAAGAATACGACGATGCCATAAAATATTTCAAAGAAAAAGGGGATTGGTTAAAGCTGGAATTGCTTGAAGGATTAAAAGGACAGCCGATCACATTTTATGAGCAGGGAGATTTCCTCGATCTTTGCCGTGGCACACATGTCCCTTCTACAGGCAAAATAAAATTCGCAAAACTTCTTTCGATTGCCGGAGCGTATTGGCGCGGCGATGAAAAGCGTCCGATGCTTACACGTCTCTATGGAATCAGTTTTCCGACAAAGAAAGAACTTGATGAATATTTAAAGAATCGTGAAGAAGCTGAAAAGCGCGATCACCGGAAACTCGGAAAAGAGTTAGAGCTTTTCATGATAACTCCGAAAGTCGGCGGCGGACTTCCGATCTGGCTTCCCAATGGAGCCGTTGTTCGCAACCAGCTTGAAACATTTCTCAGGCGCGCACAGCAGAAGATGGGATATTCGCAAGTGGTGACTCCGCATATCGGAAATCTTGAGCTTTATAAAACAAGCGGACACTATCCGTACTATAAAGATTCACAATTCACTCCGATCACTGTTGATGATGAGCAATATATGCTCAAGCCGATGAACTGCCCGCATCATCATATGATCTATGCCTCAAAACCGCGCAGTTATCGCGATCTTCCTGTTCGTCTTGCGGAATTCGGTACGGTATATCGTTATGAGCAGTCGGGCGAATTGAATGGTCTTTCGAGAGTTCGGTCATTTACTCAGGATGATGCGCATCTATATATGATGCCGGAGCAGCTTCTGGAAGAATTAAAAAGCGTGATCGGTTTGACGCAGTATGTTTCGAAAACTTTAGGTTTTTCGGATTTCAAAATTCGTCTCTCCTTCCGAGATCCGAAAAATAAAGATAAGTACGGCGGAAACGATGAGCAATGGATCCAGGCTGAAAAAGATGTGAAAGAAGCTGCCGATGCCATGGGACTGGAATATACTATTGCAATTGGCGAAGCAGCTTTCTATGGACCGAAAATAGATTTCATGCTCAAAGATGCATTGGGCAGATCATGGCAACTTGGCACAGTTCAAGTTGATTACGTTATGCCGGAGCGATTTAACCTTGAATATATCGGCGCAGATAATCAAAAGCATCGCCCGGTAATCATTCATCGCGCACCGTTCGGCTCGTTCGAAAGATTCATCAGTCTGCTCATCGAGCATTATGCCGGAAATTTCCCCACATGGCTTGCTCCGACACAAGTGGCAGTGCTTCCAATCACTGACGCTCAATCTGCTTATGCTGAGGAGATCACTGAAAAGCTAAAGGCGATGGGAATTCGCGTTCTGCTTGATGCTTCAAATGAGAAGGTCAATGCAAGGATCCGTGATCAGGAAATGATGAAAGTGCCGATCATGCTTATAGTGGGAGCAAAGGAGCAGGAAGCTCGAACCGTCTCACTTCGCAGGCATGGAAAAGGGAATATCGGAACGATTACGCTCGAAGAGGCATTTAGTACGGTTGAGAAAGAAAGCGCCATTCCGGCTTGATTTTAGGTGTCATTGCGAGGAGGACTTTAGTCCGACGAAGCAATTCCCTAAGGCTTATATACAATGTCAACGTGCTCTGATATCCTCAGGGGATTGCTTCGCCGTCGCTTCGCGACTCCTCGCAATGACACTTGTGCTCAGAATTTAACTTACTTTATAAACTGCATTTGAAGATACAAACCGGTGTTAACTTAAGATCTGTTACGAATGGGTAAACAGATCGTTTTACGTCCTACAACTACGGCTGCTCCGAAACCGCCATCAGGCAGACAGAACCGTTTCAGTCGCGAAATGCCTGTGAAGAATTCAGGCATCAGGATGAATGAGCAGATACGCGTACCTCAGATACGCGTTGTCGATGAGGAAGGTGTTATCGGCGTAATGACGCCGCAGGAAGCAATGAAGCTGGCACATGAACGGGGTGTCGATCTGCTTGAGATCGCACCTAATGCCGAACCGCCGGTATGTAAACTTATGGAATTCGGTAAGTATCGTTACGAGCAGCAAAAACGCGAGAAGACTGCGAAAGCATCTTCGCATAAGCAGCTTATTAAAGAGCTTCGATATCATCCTTCGACCGATACGCATGATTTCGAATTTAAACTTCGTCATGCCCGTGATTGGATCGCTGAAGGACATAAAGTAAAAGTATCGGTGCAGTTCAAAGGCAGAGAAATTGCTTACAAGGAACACGGCGTTGAGTTGTTGAAGAAATTTGAAGAGCGCATCGTTGATATTGCAAAAGTAGATTCGCATATTTCGCTCATGGGAAAGCTCATGACGATGATGTTCTCGCCGAAAGGCAAGGGCAAGAAAGAGGATGAAGGCACGTCACAAATGAGCGATAAGCCGAAACCAAAATCCGAATTCGCCGAGAAGCTCGAAGCAATGACATTGCAAAAAAAGGCTAAGCCGGAAAGTGGAGAAGCACCGTCAGAGCCAGAGCCAAGTTTATAAAATTTTAATTCTAACATATTTTTATGCCGAAAACTAAAACAAAATCAGGCGCAAAGAAACGCTTTAGCATTACCGGATCAGGTAAGGTTAAGCGCGAGAAGCCATATCATGGTCATATGCTGACCTCAAAAACCAAGAAGCGCAAACGCAGTTTACGCCAGTCAACTCTTGTTGCTGATACGGAGTCGAAGACGATCAAAAGATTGCTCGGGCAATAATTTTGTTTTTTTTTATAGGCGCAGACGAAAGTTTGCGCCTCATGTTTTCCTCCCTCCTGAAGTCCGCTTATCCTATGAAAAAAAATATTTTTCTCTCAATATTTATTTCTTTTATTCTCCTATCAGAGATAGCTTCGGCGCAGGACACACTTCATAATAGGTTTGGTATTGCGTTTGGAATGGTTAACAATATTCATTCCGCTGATTTTAATGCGTTGCCCGGTATTCCCGGCGGTTCAGGTAATTTTACAACAGGATATGGAAACGGGTTCGCAATAAGTCTTCTCTATGAATATGTAATAAACGATTTTCTTCTTGTTGGGGGGCGAATAGGATTATTGGATCATAGTGCAACACTAACAGCGCCAACGCAGCATCAAACTATTTTTAGTGATACTGGCAAAAAAACAATCGATTATACCCGTTCTATTGATGCTATAGGATCGTCTTTGGGGATAGAGCCACGCATTATTATTCGTATAATTAAGGGACTTACAGTCAGCGCAGGATTACGAATCGGAATTCCGTTGTCTCCAAAATTTATACAAAGAGAAACGGCTTCAAAAGGAACATTCACTGATTCTTCAGGCATTGATACTAAAAGCAATATTCGCAATCAATTTGCGGGGGCATTGCCAAGTGTCTCTTCAGTAGTACTCCACGGAATATTTTCTCTAGGCTATGAATTCCCTCTGAATAAAAAACATACGACTTTTATTGTCCCTGAAATAACCTATACTCCTGCATTTAATGATTTGGTCAAAGGATTGACATGGAAAACGAATGCGGTAATTTATGGAGTTGCCTTAAAATTTTCGATGGATTAAAACACCGGAAGAGAATAGTTTTTTAGAAATGAAGATTGACACCGAAAACGATTGAAGTTGTTTGGAATGTTCCATTCTCACCATTTGGGAGCAGAATATTTGATAGACCAAAAGTGTGCCGGAATTCACCATAAAAAGTTGAACCCGCAATTCCGACTCCTACAAAGAGTGTGGGTATCAATTTACTTACCGGAGCTGTGCGAATGGGGTTTTCAAAAAGCCTACCTGTTGAATCATTGAAACTATAGCGGTCTATTTCCAAACTGTCACTTGTTATATTCGATAATCCTCCGCCTCCGGTAATATAGAGTCCACCTTGGACTTTATATCGGCATTCGAGATTATAATGAGAAAATTGCGATCCGTAACTGTTGTAAATGGATGGTTTGGGGAGAATATTCACTCCATAACCACCATCGTATGCAAGCAGGAAAGTTAATTTTGGATTTACATCATATCCAATTCCCAAGGCATAATTGAACCCATTAATAGACATCATGGGAAAGACTAAGCCAAGCTTCCCGCTTATTACGATTCCATATTTGGGTGAAGTGGTCTCGTCGATAACTTCTACTGTTGGCAGAGTGAACTTTGCTGTTTGGGATGTATCTGTACGGAAACGAATTGTAATAGGATCCTCAAATGAATTCCAGGCACCGGTGATTCCATCGACGACGTAACCGATCAGATCGGTAAAAAGATCTGCTGCGATCCAACCTGGTTCAAGTGAACTGTAGATGGCTGCAATCACTTCCTGATTTTTGTACCGGAAACGTAGTGTGTAATCTCTTTTTCTTTTTAATCTGAGAGTATAGTCTCCATTATAATGACGAGTGATTTGCAGATTGCCTTCATTTCCGAAAACATCGGAGACCTGCGTTCCTTGAGGTATGATAACCGTAGCATCCTGAGTTGAACCATTAATGATCGTTGCACAGCCGCAAAGTGCTATGCAAAAGAGTAATACGCAAATTAAACATGTGGTGCGAATCATGTTTCTAAAAACATATTTATCTGCGAAAAAGTGATATGCAAAAATAGACAATATTTTATGCCCTCAAAAAAAATCCTCGAAACCATCTTTGGAGATTATTCTTTACATCAACCATGGATGACAAGCGCAAAAAAGAAATTCAGGATTATGCCGAGAGGAAAGCTGCTCCACCGCTTTTCGGTGGGGGGAGGTCAAATGATGATGGGGCGGAATATCGGAAAGCAATGCAGGAGAATGCTCCATATCTGACCTTGGGTATTCAAATGGCACTAACTATTGCTGCATTTGCCGGTTTGGGCTTGTGGTTAGATAAACAAAATGGTACTTCACTTTGGATCGGTATTTGCTCAGGCTTTGGGGCAGTGGCTGGTTTAGGATATTTTCTTTTGGTTGTTCTCAGAATGGAGAAGAAGAAAGAGTCTAAGTCTTGATCGGTTATTTCTTAAAATTCAGGTTGGTTTTACTGTAACTTTTCGCTTAAAAAACCGTATAAAACGGAACAAAAAGAGCTATACATTACGTTTAGTGTGGCTGTATATTGAAAGTTATATTAAGTGTTTATAAATCAAACTATTAGAGGTAAATAAATTTGAGCGCAATTATTCAAGCAATACAATTAGTACGTCCCAGAGCTTCGCAATCATCGATCAGCCGCGAAGCAACTCGTTTTTTTCTTGTATATTTTGGCATATTAAGCGTCGTTCTTTATGGCGGCGGCACACTTATCATGAATTTCGCTTCCAGCGAAGCATTCCGTAATGCATGCTATATCGGCATGGGTTTATGCACCTTCACCAGCGTTGTAAGCTTTTTTCTTACCGAATGGGCAATTGACCAGCCGAACGATATTTTCTTCGGTGTTGCTATCGCATCGATCTTTGTAAGAATTTTCGGATTGGTTATGGCTTTCGGACTCTGCCAGTTCTTATTGAAAATTAATCCGATCGGACTTGTAAGTGGTATGTTTGTATCATATTTTTCGTATCTCGTCATCGAGATCATCTACATTCACAAAAAATCCCTTACTCGCGGAGAGTAAAATAACGAATGACGCTACGCCGCCTGTTCGCAAGTTTATTTCTTCTTTCCGGGCTGCTTTGTTCGCCGGTGATGGCGATTGAAGAACCCGCGAAATCTACTGACTCCTCCAAATCCGAGATCAAGACTTCCGCTCCTGAAAAATCCGAAGAGGAGAGAGAGAATGATATCTGGAAAAGCGAAAAAAAGGATACTATCGATGCGGGTAAGCTTTTCGGCAAGATCATTAAGCATTTAGAAGACACCTATGAGCTCCATTTTATAAGCGTCAAAATACCTCTTCCAATAATTTTTACAGACGCCTTCGGATTCCATTTCTTTCCAAGCTTAGAAAAACTCAGTGAATCCGGCGTTTATAAATTACGTGATATAGATAAATACGAAGAACAAAAGAAGGCTAAGCTCTTCGGATTCGTAACTCCGTGGGAACGCGCGGATGGAAAAGATATGGGGTTCACCCTTGATCTTTCTATGACGGCGAACAGGTTCTTCCTTTTAGTTGCAATGTTAGTTTTGATCCTCGTGACCAGTGCAGCCGGAAGAAAATCAAAAAAATCTTTAGTCCCTAAGGGTAATCATAATCTTATCGAATCTCTCGTAGTATATGTACGCGATGAGATCGTCTATCCTAATATCGAAAAGAAATGGGCTGACCGTTTAATGCCATATTTTCTCACGATATTCTTTTTTATCTTTACGATCAATCTCATCGGACTTTTTCCTCTGACGAAAACCCCAACAGGTAATCTTGCTGTTACGGTGACCTTAGCGATCTGCACATTTATCCTGACGCAGATCATGGGTATTCGTACGATGGGGCTTTCTTCATACTTAAAGCATTTCACCGGCGGTCTGCATGAAATGGATATTCCGCTTGCCATGAAGATCGTTCTCATTGCGATCATGGTGCCGATAGAATTTATCGGACTATTTACGAAGCCTTTTGCTTTGACGATGCGTTTATTTGCGAATATGACGGCAGGTCATATTGTTATTGGAGCATTGATAGGTTTAGCTTTGTTGTTTCAATCTGTTGTGGCAGGGTTTGCGGTTTCAGTACCGTTTGCTCTTTTTATTTATCTGCTCGAACTACTTGTAGCAGCCTTGCAGGCATTTGTATTTACGATGCTCTCCGCAGTATTTGTCGGGATGATGGTGCATGAGCATCATGCAGGTGAGCACGCAACGAAAGAGGAGCTACTGGCAGAAGTGTCAATTTGATCGGTAGTTACGGGCTAGCCCCGCTTCGCAGGCTAAGGCCTTTGCGGCTACCATCGCAGTTAAAGAAATTTATTTGTAAGCAATATTTTATCATTTATATTAATATAGGAATACTACCATGAATCCATCAGCATTCGCATACTTAGCAGCAGGTCTCGGAGCAGCAATCGCCGTTGTCGGCGCAGGTGTCGGAATCGGCAAGCTTGCAACCGGCGCATTGGAAGCAATGGGACGCCAGCCTGAAATGTCCGGCGGTATCCGTACGACGATGATCATCGCAGCCGCTCTGATCGAAGGACTTGCGCTTTTCGCGCTGGTTATCTGCATCATCTTGTCAGGTAAATAATCGGGGGCATTCGTTAGTCTTTAGTCATCAGTCGTTAGCAGAAATGCTGAGGCTGAGATTATTCTGCTAACGACTACAGACTAACGACTAAGGACTAGACTCATGCTAGAAATCAATCCCGGATTATCTCTCTGGACGCTGATCATTTTCGGCTTACTTCTTGTGCTTCTTACGAAGTTAGCATGGAAGCCGATTTTGAACTCGCTAAAAATGCGTGAGTCTGCAATTGCGGACTCACTTTCGAAGGCAGAGCAGGCGCGTTCGGATGCTGAAAAACTTATTGCCGAAACTGAGCGTCAGCGCAAACTCAACGAAGGGCAGCTTCATAAGCAGCTTCGCGAAGGTAAGGAATATGCTGAACGTATGCGTTCTGAACTCGCAGCAAGCGCACAGGCAGAAGCCAAAAAAATGCTTGAGCAAGCAAAAAGCCAGATCGAGCGCGATACGCAAAATGCTATTGCACAGCTCCGTAATGAGGCTGCTGATCTTGCCGTTGCTGCTGCCGGAAAGCTGATCGATGAATCGCTCAATGACGATAAGCATAAGAAGATCGTAGAAAAATTCATTTCCGAATTGCCAACTCAGGCAAATTAATATTTCATGGATCAACGCATCGCACTTCGTTACGCACAGGCTTTGATGGATGTCGGCAAAGAAAAAAAATCTGTTGCTGAGATCGCCGCTGATATGAAGGTCGTTCATGACGCCCTTGCTGAGGTTCATGAGCTTAAGGCAATGCTTCATTCGCCTGTTATCCGTCCTGATGTAAAGCGAAAAGTAGTCCACGAAGTTTTTGGCAAACATGTGAGCAAAGATGTGATGCTCTTCATGGATCTTCTCTTAAAAAAGGGAAGAGGCGATGTGCTTGATATGACGACTGTCGAATTCTTACGTCTGCTTGATATAGACACCAACACCGTTTCGGCGATCATTACAAGTGCCAGAACTCTTGATGAAAGTGCGAAGCAGCAGATCGTTGCAAAATTAGAAAAATTATCTGCGAAAAAAGTTCGTGCTGCGTACGCCGTTGATAGTTCGTTGCGCGGAGGGTTTATCGCGAAGGTTGGCGACACGTTGATCGATGCAAGCTTGCAGCATCAGCTCGAGAACTTGCGCGAAGATTTCAAACAGGGAATGATTGCGAGGGTAAATTAATGAAGACAAAAAAAGCAGCATTCGCCATCGCGATATGTGCTTTGCTTTTTAGTCTCGGGCTGGCGATCTTTACGGATATTTCTTTTGCTGAGAAAGCTAAGAAAAAAAGGAAGAAGAAATTAAAGTCTTCAATACAGCTTGCTCCACCCTCGAATTTCAAGCCGACGATGACTGGCGCTCCCGGAACGGTAAAGTATTACTTCTTTCCGACGGCAATCGGAACGAAATGGACATTCAGGACAATACAATTACTCCTTGATTTTCAAGGTAAACTTGCCCGAGCCGATACGATCTTTACCGAATCGCAAGTCGTTGACAGCAATAGATTTTCGCTGCAGCGTCTGCCGCTCTTGGTGACATCAGATACTTCGTATAAAGATACTGGCGTCGGTGTGCGATCGGAATCGGTGTATTATGTTGACGATTCAGTTGCAATGACTGTCTTCAATAATTCGATAACGAATCAAGACAATCGCTTCTTTCTCGTAGCTCCGTTATCACATCGTAATGCATGGCATGAGAAATCTGAAGATACTACGATCACTGCAATTGCCGGTTTTGTTGATTCCGTCATTACGCCAATAGGAAGATTCGATAGCGTCTTAGTGACACTTACGCAATTGCAATTCTCCGATTTGCGAAAATATTATGTGCCCGGTCACGGAATAGTAAGGACAATTTTCCGGTCCCCGGGACCAAGCGGCAGAGGTTTAGTTATCATTACAACGGAAATGATTACATTCAAGCTGCCGGAAGATGAGAAGAAGGTTAAGTAAATTTTTAATTATTCGAGAATAACTATGTCAGTCGTACGCCCCGATGAAGTAAGCGCAATATTGCGTCAGCAGTTAACAGGATTCGAAAAAGAAGTAGATGTCTATGATGTAGGCACGGTTCTTCAGGTCGGTGACGGCGTTGCCCGCGTTTATGGCTTGTCAAAAGTCATGGCAGGTGAGCTGATCGAATTTCCGAACAAAGTTTTCGGAATGGCACTGAACCTTGAAGAAGATAATGTAGGCGCCGTACTTTTCGGAGATGAAACCCTCGTTAAAGAAGGCGATATCGTAAAGCGCACCGGTCGTGTAGCTTCAATGCCTGTGGCAGATGCCATGCTTGGCAGAGTTATCAATCCTCTGGGTGTTCCCATCGATGGTGGTGCTCCGATCACAAGCGAGAAATTTTTACCGATCGAGCGCAAAGCTCTCGGCGTAATGCAGCGCTCACCAGTGAATCAACCGCTCCAAACGGGTATCAAAGCTATCGATGCGATGATCCCAATTGGCAGAGGTCAGCGTGAACTCATCATCGGTGATCGTCAAACAGGTAAGACTGCAGTAGCACTCGATACGATCATAAATCAAAAGCATACACATACTCCTGAAGCCAAAGCACAAGGAGTTGAGCCCGTGTATTGTATCTACGTAGCTATCGGACAAAAGGCTTCTACTGTTGCGCTTGTCAGGGCAAAACTCGAAGAATATGGCGCGATGGAATATACATCCATCATCGCAGCTACTGCTTCAGATCCTGCTCCGCTGCAATTCATTGCACCATATTGCGGCGCCACACTTGGCGAACATTTCCGTGATACAGGTCGCCATGCGCTTGTTATCTATGACGATCTCTCCAAACAAGCATCGGCATATCGAGAGCTTTCTCTTTTGCTTCGCCGTCCACCGGGACGTGAAGCATATCCGGGTGATGTGTTTTATCTTCACTCACGTCTGCTTGAGCGCTCATCGAAGTTGAGCGCCGAACTCGGCGGAGGATCGCTAACAGCGCTTCCTATTATCGAAACGCAGGCAGGCGACGTATCTGCATATATTCCGACAAACGTGATATCCATCACTGACGGGCAGATATATCTCGAACCAAATCTTTTTAATTCCGGCGTTCGTCCGGCTATTAACGTCGGTATTTCTGTTTCGCGAGTAGGTGGAAATGCGCAGATCAAGGCTATGAAAAAAGTTGCCGGAACTCTGCGTCTTGATCTTGCCCAATATCGCGAATTGGAAGCATTCTCAAAGTTCGGTTCAGATCTTGATAAAGCAACTCAGCAGCAGCTTACTCGCGGGCAGAGACTTGTTGAGCTTTTAAAACAAGGGCAGTATGTTCCGATGCCGATTGAGGAACAGGTCGTTATTGTTTATGCCGGTACCCAAGGATATCTTGATAAAGTAACGATTCCAAATGTCCGCCGTTATGAAAAAGAATTGCTGGATTTTATGCGTTTGCGTCATAGAGATCTGCTTTCGAATATTGCAGGTAAGAGAGAGCTAACGCCGGAGATCGTAACAACGCTTAAGACTGCATTGCTCGATTTCGGAGAGGCATTTAAATAAGTTTTTTCATGTCAGGATCGACATATAGAATTTTGCAACTTGTCTTTATCTGGCGGGTTCTTTAGTAGCATAAATAACTCTGCTAAAGATGAAAAAAAATATCTACCGTACAGCCTGCATCGTTGTTCTTTGTCAATTTCTTCTTTGTGGATCTTTGCTTCATGCTCAGACAGAGGATTCCTCTAAATCTCTTGTCTTTAGTGCTGTGAATAATCCTATTGAAATGCAAACAAAAGATTCACGACTTGATGGCATTGCAAGCATCGGGGTGGGGACGTATGGAGGGTTTCGAAACGATGGAAACTACACAACGTTTTTGCAGCCGAATATTGGAGTTGAGTTTTTAGCTGAACCTGCGGGATCACTTCACTTATTGCTCGGTGGGCATATTGGTATTTCTAATCCCGTGACTGTTGGAATTGCTTTCGGATTACGTGAACCGATCGATATTTCGAAGAATCCAGATCTGAAAATCTATACGGACTTTGGCATTCTTTTCTTTAACGACTCTTCGCTTTCAAATCCAATCGGATATGGAGCAAGGATTGCCTTCGGAGCGCGGACAATAGGCTCGCTGAATTTTGAGTACCGCCTTGCCGGTGAGTGGCGTGGATCATCTTCACGAAGTACAGAAGGATACCGCTCACGCCAGTTATGGTGGGTTGGGGCAGAATTCGGAATCGCCTTTTCGCTTGTAAGAAATTCTAAACCGATAACGAGGAAAGATTCTATACGGGCAGCATTGCATTATATTGCTACGAGTGAAGAGATGGACGATCTTGAAGCCGTATATTCCGAGAAGAAGATGGATCAATGGCTTGATCGGTTTTGGAGATTGAGGGATCTAACTCCGGATACGAAGATCAACGAAGCGCGTCTTGAGTATGAAAAAAGAGTGGATGCCGCAAATGGGATGTTTTCGCACCATTGGCAGCTCGGGATCTTAACAGATCCTGGCAGAGTGATGGCGATATACGGAACACCGGATGTTCAGGATCGCGAAATTCAACATTCTAATGTGCAATATATGTTATGGGTATTCAAAGGAAGAATAAGGGGATCAACTTTTGCAACATTTATTTTTGAATCATCAAATTCTACGATCGACTGGAAACAAATATATTCGAATGTGCCCGGTGAATTAACCGGGAGCGTTCCGCAAAACATACCTCCTCTGATGACAAAATGGATTCAGTAGGGAAGTTACGAGTGATGAAAAAAGATTTTAAAATATGGCAACACTAAGAGAGATCCGCACACGCATTGCAAGCGTGAAGGCAACATCGAAGATTACGCAGGCGATGAAGATGGTTGCAGCGGCTAAGCTACGGCGCGCACAAGATGCGATGATCTCCGCCCGACCTTATTCTAGAGCTCTTGACGGACTGCTTAAAGACCTCCTTTCAAGTGCAGGCGAGGAAATAACGCAATCTCCTGTACTTTTCGGAAGACATCTTGAAGATGAAAATACAGAAAAAGTCCTTCTCATAATTGTCTCAAGTGATCGAGGTCTTGCCGGAGCATTTAATTCCAATATCATTAAATTTGCCGAAGCGAGGATCCGTGAAGTTTATCCGGAACATTTTAAATCAAAACGACTTTCGCTCATTACTGTCGGCAGACGTTCGACGGATTATTTTTCAAAACGTGGATACGATATTGTCGAGAAGCATATTGGAATTTTCTCAAAACTTGATTTTTTAACTGCGAAGGCGATCGCGGAAAAAGCAACTTCGCTCTTTGCCAATGCAGATTATGATAAGATCGAAGTGATCTATAATGAATTTAAATCCGTAATGACGCAGCGCCAAACTGCTGATCGTCTTTTGCCGGTTCTTGATAAAAGCTTGCCTAAAGAGACTAAAGAGCGCACAACTCATTTTGAATATATTTATGAACCTGAGCCTGCTGAAATTTTGAACGTTCTCGTTCCTCGCCAACTTGAAACACAGGTCTGGAAAGCATTGCTGGAATCTAACGCAGCTGAACAAGGAGCAAGAATGTCCGCAATGGATTCTGCAACCAAAAATGCCAAAGACCTCATCTCTGCTTTGCAGCTATCCTATAATAAAGCCCGTCAAGCTGCGATCACGAAAGAAATTTTGGAGATCGTCGGTGGAGCAGAAGCATTGACGAAGGGATAGTTAGAATTTCTATAATCCACTATCGACCGTAGAGCTTCGACTTCTTCCGTATTTTTGCAGTTCAATGAATCTGCAGCAAAATCTTTATCATCTCGAAAACCGAATCGCTAAAGCTTGTGAACGTTCAGGACGTAAGCATGAAACGGTCACGCTTATCGCCGTAACAAAGACGCATCCGGTTGAAATAATTCAGCAGGCGTATGATCTGGGAATCCGTGATTTCGGTGAGAATAGAGTTCAGGAGTTATTGAAGAAAAAAGAGATCTTCGCGAATCACGAAGGAATCCGCTGGCACCTCATCGGGCATTTGCAATCCAATAAAGCAAAATATATAGCGGATTTTATTTATTGTGTCCATTCTATAGATTCCCTTGAGACTGCAAAAGAGCTTTCAAAACGCGCAGAGCAGCATTCACGTACAATAGATGTTTCCCTTGAAATTAATGTTGCAGGTGAAGCAACGAAGGATGGAATTGCGACTTCTGAAGCGCCTGCGCTTTTACATCATATTTTTGCAGAAGCAACTTCACTCAATGTGAACGGGTTAATGACCATAGCACCGTTCGAATATGTTCCGGAAAAAGTGCGATTATATTTCCAAGCACTTCGCAAGTTGCGAGATGAACTTGGACTAAAGGATCTTTCCATGGGCATGTCAAATGATTTTGAAGTTGCAATTGAAGAAGGCGCAACAATGATCCGAGTTGGCAGCGAACTCTTCGGAGAAAGAACCAAGAACTAAGAAATCAAAACTACCAATGCTTTCAGCACTCGATATAAAGAAAAAGGAATTCGAACAAAAAATGCGCGGCTACGACGTCGATGAAGTCCGCAAATTTTTGGATGATGTTGCAAAGGAATTCGAACTGCTTGTCCGCGACGAAATTTCTCTTGAAGATGAACTTGAAGAGACGAAGAAAAAACTTGATCACTACCTGAGCTTAGAAAGCACGCTCGAAAGAACGCTTCTTGCCGCGCAGCAGACGGCAGTGAAAATGGAAGATAATGCAAAAAAGGAAGCAGAGCTGATCTTAGGTGAAGCTCGGTTAGAGCGTGATAAAATGCTTAAAGACATCCCTATGGAGATTGAACGTGCTCGGGGTGAGACTATTAAGTTGAAAGCGGAATATGAGGCTACTTTGACGAGAATGAAATCGCTGATGGATGGCTTCAAACGGTTTATGGAAATTATGGAGTCGTCTGAAGAAAAAACCTAAAATAGAATGATCCTGAAATATTTTCTTTGTCTTTCGATTTTTTTCGCTTTCTGTTTCCTGAATTCTTCCTCTGCGCAGCAAACGACTAAGTATTCTGATGGACTTACTCCTCTAAAAAAGGACGGGAAATATGGATTTATTGATTCAACCGGCACAGTGAAGATTCCATACCAATTTAACTACGCCGGTGGATTCCATTCCGGTTTTGCCGCTGTTGCCGATGAGCATTCTAAGTTTGGCTTTATTGATATTACGGGTTCTCTAGTTATTCCATATCAATATGATTGGGCTAATAATATGAACGATGGGCTGGCGGAAACCATGGGCAAAGGTGTAGCTATCGTAAAAAAAGGAAAGAGATTCGGACTTATTAACCAAAGCGGTCAGATTGTTTTCCCTTTTGAACTTGAAGCAGATAATCTTCTGCTTATGATAAAATTTACTGAAGGTCTCTATCGCTGCAAGAAAGACGGGAAATGGGGATATATTACTCCTGAAGGAAAGATCACAGTTCCATTTCTTTATGATAGCTGCGACAAATTTACGGATGGAATAGCCATGGTGGAAAAAGACGGAAAGTATTTTTATATCAATAAGATGGGCGAGAAAGTAAAAGACCGTTAGAGTCTAATTTTTGCTCCATAATCTTAGATTTCTTTTCCTTTGATATAAGACCCGAGTGATACCATAAAAGGGTGAAGTTAATAGTCAATTGTTTTTTTTGGTAATTGCCTACTTTTTTCGTATATTTGCAATGCTTTTTTCACCATCATTCATTTAATATTATGCAAAACAAATTCGATATGAAATTGCATAGGACAAATCTATTCCTATGCTCTGTTTTTATTTTTGGTATTGCTGCTTCGATCATAAGTTGCAATAAAACGGATTCTACGAAAACTGGCGTTTCAAACGACAGCACCACTAAGGCTACAGTAATGTCAACAGTAGAGCGGGGAAAATATCTTGTCACGGCTGTTGCCGGCTGTGGTGATTGCCATACACCTTGGAAAATGGGCGAAAGGGGTCCAGAGCCGGATATGAGTAGAATGCTTTCAGGAAGTCCGGAAGGAATGATTATGAAACAGCCTAAGCTGGATATGCCATGGATGGCTGCAATTTCTGCTACCTTTACTGCTTTTTCTACCCCCGTGGGAATCGCGTATTCGAAAAATCTTACTCCTGATACTTCAGGCATAGGTAAATGGGACGAGACAATGTTCATCCTCGCCTTACGTAACGGCAAGCATTTAGGCAATGGTCGTCCAATTATGCCGCCAATGCCTTGGCAGAATTTCAAGAACATGACCGATGACGATCTCAAAGCAATTTGGGCATATTTACGCTCAATTCCGCCAATAAAGAATAATGTACCCGAAGCAGTAATGGCTCCGCCTCCGCCAGACGCGCCGGTGGGTGATATGAAGAAGAAGTAATTTTTATTTAGAATTTTTTTAGAGGCATGAAATCCATGCCTCTTTTTTTTTACAGAAAATAAAGGAGTAACCTTGTCTTTCGATATTAAGGCAAACAATGAAAGCCCCTATTTTTATTAGGGGCTTTTGTTGAACTCCACAATCATCCATTTTTCAACACGGCAAAATTAAAGCTAAGATTCTGCGTTTATTGCGTATCAACGAAAATAAAATTATTATTTTTAATGATATGTTTTAGAATAAGTTATGGGTAAAGTTGCGTATGATTCCGGCAATTATCTGCGAAAATATTAGGATTTTCAACATTAATGTTGTATATTTGAATTACATAATACAGGGTTTGCCCCCTCACTATTTGAAAATTGACTACAAGTATGCCTTTATCGCAGTTCAGCTACGATCGTCCTATCCTTTATCTTTGCCAAGGATCGTAAGTCTTCTGTGATAAGTAGTTAGTAACGAATTCGGGAAGAAAATTAAATTTTCTCGAAAAAACATAAATGCCTCTTTGCCCGGCATTTGCTCCTTAGGAGTCTGAAATCTCATAAAATTAATGCAGATTAAACAATGCCTGCTCTATCAAGCCGCTTTAATTGGCTTCACGAACTTATTTGCCTGTAACAAAATAAGGTTTACGAGGTTATTAACAATCCATAGGTGGTATTTTATGGGAAATTATGGAATGAGATGTGGAATAGTGGTAAAATTTTGATATTTTTTAACTAAATAGCTTTGAGATTTAGAAGTAAACATATCTTTTCTCTTACCACCGCAGTATGGCTGATGGTTGTATCATCTGTGGCATTTTCTCAGATACCAAGACAGATCAGTTATCAGGGTTTACTTGTATCGCAGAGCGGAGTTCCGATCTCGAACGGTAAGCATGTCATAAAGATCGCTCTTTATGATTCGCCTGGAGCATCAATTGATATTTATAACGAATCTATCGAAACGCAGACTAGTAACGGACTTTTTTCTTTAATAATTGGAGGCCAAACTCCAATCCCCATGGCAATAAACTTTAGCCAGCAGTATTGGTTGGGTATCAGTGTCGATGGGGGTGCCGAAATGGTGCCCCGTACGGCGCTTACTTCTGTACCTTACGCTTTGCATGCTGAAGTCGCAGAACGCGCTAATTATATTTCTTCGGATGCTAAAGGAGTTGTTACGAGTATAAACGAAGTGGACGGACCAATTCGAATCATCGGCGATAGTACTGCAAAAGTAACACAAGTCGGAAAAGTTATTACGATCTCTGCTCTGCCTGATGGAATTCAAACGATCCAAAACCTTGATGGTACAATTGCAATTCAAAATGCCAGTGGCCCTATAGTAACACTGGGAGTTGCAGATACTTCGATCAGTACAAGAAAGCTTGCACGAAATTCCGTAACGACAGATAAAATTGTGACAGGGGCTGTGACAGGGGATAAGATAAACCAAATGGGGGCACTCACTAACCAAGTCCTGAAATGGGACGGAACGAAGTGGTCGCCCGGAAAAGATGATACGACGGCGATAAAAGGAGGTACAGGGGTTATCATTACGACTGACGCGAATGGTAATAATGTAATTTCGACAACACTGATTGGCTTGCCGCCTGGTACGTTCGGTGCAACGCTTCGGCATGATGGAAAAAACTGGGTATCTAATACATTTCTTTATAATGATGGCGCCCGCATCGGAATCGGAACTGTTACTCCGAGCACGATGCTCGATCTTGCTGGTAATGTGATGCTTAGTAATGGTGGAACTGCGAGTGAACTTCGGATGGCTGAGCCTTTTCTACCCGGAAAAACTAACTATACATCATTTAAAACTCAAGCGCAAAGTAAGAATATTGACTATACACTGCCTGCTGTTTTACAGCCAGTTGATGCTCTCCTTTCAGTCAATAGTGCAGGAGTAATGACATGGCAAACTGCTCTGCCGCCGAGTGTATCGGTGTCGTTTAGCCAGATCACAACAGGAATCAATACCGGGCAAAACCTGCAGGTTGGAGACACCTCATATTTACATCCGATAGGAACGGGTATCGTTGAAGCGAATAGACTTTCGGGTTCAACATCGGGTGGAAGTTCGTATGCCGGAAGGGTAGCTGTGCCGCAAGGTACAACGTCTCTGACAGTAAATCTTTCACCTACGGTTAGCTGTCGGCCGAATTCAAGCATCACTGTTTCACAATTTGATTCGACAGGATTTTCAGTAATCGTCGGTACGATGGTTACAGATATCAAGAAGGACGCATTCACCGTGCAATTCTCGGCAGCATATCCGACGGATTCCGGATTCATTACGTACTTAGTTGTTAATCCATAAATTTTTTGTGTAGTGTATAAATTTATTTCTGTATTTTACTTAACCTAACCATACAAATAATGAGACAAAATCAACTAAAGACGGTATTCGCATGGATTGTCGTGCTGAGTATCGGACTTGCCGGAAACGTGTTTGCTCAGGTTCCTTCGCTTGTTACTCAACAAACGAGGTTATCAACGGGCGGCGCAACTCCGAGTTACGTTCAGTTACGTGCCAAAGCAGGCGTTGCTGCCAGCCCGGATTTCTATTCTTGGGATCAGGCACCGACACCAGCAGCAAATACTAACTATTCGCTGTTCTTGGATGCAAACAATAATATCGAGCGAAGCTTATCGTTCGGTCCTACAGTTGGCGCTCCGGGTACAGGTGCCCCAGGCTACTTACAACGTGTCAATGCTGCAGGTAATGGACTTGACTGGGTGTTGCCTACAGCTATTGTCGGCGCCAATAACGGTCTTGTTCTTGATCTGACGAGCAATCCGGGAACAGCAACCGTCCAATTGGGCGATTCTGCAACCGGCTCTACCGGACAAGGAGCATTGAGCAGCAACCGTTTTGTTCACATGAACGGAAAAGACCTGAGCTTCGAAAATTCGGGTAATTTGAATCTTGGAACAAGCGCAGGCAGCACCTTCAATCTCACGATTGATCCCGGCACTGCTGGCGTCATGAAAATCCATGATCTCATAAGTTCTACACTTGCAACAAAGTTGTTAGTTCTTGGTGGAAATGATAGCGTTCTTACCCGCGATCTTTCATCACTTGTTGTGGCTGATAACGGTTTGACGATAAACCCTACAGGCGGATTCGTTGAATTGGGATCACTTGCAACCGGTGGAGCTCCACTTCTGAGAACCAGCTTTGTCACTGCTAACGGACATGACCTTAACTTTGATGGTTCGGGTAATTTTAATGTCGGAAGTGCAACCGGAGTCTTAAACATGACATTGGATCCGGGTACAACGGGATTCATTACTATGAATGATATCAATACTTTGCCAAATGCAAATATTGATTCGAACAACCGTTTCGTCGTACTTGATGAGACAACAAATCGTACCTACACTCGTAAACTTACTTCTCTTGTCAATGCGAATAATGGTTTGATAGTTGATAATTCCGTTTCACCCGGAACGAGTACTGTTCAACTTGGTGCACCTGCAACTGGCGGAGCGCTGCTACTTTCTGATCGTTTCATTGGTATGAGCAATAAAGTTTTGAACTTTGAAGGCGATGGTACTTATAATATCGGTACTACAGGAAATATTGCATTCAATGTCAATACCGGAACTCAGGCAATGACGATTCAATCGGCAAGTCTTGATAATACATCCATCAATAATTTTGCATGGATCGATTCAACTACTCATGCTGTACATCGTACTACGACTGCAGCATTAGTGCGTCAAAATACGGTTAATGATTTCGTTGCGATCGACCCTACTACAGGTAATATCGTTCGTGCGATCAGTCCGACTGCCGGTATTTTCCGCGGACAAATTGCCGGTACCGGTGCGTTCCAGTATACCTCACCTGCGATCGATATCAAAGCAGGAGCTTCGATCACCGCAACAGTTGAAAATCATACAGGTATTATTGGCGCAATCGTTGTTCAAGTAACGAATGTGACTCAGGGTACTACCGGAACATTCTCTGTTGAATCATCTGAGAGTATCCAAACCGGATCATTCATCAACTATGTCGTAATGAATCCATAATTATTTCTTCACTATGGGAGCGGCATTCGGAGTATGATTGCCGCTTCTATTGTGAATCTGAGATTTTCCCATACATTGGGAGCTATTAGTTTGCTTGTATCTAAAAGATATCTTCAATATTTGTGAAAGCGAATTATGCTATCGCAGCATGGATCATCGGCGTTATCACTTTGGTGATGATGCCGGTGATGCTTTGCGCACAAAGCGCATCTACAGATACGAAATCGAATCCTGTTCAGCGTACCTTTACGGCGCCATCAGCAGAAGCAGGGGCAACAAAGACAAAACACGAAGAAAAAACTTTTGCTGCTAATATCGATAATCGTCAGCCCGTAATATCAGAGGCGATACCACGCATTGAAATTATTCATGTAAAGGAAGGAAATCCTGAACATATTACGCCGGGGTTTTATGCATCATACAAACCGTCTGCTTTTGATACTATTTATATTTACGAAGGCGAGACTGAACAATTTGAGGTGATCAATATTCATGCTGCCAAAGAAGTCATTCAAGGAGATTCTACATCCGTTGCTGAAGAAGTAAGTTTCAGGATGAATCATCTCAATGGTAATGACATTCCTATCGTGACAGAGAAGCATGGTAAAACGAATTCCATGGTTATTCGCACTGGATTTATTCCTGCTCAGGGATTCGGGACAAAACGTTATCGGTTTGCCGTAAAGCCCGGAGAATTCGGATTAAATAATAATTCAATGATTTCGGCATCGGTGCATACTTCCGGTGGCGAGAACATCGGCACTATCCTTTGTTCAGTTACGAATATTGATTATAAGAAAGGAGTTTTTTTCGTTGAAACATCCAACGAAGTTCCTAAAGGCGACAATATTAATTGGATAATTATTAATTCGCCATAAGTACACACAAGTAAGTTTATGTACTTAGTTTTTTATCGGCTTTAGTTTGCTTTTAAACAAAAATGTAGATTTTCCCTTTTGTGGATAAACTGCGGAGCGACGCAGTTACAGGAATCGTTAAATCTACACTTATATTACGCTCCGGCAATGATACTGAAAAGATTTTCGGTATTTTATATCATACTCATAGTGTGCAGCAGCGCATCGATGGTTCGCGCTCAAGCAAGTATGCAGCGTGGAGTACATATCTCCAACGCGAATGGAAGCATTATTTCTATTCAAACCGGCGCAGGACCTCAATCCTATACGCTTAACTTACCCCAGGCAAGTAATCCTTCATTAACAACAGGCTCACTGCTCTATGCACTTGGTGGTGGAAATCTGAATTGGACAGGTGTTACCGGAGCCGCTGATGGTTTTATTCTTACGCTCAAAAATTTCGGAGGAGATCTTATTCCTACCTGGGTTGACCCATCAGTAGGAGGTTCATGGCTGCTTGGAGGTAATGCAACGGCATCAGCATGGAACGGGACAACAGGAAATTTTTTGGGCACGACAAGTGCCGAACCGCTTGTCCTTGCAACAACGAATACTACTACTCCGGAGCCGATAGAATTTTATACGAACAACACTGAAAAGATGCGTCTATCTTCTGCCGGAAATCTCGGTATTGGTCAGACCAATCCTTCGCAATTACTTGAAGTTAGAAACGGAAATTTTTTACTTTCAAATTCCGGCACTGCCGATCAATTACAATTTCAGGGCACCGGAACAGGTATCACTTCATTCCAAGCCGGAGCACAAGGCGCGACCAATATTAATTATACATTGCCTACCAATCCGGCAACGGTAGATGGACAGATTTTGAGTGCTACTACAGGCGGCGTTCTTAGCTGGACTTCAGTCGGCGGATTAGTTAGTGTCGGACTTGCACTTCCTGTATCAGTCTTTAATATCAGCGGTTCACCCGTCACAACATCGGGTACACTAACAGGATCATTCACCACACAGACAGCAAACACGGTATTTGCAGGACCGGTAAGCGGGGGCGCAGCCGTCCCGACCTTTCGTGGATTAGTAGCAGCTGATCTTCCGAGCTTAAATAATACAGCATGGCTGTTATTG
>JBBQGG010000039.1:0-29273 GCA_038322815.1 Kapaibacterium sp. (SeqCode)
ATGATTGCGATATTATCGTCTATCATAACTACAGATGAAAAAGAAGATTCAATAGGAGAATATTGCTTCTGCCATGTTTTACCAGTATCGGATGTAGCATAAATTATTCCGTGAGGATTTATTCCGGTATTATCATCATCACCTACAATTATTCCATGTCCCTTATCTGCAAATGACATCCCATTAAATTCGGAACTTCGCGAAACAAGTTTTGTCGAATCCCAAGTATTCCCACCATCCGTTGTTCTCCCTACAAAATAACGTCTGCAAGCGACGATAACTGTCTTCTCATTGAGAACCTTACAGCAGCTAATATCTTCTGGTATTCCAGTGTACACAAATGTCCATGTTGCTCCGCCATCGGTGGTTTTTTGGCACCACCCTGCAACTGAATGTGGAAATATCCCTACTGCTTCTCCTACACCGTAACCAACTTTAGAATTTACAAAAGCGCCATCTAATTTTACTATGTCAGCAATCGAGTGAATTTCTTTCCATGTCCCCCCCCCATCCGTTGTTCTTGCAGTCGTGGATGGAGCCATAATAATTCCAGTGTCATTATCTGCAAATCTCAATGGACCTGTAGCAATAGAATTTCTGTCATGCTGCTGCCAAGAGCTACCTCCATCGGTGGTTTTCCATACATATTTTATCAGTGGGTCATCAGAAGAAGAATAACCAGTAGTTGCTGAAGTAAAGAAAACATAGCCGGTTGGAATTGGAGTGGATAGTGTATCCCACGAAATCCCGCGATCGGACGACCTCATTAAAATAAGGAATGATTTATTCGAAGCAACAGCATATACAGTATTCTCTGGGAAAAACTGTAATCTGTCGATTGAATAGTTAGGTTTAGAAAAAACTAAAGTCCATCCGCTTGTCGTATCGACCTGCGGAAATTGCTGGTAGATTTGGTCTTGGGCAAGGCAGAGGCTTGCGATGAATGCAAGAAATACAAGAATGATGATGGTTTTCATAATAGTGTCCTTTCTTTTGCTTACAAATATATGAAACTTTTAAATAGTCGGGCTATTTTTGTGTTTCTTTTATAAATAAAAACTCTAATGCTGCGTAAAATTGTACTTATGAAAATGCAGCAAATCGTTGGTAGTAATATCAAAGCATTTCGGCTTCACCGAAAACTTACTCAGCAACAGCTTGCCGTCAAAGCCAAATCTCATAAGGCTTATATTGGTTTTATCGAACGCGGTGAGAGGAATATTGCCCTTGAAACTCTTTGTGCTATTGCAAATGCCTTAGAGGTGTCACCATACGTTCTTCTTATTCCTGAAGCCAAACAATGGCTGAAGTAAAGACTTTTGAAAGCTATATATAAATAGTCAGTACCCAGCATTCCACCCTCTTCATTATATCTCCACATCAGCCCGTCATAGAAATGATCAGGTACTTGAAAAGGAAGAGCGAGATATGGCAATTGCTTAAATCCCATCATATCGACAGGTAACGGGAAAAAATTATTGAAACCATAGATGACGGAACCGAGATTACGCTGACCAAAGTTATAATCTCCGGGAATAGAGGAAAACTCAGCTTCAAAATTTACGTTCAGAGAATCCATCTCCCGATGCATCACTGCCGTATCTGTACCCGTCCATGAAGGTACACCTCCGTACATTCCGAAGAAAGTAAACCTGAGAGAATCGCGGTTTTCCCATCCTTTAGGGACAACAATTTGGGAGAATGCCGATGATGCAAAAAATAAACTCAGAACTAAGAAATTAAAACTTATAATTTTTCTCATAAGAAGTTTTCCTTATTTTTGGATTGTGAAGGAACCAGTGAAAGAATCCTGTGGAGTCGTCAAATGGAAATAATACATCCCATTTGCAAGATTGGAGCCGTCGAAGATTGTCTGATGCGTTCCTATCTCCTGAAGTCCGAGATTCATATCTCCAACCGTTACTCCTTGAATGTTATAAAAACTGAATGCGACCGCTTGTGGTGAAGGAAGTTGATACTGAATGGTGACTATTCCTGTATTCGGATTTGGAAAGGTCTGAACATGAAAGTCAATTGTATGCTGAGCAACGGAAGAGAAATTACCGCCGTTAATTGTACGATAGATTTTACCGCCATCGCCAGTAATAATTGCAATATTATCGTCAATCATTAATACGGAAGTAAAAGTGGCCTCTTTGGGAGCATACTGTTTTTGCCAAGTTTTTGCTGTATCGGTTGTCACATAAATTATTCCATGAGGATTTATTCCTTGATTGTCATCGTCACCTACGATTATTCCGTGAGCTTTATTTGCAAATGACATCCCAAGAAAATCTGTTTTTCTTGAGACAAGTCTTGTAGAATCCCAAGTATTTCCACCATCAGTAGTTCTCCCTACAAAATAAGAATTACAGGCAACAACTACTGTTTTTTCATCAAGCACTTCACAGCAATTAATATCTGCAGGTATTCCTGTATAGATAAATTTCCATGTTGCCCCTCCATCGGTAGTTTTTTGACACCAACCGGCATAAGGATTTGAACCCACACTAATTGCATCTCCAACCGCATATCCTACTTTGGAATTCGAAAAAGAGGCATCCGTTATAACTAAATCTGTAATCCAATTAATTTCTTTCCATGTCTCTCCGGCATTCGTTGTTCGAGCCATTTGACCTGAGCCAAAAACTATCCCTGTATCTTTATCTGCAAATGCAATGCGTCCGGAGGCTATAGAGGGTCGATCATGAGGCTGCCAGGAATTACCGCCGTCCGTCGTTTTCCATATAAATTTCATTCGAGGATCATCTGAAGAAGAATAACCAGTCATGACAGAAGTGAAAGTTACATCCCCAGTAGGGATTGGGGTTGAAAGCGTGTCCCATGATATTCCTCCATTGTAAGAGCGCATCAGAATAAGAATTGATTTATTCGAAGCGACAGCATATACGGTATTTTCGGGAAAGTATTGCAATCCAACAATAAAATACCGAGGGTTAGAAAACACCAGCTGCCATCCGCTTGTCGTATCGGCTTGCGGAAGCTGCTGGTGAATTTGGTCTTGGGCAAGGCTTGCGCCTGCCAGAACTGCGATAAAAAAGAATGCGAAGATGATTTTTATAAAGAATCTCCTATTAAATAATCGATTAACATACTTTAAAAGTACCCTCATAAGGCTAAAAGTTACACGCCTTATAAGGGTATAAATTCATGCCAATTAGAACAAGGCTTGCTAAAAAGTATCTCTGGAAAGTGTCTCTTTACTAACTAATGCCTTTTCAGTGTCAGAAAGTGACATTCATATCCTCAGCAACTCAACTGAGGATTGACTTACAAATATAGTATGTAGTGGATTTCCTCTAAAATTCCGAAATTGTATACAATGCAAATAAATCGGATCGTAGCAGACAATGTTAGGGGATTTCGGCATAAACTCGACGTTTCTCAGGAAAAACTTGCTGAGTACGCAGACTTGCATCGAAATTATATTGGTTATATAGAACGGGAAGAACGGAACGTAACTTTGGGTGGTATAGCCAAACTTGCAAAAGCTTTAAAGGTTAAGCCTTATGTTCTGTTTATAGAAAATGCTCACAGACTCGCTGAGAAAGAATTAGCTGAATTGAATTCTTTTCAAGTGCGAAAACATTAATAATAATAAGACATATACTTCCGTGAATAAGCCGCTATAAATATTCTACTTCTGCTCCCGAATTTCCACATAGACATTCTTTCTGGAATCGGCAACGAATTTCTGCACCTCTTGGGACATCTTCCATTGCATAGCAAGTGCTTCTAAGTCGCGGTAATCGGTTTTTAACGATGGCTGATGCGGCTCAATGCGGGCGATCAGTTTCACGATCTGAAATCCGGTAAGGGTGCGGGAATATGCGATCTTAACAGGACGTGAAATATCTCCGATAGCCATGGAGTCGATGACAGCATGCTGCTCAGCGCCAAGTTCTTCTAAGCGTACTCTGCCAAGTGTGCCGCCGTTAATTTTCGATTCGGCGTCGTCGGAATATTCTGATGCTAATCGTGCAAAGTCTTCACCGTTCTTCGCACGCGTTCGTAAACTTTCGATCAGATACAAAATAGAATCTTCGTCGTTCTTACTTGTTGCAGGTTTAAGAAGGATCTGCGCAACTCTGATCTCTTCTCCTTTGCGCTCCAAAAGTTTAATGATATGGATTCCCTGATCTGTTTCTATAGGATCGGATATTTCTCCGGCTTTAAGTTTGAATGCGGCGGATTCAAAATCAGGCAGGAATGTTCCTCGCGGATACGGTCCGCCAAGATCGCCGCCGGTTTTTGCAGTGGAGTGCTGTGAGTACCGAGCAGCGAAATCAGAAAAAGAAGCTCCGTTACGAATAGAATCCACCAACGATTTTGCAAAGGATTTCATCTTTTGCTTTTGCAAGGGATCGGGTTTAATGAGCTTAACGATCGTTGCAAGCTCGACCTGCGCTGTGATGCGAGGCAGACTGTCTTTATATGCGGCAAAAAATTCCTGCATATCACGCTTAGAAACCACCTGTGGATGCGAGAACTTTGCACCTCGCACTTTTTCGATCATAATGGATTCTCGCGCGCGGTCGCGGAGTTCCGGCGAGGAATTGATCTCTCCAACTGATTTTCCGAACGCCTTTTCCATTTCTGTACGTGATCCGAACTGGCGCTCATATTGCTTGATACGCTGATCAAGACGCTCATCGATCTCGCCCTCGGAAACCGTAATAGTCGAATCCATTTCGGCACGAACGAGAAGAACTCTCTGATCGATCTCCGATTGCAATATCTGTTCGCGAAGCCTTGCGATGGTATCAGAAGATGTTCCGGTCTTCGTGCCTAAGGTCATCATAAGCTGTGCGTCGATCGTCGATTTTAAGATCGGATATTTCCCGACGACGGCAATAACAGCGTCAAGTTTCTCACCATCATGTATCTGCTTTGGCTGTGCAAAGAGCGAAGCGGAGAAAAAAAGTACAGAGAGAGAAAAAATTATATATTTATAGCTGTTCATTCTTTTATGTAAATGTATGGGGAGACCCAGGCTTTAGCCTTCGTGAACGTCTCATCGTGTCAAGCCCGCGCGGGCGAAAAGTCTAGCCTTCCGTTGATTTTACTTCGCGGAAAATTTGTGAGCCTTCCATGCATCTTCGATCACTTGCGTATTGATCTGGCGTTTATATTTTTTTCGAAGTTCATTTACCCATTGCAGGCGTAATTCATTCGAAAGATCATCCTGATACTGGCTTGCAACTTCCTGACGTGCTTCATCATACGTTTTTTGTGTAACCGGAGCGCGGCGATTAAGTTTGACGATAGAGAAACCGGATTGAAAACTAAACGGCTCTTTTACATCATCGACCGTAAAACTAAATGCCTTTTTCGACATTTCATTTTCATCTTTGGTCAGGAGTCCCCAATGCCCTGCTTTTTCCTTAAAGCCGGGACGCTCAGTATATTTTTTAGCAAGCGTATCAAAATTCGCGCCATTCATGATCTGTTTATAAAGCTCCTTTGCGACGGAATCATTGTAGACGTAAATTTCCGATACATCAACACGCTCCGGCCACATGAAACGAACTTTATTATCCTGATAAAATTTCCGCTCCTTTAAACTATCTGGTACAACCTTTGCCCATATCCGTTTATTCTCCAGTTCAAAGAGCGTGATGCCATTTTTATAGTCATCCATGATCTTTTCGAATTCCGGAAAGCGTTTGCTGACATCTTTCGCCATGATGGCTATTGTGGCGTCGTCAAGATTTTTCCCGATCTGTTCAGTGACAGAGTTGCGTGAAAGAGCAATACCGGGTTGTGCGTTCAATGAATCCAAAAGTGATCCGATGTTCCAGTTCTTTCCGCCGATTCCAAAGATAGTAAGATTGCGCTCTCCCAATGTAAACTTCTTTGACCAAGCGCTATCAAGAGTTGTCCTCGTTGAATCGATGCGCGACATGAATATATTCATTGCTGACTGCTCAATGTGTGCATTGTATTGCTTCTTCACCTCAGCAAGTTTTTTTGTGCGGTCATCGTTGAAATAATATTGCTTATAAAGCTTCTTCAGCATATCTTTTTCCTGATCGTAGGATTTTGGCTGAAAGGATCCGTCTCTGCGGATAATATGATAGCCCTTCGACGTACGTACAATTCCTGAAATTTCCCCGTCTTTCAATCCGTAGGCAGCCTGATCGAAAGCCTTTTCGGTACGACGTTCTTCGCGGTTAATGAAATCGAGATCTCCGCCATTTGCAGCAGTAAATTTATCATCGCTCGAAGCTTTGGCAACTTCCTCAAACTTTGCACCTGCTTTTACAGACTTATAAAGACTATCGGCTTGATGATAGTAGCGAAGCGTATCATTTCCTTTTACACTATTGCCCATACCAATAAGGATATGATGCGCTTTTATCCCGCCCAATCGTTTATGCCTATCTAATAATTGAATGATATGATATCCGTATCTGGTGCGTACCGGAGTTTTTGTAACCTCGCCAACATTTAAAGCATAAGCGGCTTCTTCAAAAGGACGGACGGTCATGCCGCCAGTAAAATAACCCAATTCTCCGCCTTCTTTTGCACTGTTGTGATCGTCAGAGCCATCCCAAAGTGTCGTGTCGGAGATCTTCTTTGTCTTACGTTCACGTTCTTTATCTATTGCTTTGATGTGATCATCGAGAAACTCTGCATCTTTCTGGCTGAGCACGACGTAACCGATCGACTCTCCCTGTTGGATGCGTCCAAGAGCTTTCATTGCTTTGTTGTATGCACGAAGTGTATCTGCAGGATCGTTCGCATTTTTGATGGCAGCAAGAAAATGTGCAACATTAACTTCCCACTGACGATGTTCCCAAAGCCGATGGACGTTTGGCTCGGTAATTTCTTTATCTGTTACGAAAGGACCTGCAAGCATCGTGCGATACCCCTCGATCTCATTCTGGATCTTCGGGTCATGATCGATATTCATCTCCTTCGCCTCTAAGAGTTTGAGGCGGTAATCGGAATAGATCGTTAAAAAATCTTTCAGTGAATCAAGAGTTGAGCCATAAGGATCCTTATCGTTCATCCGGTGGTAGGCTTCTTCAAATTCATCAAGGTGGATATCTTCCTTCGAGGTTTTGATAAGAACAGGGGATGCAGTCTTTTTCGTAGTTGACGCATCAGGGGCAGTAAATGTCTTTGATGGTTGTTTCTGCGCTAATGTAGTTGTTATATAACCGCAAATTACAGTAAAAACAACAATTCCAATTCCCAAAATAATTTGGCGTGTTTGTTTTGAGTATCTACCCATAAGAAATGAAGAATGAAATATATAGCCTGTCCTGTCTGCGGCAAAATACCTACGGTCAGGACCCTAAGTAAAAAAATACTACGATTTAACGAGCCAAAAGTAACACTGGAAAAGGGTGGTTAGGTTCGAAAAAATGAGGGGAGGTTATTTGGGGAGATCACAATTTTCGCCATGCGAAAAAGGCCCTTTTCATCTGTAATGCTTAGATAAAAATAATGCTAAATCATAGGGGCGCATTACATAATGCCCTTCTTGGAGATTACCGTAGATTCGATAGAGGGCAGGCGGAGCGTGCCCCTACGAACGATTAATCTCTTTCAAATAATGCTGCAATTCCTTGCCCAACTCCGATGCACATCGTTGCAATTCCGCGTTTGACTTTTCTGCGACGCATTTCATAAAGCAGCGTTGCTGCAAGCCTTCCGCCGCTTGCACCGAGAGGGTGACCTATGGCAATGGCTCCGCCATTGACATTAACTTTATCCATCGAAAGCTTAAAATGACGGATCACAGCAAGGCTTTGCGAAGCAAATGCCTCATTGAGTTCGATAAGATCGATATCATCCATGCTAAGTTCAGTCCGATTCAAAAGTTTTTCAATAGCATAGATAGGCCCGACTCCCATAACTCTTGGCGAAAGTCCTTCGACTGCAGATCCGGCATATCTTCCGAGAGGCTCAATGCCAAGTTTTTTCACGACTTCTTCGCTTGCGACAACAACAGCACTTGCTCCGTCATTGAGGCTGCTGGAATTTCCGGCAGTGACGCTGCCGCCTTTGCGGAATGCCGCATTTAACTTTGCAAGTTTTTCAAGAGATGTATCGGCACGGGGCTGCTCATCTTTTGTAATGATGATCGGATCGCCTTTCTTTTGCGGAATAGAAACGGGGACGATCTCTTCATCATAAGCTCCGCGGCTTTGCGCGGCGATTGCTCTTTGATGCGATTCAAAAGCAAAAGCATCCTGATCTTCTCGAGAAATTTTCCATTGCTCTGCAACATTTTCGCCGGTTTCACCCATTGCTTCAAGCGGAAACATCTTCTCCATTTTCGGATTAGGGTAGCGCCAGCCGAGAGCTGTATCATACGCAGTGAGATTTCCAAACAGCGCTGAACCGGATACATTTTTCGGAAGGGAATATGGGGCGCGAGTCATAGATTCGACACCGCCTGCAACAATAATGTTCGCTTCACCTGACATGATCGCGCGTGATGCCTGAATAATAGAATCAAGTGATGATCCGCAAAGGCGATTGATCGTCGTTGCCGGAGTTCGCTCAGGAAGCCCTGCAAGCAGAACGCCCATTCGTGCAACATTGCGATTATCTTCGCCGGCTTGATTTGCGCAGCCTATGATCACATCATCAATTTCATTTCTATCAATTCCGGCGCGCTTAACAGCTTCGGCTATTACAAGCCCTGCCATATCGTCGGGACGAACATCTTTCAATGCTCCGCCATATTTTCCGAAAGGTGTTCTGCAAGCCGAGATGATGTATGCGTTTTTCATAATGTGTTATCTTGTAATCGCTTCTTTTGCAACGATGCTCCAATCTTTTGCGCCGAGACCTTCGTCGATAAGCAGGTCCATGTGTGCTCCGAGATTTGGCATGACATCGAGTTTATAACCTGCACGTTCTGCTTCTTCGACCATTAAACGCGCATCTTTTCTTGCCATGGATAGCTCCCATGTAGGCTCATCATAATTGCCGAGAAGAAGACGTGCAATTCTTGCCTTCATTGGTGTGCCGCCCATTTGTTCAATAAAACCTGCAACATCTTCGGTGGATAGACCAATCGATCTGCCGAGCATGAACGTATCGGCTAACCCTGCGGAGAGAGACATGAATAAATGATTGCCCATTAATTTATATCCGGCAGCAGTACTTGGATCGTCACCAAGGTTGGTAAGTGTGCCTGTCAATTTCGATAGCTCCGGCTCGATCTTTTTTATTACATCCTGATCACCTGAGATCAGCATGGAGCCTGTTGATTCGAGTGCATTCGATGGTCCCATAAAAACGGGAGCATGAATATAGTTCATGTCAAGTTCTTTCCAATGCGCTGTTCTTTGCTTGGCACCAATTGTTGATGTAGTAGTATGATCAATAATGATCGCACCTTTAGCGATACCGGATGCAGCTTGTTCTAAA
This sequence comes from Kapaibacterium sp. (SeqCode), assembly GCA_038322815.1. Taxonomy (GTDB): domain Bacteria; phylum Bacteroidota; class Ignavibacteria; order Palsa-1295; family Palsa-1295; genus PALSA-1296. Next base: position 9,415 of record JBBQGG010000039.1, read on the forward strand.
ACGGAATTTACTGCGGTATCATCGGAGACAACGATATGAATTCTATCTGTACCTTTTACTGCTTCAGCAGGAGTAGCAAATGCTTTCGCTCCGACTTCTTCCAAAGCATTTGCTTTTGAAGCTGTGCGATTCCACACATGAACTTCTTCACCACGTTTGCGCATTGCGCGAACGAAATTCGAACCTAAAAGACCCATTCCAAGAAAAGCTGTCATAATATTTATTAATAAAAATTTATCATCTGTCATTGCGAGGAGGGCTTCAGCCCGACGCGGCAATCCTCTGAGGCATGGCTGTCATCCTGAGTGAAGCGAAGCGTAACGAAGAATCCCGTTCATCGTGTCGAGAAGTTTCCTATAAAGTGAGAGGGATTGCTTCGTCATCGCTGCGCGATTCCTCGTAATGACACTCTTTCTCAAAAAAAATTCTTCCCTGCTTCTGCATTCAAACGCAAGAGCGGCGCGATTTTGTAGCGATCATGTCCGTATTCAACTTGCAATGCTTCAAGAATTGCTACAATAGTATATGCTCCGATCTCATCACACCAAGCAAGCGGTCCCTTCGGATAGTTTGTGCCGAGTTTCATTGCCATATCAATATCACCGGCAGTTGCAACGTCTTCCTGCAATGCAAATGCTGCTTCATTTATTACCATTGCAATTGTGCGCGGAAAAATCCCGGCTACGCAATCACCTATTTTCTCTATATCTTTGCGGAAAATGGATTTCAGCATTTCCTTATTAGAAGTCACATCTTCCTGCTGAAGCGGTATCGAATATTCAATCGATTTTTGCGTTGCGAGCTGTGATGGAATCATCGGCACAGCAATGACTCGCTTGTATCCGGTTGAATGTCTTGCGATCGCTGTTGCAGGAGCGGTCAGGCTGTTTGAAATTAAGATCGCATCTTTCGATTCGAAAGAATGAAGGCTTGTATATTTTTCTTCAAGATCGAAAAATAAGCAATCAATAACGACATCCGCTCCGGATGTGACAAGTTCAAGAGTCGGATGAGCAGAGAAAAATTCTGTTAAGACGCCACCATGCTGTGGTTCTGATAAGAGCGTTACTTTCATTTATCTTTTGATACGATTCCAAAAATTTGTTTGAGATGCTTCACGGAATGTGCAACGTTTTCGGCAGTATTTCCAGTAACAGTTGCATGTCCCATTTTTCTTGCTTTGCGGGCTTTAGATTTTCCGTAAAGATGAAGTTTCACGTTCGGATCTCTTAGCGCTTCAGCCCAATCTGGTTCGCCGTTCGCCCAAATGTCGCCAAGAAGATTTACCATCGCAGCAGGACGAAGTTGTTCAGCCGAACCAAGCGGCAATCCGCAGACGGCACGCAATTGCTGTTCGAATTGATTCGTCACACATGCATCAATAGTCCAATGACCGGAGTTATGCGGGCGCGGAGCAAGTTCATTGATAATGAGTTCACCATTCTTTGTAACAAACATTTCAATGCAGAGAACGCCCACACAATCAAGCGATTCCATGACATTCTTTGCGATGTCAATTGCTTTTTTCTTGATTTGTGCATCAATAGCTGCAGGTGCGATAGTAGTATCAAGAATATGATTCGAATGAATATTCTGTACAACTTCGAAAGGAGCGAATGAGCCGTCAGTTCCGCGAGCGGCAACGACGGATACTTCGCACTGAAAATCAATGAAGGCTTCAAGGATTGCCTCGCCCCATCCGATAGCAGAGTATGCTGTTTCAGCTTCACTTACGGAATTGATCTTCGACTGGCCTTTGCCGTCATATCCGAAGCCCGCAGTTTTTAAAACTGCAGGTGTTCCGAGCTTGGATAAAGCGTTTTTTAATTCTTCAAGTGTCGCGATCTTTGCAAACGGTGTGACAGGGAAGCCGTTCGAATCAAGAAAATTTTTTTCCCTGAGACGGTGCTGAGTGATGTGTAGAACGTTCGAACTCGGATGAACGGGCACCGCGGCTTCAATAGCCTTTACAACATCGCCGGAAATATTTTCGAACTCGAAAGTAACAACATCCACTGCTTCGGCAAATTGTAAGGCTGCATTGATGTCATCGTACTTGCCGATGAATTCAACATCGGCAATTTGTCCTGTCGGCGAATTTTTATCCGGAGAGAATGTATGTACTTTATATCCCATTCGCCTTGCTTCCAAAGCAAGCATCCTGCCAAGCTGTCCTGAGCCTAAGATGCCTATTGTTGCGCCGGGAAGTATCGGTTTCATTTCGGAAGTTTTTGCTTGCGGACTTTTTCGGTTTGTTTTTTGCGGAAAGTACGAAGCTTCTCCCGTAACTTGGGATCCGTGTTTGCAAGAATAGCAATTGCAAGCAACGCTGCATTCTTCGCTCCCGCAACTCCTATCGCAAGCGAACCGACCGGAATTCCTGCGGGCATTTGTGCGATTGAAAGAAGCGAATCAAGCCCGCGTAATGATTTGGATTCAACAGGTACTCCAAGAACAGGGATGAGCGTCTGGGAAGCAGTCATTCCCGGCAGATGTGCCGCGCCGCCTGCTCCGGCAATGATTACTTGAATGCCGCGGCTTTCAGCGGAGTCTGCAAATTCTGCCATCCATTTCGGAGTGCGATGCGCGGAAACGACGTGCTTCTCATGCTCGACGCCGAATTCTTTCAGAATATCGGAAGTATGTTTCATGGTTTCCCAATCGGATGTACTTCCCATGATCACAGAAACAAGAGGCTGTTTCGTTTTTGCCATAGTTATTCTCCTTGCGCAAGCGAGTACGCAACGACACCATCAAAGGTACAAAGATTATCTATCTTAATAAAATCAAGCCCGATTCTCGTAATACCTTCGAGAAGTGTAACAATCTCGGAATGGGTGATAGTTTTTCCTTCACCCGCTAAATACCGACAGCGCCACTGATCGGAAAGAAATGTTTCCGGCAACCCTTCAGGCCACACGCCAACGCCACGATTCGCAATCATCGCAAGCTGCAAGCCATCGCCACCGATTGCAAGAAGGCGTTTTGCGATTTCATCGGTTGCCAGTGTTGATTCAAGAAAAACATCGACTCCGACAATTTCTTTTTTCTTAACTTTGCGTTCGTATTTAAATATTCTTTGTGTTCCCCGTGATTTATAACTTACGGGCTTGAAATGTTCGGGTGTCTGCCCAAGCCTTGCGATCACGGCATCGGCAAATTCTTTTGTGCCGACAAGTTCTGTACTGAATTTATACGAATAAATATCTTTCGTATGAATTCCCAGCTCGATGGTGCGAAGCCAGGCGTTGCCGATCTTCGAAGCAACTTCCGGCTGACCGATATGGATAAGCATTTGAATAGCGCCTTGCAAAAGCCCGGAAGGATTTGCAATATTTTGCCCTGCAATTGTCGGAGCAGATCCGTGAATCGCTTCGAACATTCCGAAGCCATCACCGATATTCGCAGAGCCGGCAATACCAACTGAACCTGCAACCTCTGCTGCAACATCCGAAATTACATCACCGTATAGATTCAGCGTTACAATTACATCGAAAATTTCAGGACGCTCGGCAACATACGCTGTACCAATATCAAGAATGAAATGATCTTTTTCGATGTCCGGATATTCTGCGCCGATCTCATTAAAGACTTTATGAAAAAGCCCGTCGGTCAGCTTCATGATATTATCTTTCGTGATGCAGCTCACTTTCTTGCGATTGAGCGCTAGGGCATATTCAAACGCATATCTGACGATTCGCTCACAGCCCGGACGCGAAATAAGCTTCAGCGCCTGCACCACTTCCTGAGTTTGTTGATGCTCGATGCCGGCATAAAGATCTTCTTCATTCTCGCGAATGATGACCATATCCATCTTCGGCTTCATCGTTTCGATGAATGGAGGATAGGCTGCGACTGGGCGGACGTTCGCATAAAGCCCAAGCGTTTTACGAACAGTAACATTCAAACTTTTCACACCGCCGCCTTGCGGAGTGGTGATGGGGGCTTTCAAAAAAACTTTTGTGCGGCGAAGTGATGCCCACGATGAATCTTCTATGCCGGAAGAGATGCCTTTTTTATAAAGCTTTTCGCCGATCTCAATGACTTCTTTATCTAGCTCCGCTCCCGAAGCATCAAGAATGCGCAGCACGGCTTCCATGATCTCCGGCCCGATGCCGTCTCCGTAAGCAATTGTGATTGGTGTTTTTGTTGCCATGAATTAAATTGAGAGCGCATATAACAGAGAATGGGGAGTGAAGAATCCGAAGGAGAAATGGGAAATATGAACTATGAAATATGAAAAAGAATTGTCATTCTGAGCGCAGCGAAGAATCGGAGATTTCAGTTTGTACGAATACCAGATTATTCATTCCGCTTCGCACCACTCAGAATGAGCTATGGATTCCTCTTTCCTCTCAATCTGTTAACTCTACCGATATATGAAAACATCTCAACAAGCAGACGCAATAATTGTTGCAGCGGGACGCGGCACGCGCTTCGGTGCGGCAAAACAATTTGCTGTGCTTTCAGGAATGCCGCTCTATCAGCATTCGCTGAAAACATTTGCTGAGCATCCGCTTATCGGGAGGATAGTACTGGTGATTTCAACAGATGATGTTGCCCGCATCGAATCGGAAGTACAGCCACTTTTTTTTGGAAAAAAGATCGAAATAGCCATTGGTGGAGCAACGCGGCAGGATTCTGTTGCCAACGGAATGCATAAGCTTGAGGAATTAGGAGGTTCAGAAGTTGTTCTCGTTCATGATGCAGCGCGTCCATTTGTTAATAACGAGTTAATTACAAATGTCATTAGGGGAATCGAGGAATTTGGCGCAGCCCTTGCCGCAATTCCTGTCGTTGATACATTAAAGAATTCCGAAGATGGATTTTCGACGGGGACAATTCCGCGAGCTAATCTTTGGCGTGCGCAAACTCCGCAAGGAGCGAGATTTGAATTATTGAAACAGGCATTGCAAGCCGCGCATATCAGTGATCATTCCGCAACGGATGAAGCTGAGTTATTAGAACGAATTGGAATAAAACTACTGCTGGTCATGGGGGAAGAGAGGAATGTGAAGATTACGTATGGAGACGATCTGAGAAAGAATTTTTATTGATACTCGTAATTTATTAACAAGATTGCTTCGTCGGGCAACCCAAAGAAGCAATGAGCAAAGCGCTACTCTACAAAATAATAAATTTTAGTCAGCCATTTTGCAGGATCTTTTTCTGACATGGGATCGGTAATATATTCTTCCAGGACGGGTGCGATGAATTTCAATTTCTTTACGGCAATGTATGCTTTAATTTGATTATGTGCTATGCCGAGATTTTTATAATCTCCGTAAAAATCTACTTCCAGAGTCTTGCCGCCTTTGGTATGGAATGTCTCCCATTTTCCAACTTTGCCTGCTGTCGCTGAAACAGGAATAGCAGCTGCAACCTCAGTCCTCATATTCTTTTCATCAAATGTGAAATATAATCCGGACATCGGCTCGGATATTTGAACGTTTGATTTTTTTAGATCGGTCACTAACATAGGAATATTTTCTGCAAAGAACGGGCTGATCTTATCCAACGAAAGAGTTTTCTTTACTCCGATATATGCTTTAGGTTCAGTGGTGATCTCATGTATCTCATAGATCTTTCCAATTCCGTCTTTTTCGGAAAGCGTCTTTAGTTTATTAAGCCCTTTATCAAAGTCGTCGTTCATCATTTTGTCTCCCATAAAAAGATGCATTACATTCCATGGACGTGGCATTTCACTATTAAATCCCCAGATCACATTGCAACCGCCTGCCGTATCTTCAAGTCTGACGTAGCTGGAAGCATGTGCATCGAAGGGTTTAATGAAATGGAGGTCTGATTCAACAGATTTATTTTCTTCCATCTTCGTGATCGTCTGTTCACCTTGACCCATATCTTTATTCCCATCCCATAATAATTTTGCACCGACCGCTCCATCTGTTCCTTCGATAGTCACTTTTGCTGTCGTATCTTTTTCACGCCAAGGTGACCATTTCTGTGAGTTTGCGAAAGTTTTTACATCCCGCTCTGAGTGCATTTTCGTAGGGGCGATAAATGAAAGTCCGAGTACGATAACAACGAGAGCAAGAACTATTAAACCGATTATTTTAAGTGCTTTCATGGGGATATATAAAATAGGTTAAAAAAACGAGAAAATTGCAACACGTCAGGATTTAAGAAAATTCATTTGAGTTTACCCCTAAAAGTGACTTATTTAATGGTGTCATTGGGAGCGAGCGAAGCATCTAAAATTTCAGATTTTTCTAAATCTTGAAAGTTTAGATTGCTTCGTCGGGCGAAGCCTATGCTGCCTAATCGTCGCATACACTCGCAATGACATTAAAAAAATCAAGACTTTGAATTTCTCTGCCTTACCACCTCAAAAATTGCTATCGCCGTTGCCACACTTGCATTCAAGGATTCGGTTTTTCCGTAAAGAGGAATTGTCAGAAGCGCATCACATCTCTTTCGAGTCAATTGATGCAAACCTTTATCCTCGCTTCCTGTGACAAGACAAATCGAACCGGAATAATCGGCTTCGAAAATAGTTTTCTCGCCTTCACCGGCAAGTCCGTAGCATAGGAAGCCGAATTCTTTTTGCAGTCGAAGTAAAGTTTCTGCAAGATTGCCATATTTAATGATCGGAATATGCGTCGCCGCTCCTGCGCTTGCTTTATAAACTGCCGGAGTCAGCACTGCGCCGCGTTTCGGCATAAGGACTGCATCAGCACCTGCTGCTTCAGCGGAGCGGATGATTGCACCCATATTATGCGGATCTTCAATTCCATCGAGCGCAACAAAAAGCGGTGCAGTTGTCTTCGTTCGTTTTTCGCCAAGGACATCTTCGATCTCAGCATAGTTTTGCGCTTTGAGTAAAACCATTACCCCTTGCGAATCTACTCCATCTGCTTCGCGTGATTCAAGATCTTGAAATTTACGTCGATCGATCTCACCATGCGGTACTTTATTTGTTCTGACCGCGTGGAGGATTTCTCCGATCGCCGTGCCTTGCGAACCATGTGCAATATAAAGTTTCTCGATCTTCTCACGTCCTTCTTCGTCACGAAGAAGTTCAAGCACAGCACGACGTCCGACAACATACGACGGAATGAGATCGCGTCGTGCATGGAGAGAATGTTTCTTTTTTAATTCCATAGTTTTTTTTGAGAGTGTCATTACGAGGAAGTTGCAAAGCGACGACGAAGCAATCTAAAAACCTTGAAAATGCAGAGAACTTCGAAGTTTTAGATTGCTTCGTTCGGGCTAAAGCCTATGCTGCCTAATCGTCGCATACCCTCGCAATGACATTTTGATTATATCAAAGTATGTTAAGTTCGGGTAGCTTCTCCTGCTTGCCGAATATTGCAAGTACTTTTTCAATCGCTTGCTCCGGAGTTTCTACCAGAGTTATAAAATCTGTTTTATCTTTGTAAGCATCCTGAGCAAAAAGAATTTCACAAAGTTCTTTCCATTCCTGCCCGATCAGGATCAAAGGTTTTTTTTCTATAAAACCTTTGAGCATATAATCCCAAGCTGTTGCAACTTCCACCACTGTGCCGGGAGAAATTCCACAAGCAATATATGCATCGGCAAGATCGAGCAATTCCATCAACCGGTCAACGGCACTTTTGACGGTGATCTCTTTTGTAATGAACTCGTTTGCTTCTCTTCCTTTGGCAAAATAGACTTCTGCCGTTATGCCTATCACTCCGCCATTTTTCGAACGCGCACCTCGAGAGACAGCTTCCATTATGCCTTCATATCCGCCGTTTACAACTCCGAAACCGGAATCAGCAAGCAAAGCTCCCAGTTGCTCTGCACTCTTATAGAATATGTTTTCAGGGTAACATTCGCTTGGTCCGAAGACGGTAATAAGCTTCTTCATTGAAGTGCACAACACCCAAAACCTTCCCCATGCTCCCACTTATCCGTAAATTTGCATTTCTATCTAGGATAAATAATTAATCATACATGCGAATTTTAGTTTTAGGATCGGGCGCCAGAGAACATGCTATCATTTGGAAGCTCAAGCAGTCACCTCTGGTTACGAAAATATATTGCGCTCCGGGAAATGCCGGGATCGGGCAGATATCTGAACTTGTAGATGTAGTGCCTACCGATATAAAAGGTGTTGTTGGCTTTGCATTACGCGAGCGGGTTGATCTTGTCGTTATAGGTCCTGAAGGTCCGCTTGCCGCCGGTGTTGCCGATGCTTTGGAAGAAGAACGAATCCCTGTCTTTGGTCCTCATCGAAGCGCTGCCTTGCTGGAAGCGTCGAAAGCATTTGCCAAAGAATTTATGCATCGTCATGGCGTTCCGACAGCACGTTATGCTGTCTTCACAGCTCCGGAACAGCTTGAGGCACGGGCATTTTTGCGCCATGTAAATTATCCTGCCGTTATCAAAGCCGATGGACTTGCTGCAGGGAAAGGAGTCATCATCGTCGAAACCGAAGCTGAAGCTCTCGATACGATGGATGATATTTTCAGCCGCCGCGTATTTGGTGAAGCCGGTGCGCGAATTGTCATCGAAGAATTCATGGATGGAGAAGAGGCAAGTGTCTTTGCCATGACTGACGGAATTGATTACGACGTCCTCGCAACTGCCCAAGATCATAAGCGTCTTCTTGATGGAGATCGCGGAAAAAACACAGGCGGGATGGGAGCCTACGCTCCTGCAAAAATAGTAACCGATGAAGTAATGGCACAAGTCCGCAAAGAAATTATTGAGCCCGTGCTCAAAGGTTTGCGCGAAGAGAATCGTACGTATCGCGGAGTACTTTATTGTGGCTTAATGATAAAAAATAATCGTGCCCGTGTTGTTGAATTTAATGTTCGCTTTGGTGATCCTGAAGCTGAAGTTGTAATTCCACTTTTGGAGGGTGATTTTGCCGATCTTCTTCTTAGATGTGCAACAGGTAAATTAAAAGAAGTAATGCCTTTGAAAAATTTTGATGCCTGTGCAGTGACAATCGTGATTACAAGTCAGGGCTATCCTGAATCCTATGAAACAGGAAAGCTCATTGAAGGCTTAGATACATTCGATCAGAAGAAAGAGATCGAAGAAGGCGTTGTTGTTTTTCATGCAGCAACAAAATTAGATGAGCATGATAAAGTTGTAACTTCCGGCGGCAGAGTACTTGCAGTTACGGCTGTCGGTTACGGCGATGAATTAAAGACGACGATCACGACAGCATATAATGCCGTTGCCCAAATCGGATTTGATGGAGCGTATTATAGGAGTGATATCGGGAGTAAGGCATTGGCAAAGACATCCTGAAGATGTCATTGCGAGCGCAGCGAAGCAATCTAAAATTTCAAATTCTATAATACTTCGAAATTGTAGATTGCTTCGTTCGGGCTAAAGCCCTCCTCGCAATGACAGTAAAATATTAATAGCCAAAAACTTCTTCCAAACTCAACTCTTTCACAGGTCCATATTGTGCCAATTTCTTTTGGTCAATCTTATCTCGTGAGCCGAGTGCAAGAATCGTATAATGCTGATCCTTAATATATTTCTTTTGAAAATCATTGATCGTCGTGAAATTCATCGCAGGGATATTCATGTAAACATCTTTACGAATATCATGATCAAGCCCAAGCTTTTGAGCTGCTTCATAATTGAAAAGAATGCCGGTTCTCGTAATGCGCTCGGTTTCGATCTTCTTCATGATCGCATCTTTTGATTGCTGGAAGATCGGATCGGCTTCGGGAAGATTATGGAAAAGCTCGAACATTCCATCCATTGTTTCAGGAAGTTTATCTGCCTGTGTTCCGACATAGGCAAAAACATAATTCGGCTCGTTCTTCTTTTGCGGAGTGATGTAATTTGACCAGACAGAATACGCAAGAGCTTTGGATTCACGAATGGTTTGGAAAACGATAGATGCCATACCGCCGCCGAAATATTCGTTATAAAGTCTCTGCGTCGGGACTTTCATCGGATCATACTGATATGATTTCGAAAGGAAAAGAATTTCCGCCTGAGCCATATCAAAGTTTACGAAGTATGTTTTATTTTCGTTTGTTTCCTGATAGGTATAATCAGGTGCATTCAGAACAGGCATAAGTTTTGCAGGTGCCTGATGTAATTTGTTCAGAGATTCAACAACTTCTTCAGAACGCTCAGGTCCATAATACATAACCCGGTGATCGTATTTCACGACGTTATGAATTTTGCCCACGAGTTCATCAGCCGTCAGTGCTTTCAGATCGCTTTCAGAAAGAATGTCTGTAAAAGGATTACGTTTGCCATATTTGCCATATTCATTCATTGCAGTAAAGAGAATCGTACCCTTATCTTTTTTCGCATCATCTCTTTCTTTTAGAGTGTGACCGACGTAGGCAGTCAAAGCTTCTTTGTCGGGTTTTGCATGGAGGAGCAGGTCTTCAAAAAGTTTTACGCCTTCAGTAAAGTTTTTTTGCAATCCGCTTAATGCAACATAGACCTGGTCATCTGTCGCTGAGACACTGAAGCTACAGCCAAGACTATAGAGTTTTTTCTTGAATTCTTCATTCGTTAAATTATCGGTGCCAAGGTAATCCAGATATTTCAAAGCGAATGCCATTTTCTTATCATCTTTTTTGCCCATATCAAGCAAATAGTAAAGTGTAAAAAGCTGGTTCTCATCATTCTTTAAATAATGAACTTGAATTCCGTTTTTGAGTTTTGCAACTTTGATGTCATTTTTGTAATCGATAAATTTCGGAGCGATCTTATCGGATGCCATTGCAATGTTCTTTACAAGGAAATCCGACTTCGCTTCACGATTAACACTTACAGGAGTGATCGCCGGTTTTTCAACTTTCGGAGTGTTGCGCTGGCCGATACGTTTATAGACGACGACGTAATTATTTCCGTAGTATTTATTTGCAACAGCCATGATCTCTGCCTTTGTGATCTTCGAAAGATCGTCTATCTGTGAAGCGATTTTATCCCAATTCTCGTGATGCACGAATGCTTCCATCATTGCACTGGCACGCTGATTGTTGTTTTCATATCCCCGAATGCGGCTTACCGTAAGGTCATTAATAATTGCCGGTAAGAGTGCATCATCAAATTGTCCGTTCTTGACCATGTCGATCTGATTGAGGATCATTTTCTGTACGTCTTCAAGTTTCTGGCCTTCAAGAGGGCTGCCGAAAAAATAATGGACGCTGTAATCGGTTTGCTGAAAAGCCCATGTGCCTGAACTGAGCACTTTTTGTTTTTGATTCAGGTTGAGATCCATCAATCCTGCAACATTGTTCGACAGTATCTTGTCGATCATGCTCATTACTAAAGCATCATGCGAAGCAATCCCGGGAAAGCGGAAACCGATGGTTACATTATCCGGATCAGGTCCTAATATCTCGCGCTGAATTGGCGAAGTAATGGGATCTTCCGGTTGAAATGAAAAAGTCGGAACAGGCTTTGCCTCGTAACCACTGAAGGCAGCGTCAATAAGAGCTATTGTAGCATCAGGGTCAAGATCACCTGATAGACAGATCGCCATATTATTCGGAATATAGTTTTTCCTGAAATATTCTCTGATCTTACGCATTGAAGGATTTTTCAAATGCTCGATCGTCCCGATGGTTGTCTGCGTTCCATACGTATGCTTTTTGAAAAGCTCTGACATGAGCGCTTCATCTACTGCCTCGCCGTCATTATCTAAGCCGCGATTTTTTTCTTCATAGACTGCTTCGAGTTCAGTATGGAATAAGCGGAGCACAGGATTACGGAAACGTTCAGCTTCGATCTGAAGCCATTTCTTTAATTGATTAGATGGAATGTCATTGACATATACCGTTTGCTCATACCATGTAAAAGCATTGGTGCCTTTTGCTCCGAGCGCGCCGAGCATTTTATCGTATTCGTTAGCAATCGCAAATTTCGCAGCCTCACCGGAAACTGAATCTATCTCATGATATTTTACTTTGCGAATTGCAGGGTCGGTGATATGACGATACTCTTCGTAGCGATTTTCAATATCGTCTATCAAAGGTTTTTCTTTTGAATATTCGAGCGAACCGAATTTATCGGTGCCCTTAAAAAGCATGTGCTCTAAATAATGCGCAAGTCCTGTTGCATCAGATGGATCGTTCTTGCTTCCGGCGCGGACAGGGATCATGGTTTGAATACGAGGAGCGTCTTTATTGACCGATAAATAAACAGTGAGTCCATTCTTCAAAGTATATATTCGCGCTTTGAGAGGATCATTCGTAACAGTAGTATAAGTAAATTTTCCGTCACGAGAAGTATGCTTTTCAACTTTATACTCCGTTACAGCAGAAGCATGAGCAGAGACAAAAAGAAATGCAAGTAATGAAGCAAGAAATAATTTGAGATTCATAAGATAATGATGGTATGATAGAAAAAAAGATTTGTAGCTTTACGAGGTCTTTAGCGGCGAAGTTACAAGTCTCAGATAAGGCTTTCTTTCAATTCTTTAGTTCCGAATGATGACTTTCTGAGTTTCAGTATGGCCATCTGAAGAAACTCGCAGAAAATACGCACCATTTGTAACCGAGGGTGCCAGTGAGCAGGAAATTATTTGATGTATCGATCCGGATGCATAATCAGTTGCCCAGATTTCATTGCCAAGCATATCAATAAGTGAAATATGCAAAGCATCGCCGCCAAAAAGATGGCGGTTAATATTTAGAGTGAAAGAGCCATTCGAAGGATTCGGGATAATAGAATTTATTTTAAATGGTTCGTTGCGCATAATAGTGCGTAACGCCCTATAGCCGCATGTATCGGTGCCAATGAATTCACTGCTCACCTGATCGGCAAGAATATCCAGTGGACATGGTCGGGAATTTCTCATAACTCCATGTAATGTAATATTGGCTGAAGTCGAATCAGATATAAATGTACTAAATATCAATCGGGCAATTATTCCGGGTGAGACGAATGTCATCGGAGGAAGGATCGGTATGCGAATTTCGTCAGTGACTTGGTCGATTTTGATCAGTTGGTTCGGTATAGTACCCGATAAAAGAGTATTTTTTAGATCCGCATTTTGTAATAGCAGTAAATCGTGATCGTAGCTGACAAAGAGATCAATTTCATTGACTGCCTCGCCTGGAACGCTCGTCACGTGAACTGTTGCAGTATCGAGTTCGCTGAAACGTGTGTGACCGGCATCAAGAGAGAATGCTGCTTTGATCGTATCTCGGATTTCTTGGATATCAATGATTTTTATGGCACTGCCGGCAAAATCACCATAAATGTACTCACCACCCAGTTCCGTAATTATTCCCTTAAGCGAAGTAGTGGTTACTGTGGGTCCTGTAGAGAAGGTAAGATTTGCTATCACTCCGCTATCAGTAAATGATTTCAAACATGCAGATGAAATCATTATTTTGCCCGGAATACTGGCATCGGTTGTCCACTGCCCACCTTGTGCCGTAGGACCGAGTTTTACGGAGACGAGCGTTAGTAGCGAAGGATCGTAGGTTAAATTGATAACTGCGGAAGAAATCTCGTCTCGTTTATGGAAGCTCGTTATAACTATTGCATCGAAGGTGCGGCATGTTTTTGCCTGGGAAGTCGTAATGCTAAGTGGTGTTGGTATTGTATCCACTGGCAGCTTTGAAGAGGTTGTACCTGCTATGAACGAATACGAATCGGCAGAAGTGAATCCTGCGGCAATAGCGAAAATAGGAACGGGTGAAGTTATAGTATGAACACCCGGGCGGATCCCTGCAACAGTTCCTGAGAATGCCGAAGATGCAATTGGCCGGGGATTACTTATTGAAGCTATCGGTGCGCCATCGAAGAGCACACTACTTTCGGATGCTGTGGGGTAGATCACAGAAGCATAATGATCGAACGGAGACCCATAAGAAGTAAAATCCGGTGTAAACCAAAATGCTGTATCTACATATTGGTTACGAGGCAGCACAGTGACCATCGAAGGATCACCAATCCCGAATTGTACATCTGCTCCATCGGAAAATTCATAACATTGCGCCGGTTTTGTAACCTGATACATTTGGGGCTTCGTTATCTGTAATACTAATATCCCATTGGTAGCTGTAAAAAAACTTCCATTCGTCGTCTTTACTGAAAAGTTGGGAAAATCGGATGTGAAAAGCACAGTATTCTGTATGGAAGCATCAGCGCGAAGAGGGGCAACATAAAAAATTGTATCAGTATACTTTCGCGGCAGAATTTCGTCGAGGATCTCATTGCATGCCTGTGCCTCTAAAGGAACATAACCACAGGACACTGCTGAAATTATACTTACAGGTTTTGATGAGATAACCATTGAGTTTGTCAGTGAAACATCAGCAGGAACGCTATTGATATCTGCTTTTACAATATAACACTCTCCCCGATCTAATGTAGTAAGGATCGGAACCCCAGCCGGATGATTAGATAAAGCAAGAACAGAAGGAATAATGGTAACGTCGGTATTATCTTCTGTTGCAGTGATAATGAATTGAGAATGATTATCTTCTTGTGCGAAGTTTCCAGGCGGGTCATTTGCTATTCCCCAGGTTGTAATGCGGTAATCTGTTCCAAGCGCTTCATCAGGATAGATCTGTGTTGCTTCTCCTGCATCAGGTAGAAAATCATGGAACACGACATTGGCTGGCTGCGACGTCCTTATGAGAATTCCTTTATTAGTTTTCCCAATATCTTTCAAGTGCATAAATGAGAATGGAAGCGTAACGGTCGTCACAGTATTGGGGGTGAAAGTAAACTCCTGACAATATCCGTTTGGAGATGTAATAATTCCTTTTCCCTCATATTTGCTTAGGATATTGACCGATAGAACTGATGATGCGAGGGATGGATCGGGAACACTATCAGGTCCTTCGGGAATACCGAAGCTGAACCGTGTACCGGAATGGGGTACAACCTGCGCCGAAGCCGTTACTACCGGCAACAGTATGCTTAGGATAAGGGAGAAGATAATACTACGTTTAGTCAAAGATTTTTCTTTTATAAAAGACTCTGCTTTATAATAACACCAAAAACATCTTTTTGTAACACCTTAATCAAATAAAAAAGCACGAGGATGATTCCCCGTGCTTTAGATATCTGATCAGAGGCATATATTTTACTTCGTCACAACGACCTTTGTTCTTGAATAGATGTCGCCGCTTCTTGCTTCAAGCCAATAGAATCCAGCACTGAGCAAACTTGCATCAAGATCGGCAGTATTTGCCGAAACATGATCTTTTGAAGCAACTATTTTTCCTAAAGCGTCATAAAGCACGAGACTTACATTGTCCGCACTTCCACCGATCATCACATGTATATTCTGCGTTGTAGGATTAGGGAATACTCTTACGTTGAAAACTTCAGGCGATCCGAAAGGCCCGACCGTTGTCGTTCCGGCAAGCCTTCTGGAGCCGTCGAGATCAACTTCTAATAAGCGGTACGTTAAATAGGTTAGTGGCGCCTGATTATCCAGCAGAGAATAATCTGCTCCGATCCTGTCGTTTTTCGCTCCAATCGTGCCGGAATTTATCCAACCTGATGCGGATTCGCGATCAATATCAAAGTGATCGACATTCTCTTCTTTGGCAGTACGGAAACCAAGATTTACTGTGCCGAGATCGGTGCGTTTTGCAGTAAAGCTTGCAACTTCAACGGGTAAGTATGTTGAAGATCCCTGGAACACAAAACGCACCATCGGAAGAAGCGGCCCTCCAGCCGATGCATTTTTCTTTGCACTCACATAATCAAAGTTTGCCGAAGTACGGAAACTTGAAACAATATCAGGATAGAGCACTGCGTACGCAGGGGAATTAAAGCTATGCGTTGTTTCCCACATCAAGCTCTTTGAAGCATCTCCGCCTAAATCACGTCCTTGTGTCATGATACATTGCAGGCGGTATAGTGTGCCGGCAGTCATATAATAAGGAATGAACGTTCCTCTCATGAATCCAGGCGCATTCGGAGTTACAGCATTATAACTAAATGCACGGGTGGCGAGAACTTTATTTGCTGTATCCATGATGTTGATCGTCCAGTTCGTATTGCCGGATTGACTGAGATGATATGCATCCATGCCTCGAAGTGAATCATTTGCCAGAGGTACGAAATCATAGTAAAACCAGTTATTATCAGCAACGGTCATTGTGCCGACCGTATCAGGGATGCCGTCATCGAGCGCATATTTATCATCGATATAGAGAGTTCTATAAAAAGTATTGGTATCGTTGAGGCGATAATACTCATTGAAGTTCTGCGCGATGTTTACCTTTGCGGTGAACGTACCTCCTTGACTTCCTTGTATATCCCAAAAAGGCATTGCAAGTTGAATATCGGTATGAGCTCCCGGATTAACCAAAGATCCGATCTTATCGTATACTGCTCTGCCAAGTGCATCCTTGAGGACTAAGTGCACAGAGTAAACGGCGGAGTTTGTCTGCAAGCCATTACTTGCAATGGTCACAACAGGATTAATAAGTTTTACATTGCGCGGAATATGTGTGAAATTTCCTGCACCAAGACTTACATTCGTAGGTTCCATATCCGTCTGACCGTTTATTGGTGCGGAAATCTGGATATTATCAATAAGCCAGTTATCATCGTCTTCAAAAGGATACCCGTATTTTGGGTGATCGTCTTTTGCCATAAGCCTGATGCGGAGACGTGAATGATCATGAACGAATTTCGAATCTATCAGCATTCTGAATTTTTTTGTTTGATAATCAATGCCGCCATAGAAAGTAGCGATCCTTGACCAGGCAGTATCGCTTGAATTATACTGAGATCCAACATTCTGAAGCATTTCAATGATCAAACTATCACCTTGATAAACACCTTGATTGACGGAATCAAGATCAACAGGTTCAGGACCGACAAGTGAGCGGCTCTTTATTCCTGCTTTTAAGGTATCGGTACTTAATCCGCGTTGATAACTGAAACTCAACCATACATTTGTAAAATTTTTGAGATTAATCGGCGATGAAGTGGCAGTATCAGCTCCGGTTAAAGTCAAATATGGGTCACCGAGAATGTCCCTTCGGTTAAACAGAAGAGCCCCGGTTGAACGAGGTGATGGCGGATCGTACATAACGTCTGCAGCATTAACCCAGGTAGCTCCATCGACATGCCATTGACAAGGATCGAGCGTTATAAAATTTTCATAAAATTGTCCGGTATCGATCTTCATCAAAGTAAAATCGCGTGTCATGATATTATCCGGTACCCATCCATCGATGCCTAAACTTGGAATCGAAATAGTCGTTGTTAAACGATATGTTCCGCATCGGATTCCTTGGTAGAGCGAGCCGGTAAATTGGGCATACGAAGCAAAAGGAACATCAAGGCTATCGGTACGATTGTACGTGACGTTTCCTGTATTGAGATCGGTTACTTTGTTATTGACAGTAATATAGCGATCCTGACTTGTCCAGTTTTCTACCGTTACCTTGGGCTGGAAGGTGTTACTGAGCATTTCGTAACGATCGTTAGGCGGAAAGTCTATAGATTTTACGTGAATAAGATTTGGGATAACCCTAAGGAATTTTACAGCAAGACCATTATGCAATGGCTGGGCATAGAGTGAAGAGCTGTACGATCTTGCGTAGTACGTTCCACGGTCCAAATACATAGAAGCATAAATAGCTTGCGAATTTTGTACGCCAATGGTCGCTTCATTCTGAAAAACATTTGCAGCCGAAGCAGCATTGAATGAGCCGTCAAACGATCTATAGTTAAATGTGATCGAAGAATCTGTCTTTGAGAATGCAACTTGAAACGTTGCTCGCACTGCTCCTGCAGTTCCTTTTAAGAATATGTTATAATACGTAACATAGCAGGAATCGATAGTCATACGATAAAAAACTTTTGAGGAATCTCCTGTCGTACGGAATTCCATATCTGCCCAAAGCGGACATACAATAGCTTCATACTGCAAGGTACCTCCGGCAGGCATAGGTCCGTTATTCGGTGAGGTTACAGGGTGAAGATAAAATGTATCGCGGGTTATTTTCAGTACACCGTTGGTGCTCATATACCGTGGCGGCAAGCGTAATTGAGTATTAGAGTGATAATAGAGAATCGAATCTGTAGCAGATACATCAGCATAACCATCATCATTATTGGTAAATCCGGTTACGCGATGCCAATGAGCGGCATCATACAACGTATCGACAAAGTTATAGACAGGCTGCCGAGAATCGGTATTATCATCATCAGAATCAATGATATAGAACTGGCTCTTAAAATTGCTCACCGTTACAGGTGGAACCGGGTTTCCTCGTCGAGCAAAAGAGGGGACGACGCTCATAAAAACCAAGCAGCACAAGAATGAAATTGTAGCAAGTGTCTTCATAACGGACTAAGAAAATAAATGAAAAAAACTTCAACTTTACGTGACCTCTCGGTAACAAAAACAGAGAGAAGAACATTCACCGGAAATTCAGTTCAAAAACCGTTCTTGGAATTGTTTCGTTGCTATGGAATATGCGCATTGAATATTCCAAATGGATACCCGGTAAATCGAAGACGGCAGAAGATCATCTTCAGAAATTGCTCGATCTTTTTCATGAGCTCCTGCTTCGCACATCAGGCGATGCCGAAGAGACCCTTAATTGGATGCGGTATTTAGGAGAAGAGTATAATATATTTGGTACTGATATGACATTCGATATGTTTCTGGATGAACTAAAGCGTCTTGGAATTATAGAAACAGACGAGAATTCCCTTATTAAGCCTACCAATAAAGCAATCGGGAATATAAAGCGCAATGCCTTGCTCGAGATATTTCGATCATTAAAAAAATCGCCCTCCGGTTCGCACGATACGCCGCATTCGGGGTCGGGAGTCGAAAGGACAAGCGGTACGAAAAATTATTCTTTTGGCGATCAATCAAGCAATATTGATTTTACAAAAACGCTGCAAAATGCGATGAGGCGTTCGCTTCGTGAAGGATCGCTTGATGAAGATTCAATTGCGAGCAATATCAATTTGAACGAAGAGGACATTGAGGTTTATGAGACAGAGCATACATCATCGTGCGCAACTGCACTTCTTATAGATATTTCACATTCGATGATCCTTTATGGCGAAGACCGCATCACTCCTGCAAAAAAAGTAGCGATAGCTCTTGCCGAACTGATAAAAAACAAATTTCCTAAAGATAAACTTTATGTGATAACCTTCGGAGATGAAGCAGAGCTTATTTCTGAGAATGAATTACCTTTTCTTGAAGTTGGTCCTTTTCATACCAATACTCGTGATGGGCTTAGGCTTGCGCGGCGTATGCTGCGCCGAAGCGGAAATATCAATAAACAGATATTTATGGTCACAGACGGCAAACCTTCGGCAATGTTTGATGAGAACGGAAAACTCTATAAAAATTCCTTCGGCTTAGACCCAAAGATAATTAATAAAACGCTTGATGAAGCTATTGCTTTACGACGAGAGAAGGTAACGATCTCCACGTTCATGATAGCACAGGATAATTACCTCATTGATTTCGTAGAAGAAATGACGAAAGCAAATCACGGAAGGGCATATTATTCTGGGTTAAATGACCTAGGGCAATTCGTACTTGTGGATTATGTAAGAAACAGACGGAAAAAATATTAAGGTTATTTATTTAACTCCCTTTAATTTAAGCTATGAAATTTCTATTACTGATTGTTCTATTCCTACCTACAATAGCATTTTGTCAATTCGACGATGATTCTTTCGTAAGATCGGATTCTCTGCATGCTTCCACTAAGCTTCAACGAATTGCATACGTCGTAGGAGGCTCTGCAGCATTTTCATTACTCGATTTTATTGGATTCAATGCTACTCAATTCAATAAGGGAGCACGTACAGGTTATCGCATCCTTCAGGTCGCTTCTCAAATTGCGATAAGTTATTTTCTTTATCAAAAATTTGGAATTTCTTATGCAATTTCTTTTAATCTGATGTGGTGGACTTGGTGA
>JBBQGG010000040.1:0-29119 GCA_038322815.1 Kapaibacterium sp. (SeqCode)
GGAGTACTTTCTACTGAGATCGTCCCTTTATGGGCTTCAATGATATGTTTGCATATCGCCAAACCCAAACCTGTTCCGCCGGGTGAGTTTCGTGAGCGGTCTTTATCGACACGGTAGAACCGTTCGAATAAACGCGGAAGATGTTCCGGTGTTATTCCAATTCCTGAATCATGTACTTTAACGGTGATCTGGTCAGTCGTCGGAGTTTCGTTGAGAAGTTCGATCTTTATAATGCCTTCCTTATTTGTATATTTAATGGCATTATCAATGAGATTGACCATAACCTGCTTTAATCGCTCTTTATCACCGAATACAGTAACTTCATGGTGAGGGAGGATATTTCCTGTTAAATAGAGATCAATATTCTTTTGTTCGGCAATGCCAAGCATCTCGCGCACCAGATCTCTCAGAAAAGGCTGTATATCGAAGATCCTGAAGCTCATACGCATTTCCCCTGATTCGATGCGGGATATATCGATAAGGTCGCTTAAAAGGGCGTTAAGACGCCCTGCCTGCCCCTGAGCGCGTTCAAGGAAGTCTCGATTGACCTTCGGGTCGTCTACGGCTCCATCGAGCAGCGTTTCGAGAAATCCCTGAACAGCGAAGATCGGAGTCCGAAGCTCATGACTTACATTTGCAAGAAACTCCGAGCGGATACGTTCAAGTTTCTGCATTGCAGCAAAATCCCGAGCCTGTTTTTCTCCGATCTCATTAATTGCTTTTGCAAGGTATTGCAGTTCTTTAGGAACGTCGTCCTCGCCATGATTGGATACTTCCAGTCTTCCGCGTGCAATTCCTGCTGCCTGCGGAACAAGATCTTCGATAGGGTGTACTAAGCGTTTGGCGTGGAAATAAAAAAATGGTATAGCGAGGGCTATCGTTAGTATGGAAACATAGAATAACCCGTCATGGAAGCCGCCGGTGACCCAATCAAGCCCGATATTTCCTGCCATCAATGTAAAGAGCAGAAAAAGGACAGGGGTAGCAAATGATCGGTTACGAAGAGATCTCACAGTGAAAATATGAGAGATAAAATATACTGTATGAACATTTTTATATCGAAAATTCTGGTATTTACCTATAATCCTCAACTTGTCATCCTGAGTGGGGCATTCTTCTGCGACCACCGGAGCAGAAGCGGAACGAAGAATCTGAGCTTTCCGGCAAACACCGAGAGTTCAGATTCTTCGCTGTCGCTTCTATGGGCGCGCCAGAATGCTCAGAATGACACGCTAGTTGAACTTCATGGATTAGTGCCAAAATTCTCTTATGCAACGAATATCGAAGCTATCAAATTCATATTTCATCGCTCATATTTTCCTCAATTCACGAACCTGTAGCCAACGCCCTTTACCGTCTCAATTCGCTCGCCCATTTTACCGAGTTTATCTCTGACCTTGAAAATATGAACATCAACGGTTCGCTCAACGACAAATGCGCCGTCACCCCAGACTTGATTGAGTAAGGCATCGCGCGAAAATACTCTTCCGGGATGGGAGACAAGATAGAAAAGCAATTCGAATTCTTTACGCGGGAAAAAAAGTTCTTTGCCGCTAAGTTTGACGCGGTAGGTGCCACGATCGACTTCAAGGTCATCAATGCTTACTTTTTCGTCTACATGATCTTCGGGCAATATCGGAGTATTCTCATTCGAGCGCCTGAGTACTGATTTTACTCTGGCTACTAATATTCGCGGACTGACAGGCTTCTGAATATAGTCATCGGCTCCAAGCTCCAACGCAAGGAGCTGATCGAGTTCAGCGGATTTTGCAGTCAGGAAAAGAATTGGAAGATTTGCCTTCTTTTCATCTGCCCTGATCTGCTTGCAAACTTCATAGCCATCCAAACCCGGCATCATGATATCGAGAACAACAAGCCCGACCGGATGATCTTCGATCATCTGTAAGGCTTCGTTTCCGTTAGAGGCGGTAAGAACGGCAAAACCTTCTTTGGAAAGATTATAGGCAAGGAGATCGCGAATATCTTTTTCGTCATCAACGATGAGCACGGTTTTTGTCATAGAAAAGACTTGTTTTTTTACGATGAAAAGCTAACATCCTATTTCACTATGACGTGCGCTAAGCAACCCCTAAAACGCTATATTTGACTGAAAGATAACAATTTCGTAACGAAATGGTAATATTGGAAGACCGTTTTTAGAAATGCAGCCCTATCGTAAATCCGATATCTGCTGTACTGAAGTTCAGATCCTGATCATGTAAGGAAACAAAAGGCATCCCTCTGGCACTTGAAGTACCGACGTAAAAATAATCAGTTTTCACGCCGATGGAAAAAGAATCATATAGATAATAGGATAGTCCTGCGGATATCATTGCACTGAAGTAGGTCTTATGAACTGAAACATTATTCTGTTGATTTGTATTGAAGCCTAACGAAGAGTTAAAATCAAATTGTCCGTTCAGATCAAAATTTATTTTTGCAAGTCCCAATCCGGCTGATAATAGAACTTCAAGATCATCGTTCTTTCCAAAATACTTATAATATCCTGCCGTTGCATAGTATCCTTTTCCATCAAGCCGTTGCCCGACAATAGCAGTTCCGGTACTAAAGCCTCCGGTAGAATCCTGAAGTTGCGATTGTTTTGAATAGACGAAAGAGGGCTGTCCGAGAAGCGCATAGCATAAACCTGCTTGAATCTCATCTGAAACTGAATAACTTAACGAGATTGAACGGAGCCAATTAAAATCTGTCGGAATTTGCAAATTTTGGTAGGCAGCTAAATTATCGGACCCGTTAGAACTAGATCCCCCGAAAAAATTAAAACGGCTCGATCCAAAAGTATTAGTACTGTACCCTGCTTCGGTGATTTGGTTGAGATACGCATTCGATACCTCCGGAAATATTATACTTCCTGCAATAGTAAGATGCCATTTCCCATGAGTTGCCTTATGGTCGATGGCATCCTGTAGTTTTGCCCATTGTGCTTCCTGTATTTCCGGAGCACTTCCGAATAAATACATCACTTCCGCGTTTGCATCGCCTCCCTCAAATAAATATCCTAATCCGCCGCCCACTACGACACCCAGAAGTGCGATGCCTCCGACAATGAGTGAACTTGAACCAATAGTGGAACTACTATATTTGCTGCCGTAGGGTTCATTCCATAAGAATGCTCCGGGCTGGCCACTGGCTGTGCCCAGCCAATAATTCATCGCATATATTCCAAGGATGGATCCAAGAGTAAAACCTTTTCCTGATTCTTTGTTCGGACGAAGAATAAGCTTCGCAACATCCTTTTTTGCGATATATTTATAATCGTTCGTAAAGACTACGAGACTGTCTTTTTCAACACGGATAATATTTGCGGCAAAACCATCTCCGGATCTTGGAAAGATCAAGGCATAGCTTCGGCTTGTTACAACAACTTGCGCGCTGCTTGCCGAGAAAATCAAGGGAAGCAAAATTATGATGAAAAGATTTTTTGTAAAGTAGTTCATAATAATTAAGTTCTAAGTCCACTAAAACTGGCAAGAAGGATAAGGAGCAGGATAAGCCCACCTGCAACGGCACCAAGAAGGATACCCAGAATGACTCCTCCACCATTTGACTCCGTACTTTGACACTGCACTTCAAGTACTTTGCCAAGTTCAAAGTTCAGTGCAGCGCCCAATTGATCAAAACCGACGATTTCTTTAAAAGTACTATTATCTTTTTTTTCTTCAACAAACCTGCCTCCTACCTTATCATATTTATAGAGATCTCCGTTCTTCAAGGTAACGGCAGTGATTTTTTTATCGCGGTAGGAGCTTACGTCATCGGCGAGATAACTATATTCTTTCGTGCTCTGGCAGCCCATGAAAAAAACATAGAGCATACACAGTAAGAGAGCTATACGTGGGTGTCTCATAGAATAGATGATGTATGAATCCTTAAGAACGCTAATGCTCTGGAAATGTTTCATCCGAAACCCGTCCCCAATAAAGCCGTATTTTTGTACTTTAATACTATACCAACAATAAAGTGGACTTATTCAAAAAAGCATACGATTTTACACGAGCCGATGACGTCAAAGCTGCTGGCTATTATCCGTATTTCCATGCCTTCGACGCAAATGAAGGGCCCGTCGTGCATCTTAACGGACGCAAGATCATCATGGCAGGCTCGAATAATTATCTGGGGCTTACTATTGACCCCAGAGTCAAAGAAGCGGCGAAGAAAGCAATAGATCAATATGGAACAGGCTGCTCCGGTTCACGATATCTGACAGGTACGATCAAACTGCATAATCAACTTGAGGAAGAGCTTGCTGATTTTCTAGGCAAAGAAGCCTGTCTGCTTTTTTCTACGGGATATCAGACAGCGCAGGGAGTTATTCCGACACTCGTTCAGCGCGGCGATTATGTGATTAGTGATAAAGATAATCATGCCTGCATCGTTGCCGGAAATTTGATGGCGAAGGGGATGTTCGGCGAAGTAGTCCGCTATAATCACAATGATATGGCTGATCTCGAACGCCGGTTATCGAAAATCCCTATTGATGCCGGAAAGCTAATAGTTACCGACGGCATTTTTTCTACAACGGGTGAGATGGTTGATCTTCCGCATATCGTGGGTCTTGCAAAAAAATACAATGCAAAAGTAATGTGCGATGATGCTCATGCAACAGGCGTGGCAGGTGTTGGTGGACGAGGTGTTGCAAGTCATTACGGTATTGTCGACGACTGCGATCTGACAATGGGCACATTCAGCAAAAGCTTTGCAAGTCTTGGTGGATTTGTTGTCGGTGATTCCAAAGTAATTAATTTTATCAAACATACATCGCCGGCTCTTATTTTTTCTGCAAGTCCGACTCCGGCATCTGTTGCAGCGGCGCTTACAGCTCTGCGGATCCTTCGCGAAGAGCCTGAGCTTATGACAAAGCTTTTGGACAATGCGAATTATATGCGCAAGGGTTTTAAAGAACTTGGATTTAAGATCATCGAAAATACAAGTGCGATCGTACCTGTTATTGTCGGTGATGATATCAAGGCATTCGTTTTCTGGCGCAAACTTTTCGATGCAGGGTGTTTTGTAAATGCTTTCATTTCTCCGGGTGTGCCTGAAGGAATGCAGATGATGCGCACAAGTTATATGGCTGTGCATGAGAAATGGCATCTCGACCGGATTCTCGAACTCTTCAAAGAGATAGGCGAAGAAGTCGGCGTGCTTGATACTGAGGATGAATCTCCGGCAGTGGATGCCGGAATGACTCGCGCAAGGAGCGAGGAATATAAACTACAGGGTAAGATAAAGATCACAACTGCCGAGTCTCGCAAAGAAAAACTTCGCTTCATGAGAATGGTATGGGATCTTTATTCCAACGAACCGAACTGGGTGCCGCCGCTTGAAATGGATAAGATGCGCCTCATAGATGAAAAGCGCAATCCATTTTATAAACATGCCGATGCGAAATTTTTTATCGCTGAAAATAACGGAGTTCCGGTAGGGCGAATTGCTGCGATTATTAATCATAGTCATAATACCGTTCATAAAGATCGCGTCGGATTCTTCGGATTTTTCGAATGCGTCAATAATCAGGAAGTTGCCAATGCACTATTCAAGCAGGCAGAAGATTGGCTTGATTCTAAGGGGATGAAATCTGTTCGTGGACCGATCAGTCCTTCGATCAATGATGAAGTGGGTTTGCTTATTAGTGGTTTTGAGCACACTCCTGCTTTCATGATGCCGTATAGCTTACCGTATTATCGCACACTTATCGAACATGCAGGTTACGCAAAAGCAGAAGATCTGCTTGCCTGGAAACTTGATGCTGAAAAAACTCTGACGCCAAAACTCAAACGCGTCACTGATATGATGCGCGAACGCGGCGGTGTAACGATTCGCAATCTTGATATGAAAAATTTCGAACACGATGTAAATCTGATCAAAGATCTCTATGCACGCGGCTGGGAAGAAAATTGGGGAGCCGTTCCGCTTGACGAAGCGGAGATCGATATGCTGGCTTCGGAATTAAAACAGATCATCGAACCCGAATACGTTCTCTTTGCAGAAAAGAAAAAAGCAGATGGGACAGTCGAGACGATAGGTTTTACACTCACACTTCCGGATATCAATCAATCGTTCAAAGCCGGAAAACCAATTCCAAAGGGCACAATGAATTTGCCGACGGCGATCATGAACCTTATGTCCAATAAAAAAGCGATCGATACATTGCGTATCGTATTGCTTGGTGTTATGCCGGAATATCACGGGCGTGGAATTGATGCATTGCTTTACCGCGAAACTCTTGAACGCGCACAAAAGAACGGCATGAAATTCGGCGAAGCTTCATGGGTATTGGAGAATAATACTGCCATGACTCGCGCAGCGGAAACGATGCAGGGAGAGGCGTATAAGAGGTACAGAGTATTTGAGAAGACTATATAGATTCTATGCTTTATGATAGGCGCAGGCTGAAGCCTGCGCCTACCGATCGTTTATTTTCTTTCGAATATTTTAAAATGACCTAACTCTTCCTTCATTTCATAATTCGCTCCGACGAAATCGCGCAGCTCATCCCATTCCAATAAATGCTGCCACGAATCCTTCTTTGAGCCGGAAATATATTCGCGGTCGTCTCCGGATTCTGCAATAATAAATTTTGGCGGATTGCTGACTAGCTGATCAATCATGGTTTTCTTCCATGAGAGGGGAGTCCATGAGGAAATGAATGGAGTATTTGTCAGGCAAATACTAGTCGGATATTTTTCCGCAAAATAATAGATGCCGATACTATTTCCCCAGACGAATATTTTATCATCCGCTTTCATCAGTGGGCGCAAATGATCTGCAAGTTCCTGTTCTTCTTTATACCAATACTGCGGCATTTGGTCTTGAACATCCTGAGCGATATCCGAGCCTGCTAATTGCAAGTACGTAAAATGAACAGGCTGCGATATGATCCGTGGTGCAGTAGAGAAGAAAAAAAGAACTCCGACGATAAGACTTCCGATCACGTATCGTAATACTCTTCCTCCACTTTTCAATCGACTGAGGTTCAGTGTATAGTCTTTCCAAAGATTTCGCAGTTCACGAAGCCCTAATGCAGCAAATGGGATAAATGCCCAATAGGCTCTTGAGAAATGATAAGGAAAAAATTTCCTTTCAAAAAGTACTGCAAGAAGTGCAAGCATGAGCTGCACGAACAGGTGTAAAAGCGAAGTATTCTTTTCCTCGGATGGAACCGGCTGCAAATGATCTTTAAAATAACGAAGTAATCCTATTGCTCCGATAAGTATTCCGCTTAAACCGAATGGATAGATCGCAAGCATCGGAAATTGTTTAAAATATCGTTCAATTACCGTATGCGATGCGAAGAGGGGGTCAGCATCGGCATAATGTTTTACCCATGTAAGTGATTCAAGAAATCGGTCCATCGTGCCGGTAGCCATCAAGTAGATAGCATAAAGCCCCAAAAGTCCTATGAGACCTGTAACTAACCCTATCAGATATTTCCATTGGAAGGGCTTCTCGCCTTTTGATGCAAGGAGAAGATACACGACAATTCCAAGAGGTATAGTAAGCAGGGTAAATTTTAAGAGAAAAAGTATTGCACATGCAAGCCCTGCATAAGTACCATAGAGGAAATGATTCTTATTCTGCCTGAAAATCCTATCTGTAAGATCAAAGACAAAAAGAGAAGGTAATAATGCAAAAGTCTCTGCCTGCGCTGTCATCCAGTAGCCGCTGGTCACATAGAATAACGAGTAGAGGAATACAGAAGCAATAGCAAGTTTTTCGTCACCGGTCGCTCGCTTGAGCAGCTTGAAAAAATAGAAGAGAGAGGCGATCTGAAATAATATATCGAATGCACGGATAGACCATTCGTGATGCCCAAAGATCACAGATGAAATGCCATAGATGAAAAAGATAACCGGAGGCTTTGTATCAATGAAATCGCGGTAGGGGATTGCTCCGTGCTTCACCGTCATCTCCCCACCGACCATGAACGCTGCCTGATCGTAGCCGAACGGGTAGGCAATCATCATCAGAAGCAGAGCAAGTCCGCAGCCGATAAGAAGCCATTTCCAGGTTGAGTAACTGATATGCATAAAGCAAAAATACTACGAATTGTGAATGGTGAATTGGGAATGGTGAAAAACGCCTGAAATCACATAATTTTAGTTTTTTTAATTGAGCCACTACTGATCTGTGTCTAAAGCCATAATTCACACTCCAAACGCCCTACATCTTATTTGTGATACTCAATTTGACACTCAACTTATAACGCATCTTATTCCAGGCGTTATTATTTGCAACACCGGCCTTGGACTTTTTGATATACTCGCGTATATTTGTTCCTGAAAGTTCGCGAAAGAAGTTTTGCCCCGGAGCGCTCAGGCAACTTTGCTCTCCGATTCTTTCGGAACACGGGATATCAGTTACTATAAGAGGGTGTCACCACACGGGATACAAGAAATCACCCTGGTACTATACAAAGGCAACGGATCTATTTGCTGTTTGTCCTGGAAGCCACGCCACGAGGGTATTCGGGATCAAAGCGCTCACAGCTTTGCAGATGCTCCGTTGCCGTTTTTTCCCTGTGGGGAGCAACATAAATTTTATTGATAGCGCAGGGACGAAAGTTGCTGCACACATTTGACGACGTACTTCTTAGTTCACTTTTATATTTATAACTATTTCTGATACACCGATGAAAAATCTTATCAAATCCATTTCTATAGTTGCAATCCTTCTTGTCGCTCTTACGACGACGAGCAATGCACATCCGAGTTCTGTTATAGCAACAGTGCAAAATAATACCACCAACAATCTCGGAACGGTTGCGATCTATTCATCCGGCTCGCCCTACTATGTAAATGTCCCTGTAAAGGGAACATATACGGAAACAGTGCCCTCGACTCCGACATCTGTTGTTATCAATAGCTACGTCGTTCTGCAAGGGCATTACGGAATTGTTACTCTGCCATCCGGTGCAAAAGTGAAAGTATCACTATCCGGAAATATCATAGTGGTGGGAGATACACAAGAAAATAATTAAGAGAACCCATATAATTTAACTGAAAGCCCTCGAATCGAGGGCTTTTTTTTATCCGTCATATTAATTCATTACCTTCTGAATGATCCCTTGCTCTTCCTTCTGTTTTAACATTTCCAGAATTTTTCTCCAGAGCCAATCGAAGGGAAGGACTTGTAATCCATCCTGGATCTCAGTGTATTCGGCATTCATACTAACCATCTTATCATAATACTTTTGAGATTTCTGTTTTGTAATTTCATAAGAGAAATTATTTGTTTCCATGATCTGAAGCATCCGAAAAAAAAGAGTGCTTTGCTTATTGGAGGTCACGCGTAAATAACGAGTGCGATACGTCCTGAGTGCATCCATTCTTCCAATAATATCACCGAAATCATTATTATCAAGTAAGTAAAGAATATGAAATATCAATATTGCTACATTATAACCTCTCTTATCTCCCTTATAAGAAGGTACTGCACGTAAGAATTTTTTCAGATCAAAAGCATTAGCCGAAGCTTGTGCTTGATCCTTTTGTTCAGACTTAAGTGCAAAGCGCATATATAGTTCAAGCAGTTTCCAACTCTCTTTTTTATATTCAGGTTGAAAGGTATATCGAGGATGTTGTGTGACCTCATTATAGACTGCCTCAGCTTCTGAAAAATGTTCCGTATGCATTGTTAGATAAAAATACAACTCCATGAAGATAAACCAGTTGTTTGTTCCGTTTGGATACAGTTCTGAACATTTGAGCACTGACTTTTTTCCCTTTTCATATTCTCTCAAATTTAAATAACAGGAAAGCTTCTCTCTTTCGAATTCACCATATCTGATTGTCGTTGAAAGATGTGAATGTTCGGTCAAATATTTTTCTGCTTCTTCACATATTCTGACAGCATCTTGATAATCCTGAGAAATCTGATCGTAAAAGGATTGAAGTCTAAAATAGTTTAAAGTGAGATCAAAAGAATCGAATTGTTTTCGAAGGATATTGGATTGCTCGGCATATTCTTTAGAAATACATAATAACTCGGGTTGCTCCGCTGATGATCTTGCAAAGTTAAGGGTAAGTCGTTCATAAAACTCAAGTACAGTACATTCTGCCTCAAGCATTTTGAGAGTATGTTTGAAGAGCTTATCGTATTTATCATACTCTTTTTCAGAGCCAGCCAAACGGCTATAATTTCTTAAACTTAAAAGGAATTCAAGACAATTTGAAGTTAAGTTATATTTTTGAGCATGTTTTAATGCGCTCTCAGAGATTTTTATCGCTGAATTCCTTGCCCCAAGTCTTGCAAGTGTTTTGAAGATAAAAACATCCTTGTTGGATTTGTAGTAGGCAATAGTATATTCCGAATATTCAGGAGAAGTGATGTTCAGGAAGAATAACGAGTTGGTCAGCTTCTTTTTAAGCCTGTTTTTAAGAGATGTATATTTAGTATCCAAAACGGGACTTCCATATATGACTTCTGCTGCTTTGCTATCGGAATTGATCGCTCCGCTCTTGATTCCATAATAGAATTTCGAAATATTATCAGTTGAGGAGGAATCTACTTCATCATCGATAATTTCGATCTTATTTTCTTTGAGTCGGGTGACAATTTGAGCAATTTCGCTTAAATATTTCATTTTACGTAATTCTTTGGTAAAGCTATTGTTTAAGAAGTTTAGCTAATCATCAATTAGTCTAAACAGAGGCAGTCTATGGTATAGTAATGATTAAAATATGGCTTTGGTTGCATGATTTTCGTATGATTAAATTCTTTTTTATGTTTTATAAGCATTCCGGAAATGTGGTATTTTTGTATTGAAATCATTGACAACTAAGAAAAAAGCATTGGATTGGCAAAAAGATAATGCTTATATTTTATCCCGTGACAGGGCTGATTGGGCAAAGATCAGAAAATGTTGTCAATGATTTCAAATTTTTTTTGCTTTATTTTGACAGTTTAATAGGACATTCTTAACTACTTTTCGTTCAAAATTGTGATATTTAAGTAGATTTGTTAGAACAAATTAATTAGAATCTCTTTATAGTAAGTTATTCATAATTAATACATTAGAGCCGAAGATAGATGTTCTTCATCTCACATAAGGTTAGATAGTGCGCTTATAATAGCGTTCTATATGGCTGTTTTGCATGTGAGAAAAACGATGAAAGTGTTCGTATTTTAGTATGCTTAGGATGGTATTTTTGTACTACGAAATTGAATTAGAAATTTCGTCGCAGCAAAAAAAATACGACCATGACACTTTCAGCCATAATTTTCGCTCTTCAGATGATGTTCGGTGCTGGTAACATTACACCTGCACAAATTCAGAGCTCAGTTTATCAGGCTCAGCAGTCAGGAATCATCGTCGTAGGTGATACTCAAGAGAACAACTAATTTTTTTTAGTGATATAGGTTCTTCCAAAACTACTGATCCCCAAAGATTAGTAGCTGTATCCCGTGGCAGGGGCATTCGCAAGAGTGCCCCTATTTTTTTGTGGTAATTTTGGTTTATAGGTCGGAAATTCCTGTCAGACACCGACGTGATGCCTGGGATATTGGTTATTCTGAGGGCTTGACACTGAGAGGAGTGTCCGTGCTCCTAGGAAACCGGAGGCTGGTTCAGCTTCTTCCTTCTGGCTCCATTGATATTGTTAACCAGCATACTAATGCCCCAAAGAATCAGCAGAAGCGGAAAGACGAAATCCCAGAAAGGAATATCGAGATCAAGCACGTTGCGTAAAAGCAGGAATGCACCTACTGCAATGAGAAAAATGCCGAAAAATGAAAATTTTTGCATGAAATGTTTTAATTAGATGTGGAATCTGTGGAGTCTTTCATCTGGCGTATTTCTATTCCGCCGAAGGCAGTACTGGCATTGACATTCACGCACGGAACTCCCTCTCGATATCCCGGAGTTTTATAGGTACGCTGTCCAAAAGCAACCGTATGCCCGTCAGGCATCTGACCGCCGCCAAAAGCACTTGAAACTTTGATCTTCATTGGAACTGCCGGATTAATAAATATTTCCACGCCTCCGAAAGCACAACTGATATCGACATTGATATCCTTATCCACCGGCTTCAGGTTACGGAGATCATATGAGCCTTTTCCGAAAACTACGCTATAATGCTCATTTCCCGAAACATCATCAAATCGCTGGTCGCCAAAGAGGGTGCTTTTACCTCCCCAGTGCCAGGACTCTCCTCGGAATCCGCCAATGAGCGAAATTCCGAGAGTGATGATGAAAATCGGGAAGATGATGCCCATCACCGGTAAGTCGATCTTGAAGACATTACGAATGATCAGAAGCACTCCGGCAAGGATGATCAGTGCTCCCCAGTAGGTTTCACGAAAGATAATATTCATAATCGGCGATTAGTGAAAATCAAATATACGAAAAATCCCAAGCCTGTTTCATTGAAATCTTTATAATCATACTATAAAAAAAAGAGCCATTTCTTTTTTTGTTATTGTTCTAATGAACCTGAAAAATCCGTTTATGATAAAATTTTGCATTTTTAATTTTTAATTGAATTAGTGATTCCAATCAAACTTGCCATTCTCTGGCATCAGCATCAGCCGCATTACCGCTCCGGCGTGCGCATGGTGCTGCCATGGGTGCGGCTCCATGCCACGAAGGATTATTTAGAGATGGTGCAGCATCTGGAACACCATCCGGATATGCATGCGACGATCAATTTTGTTCCGTCACTGATCAAACAGATCGACGAATACGGCGAGGGGATCGAAGATGATCTGCTCCATATTGCAAGAAAACCCACTTCTGCATTATTACCGAAAGAAAAAGAATGTCTTCTTGTCGAATGTTTTCTTTCAAATTACAATCGAATGATCTCGCGTTCCGAAAGATATAAGGAGCTATTTGAAATGAACGATCGTGGAGAAGAATTCAGTGTTCAGGATCTGCGTGATCTTATTGTGCATCATGCGCTTGCATGGACCGGTGAATTCGCTCGTGAAGAAGAACCCTTTGCTTCACTTGTTCGAAAAGAACGAAATTATTCCGAAGAGGAAAAAGAACTTCTTCTCACGGCAAAAGAAAGACTTATTGACCGAATACTTCCGTTGCACCGGGAATTGATGGAGAAAAACCAGATAGAAATATCCACGACTCCATATTATCATCCGATCCTTCCTCTGCTTTGCGATACGGATTCTGCGCGGGAAGCTGTGCCTGATATGCAATTACCGGACAAGCGATTTTCTTCTGTCGGTGATGCCTATGAACAGGTTCGTCGCGCAAAGGAAATTTACCAAGAGCGCTTTGGCACTCAAGTAACAGGGATGTGGCCTGCAGAGGGAAGCATATCCAACGTAGCATTGCAAATACTTCTTGATGAAGATATTTCATGGGCAGCAAGCGATGAAACGGTATTGTTCAATTCCTTGAATCATGAGAATTCAGAGAAAGATGATCGGAGCGCAGGCGATCTTGAAAAATATTTCCCGCGAAAATATATTGCAAACGAAAGAGAAATAGTTCTATTCTTCCGCGATCATGGTTTAAGCGATAAGATCGGATTTGAATATGCGAAATGGGATGCCAAAGATGCAGCACGGGATTTTGCTCAGGAATGCAAAAATATTCGCGCCAAAATTCTTGATCGCTTTGGTGAAGACGTTCTAAAACAAGCCTGTATTTCGATCATCTTAGACGGCGAGAATTGTTGGGAAACATATTTTGAGAATGGAAAATATTTTCTGCATGAATTATATACGGTGCTCACATCAACTCCTGAGATAGAATCCGTCACATTTTCGAAAGCAATTGAAGAGATCGGCAAGGAAAGAATTCGCCCTCTTACGCATATCACTGCCGGTTCATGGATCAATGGAAATTTTAATATCTGGATCGGTCATCCCGAAAAAAATCTTGCATGGGATTTACTTGCTGATGCCCGCGAAGCGTTGAATACATTTGAACCGAAGACGGCAGAAACTCAGCATCAATATGAAGCTGCACATACATCGCTTTTAAAAGCTGAGGGCAGTGATTGGTTCTGGTGGTATGGCGAGGATAATGCCAGCGCGCAAAAACATATCTTCGATGTCGTATTCCGCACTCACGTAATAGATGTCTATATCCACTTACGTCTGCCCGTTCCACCGGAATTGCATGAATCAATAGGGGACGGGCAAATAACATCTCATGGCGGAGCAATGCACAAAGCGGAGTGAGAAATAGGAATTATATATCGTAATTGCCACAGGAGTAAAACTAAAAACAGTATCGGTTTTAACTGTGCGAAAAAAACAACCGTGGGCATTGTATGTTTCATTGAGGTCGGAAAATTTCGCAGCAGTCAGAGAAAACCCCTCGCTTCTCAGCGTATCTGAGCCAATGAGAATAGCAACTTTCATGGTATCATAAGAATCAGGATTCGTAACTTGCAAATGGAATATACCTGAATCGTTTGTAATATCTATTGGACAATCGTCGTTCCTACCATATTCAAAATTCCGTAATTGACCTCATGAGACGGGATTGAGGTGCGTGTTCCTAATAAGAAAACAGTTGAAGCAAGGGTGCTTGCTTTTTTTTTATGTTTTATATAACCTGTGAGTCTATATGTTGCAATTTCCGGGTACATTAATTGCCCAAAAGCAAAGGTGGAACATAATTATGAGTAGATAAAGAATTATTTTTTTAGTTTTACCCATAAAAAATAGATCCTTAAATAACTCCTCGATAAAGGTCAGCAACAGGAAAAATCATTTCATAATCATTCCAATTAACATTGCCGTTGATGATTTCAAAGTTCTTTAAATTTTTTTCTTTGAGGTATTTTTTGTATACAGGGTTGGGTGGATTTCCCAAGAATTCGGAAAGATCGACTGTTTGTGAGGAGCCGTCATCAAAGAAAACCTTTAGACGGAAATTTTTTACGTAAACGGCTTCGATCACGTTTATATTTTTTTTTATTTTTTTTGCCCGATCTGTTGCTTTCATTTTAGTCTCCTCGTAATGATTCTCGATTTTATCTTTTTACCCATGACGAAAAAATTTATCCAATTCTTTATGATATTTTTTGCTTCATGTCTTATTAGCGTTTTAAAATCCTTAAGTTGTTTTGTAGCTAATGCTGATTTTCCTTCTACTTCTTTAAAACGTATTTCAGTAATCTTCCCGTTCACAATAATTATTTCAGCTTTACTTTCTCTTCCTTGATATTCGCCATGAACATGAATTGGCTCATGCTCACTGGCATAGAAGAATACAACGATTCCAAAATATTCGTAGAGCTTTGGCATTTTTCCTAAAACTTCGGAAATTTCTCCGGCTCTGCTTCACTCATCATTTCGTAGATGGCATTGAAAATATCGTCAGTGTTGGGCTTGGAGAAGTAATCGCCATCGGAGCCATACGAGGGGCGATGCGCTTTAGCGGTGATCGTAATTGGTGCGGAATCGAGCAGCTTATACCCACCTTGTTTTTCTAATACTTCCTGCATCATGAAAGCCGTTGCGCCGCCTGGCACATCTTCATCTAAAAAGACAATGCGATTTGTTTTGGCAAGAGATTTACCGATGATGGCGTTAATATCGAATGGCAATAACGATTGCACGTCGATAAGCTCAGCCGAAATCCCGAATCGCTCAAGTTCTTTCATCGCATCCTGAGCGATGCGGCAACATGCTCCGTAAGTGACGAGCGTGAGATCGCTTCCTTCGCTTAAGATTTCCGGAATGCCGAGCGGCAGGGTGAACTCACCGATATTATCCGGTAATTTTTCTTTAAGACGATAGCCATTTAGCACTTCAATAATAAGTCCGGTATCATCTGAGCGCAGCATCGTATTATAAAATCCTGCGGCTTGCACCATGTTGCGCGGCACCATAACATACATTCCGCGCACGGCATTAATGATCATGCCCATCGGTGAGCCGCTATGCCAGACTCCTTCGAGACGATGACCGCGAGTACGCATAATGACCGGCGCTTTCTGCCCGCCTTTGGTGCGCCAGCGAAGTGTAGCAAGATCATCGGACATTGTTTGCAACGCATACAGTAAATAATCCAGATACTGAATTTCAATGATCGGCTTCAATCCGCGCATTGCAGCTCCCATTGCCTGACCTAAGATAGTCGCTTCGCGAATTCCGGTATCGGTAATGCGTATCTCGCCGAATTTTTCCTGCAAGCCATCCATGCCTTT
The DNA here is from genome assembly GCA_038322815.1 of Kapaibacterium sp. (SeqCode). Lineage (GTDB taxonomy): Bacteria > Bacteroidota > Ignavibacteria > Palsa-1295 > Palsa-1295 > PALSA-1296. The sequence continues at coordinate 16,149 of JBBQGG010000040.1, forward strand.
ATTCACGTCCCCGATCTTGCCAATATCTTCGCCGATAGCAAAAATTCTCGGATCGCGTGCGAATGCTGCCTCGAAGCAATTCACCATGATCTGCGATCCGTTGATCATTTCAGATTTATCTGTGAAGATCGGTTTTACTTCGGAAATTTTTAATGCAGCATCAGCCGAACCGCTATAAAGACATGAGCTATATTCATCTTCGCCTTTTTTAAGACGATTCGTGAGCCATTCATTTAATTTTACTTTTGCAGGAGCCTGCTCGATATTTGCTAAACGCAATCCTTTGCGAACTCCGGAGATAATATCGCGATTAAGCGGCTCTGATAAAGATTCGAGATCAGTTTTTATTAACGCAATTTCACTTCCAAGCGCGCACTGCGATGAAAGCTCTCCGAGCAACGGTCCGATATAGGTAATATCACTTTTGATCGGATGCAAGAATGCTTCGAAGGCGCGGCTCTTTGCTTCGCTGACGACTTCTTTATCTTCTTTTTCTAATTGCTCAAGCGCAGTTTCAGTGATGACATGATTTGCGATCATCCATTCGCGCATTTTGCGGTTGCAATCGAATTCTGCTTCCCATGCCAGGCGCTCTTTGGATTTATACCGCTCCTGTGAACCGGAAGTCGAATGTCCTTGCGGCTGCGTCATCTCCGTAATATGAAAAAGCGCAGGCGTATGAGTTTCGCGGACTTTCGGAACACCGTTTGAATAAGCATCGCAAAGCGCATGATAATCCCAGCCTTTGACGATATAAAATAAATAGCCGTCGCCACCGGGCTCTGCTTCGAAACCGGCAAGCGCTTTTGAGATCGATTTTTTTGTAGTCTGATATTCTGCCGGTACGGAGATCCCGTACTCATCATCCCATACGCTGACGATCATCGGGATTTTCAGAACACCTGCTGCATTGAATGCTTCAAAGAAAAGTCCTTCCGATGTGCTGGCATTTCCGATCGTACCGAAAGCTACTTCGTTGCCATGATCGGAGAACTGCATCATATCATGAAGCTCAGAATTTTCGCGATACAACTTTGATGCATACGCAAGCCCCACAAGACGCGGCATGTGTCCGGCAGTCGGAGAAAAATCAGGCGAAGAATTTTTTAATCTCATCTGATCACGCCATGAGCCATCGGCATGGAGGCTGCGGGTAGAGAAATGTGCATTCATCATTCTTCCGGCAGAAGCCGGATCCGCATGAAGATCGGCATGAGCATAAAGCTGCGCAAAAAATTTCTGCAAATCGCTTGTACCTGTTGCGAACATGAAAGTTTGGTCGCGGTAATATCCGGCGCGCCAATCGCCGTATTGGAATTGCTTTGCCATTGCAAGCTGTGCGACTTCTTTCCCATCTCCGAAGATTCCGAATTTTGCTTTGCCTGTCAGGACTTCGCGGCGCCCGAGGATACTTGCAATGCGGGATTGGTTGGCAATCCTGTAATCGGCAATTATTTCTTCTTTAGAAAAAGGCAAACTCATGCCGTTCTTTCCGCTTTTCGTTGCTGAAGGATTGTTTTTTGCCTCAATTTTTTTAGCCGGTTCAGCTAATATGATTTTTTTCGCCATTAATTGCTGGTTTTTTCTTGTAGGGCACATAACAACAAAAAGGGGAATATTGTTGAAGAGGAATTGGGATAAACACTAACCAGATAGGAAAATTGGGTACTGATTGACTAAACTCAAGAATTGTCATTCTGAATGTAGCGAAGCGAAACGAAGAATCTGAGATTTCGGATGCCGGAAAGTTCAGATTCTTCGCTACGCTCAGGATGACACCTTTGGTTGAGTTTAGTGAGTCATTACGTAAAATTGGAACAAATGCCACCTCCATCGTATTGTATTATATAGATGAAAATAATTTTACGAGTTACTATATTTCTACTATTTGCTTCTGCAAACCTATTCGCCCAAGCTCCGCGTACAGTTAATCGCTCGGCTTCGCAATTTCGTATTGCCCGTTTGAAATTTGAAGGCGGAGGGGATTGGTATAACGATCCCACTGAAGAGCCGAATCTTCTGCGCTTTGTGAAAAATAATACAAATATCGAAGTCAACGCTGAATATACATGGGTTGATATTGCAAGTGACGATATTTTTAATTATCCTTTTTTATTTTTAACAGGGCATGGTAATGTCGATTTCTCCGAAGCTGAGGCAAAGCGTTTGCATGCTTATCTCGAAGCAGGTGGTTTCCTCTATATTGATGATGATTACGGACTCGATAAACCTATCCGCCGCGAGATGAAAAAAGTTTTTCCCGATCAGGAATTTCAGGAGCTTCCGTATTCTCATGGCATCTATCATGCTCATTTCGAATTCCCGAACGGCGTGCCGAAAACCCATGAACATGATGGCAAGCCGCCGCAAGGTTTCGGATTATTTATTGAAAAGAGAATGTGCGTATATTATACGTTTGAATCCAATCCCAGCGACGGATGGGATGATCCTGAAGTTCATAACGACCCCCCCGAAAAGCGCGAAGAAGCACTGAGATTCGGAACGAATATCGTTGTTTGGGCACTGACGCATTAGAATTGTCTGAACCTGGATTAATGGGAATTAATGAGATTTTTGGGATTACATTTCTAAGGATTATGGTGAAGAATTTTTTTTTATTTAGTAATCCTTTAATAATGTAATCCCACAAATTCTTCGAATCACATTAATCCGGGTTCAGAGGTTGTATTTTTGCATAATGAAATTAGCACTTGCCGGTTATGGCAAAATGGGGCATGAGGTCGAAGCGGCTGCAAAGGCACGCGGGCATGAGATCGTGGCAATTTTTGATATTGATAAATTGCTTTCGCCCGAAGCATTAAAACTCTACGCTCCCGATGCCGTCATAGATTTTACTCAGCCCGATACCGTCGTGACAAACGTTCGAGTCTGCACGAAAGCCAAAATTCCGTTGATTATCGGAACAACAGGGTGGGATAGCGAACTTCCAAAAGTCCGCAAGATGATCGATGAAGCTGGAACAGGCTGCGTCATCGGCTCGAATTTTTCCATCGGCGTAAATCTTTTCTTAAAGATCGTTGCTTCGGCATCGCGATTACTGAGTGTGGCTGATTACGATGTCTATATCACTGAAGCACATCACCGGACAAAAAAAGATTTTCCGAGCGGCACGGCGCTTCGCATTTCCGAATCAGTTCTTTCGGGATTCAAATCAAAAACCAAGGTTGTTTCCGAATTGAAGCAAGGAGAAGCGCCATCTCCTGAAGCGATACTTATCAGTTCGATCCGTTCCGGATCGATAACGGGAACACATACCGTTGGATTTGATTCGGAAGAAGATGCGATCGAACTAACGCATCGCGCAAAATCACGTCGCGGTTTTGCACTTGGTGCAGTTCATTCAGCAGAATGGATAGTTGGAAAAAAAGGATTATATAGATTCGAGGAGCATATTACAGAAATCCTCGAAGGATAAGTTCTTTAAGTGTCATTGCGAGGAGTCGCGAAGCGAGGACGAAGCAATCCCCTGAATCGTGGTAGAACGTTACGATCTACAATTCTTTTAGGGGATTGCTTCGTCGGGCAAAAGCCTATGCTGCCTAATCGTCGCATACCCTCGCAATGACACAAATAATTTGGTACTGATTGACTAACCTCAACTCTTAAAGAATTGTTATTCTGAGTAGAGCAGAAGCGGAACGAGGTATCTGAGATACAGGCATTCCGAAAGCTCAGATTCTTCGCTAACGCTCAGAATGACACTATGTTGAGTTTAGTCATTCATTACGATTAATTTTGCACAATGCATATTAGATAAGATATGAATACAAAAAAAATTCGCGGAACAGGCACGGCTATTGTTACTCCATTTACTTCTAATGGTGAGATAGATTATGAAGCAACGGGGCGTCTGCTTGACTATCAGCTTTCCGGCGGAGTTGAGATGATCGTCCCGTTAGGATCGACCGGAGAAAATCCTACGGTCAATGCGCAGGAGCGTACGAAATTTTTGAGATACGTTATCGAATATGTTGCCGGGCGTGCCGTCATTGTTGCGGGTACAGGCTCGAACGATACTCGCTCAAGTATTGCGCTCACTCATGAAGCGTATGATCTCGGCGCAGATGCTGCACTTATCGTGACTCCCTATTATAACAAGCCTACGCCGAACGGACTTTTCGAACATTTCAAAGCCGTTGCCGATGTTGGCGTGCCGGTAGTTATGTATAATGTGCCGGGAAGAACAGGACTGAATATGAACGCGGAGACAACACTTCGCTGTGCCGAAATTCCAAACGTTGTTGCGATCAAAGAAGCGAGTGCGGATTTGCCTCAGTGCATGGAGATCATCAGGAATGCTCCGCATGGTTTTTGGCTTTTATCCGGCGAAGATAATCTGACACTTCCACTGATCTCACTCGGTGCTAAAGGGGTGATCAGCGTTACCTCGAATGTTGTACCGAATGAGTTCTCCCGAATGGTGCGCTTTGCATTAGACGGACAATTTGAAGAAGCAAAAGCGATCCATTACGAATTGTTTGATCTTATGAAAGTCATGTTCATCGAATCTAACCCCGGTCCGGCCAAAGCAGCACTTTCAATGATGGGCGTTATCGGCGAGAACTACCGCCTGCCGCTTGTCCCGATGAAGGAAGAGAATAGAAATAAAGTGCGAGAAGTATTACTGCAATTGGAGACAGTTGTGGTGGAAGAGATGGCGGAGAATCGGTGATAGCACTTGATATTATATTAGTCGCTGCTTGATACGGGCAGATACTATGTAGGATTTGCGGCGGCGAATTCGGTTGTGGTGAGGAAGATTATGAAGGAGTAGAATTAAAGTTGATGATTTTCGGATTACTTCTGGTAAACTTCCGTAGATTGCAATGAAGTTTTGGTGTACAGTCAATATACAATAAATCACATTGAATAAATCTCATTTTGCAATACTGTTATTGCTCTTCGCATTTATCATCGTAGTTGTTGCAAATCGAAAGACAAATGCCCAAGTAAAAGTGCATGTTAATGCACCACCCGCGGCTTCGATGCATCTCGAAAGTCTCTGGCATATTCAACTCTTTAATCTTGGAGGGAAGAGAGAAATACGTCTTTATGGAACAGCACGAATTCATACTGGCCGACTTGTTGCTTCTGGCTTGAGCAAACCCCTCACTATTACGACAGGCAGACTATTGTAAATCCATCAGATATTGAACCTATCTCCTATACATCTGATCGCGGGTATGAAAACGTTTTGAAACCGACAGGAAAAGTACCCTCTGAAAAATATTCTGTTCGTATATATGTGATCGATTCTAAAACTAAAGATACACTTAACTTCGACCAAGTGTATTGGCAACCCAAGGCAATACCAAGTGGGTCAGACGCTGGAATTGCAGTGGTTAATCTCTCTAATGTCCATACACCTGATTCTACTTTTGCTGTTGGCAGACCACCACATGATCAATGTAGATTATTTAATGTCCAAATAACTCCTAGTAAAACTCCCGGAAGTTATAAAGTGATGGTGATAAACAACTTTTCTACTGATAGCGGAAATGTTAGTCGTCCACATCACGCGCCAACTTTCTTTAGGATTGAAGTATCAGGCGATTCGATTGCCTCACTCAAGGGGAATGCATCAGGGTTGAAAACTATTCCAGCATCATTCGTGCAACCAGTAAAAACTATTTCTTGGAGCAGCTATTCTGGCAGTTTGCCACAAGGTCTTCTTGATCTCGGCTTGATAAGCTTTACTAAATCGACACAAAGTGTTTCAGTTAAGTACGATTGGCTTGATGATAAGAATTCAATAACATGCAGCGACAGAGTTCTGATTGATAGGTTTGTCCCACATCCTTGCGATTCTTGTCCAAAGTAGCTACGCGAGATTTACAGCCGCGAATTCATGAACAGTTGTTAGTACTAAGCAGAAGCGTAAACCCCGTTTAAACCAGGCTTCTCAGCAGTGCTGTCTCCTCCTCGGAGATTACTTTCCCTCTTCGCGCCATAACGATCTTCGCTACTTCGAGCGCTTTCTCTTCTTTGTAGTTTTCTAAACCATTTGGTCCGCACCAGGAAAAATTCGGGATCCATTTTGGCGGGAAGCCGGTGCAGAAAATATTTGAACTTACTCCGCAAGCTGTTCCGGTATTGAACTGCGTTCCGATAGCACTCTTTGAGTGATCTCCCATCAACAGCCCGACAAAAAGTGATTTTGTTTCGAATTCCTGATCCTCGATCGTAACCTTCACATTCGAGTAATCATTTTTTAAGTCACTGGTATTCGTGCCTGCTCCCAGATTGCACCACTCGCCGATGAAGCTATGACCAAGATAACCGTCATGCTGCTTGTTTGAATAACCCTGAATGATCGAGTTCTCCACTTCGCCGCCGATCTTTGATACCTGACCGATCGTCACACCCGGATGAATTTTTGCTCCGGCTTTGATCAGCGAACCTGCGCGGATCACGACAGGTCCGATGATCGTAGCATTCGGCTCGATCACGACATTCTCTTCGATGAGTATCGGTCCTTCGGTTGCATCGAGGTAGGTGCGCCTTGGAAAATTCACGCTTTCATCTGCGAAAATATTTTTACTGTACGATGCTTCGATATGCGGATTAGTAGCAATATCGCGTCGAAAGATCCGAACCCCCGCCAGAACTATGCGCTTCATATCACTTTGAATCACGACTGAATTGGAATTCACCATATTCCACAGAGAGGTGAAAAGTTTTGCCCTTGGGAATGAGCGTTCATTCAGCTTTATATCATCATTGCTAATACTTTCTCCGGATGTTATTTTACCGGTGATTGCCTTTGGAATAGTACCGACAATATTGAATCCGAGAATTTCTTCAGGATGATCTTCCCAGCGAAAGAGCGAATCATCGCCAGTGAGAAATTGGGTGAAGAGATGCTCCGTTAAAAGCAAGCGGGCATTGATAAATAACGTGCGTTGCGCATCCCGGAGTTCATTAACGCGCAGTAATGGAAAGCGTTTTTTAATGATCGGAGCAAGTTCTGAGCGAACATGAAGAACGATCTCGGTTTCAGGATGTGCGAAGGTCATTAGCCGCTGGATGGATGAATAGCTGCCGCAAAGAAGCTCGGCAAAGGTGCGAGTATAGGTTAGCGGCTTGAAGCAAAGCCCTTGCGCATGTAAGTCCTCAAAAAGGACGATTTGATCGTGTGCCATAGTAGTGTATGGGAAAAAGAAAAGCCCTTCTATCACCGGAGTGAAGGAAGGACTTCAAATATAACACTTCTAATGGCTTAAGCTGCCGAAGTAGCCTTTTCTTTGCGGTCGGCGATGGACTTAGCAAACTTCTTCTGGAAGCGCTCAACGCGTCCTGCCGTATCAACAAATTTCTGCTTTCCGGTAAAGAACGGATGGCAGTTATAGCAAATTTCTACACGAAGCATGGTGCCGGGCGTTGTAGAGCGTGTCTGAAACTCGTTATTACAGCCTGCGCAATGCACATTCACTGTATGGTAATCGGGATGTATTCCTTTTTTCATTGTAGTATTCCTTCTGATTTGACGATTTTTGCCGTCGGGTGTATATAATAGCACGTCGTAAACAGCTTAGTTTTACGCGTCGTTCCAATCTTTGTTCCGTATCGCTTGTGCATATTCGCAGGTCTCTCCTCTAAAACCAAAGAGTCTGCCGTGTGGCGGACTCTCTGGTAGTAGATTCATTGTTCTATTCATGCATTGAACACCTGTTGTCGCCACCCCAAAATCACTTCTTATAGGGGGAAATAAATTAAAGGCAGCACAATGCTCGATACAAAAACGGGCAGAGTCTTCCATTTCCCGAAAGTTATCTCCTTGAGCAATAGAGTTAAGATGTGTATTTAATCTGTCACATTCGGAAGAATCTAAAATGACATTGGTGGTCACAGAAAGCGGTTGTATGCCTTTCCCTTTAATACTTTCATTATATTCTGTTTCACGAGAGAAGGGAATTCCGTAAATATTATGCACAGTTTGACCTGCCGCATCTTTGATAAGAAACGTCAGAATAATTAGACTGAACAGAATGAATTTACGTCTCACTACTTGGTTTTTACAAGATTTACTGATTACATCACGTCATTGTAAATAAACTGTATCACAATATACTAAACTTTTGGAGATAAAGTTTAAAAAGCAAAGTCATGTGGCACCTGAACTGTAACCCCCATTTCTCTGTTATTTGCGCCTCAACTAAAACCGCTGCGTTAAGCGCCACCTAAAATGGCGGTCTTATTCACCGAAAGATGATAAGATTCAGATGCTTACAAGGCTTTTTTTATCACAATAAAAATCTGTAAAACATACTATGCCAAGAGCTAAAAACCTTCCTGCGTCTAAACATCGCAAGAAAAAAATGCTGAAAGCCGCTAAAGGCTTTTGGGGAATGAGAAGCAACGTCCTTACCGTTGCAAAGCATCACGTTGATAAAGCCCGCCAATACGCCTATCGTGACCGTCGCGTCCGTAAGCGCGAGTTCCGTGCACTTTGGATCATCCGCATCAATGCCGCTGCCAGAGAGAACGGCACTACGTATTCACGCCTGATCGGTGGATTCGCCAAAAGCGGAATTACGATCAACCGCAAACTTCTTGCCGATATTGCCGTCCGCAATCCGGAAGCTTTTACCGCTTTGGTAAAGGCAGCGAATGTAAAAGCGAAGGGCTAATCAAATTAAAAACTGAATCGTAGGGGCGCATTGCATGTGCCCTTTCGATTTTAAAGAAGAAAAAAAAGGCATGCGCGGCGTGCCCCTACGAAGGAACTACATTATAGGTGCCATTCTGTTTAATATCCTTAACTAAAATAAATTTTATGAATAAAGGAATTACTGTCGAAAAATCAATTTTGATCAATGCCAGCCCTGCAGCAGTATGGGAAGTAATAACTGACCCTGCAAAAGTAAAGCAATATATGTTTGGAACGGATATGACTGCCGATTGGAAAGTCGGAGGGAAGATCACCTATAAAGGCGAATGGGAAGGGAAGTCTTACGAAGATGGTGGCACGATATTAGAACACGAGCCTGAGAAAATTTTGAAATCCACGTATTGGAGCTCAATGTCGGGCACCGAGAATACTCCTGAGAATCAAATGGTCGTAACCTATAAGCTTGAACCCAAAGATGGGGCTACGTTGATGACCGTTATCCAAGACAACAATAAGACCGAAGCAGGTGCTGAGCATACCGGAGAAAATTGGGGAATGGTATTGGATTCAATGAAGAAGATCGCGGAGAAATAACTTCTTTGGGAGTTTTGCGTATAGGTCATCTGTTTACTATTATTCGAAATAATTTTAATTTTTATATACAAATAACTATATGTTACGATTAGGTGATGAAGCGCCGAACTTTACGGCAAAGACAACTGAAGGTGAAATAAATTTGCATAAATGGATGGATGGCAAATGGGCAATGCTTTTTTCCTATCCCGAGGATTTTACTCCTGTTTGCACAACAGAGCTTGGCGCTGTTGCGAAACTGATGCCTGAGTTCGAAAAACGAAATACGAAGGTCATCGGATTAAGCGTTGATTCTGTCAAAGCTCATGAAGAATGGAACAAGGATATAGATGAAACGCAATGCACAACGATGAACTATCCTGTCATAGGCGATGAGGATAGCAAAGTATCAAATCTTTATGATATGATCCATCCGAATTCATCCGGTAAGCAGACGGTGCGTTCGGTGTTTATTATCGGACCTGATAAGAAGGTAAAGCTTTCAATGATGTATCCATCATCCACCGGAAGAAATTTCAAGGAAGTTCTTCGTACGATCGACTCATTGCAGATCGCAGAAAAATACGATGTTGCAACTCCTGTTGATTGGAAAGACGGCGATGATATGATCGTCAAGCCTTCAGTGAAGGATTCTGAACTCGAAGCAAAATTCCCACAAGGCGTAACGAAGATCAAATCGTATCTGCGCACCACACCTCAGCCCAAATAAGTAGCGCCCCTTTGTTTGATTTTATTCTGAGCCGTAAACGATTTACGGCTCAGAAATAAGATGACCTTATCCTTTCCACCAGGAATGGTCGAGCGCCGCACCTGTCTCAAGTAATGTTTTTAAGCTGCTCATAATTGCGAACCATCCTTCAGAAATTGAAGTCTTGGCTTTGTCGCTGAATCCTTCATGGGTAATGTTGAGCCGAACTTCTTTTTCCGACATCTTTTTTATTTCGAAGGTCACGGCTGATTCAGGACCGCCTATGCCTGTATAGGACAATATGTTGGGCGGATCAGATAGAAGAACTGTTCCGTTCAATTCATTAAGTTTGCCTCCCCAAGGCATGTATAGAGTTACGGGTGATCCCGCTTTCCAATCGGATTCGATCTTCATTCCGCCCCAATATTGTTGCGTGAATTCCGAAGTCGTTAAAGACTCCCATAATTTTTCAGGGGTCGTGTTAATGTATGTACTATAGACAAATGTATTTGTATTCATTTTTTTTACAATGAAGAATTTGATAAAAATTTAGTGGCACGGACTTTAGTCCGTGCGCCCGAGAAGGCAGACTAAAGTCCGTCCCACCGGATAAAATATAGATATCTGCTTTCGTTTTATAGAGAGTGAAATTATTGCCAAAGGCTCATTGATGCCTTTCCTGTTTCCAGTAAGCTCTTGAGGTTGCTGATAATTTGCGGCCATCCTTGACTGATGTTATCATAGAGTTTCTTGGATAACTCTTCGTGAATCACTATGAGCTGTACAACTTGACCTTTTTGTACAAGTTCATAGATTACTGTAGAAACAGGCTCAGAGCTTAAAGCATGTTGACCAAGATGATGGAAGGTGAACGATAATACATTGATCGGTTCAGATTTCAGGACTTTGCCGTCCCAATCATCACCCATTTTAATAGGGGAGCCGACCTTCCAATCAGTTACCATCTCTCTGCCAAAAAAGTATTCTTTAACAAATTCAGGTTTGGTAAGCGCGTCCCAGAGTTTCTGCTGTGTTGTAGCGATGTAGGAAACATATACGAATTTTTCTGTATTCATGATAAATATTATTTTTGAGAGTTTTCGAGATCCTTTTTCAGATTGCTCAGTGCAGCAAGCCGAGGTGTTTCGTATTTACTTACCCAGCGCTCGAAGATCTCGTTGATCGGCACCGGATTGAGGTAATGCAATTTTTCGCGTCCCTTCCATTGGATAGCGATCAGATTCGCTTTTTCCAAAATGATAAGATGCTTTGTTACTGCCTGCCTCGACATGGCAAGATGTTCGCAAAGTTCGCCGAGGGTAAGCCCGTTTTTTTTGTGGAGCTTATCCAGCAATTTCCTTCGGGTTGCATCAGCAAGAGCTTTAAAAACATTGTCCATGAATGGTATAACTCATTATGCAACTAAAAGGTTGCATAATAAAAAGTGATAGTTTAGAGTCTCAATTCGGAAAACTTTTCCCCTATCTCTTATCGTTTGAACTCAGGCTATTCTATTATAACAGAAGAACTTATATAAGAGCAGAACTTAAACTATGAAACTTTCCATTCATTCTTCGCCCAGTGTAACCGGCAAGGTAGTTGTCGAAGATCTCCTTAAGGCGAAAGGAATGGAATATGAATTCGGAGATTCGGGTACGCTCTCGATCAGAAAACTTGATGCAGAACAGCATGCTCAACTAAATGCTGAACTTTCGCGCTATGCTATCGATCTGACCGAAGATGTTCCTAACGATCTGGTTGAGCAGATCAAGCGTGCAGTTATTGAAATGGTTAACAAGGGAGAAGATCGCCCCAATATTAATATTTCAGATTATCTCAGCAAAAAACTCAATTACAGTTATGGCTATTTGACGGCAGTTTTTTCTGAAGCTACTTACACCTCTATTGCACATTTTACGATCATGCAGAAGATAGAACGGATCAAGGATATGCTGATCAACCAAAATCTTACGCTCACAGAAATTTCCTATCAACTTGGATATAGCAGTGTTGCATATCTTTCGAATCAGTTCAAAGCCATGACCGGATTGACACCGACAAAGTTCAAGGAGATAATGTTACAGAAACGAAAAGTAGTATAGAAGAGGATCTGAGATCTCAGCCTTACCGATTTTGGAAGTTTATCTTGCAGGCTAAAACTTGCCTCCATCGAAGAGTATTTGCCATTAGACGATAAGACTTATATGTCGGGAATAAAATCTTCTATTAACAATAAAGGTAGGCTGAACCCATTCTATAATGGAAGTTGTTAATCTCTGACGTGTTAACTGGATATACCATATTGTTATCACCTGATTTAATTACCTTATATTTAACAGTATTCTTTTTCAGTTTACTATGAAAACAGATTCTCTCCATATTCTTCTCGCCGATGACGACGAGGATGATCGCACCTTTTTTAAGGATGCGATAGATAATGTTAAAGTTAAAACAACGGTTTTTACTGTAAATGACGGGCAGCAGCTTATGGATTACCTATCCAGGGCTGACGTATCGCTGCCGGACGTTATTTTTCTTGATCTGAATATGCCGCGCAAAAGTGGAATGGAATGCCTTGAAGAGATTCGCAGCAATAGTAAACTCAAGGACATTTCCATTGCTATCTATTCAACTTCCGGATCAGAAGATGATATTGAAAAAACTTTCCTAAAGGGTGCAAATATTTATATTAGGAAACCCAATGACTTTGAGAAGTTGAAAAAAGCGATAGGACAAGTGCTCAGTATAAACTGGCAGTACCATACATCACGCTTAAATAAAGAAAATTTTCTGCTCCTGGTCTGAGCAAACTTAGTAATTTTTACTGTCTAAAGGTTGGTAAAATTGGGTATAATACTCTCTGCCTTTGCATCTTTATCCAAAAAAGTAGGTACTAATCCATGAAACTTAACCGACATGTCATCCTATGTTGCTTGACCACGTGCATTTCTTGTTATGAAGTGACCCGACAGAGAGCGGGGAGAGGTCAAAGATGTCATAGGTCATAGAAGACCGTTCGGAATGGTTGACCGCCCCGCTCTTTTGCTGTGCAAAGCC
>JBBQGG010000041.1:0-27098 GCA_038322815.1 Kapaibacterium sp. (SeqCode)
TCAAACAAGCATACTATCCAGACAAACAACATCAGCAATTCAGATGAGGGGATGTGGAATGCTGCAATGACCATTCTTGAATTTTCACACTAATCAGAATTACAAACAAAACATTTTTTTAACACGTACTTTCTAAAACAACACCATGAAAAATTCATTCAGAATTATCTCGATCTTAGCAATCATCAATGTTGCAATGACCATTCTTGAACTTTCACACTAATCGACATTTTTCATTCTTTTTGTCACACAATAAACCGCTCGTTCGTTTGTAATGTATAAGTATTTTTTTTTAACAATTTATCTTTCTAATCATCATGAACAACTTTCTTAAAGGCATTTTTTACTCAGCATGTGCAGTTCTTGTTATTGTCGCCGTTTCAAGCGCAATGGTGACCTTCGGATAACCGATCTTCCTGCCGGACATATACCTCTTCAGCGTATGTGATGAAAATGGCAAGCAAGGAAGGTCTTGGCGAAATAAAATATGCCCTCTTATTTTCAAGGAGAGGGTTTGGGTGAGGTTATCCCCCGCCACCAGATGGTGACGCATCCGCAGCGTCATATCCCGCCCCAAGCGGCAGACGAATGTGAGAGATCTTAAATATCGTTGCGACCAAAGGAGCAAACGGAATTCGTATCAATAAAAATATCTAATTTCCCCTACCGAATCCCTGCACCACTTTTAGCTTTTCGCTTTAAGCTTGCGCCCTACTCGGCGAAAGCCCCCCTGTAAGCCCTTTATTTATCAACGATATAACATTTCGCACGCACAGGTTTCCCCTTTAAAATCAAAGAGTCCGCCACGCGGCGGACTCTCGAAATATCCTGTATAATCCTTAATAAATCCCATTAATCTTGATCTGCAAATATACGAAATAAAAACCCATCTGTCAAGGTGCCCAAACCATTTTTTTAAAGATTTAATATTACGGGCACCTATGAATCCATAATCCGGACCAAATCCCAAAAGCTTGTCCTGAGCCTGTCGAAGGATCTCATTAATCCAGGTCACGTTTTACATTTTTAATTTTACATTCCCCCTCCCTGCACCCTCCCATTTTAGCTTTAAGCTTTAAGCTTGATATATATTTGAACTTTTCGAGCGACTTTGTTGTCTAATTAGGTAACTTTTGCATCCTAATTCTCGTAGTATGGAAAGAAAGATATTTTACTATAAAAACTACTTCCTCGATTTTTATAGCGAGCAGTCTTTGGCTGTTCAGGAAAAGATCGAATATGTGATCAAATTCGTACGAACAGTTAAACGAGTGCCGGAGAAATTTCTTAAACATATAGAAGGAACAGATGGGCTTTATGAAATGAGAGTAGAAGTTGGGAGCGAGATATTCCGGATCTTTTGTTTTTTCGATAAGGGAAATCTGGTGATCCTTGCAAATGGGTTTCAGAAGAAAACACAGAAAACACCCAAGAACGAAATTGAACGTGCTTTAAAAATAAAGAAAGAGTATGAATATGAAAAATCTAACTAACTTCGATGACCATCTCGATAAAAAATACGGGAAGATCGGAACAAAAAAACGCGATGAATACGAACGTGGCTTCGAAACCTTCAAGCTCGGAGTAATGATCAAACAGGCGCGCGAAGATGCGCATCTGACTCAATCGGATCTTGCGCTCAAAGCTCACACCAATAAATCCTACATCTCGCGCATCGAAAATGATGCAAGCGATATACGCCTCTCGACACTCACAAAGATCGTCGAGCAAGGCTTAGGCGGCAAACTCCGCATCAGCGTGGAGCTATAACCGATCTTTCCAATACCCCTCTTCCCTCGAATCATGGCTGATCGAAAGGATCAGGACAAAGTCGCTTAGTATCTGATAAAAAATGGAGTAAGGATGAACATGAGTTCGCTTTACTCGGATGTCCTCATCATAGATCGGGTAGCGGAAAGGGAATTCTGCTATCTCCTCAATATCTTCGAATATCTCATCAACAAAACTAAGTGCTGCTTGCGGGCTTTGTTCGAAGAGGAATACACTTGCATCAGAAAATTCTTCTTCTGCGGCCGAGGTAAGTCTGAAGTTCAACGGGAGATGAGTTTTTTAACGCGGGAAAGAGCTTCCCGACCATCAACCGTTTTCATCTCGCCGCGATCAACGGCATCTTTGCGACGTTTGGCCTCATGGAAACCGGCTTGGTCGGAATTAAGGTTACGGTCTATTTCATCCCGAAGCTGGCGCTGACTTTCGGGGTCAAGTTCAAGCACTTCCGTGCGAATCTCATCAAATGACTTATTCATATAAAAACTAACGGAGAAACAGAAATTTCGTTCCGTACCCAACTTCCGTGTAATCCAGGCCAAATCCCATAAGCTTGTCCTGAGCCTGTCGAAGGACCTCATTAATCCAGGTCACATTTTACATTTTAATTTTGCATTCTCCCCTCCATATCCCCTCCTCATTTTAGCTTTTAGCTTTTCGCTTTTCGCTTCCACCAAAGATCGGCGGATGAGCGCCTGCAACTCCTTATAATTCAAGAGTATCACTGTGCACACACGCAAGGTTTTAGTTTTCATCGTTTCTCAAAACATATCGTCCTCTGTAAGCAGTTTTTAACCACTCATCATATTTTCCTTCAACAATGGAGATAATAAAATCACGAAAAGGATTTTGATGGCAATCATTGTCAAAAACATCTTCGTAATCATATCTTTCCAGTTCTTCATGATCGCCTAGTCCATAGACGTCCATATAATCAAAGAAATGTCGGATGTTAGGAAATGCAATTTGATATGAATCTTTGATCCATAAATAAATTATTTGCGATGGCTTCTTAGGGTGAGATACAACAAAAGTCTGCACTTGCTTCCACGCAAAGTACCAATACATATCATCAACCATTTCGATAATATACTCGCTATTCGTCATATATGATTAGGTGCCTATTAACTGCGCATCTAATATAATATATTTTTGAGCCTTACACAGAATCTTAAACGATGTTGTCGCTTTTTTGAAGGTTATGTCTGGCGCATAATAGCTGTATGTTCTCGGCTATTAATGATGTACCACCCTTAGCGAAAGGCAAGATGTGATCGAAATGCAAGTTATCTGTTGAGCCGCACATTTTGCACTTTCCTTTATCCCGTTTCCAAACTTCGAGTTTAACCGCAGAGGGTATCATTCGGTTATGCTCTAAATCCTTTAGATCGTTTTCGCTCTTCTTCCTTTCGGTTGTTGTGGCATCGGTTACTAATAGTTTGAACTTGAAGACCTTCCTTCCTGCCTGTTCAGCTAACCAAGAATCAACGAGTTCAAAGACTCCGTTGTAAACCCAGATGCCAGCTTTTATCTTTTCATAGACACGTACAAGCTCAGGTGCAATTTTTTGTTTCTTGAAGTCGGATGCAGCGAGGTAAAATCTTCCATTCTGCGTTGGCATACCTGAGGGGAAATACATTGGTTGATCCTCGGCCTTCGGATCACTTGTTGAGGCAAAGTTCTTCTGAACATCATGGCCTTCATAAATCAAGATTCGTCCATCATCTTCAACTTTGTCTTCGTATGGAGCACCAACTCGTAGGGACATGAGGATAACACTCATCGAATCGTTACTCCTAAAATTCATTCCTCTTTGCATCATCCCCCTGCCAGCGTCAGAGCACATTTCGGCATGGTTTATGATGTCTCCAGGTGTAACCATTAGTTAAACTCCTTGGCGCTAAAAAATTTGCTCATCGGGACCTCAAGCGCTTTACAAATCTTTTGGATATTGACGATGGAAATATTCCGCTTTCCAGTTTCGACACTGGTGATGTAGGTACGATCCAATCCCGCTATGTGGGCTAATTCCTCTTGAGAAATAGCTTTTGCGTTTCTGAGTTGTCTAATACGGTCACCGATAATTACTTTAATATTCACAAGACAAAGCTACGATAATGTTGGAAATAAGTCAACGGACTATAAGTCACATAATGAGACGCAATGTTGAAACGAGTTAATAATTACGAGGAAATAAATTATCCAAATTTCCTTCTGCTTTCGGGAGCCTTCCCCTCTAAATTTTTGTTATAACTGCGATAGAAATCTTACCTCGTAAGTCATTATATTTCAATAGGTTAAAATACACATTTTTGATGGCAAAAACTCAGGATTACGGCGCATCGGATATTCAGATCTTAAAAGGGCTTGAAGCGGTGCGCAAGCGCCCCGCTATGTATATAGGTGATGTCGGTCCGCGCGGACTTCATCACCTTGTTTATGAGATCGTCGATAACTCCATTGACGAAGTTCTCGCAGGTCATGCATCCGAAATTGATATCGTGCTCAATGAAGATGGAAGCTGCACCGTTACCGATAACGGACGCGGAATCCCTACAGGTATTCATCCGACAGAAAAGGTCAGCGCCATTCAAGTCGTTATGACCGTCCTTCATGCCGGCGGAAAGTTCGATAAGAATGTCTATAAGGTTTCCGGCGGTCTGCATGGCGTTGGCGCATCGGTTGTGAATGCGCTGAGCGAATGGTGCGAAGTTGAAGTACATCAGAACGGCGAAATTTTTTATCAGAAATATCTTGCAGGCGATCCCGTCGCTCCTGTAAAAGTGATCGGCAAAACGAAGATCACGGGCACGAAGGTTACGTGGCTGCCCGATGCCGAGATCTTCAAGCCCTCTATTGCAATGCGCTTCGATTATCTGCGCGAGCGTATGATGGAGCTATCGTTCTTGAATCCGATCGTCGTTATCAAAATGCGCGATGAGCGCACGAAGGAAGAAGAAGTGTTTCATGCTAAAGGCGGCTTGCGCGATTTCGTGCGTCATACCGATCGCAATAAAATTTCTCTGCATAAGCCCGTCTTCATCGAAGGCATGAAGGAGAACACTCCGGTTGAAGTTTGCTTCGAATACAATGACGGGTACAACGAAAATCTTTTCAGCTACGTCAATAATATCAATACTCATGAAGGCGGCACGCACGTTGCCGGCTTCAAGACTGCGCTGACGCGCACGATGAATAATTGGGCAGCGAAAAATAATCTGATCAAATCCGATAAGATCTCGCTGACAGGCGATGACTTCCGCGAAGGACTTACGGCGATCATCTCCGTGAAAGTTCAGGAGCCGCAGTTCGAAGGACAGACGAAAACGAAGCTCGGCAACAGCGAAGTCAAAGGAATTATCGAATCGATCCTCGGCGAACAGCTCGCCGCTTTCTTAGAAGAAAATCCGCCGATCGGCAAACGCATTATCGAAAAAGTTACGCGCGCTGCCGAAGCCCGCGAAGCTGCGCGCAAAGCAAAAGATATGGTGCGCCGCAAAAATTCGCTGGAAAATTCTGCGCTTCCCGGCAAGCTTGCTGATTGCTCGATCACTGATCCGGAGCATTGCGAAATTTATTTAGTCGAAGGTGATTCCGCAGGCGGCTCTGCGAAGCAGGGACGCGATAGAAGATTTCAGGCGATCCTTCCGCTTAAAGGAAAGATCCTGAACGTGCAGAAAGCACGTTTGCATAAGATGCTTGAGAACGAAGAAGTCAGAAATATTTTTACTGCGCTTGGAATCGGAATCGGCGAACAGCAGGATCTGACGAAGATGCGTTACGGCAAAGTCATCCTGATGGCTGATGCTGATATTGACGGTGCGCATATTCGCACGCTGATCCTGACGCTGTTCTATAATCACATGCGCGATCTGATCGAGAACGGAAATATTTATATCGCTCAACCGCCGCTCTATAAAGTAAAAAAAGGTAAGCAGGAATTTTATGCCTATAACGACGAAGAGCGCGACGAAATCTTGAAACGCATCAAAGCTCAGCGCAAGAACGGTAAGGACGAAGAGGAAATTGCCGAAGATCAGGATTTCGTAGCCGATGAAGGTTCGATCGCAACGCCTGTTGCACCGGATATGAAAGGCATCGTGATCTCGCGCTTCAAAGGATTAGGCGAAATGAATCCCGATCAGCTCTGGAGCACAACCATGAATCCCGAAACGCGCACACTGCTTCGCGTCAACATCGAATCCGCATCCGCCGCCGCTGACATCTTCGAAACCCTCATGGGCGACGCAGTAGAACCAAGACGTGCCTTCATCGAAAAAAATGCAACGTATGTAAGGAATTTGGATGTGTAATTCAGTATGATTCTTCCTAATCCAGAAAAGGCAGTAGTCCCTATTGAGAGTTGAGGGATTATTGCCTAAACACTAAACATAAAGTAGGAGGACACAAAGCCCTGGTCTTTGCATCTGTATTCGGCTGGGGGAGGAAGGATGCTGGTAAACTTAGAGACATTTTGCTTGATGTTGTAAAAGAGCGTGAGGCGATAGTCCACTTTGCAGATGAATACGGAATCCATTATCACATCGATTTTCCGTTATATTCCAATTCGCAGGAAATACAAGTAAAGATTCGCAGCATTTGGATCATCAGAAAAGGTGAGGATTTTCCTCGCCTGTCTTCATGTTATATAGTATAAGATGGAACAGAAACTCAAAATATTGGATGTGGTTGCGCTTGTCGAAGACGTGCCTGAACGCCATCTTCGTCGTGGCGAATTAGGTACAGTCGTTGAGTACCTTGCACCTGGCGTTTATGATGTTGAATTTTGCGACAACTTGGGGCGCGCATACGCCTTTGCTTCATTGCGAGAGGAACAATTAATGCGCTTATTCACTGAGCCAGCACCGGAGCTTGCGGGAACTTACTAACGCCGCCGACATCTTCGAAACCCTCATGGGCGATGCAGTAGAACCAAGAAGTGCCTCACCAGAAAAGAATGCAATGTATGTAAGGAATTTGGATGTGTAGGGGGCAAATTTATGACCTTGCAGAATCGCTTTAATTGTCGTATATTTGTGCTTGCTCAAAAAAAAAAAATTAAATCTACTACCCTTATATCACTTCTTAGTGCTTTATTCTTGTTCTCATGCAAAGTGCAACCGTCGGAATATAATACAACCCGCCAAAAGATAGCGTTCAAATAAAGCAATTTTCTAATATTATTTTTTCTTTATCTGGTCTAGCCTATATGGTCCGAAGCCATTATTACAATAACAATCCTGGATTTTCAGGTCCAGATTACAATTACGAAACTACGAATTATACAATTACTTTTCTCGCAGACTTAGGTAATAATCGATTAAAGTTCTTCCTTTATCAAGTGTCAGACTTCGAGTACGGACTTCGCTTTCATTCATCTTCGCATATTTCGCTCTTATTAACAGATATACCATATTTACTTACCTCAGATAGTTCAATTTCCTCGATCCTATCCACGAATGAAATCCGATCGCACATCGGGTCCATCACTAATTCTGCTTTCTCAAGTGGAGCAGTGCTAGCTAATGGCGAACAAGTTCAAACAACATTAATAGGCTATAAGGTTGATTCTACAAGTTCAATATTTCATTTAGTCTTTCATAAATAAATTATTGTATCATCTTCCCAAATAACTGTGACAATTTTCCACCGGATGCAAGAATTGTTATACGGAGCGGATGGAGATGTGGCATTATTATTCTTTAGTAGTGGTTTAATAATCATGAAAGAAAAGCACGAATATAATTATATCATCGAACGCGACAGCGAAGGGTGGTATGTCGGATCTGTTCCGGAACTCCGCGACTGCCACTCCCAGGCGAAATCACTGGATGAATTGGCTGTGCAAATGAAGGAAGTCATCACTCTTTGTCTTGAAGATGCCAGAAATTAACGAACTCGATCTCATCGTTTTGCTTGAAGAGCTTCCTGAGAAGGGATTGCCGCGTGGGCAGGTTGGGCGTGTGATCCAGGAAATGGGAGCAGGGGTTTATGAAGTAGAGTTCTCCGATAGCGATGGCGTGCCTTTTGCATTCTTGCCTTTACGCGAACATCAGATCATGAAGTTGCTTTTCGATCATCCTTCGGATGTTGATTATGACGATTGATATGGATCATATTTTTATTTATTGATTTCTCTTTTCGGCTGCTCTTCCTATCTAAATGACAAAAAAATGCCTCTGCAACTTAATATTGCAGAGGCATAAGAAAAAAACTCAGCAATTATTTATTTTCGCTTTTTGCCCAGGGTTTGCCTTCTTTGTAGAAGATCGTAATATCGGTGATCTGGGTAAGATCAAGATTAGGCCATATACCTACGGTCTTGTCCTCGAATTCGACACGCATATCATAGGTTGGAGCGGCCTTACCTTCAGAGAACTTGATCTCTGAGGATTCGCCTTCTTCAAGAATGCCTTTGCCGAGCACGTCATCGCCCCAATCATTATCGTCATGACCGGAAATATGGATCTGGTGAATCGATTTTTCGGTATGATTATGCAAAGTGAAATCGAGAGCAGTGGCTGCAAGTACAACGCGGACAGTTGCGAATAGCATGATCGCGCCGAGCATTGTATATGCAGCAACCTTAAATGCCTGAGATTTATTTTTCATTGGTCAGTAATTGTTTTTGATAATAATAAAAAAGGGATGATTGCGAATAATTCGCCTGAGAGCAACAGGGTGGTATTGCCGAATGTTCCAAATTACTTGCAACCAATTTCAGCATCTTCATAAGTATATTCAAACTGGATGAGCCACTCGGTTTTAAGTATTGCAAAATTCATTATTATGCTGTATGCCCTATCCAAAAATATTTCAGAATCTTCTACTCATAAAATCCCATTTTTATAAACCCTAAATTTATCAATAAAATATAAAAAATTAGCTGAAACATTTCCAGTTATAAAAACGTATGTATATACATCAATTGTAAATACATACATTATACACTGTTTAAGAAAGGATATACTTATGGCTACTTGGACTATCGACCCTATGCATTCTGAGGTCAAATTTAAGGTTAAACACTTAGTTGTGGCGACCGTAACGGGCAATTTCACGACATTCAGCGGCACTGTTGAAGCTGAAAAACCGGATTTTAGCGATGCAAAGATAAGCTTTGAAGCTGACGTTGCAAGCGTTACTACCCATAACGAGCAGCGCGACGGGCATCTGCAAAGTGCAGATTTCTTTGAAGCCGCTGCTCATCCGAAAATGACGTTCGTTTCGAGATCTATTGCAAAGAAAGATGACGGTGAATTCGTTGTTACCGGTGACTTAAATCTTCGTGGCGTCACAAAGGAAGTCAAGCTTGATGTCGTCTATAATGGCACGATCATCGGCTTGCAATCTTTACCGGTTGCCGGATTTGAGATCACCGGCAAGCTCAGCCGTAAAGAGTTTGGTATGCTGTTCAATGGTTTGACTGAAGCCGGGCAAATTGCAGTCAGCGATGAGGTGAAACTTGATATTAATATCGAGCTCGTCAAACAAGCCGTAGAGGAACTCAAGAAAGCAGCGTAAGAGATCAGTAGATAGTGGAATGGACTTCAGTCCGTTCGAGAAATGGGCGGACAAAAGTCCGCCCCACTATAAGAGAGTTGTTTGCTGCTCTATAAGCCTCGGTACGGGCAGATCCAACCCGCATTTTTCATTTAAAAGCTTCACCGTGTATTCGCTGATGATAGGAGTATTTGATTCATCATGCTGATGCATCATAAAATATACTTCTTTGATGCCGGATTTCAGCCAGGTATTAATGCGGTCAACCCATGCATCAATGCGCGGATAATCTGTTGGATGAATATTATTGCCGACAAAACGGATGAAGGCTTTTGGAATAGGAAGCTCCGTATGTACGCAATCTCTTCTGCCGGAGGTATCGGTTGTCACCCAACCGTTATTATTCGAGGCAAGAAAATCAAAAAGCTTCTCGCGATACTCCGTCGTAAACCAATCGGTGTGACGAACTTCAACAAAAACTTCCAGATCTTTCGGAAGCGAAAGGAGATAAGCTTGAAGTACTTCAAAACTCTTCGTTCCGAAATTATCCGGCAATTGTAAAAAACATGGTCCACGCTTCTTGCCAAAACCGGAAATTGATTCGAGGAAACTTGAAGTACTATCGTCGCAATTTTTTAATCTTCTAAAATGTGTAATGCTCTGATTAAACTTCGGGCAAAAAAGAAAATCCTTTCCTACGTCTTTTGCCCAGCCCTCTATTTTCGCAGTGGGATAGATCTGATAAAAAGTGGCATTTAGTTCAATACAATTAAAATGCTTTCCATATTGAGCAAGAAAATCCTTCTCCTTCGTTTTTTCGGGATAGATAAGACCAATCCATTCCTTGCGTCCCCATTTGGCACAGCCAAAATGAACTGTACCCTTCGTCTTGCTTTTTGTAGCTTTTAGTATTGCTTTCGTCTTTGCCGATTCTTTTGGCAAGGAGTGATCAATAGTATTTAATTCCTTTGGTTCAACTCTTCCGAATTCCATAGAATAAATAAAAAATAAAACACTCACCGAACAATCTGTTCGCGATCTCGTGATGACTGGAACCCCGGCTTAACGGGATAAAACAGTGCAGACGTTGCCTGCTGCTCCGAAATACGATCAGTATAGTCAGTGAGTGCATATAAATAAACGATAATTCAGTATTTGAGTTCACTGATTTGTATACCTTATTTTTGACTTAAAAAAACCATCACTATATGAATTAAACAGTCTAAAATGGTGTATCTTTGAGACGAGTTTTTGTGCTTGGCAATATTCATTATGAAACTACCTATACTCTTCCGTGCCATCACCCTCCTTCTTAGTCTGAGCACCTCCATTTCTTTCGCGCAAATAAAAAACGAGAATATAGAATATCCCGACGATCCTTCTGCACGAGAGGAGTATAATTTTATTCGCTTGCGCGATCCAAATACAAATGAGATTCCGCCCTTCATTGCACAAAAAGAATTTGAATTTGCATCAAAGCTTCCAAGACATGACCCATTTGGCGGAACGTTAAGCGTGCCACTTCCATTCGATTGGCAGCCTATCGGTCCTGCTAATCAATCAGGCAGAATACAAGCTATTGGAATCGATATACTAAACGAAAGCAATATGCTTGCAGGCTCTGCTTCAGGAGGTGTGTGGCGATCGATCGATGCAGGACAATCGTGGGTGAAGGTTACACTTCCGAATGATGAGCAATCAGTCAGCGCAATTGTTCAGGATACACGCAAAGGAAAGGAATCTACTTGGTATTATTCAACGGGAGAATTACTAAGTACTACCGGACGACGCGAGACCGGTAATATCCGTACTCACTCATGGGGTAATGGAATATATAGATCCACCGATAACGGCGCATCGTGGAATCCCATTCCTGCTACGCTGACAACGAGCAAACATATTGCTGATGTAAATTTTAGCGGCATTTGGAATCTTGTTCTGGATCCTAAAAATTTGGAGCAAAATATTATCTATGCTGCATGTTATGGAGGAATCATGCGCAGTACTGATGCCGGTGCGACATGGACGAATGTCCTCGGCGGCGATTCAGTTAAATGTTTTAATTCTGAGATCGTCCGAGGCTCGGGCGGCACACTTTATGCTGCGATCGGCAGCTCGTATGACGGAACAGCATCACCTAATCAAGGTGTCTGGCGCTCCACCGATGGGATACAGTGGATAAATATTTCCGGCAGTATTTTGCCAAAACTCATCAGACGTTCGCGCCTTGCAGTTTCTGAATCGAATGATAATGTTCTCTATTTCCTTACTGAAACTCCGAAGGAATGGGTATTTGCCGACACTGAATTTGTCACGCAAAACTCACTTTCTAAATATTCCTATCTTTCAGGCGATGGAAGCGGGGCGGGGGGAAAATGGGAATCGCGTACAGTGCCTTTTGATAATGATCCTCTCAGTTATTATAAATCATTAGGGGGATATGCTCTCGTTCTTGCCGTTGGCCCGGATGATATAAATACAGTATTCGTCGGCGGTACAAATCTGTATTATTCGGCAGAAGGATTTCAAGGACCTTCAAGTTTTATTGAGATCGGTGGGTATCCTTATACTATGCGTCCCGGCACTCTGCATCCTGATATGCATGCATTCCTTTTTTCGCGGACAAATCACTCAACCCTTTTCATTGGAAATGATGGCGGCGTTGATAAGCTTGATGATTTTATCGCGGATGACAACTCATGGATCAGCTTTAATAATGGACTTTCATCTGCACAAGTCTATCATTCTTCCCTTGATCATGGCACTCCTAACGACAATTTTATCATAAGCGGCTTGCAGGATAATAGTACGTATGCAACGCAATCGCCGCTCTTTGGTGATCCTTGGTTCGTTGTATCCGGAGGCGATGGTATGACAACTGCTGTTACAAATGGCGGAGCGCAGATCTTTGGGTCATCACAAAGCGGCTATATCGAATGTTTATATAATGATGGTCAATATATTTCTTATATCGGACGTCTTCCGCCGCCATCGGATAGTAGTGTTGCAAAATTTTTTACTAATTATATTCTCGAACCCAATCTTGGTAATGAACTCTATGAAGCCCAGACAGATCACCTCTGGCGATTTGATAGTATTACCTTGATTCCTACTCAATCCGGCAATATTTCGTCGAATTGGACCGAACTCAAAGATGTAGCAATTGCGCTTCATCCATTACAATGTTTTATCACAACATTTGGATTTGCAACTGATGTAAAGGACAGACTTTTTTTCGGAACAAGTGTAGGAAAAGTTTTTGAAGTTGATAACGCATCAGGTAAGACGCCATCCTTAAAAAATATTTCAGGAGCAGATTTTCCTAAGAACGGATTTATAGCCGGAATAGAAGTGGACCCCGCCAATGCTAATGAGATCATCGTCGTTTTTTCCAATTACAATGTACAGAGTCTTTTTCACACGACTAATGGCGGAAAAACATGGAATGCTATCGGAGGTAATTTAGAAGAATTGCCTGATGGCGCAGGTGTCGGACCTTCGGTGCGCTGCGCGAAAATACTTCATACCTCAAACGGTACGATCTATTATGTCGGCACAAGCGTCGGATTGTATGCAACGACAAAGATCAACGGCTCGCAGACGATCTGGGTTCAGGAAGCGACGACAACGATAGGTAGTTTGATCGTCGAATCACTCGACGCCCGGCAAAGTGATGGAAGAGTTATCGTCTCCACTCAAGGTGGCGGCGTATTCAAAAATATTCCGACAAATGCAGTTCAAGATCATCAAGTCTCTCAACAATCTTTCCAACTCGAACAGAATTACCCGAATCCCTTTTCCGAGCAATCGAATATTCGTTTTACTATTGCGAAAAGGAGTGATGTTGTTATTGAATTGTATAATGCACTCGGAGAAACAATTTCAGAAGCTGCTCATGGTTTTTATAATTCGGGAAGTCATATCGTTGAACTATCAGGAAAGAATCTTTCATCTGGAAATTATTTTTTACGAGTAAAAGCAGGAGATGCGGTTTCGACGAAGAAGATCACGATAGTAAAGTGAATTGAACGTTGGTAGGCGCATGGCTTTAGCCTGCGACTCCGTTTCGTAAATAAGCTTTCGCGAATTGATTCTGCACTTACCCACAATTTTGTAACCTTTAGCGGTTTTTTTGTGTCTTTACTTTTATGAAAATTATTAGTATTTTTATTTTGCTCGTTGTATCAATGGGTTGCCATAGCAGTACTACTACTTCTGTCTCTCAAGCGCAATGTATTTTTTCTAAAACTCTACTACTGCGAGATTCAACGCTTGAAACAAAATTTCCTGCCGATTCCACAAGAACGTATACCTATAGTACTTTTAATGTAAGTTTTGATTCATTGTTACAAGCGTTATGCAGTAAAGGATTCATGATTTCAGAAGCCTGGAATTCCAATCGAAATAGTTATATATGTTTGGATCTGATCGGACCGCGTCCAGTTATTGTCCTACGAGTCTCTGACTCAACTATTTTTAAGTATGGATTTGTTCAAGGAAACCACGGAAGATTATCGTGCTCAACCTCACTCTATTATTACAAACCGGAATAAAGAACTCTTTACGTTTAATTTTTCTTCTTACTTGTGCTTCTAAAGAGCATCCTTTTTCTAATCACTATGAAATCATCATCCAAGGTTTTATTCAAATCCCCCTATAACTTTCCCCAGAGATTTCCGCAGTGCGTACCAGATAAATTGCAGGAGTTCTTCATGCTGGTCACGGCGCCTTGTTGTTGTTGCAGAAACAGCCTTGATATCATCTTTATCAAAATTACTGGCGCGAAGGATGAAAAGATTTGCAAGAAAAGATTTTATTCCATTGAGCAAACCACCGGATTGCCCCGGCACCTGCGGAAGAATTTTCATTGATAGCCCTTCGTACTGCGGCGTGACGGTTGTTGTTGCAATACCATTATGGATCTTCATTCGCAAACTTCCACCGTCTATCGTGCCGCCGGTTAACTCTTTTCGCTCATTGGGAATAAGAAAAACATTCAGTTTTTTTGCATTTAATTTTCCTACCTTGGCTTCGATATTCATTTCAAGTTCGCTTTTTTCAAGTTCGTATTCTATACTTGCAGAAACGGATGCCTCATCTAAAAAAAGAGCCGAAATATATACGTGTGTTGCCTTTCCGTAATTCGATGAAGCAGTATCATTGCAATACGGAGACGCGATAATTTTAGCATGATCAAATGTCAGCACTCCTGCTTGTGTACTTCCGGGAGCACGTTCACGAATCCTGACCTTACCATTATCAAGAACGAACGAATCTATGCTCATCGGCAATTGCAGTTCTTGGACAAGTTCATTTGGCAGCACCGCAGGCTGCGGATGAGGTTCTCGCGGTTTGCGCTTATCGGAATAGTAATCCATTTTCCATGAGCCTACCATGCATTTACGAACTTTAAGACTTTCGCCTTCCATCAAACCTTCGAGACCCAAACCCTCAATTCGGATATTTGAGGAGCGAAACGTAATTCTGCCCCGAAGGTATTTATAGTGTTCGCCAAATTCTTCTTCATTGTACTTTGGAGTGATCGAAGCACTATCGATCAAAATAAGCGAATCAGATAGTTGTGCATGGATCGGACCCGCTTCCAAGGAATAGACTCCGTCACTCATATCATAGCGCATCTTCGGAAGATATACTTCAACATATTTTGAAAACAGAAGCGGCGCGGAAGCTATTGCAGCGCTATCTAACTGGAAATTTCCAAGATGAGCAAATCCACCCTCATAAATGGAATCCCCTTCGGCAAGCCTCAGTTTTTCCGGAACATAAATACGCATATTATCCAGGAAAACGCTGTCAAAGGAAATAACAGGCAGATCATCGGGAAGTTTTGTCGCAAAAGTAGAAGTATCAAACGGTAATTTTTCTAATTTTTTACGCCCATCAGCAATATCGGTTATATAAATATTCGGTGATCTCATTTCCATCCGGGACATGAACGAGCCATTTCCGCGCAATAGGGATACAAGGTGCAGTCCCTTGAAATACACTGTATCCTGTTCCAGCCTTTCCAATGTCAATCCGGTCTCATCTTTTCCGTAACGTACACGTCTGAGCACAAAATTTGTGCAAAACATTGCGCCGTCTTTATAGACGACCCTTCCGATACTCAACCTGTACTGACCATGTGTAGCTGCTTCGATAGAAGCTTGTAATTTGCCGATCAAAGATTCATTGAGAGCATCCTGAAAATAATAGGTATAAAATATCCATACGGCTGCTGCAATGACTACGAAGGCGCCGAGAAGAGAATAAAAAATCTTTTTTGCTGTAGATCTATTTCGCATGCCGAATCTAAGGAAGGCAAATGCACAGGTACGAACAAATATTTCAGGGTTGTCGTCTTATACCTATTTAAACCCTCCGATCACATCCCCAAGAGCCATCCTAACTCCAAACCAAAGGAATTGAAAGAACGATTCGGTCCGGGTTCGGCTGCGAGTAGAAGCACCGGTTTTCAAACTTCCCAACCAATTCGGATTACTTCCACGAAGCACAAATGTTCCGGCCAGAAGCGTTTTAATCTTTTCGGATAATCCGATCGAAGCATGTGCATCTTTAGGCAAAACCTTCACCGAAAAATTATGATAAACAGGGAGAACTGTTGTCGTCGCAATGCCGGAACGTACTTTCATCTCGATCTTTCCGCTTTCGAGTACTCCGTCTAATACTTCCAAGCGCTCTAAAGGAATGAGCCATGGATTTAATTTCTTTGCGTCAAATGAGCCAAGGGTAGCATGTGCATCCATATTAAAACTTTTTTCACCGAGCGGATACGTGAACGTAGCCTTAAATGGAGCTTCGCCGAGAAAGAGGGCGCTTAATGAAATCGTAGTGGGCTTCGTCTCTGGCTGATTTTTTGCACCTTTTATGATAGAAGAAATTGCGATCCGTACACGATCAAAAAAAAGTGTACCCTTGCCTGAGGCAATGCGCTCATGCATTTTCATTCGTCCGTTCTCAAGAAGAACGGAATCCACCCTGATCCTCCCGGCAAATGAATTCAGAAGCTCGTTCGGAAACAATACTGCTTTTGGATTAGGGTCAAGCGGCCGACGGCGGTCCTCATAGGAATCAACGTAAAATGAATGTATGCTAAATTTATGAAATTCGATTGCAACATCTGCAGTCGACCTGTTAAGATCTATCCCTTCGATACGCATTCCCGTAAAACGAAAATCGATCATCGGAGTAGCATACCGGTGTTTCGATGCAAAAACATCTTCGGAATATTTAGAATGGTACGTCAACGAATCCAGTGTGATCAGTGAATCGGTAACTGATAGATGCAACCCTGAAACTCCTAATACATAGCAGCTATCTGCAATTCCATTTGGCAGTCCTTTAATAGCAAGGTCTATTCCCTTGCAATTTAAAAGAGGCTGTTTCCTCAGCACATCGTTATCCAGACGCATCCCAATGATCTTCACCGTTAAGCCGCTATATGAAGAATCAATGCTTGGCGGCTTAGTTTCCTGCGGTATAAAGACACGAATGTCTTTTAAAATAATACTATCGTAGGAGATCACCGGCATTCTACCCGGCATCAGCTTGGCGATCGGTGTCGTATCCGGAGGTATATTTTTTATTTCTTCTCTGCCGGTGGCAGCGTCAACCAGATATACCTTGGGACCATGTGCCTCCATTTTCTCCATGAATAATCCTTTGCCCATCAGCACATCAAAAAGATTCAGCCCATCGAAATGGACTGAATCGGCGCTGAGCTTTTTTACCGTCATTCCGGATTCAGTACTATCATATCTTTCACGAATAAGCTCTACCTTTGTGCAATAGAATGAACCATCCTTATAATTAACTTTGCCGATTTCAACCCTGAAAAGACCATGTGTAGAGGTGCGCGTCGCCTCTTTAACTTTTGAGTTAATAAGACTATTGACAAAACCCTGAAGAAAGAAGGTGAAAAAAATAAATGCGGCTAAGCCAAGAAAAACGATCACACCGCCCACAATATAAAGTATTTTTCTTGTTTTTGAAATTTTTACTTTCACTTTCTTTTCCATTATTTAAATCCTCCAACAACTTTACCAAGTGATTTCCTCAGTGATAACCAGATAAACTGCATAAATTCCTGATTCGGAGTGCGGACAAGCGACGTTGTTCCAGGAAGAAGCTTATTATCATCAGGATTTGAAGCATCAAGAACAAAGGTCTTTGCAATAAATGTTTTGAGCTTCTCCATAAGACCGGGCTTGGCATTCGGATCCTTTGGTAAAACTTTTATCTTGAAGCCGCTATACAGCGGTGTCACCGTTGTGGTTGAAGCACCTGAATGAATAGCCATATTGATTCTCGCACTTTGTACCTCTCCGCCGGTGATCTCTATACGTTCATTAGGAATCAGGAAAGAATTCAGCTTTTCCACAGAAAAACTTCCTAACGTGGCACGGAGATTCAAATCGAAATTCTTTTCATGAAGAGGATATGTAACAGTAGTTTTTAAAAGTGCCTGCCCGAGGAAATATGCACTTGCAGTGATCACTGCCGGTTTTTTATACCTCGGACTTAATGTATCTTTTGATAGAGGGGAAATGGTGAGATGTGCATGAGTAAAACCGAGAGTACCAGGCGATCCGGCTTTCCGCTCACGGACCCGAATTTCGCCGTCTTTAAAAATGATCGAATCAATATCAATTTTTATCGGAAGATCACTGATAAGTTCATTCGGCATCATAGCACGGGGGGGATGCGGATCGGCAGGCCTTGTACGATCTTCATAGGTATCAAGAAACCAGGTGTTCGTCGTAAACTTTCGGAAAACGATATTGCCACTTGAAAACGAACTGACAAAATTAATTCCTTCAATTCTTATGCCGTTACATCGAAAATCAAGTCTGCTCTTTGCATATTTATATTTTGCTGCAAATGCTGATTCGGAATAATTTGGCTCAAATCCGATTTTGTCCACAGTAATTAAAGAGTCCTGCGAATTCCCTCGCAGATTTTTGACAGCAAGAGAATACGTACCGTCTCCGACCGGATATTTAGCATCGGGAATTGCCAGATCTACCCGTTTCGAAAAAAGTACGGGCTGTGCTTCTTTTGTTTTGGAATTAAAATAAAAATCCGTCAGGCGAAATGATATTCCTTTGAATGAAGGTTCATCACCGGAATTTAGTCTATCGGGCAAATACAAACTTATATTGCGAAGTGCGATACTATCAAAAGAAATAATGGGCAAATTTATCGGAGCAGATTTCACGATACGCAGTGAATCTGCTGCCGGATCGCGTGGACTGGGTTTTTCTTTTGAAAGATCGGTCATATATACTCTTGGTGAATCCATTTGTATGCTTGTCATCGCAAGCGCTTTACCCAGATAGATCTTTAGAATATTAACTCCGGTGAATTCAACCGTATCAATATACACACGCTTGACTGCCGTGCCTTGGGCACCGCTATCAAAACGAACGCGCTGCAGATCAAATCCGGCACAAAGAATTTTGTGATGATGATAGCTTATCCTGCCAAGTTTAAGGTGGTATACACCATGCGTTGCAGTGAGTGCCGCCTCTTCGATCTTGGGTACTGCAAAAGTATTTAAAAGATCCTCGAAAAAAAACGAAAAGAATACCCAAGCGGCTATGCCGATAAAAAGGAGAAATCCGACGAGGATATACGCAACAGCATGAAGCTTTGATGGTGGTTTCCGCACTATGCTACAAAAAAATGGTATAATGGGGAGAGTAAGAGGGATCAGGGAATAATCACTCTATACTACAAGATTTTATCAAAAAAGGTTTTATTCCTACGTGGGAAAAAAGTCTGTAGGTCAAGACAATCCAAAATCTTAGGTACGTTGTCTTTCAAGATTAGATACACTCGGGATCGGCAAAAAGTCAAAATTTCATGCCGCTGGAACGAAACATCTTTAATAAGCGTGTTACAACAATCATTTTATTCTAATCCTCTATGGGAGAAACGCTGCGAAAATGGATAAAGCAATCTGCACCTCTGGATGCCGGGCTCAATCTTTTGGTGAGCGCAAAAGTAATTGAAAGTGATTTTGAAGTTTTACTAAAACCATTCAGTATTACCCGTCGCCAATATAATGTGCTTCGCATTTTGAAAGGTGCTCATCCCGGAGGGCATCCTCGGGCTGAGATCGCTTCAAGAGTCCTCGAACAATCTCCCGATATTACCAGAATCCTCGACCGACTTGAAGACCAGCAGCTCATTACCCGAGTACAAGGAAAAAAAGATAAACGCGAATCGCTTACGAAGATCACTCATAAAGGAATTGATCTTGTTGATAAAGCCGCCCATGTCGTTATTGAATTCTCAAATAACATTCAGAAAAAACTGACGCACGAAGGATGCGTAACGCTTTCTGATCTATGTGAGAAATTATATGAAGAGAAAGTTGGAAAATAGTTTTTTCAATATTATCCGACTAACTAATAGATGAGGCCCCTCTCTCCTTATCCGCTAATCGTATTCCGTTTGTTGTAAATGCTGCAACAAGAATTTTAATAAGTCTGTGGCGAAGACGGCGATGCTCGGGATAATCTTTTGCTTCGATGAGGATATTCATTCTGATACCAAGTTCAGTAATATCCGTAAAGACCACATCCGGCTGCTTCACTAACGGAACGTCATCGTGTTTTACAAATTCATCAATTGCGGAAAAGGCAATTCGTTCTGCCGATTCCAGATCTGTTCCATGGGCGATGAGGATCGGAATAACCAGAATCGAATATTTCTGCGGACGCGAAAAATTCGTAAGGTTCGTACTCGAAAATTTTGAATTCGGAATGATGATGAGATTATCAACATTCGTTTTCATCGTCGTTACGCGCCAGGCAATATCAACGATCTGCCCTTCTTCTCCGGTAGCAAGTTTAATGAAATCCCCTATCTCTACTTGCTTGGTTGCAATGATCTGCAAACCGGAAAATAAATTTGAAAGCGTATCCTGTAAGGCAAGCGCAACTGCTAATCCTCCGACTCCGAGTGCTGTGAGCATCGGTGTAACGGAAACTCCAAGACTATGGAAGATCGCAAGTAATCCGAGCAGCGAAATAATGATCTTGGTAATATTAACAAGGATCGTCGTTGTCGGCATTGCAGCCGCTGCTTCACTTCGGGATGTATTGCGCAGCAAGCCCACTGCAATACGACCGATCATAAAGGTAATGGAGATCAGGACAAGTACCGATAAAATTTTATTTGTTATCACCACCCACGCCGGCTTGAGCGGAATCATCGGCTGGATAAATTTCAAGGCAATGAGAAGGAACCACAAGACGATCACCATCTTCAGTGAACCAATAACGATCTTCCATAATCGCCAACTTCGTTTATCTGCAAAGCGCAGCAGCATCGGAAGCAAAAGTTTTTCAAGAATAACGCCCAGTACCACCGCACCGGTGATGATACCAAGAATGGTCAATATATCTGATAATGGCAGCATGATAATACAAATTTACGAATTAAATCTCTATTACAAAGAAATGAAGGTTTTCCAATCTCGCTAGGCGCAGGCTTCAGCCTGCGCCTACCATTGAGAAAGCCAATTATAAATAAAAAAAGGGCGACCAACCGGCCGCCCTTTTTAGAATATTTCTGGAATTTACTTTTACTGGATCACAAGTTTCTTCGTGACCATTTCATTTCCGGATTGAATTGTTACAAGATACACACCCGCTCCAAATCCTGTCAGGTCAAGTGTCTGTATATGATTTCCTGCGGTGAGCATACCATTAAATATCTGTTTCACCGGAGGTCCTTGTGCAATTGCGCTGCCAATTGAAATGCTTACCTGTGCATCACTAACAAGAGTAAGAGTGATGCTTGGCATGGTTCCGGCAGTTGCAGGATTCGGAACAATGTCCGATACTGTTAATCCGTTTGTCGGATCACCGGGATTGCCTTTATGCGTTTCGTGTCTGCCGCAATCTTTACGGATGCTCTGCAAAATATCTTTATTCTTCTTAATGATAGAAGCATAATCTTTTAAAGCAGCTTCGCTCGCTTTGCGCAATGCATCGATCTGATCCTTCAGCGATCTGATCTGTGCACGAACGGTAGAATCTCTCGTACCTTTCAACCCTCTGATCTGCTTGATAAGCGCTTCGATCTGAGTCTGGTTATCGATGATGATCTTCTGATCCGCTGCCAGTTGGCTTGCATCGGCTGTTGTGATCTGCGTAAGGAAAATATTCCAGCATGAATCACTTAATCCGAAATGTCCTCTTCTGTCTTTATCATGCTTTCCGCCGTCACCTTTACTGGTATCACGGGGATTATTTGGTTTGCCGCAATTTTCTTCGATCGTTGCAAGCAATTTACTGTTATTTCCGATAACGGTATTGATATCCATCTGCGCTGCGCCATTCGACTTATTCAGCGCCTCTAATTGACTGTTCAGAGCTTTGATCTTCAGGCGTGTTGCAGAATCTCTTTCGCCGCCGCTTTTTAAGAGATCGCCGATCTGCTTGTTCAAAGCATCGATCTGAGTCTGATTACCGGAAATTGTTGCCTGGTCAGCAGCAAGTTTCGCAGCATCAGCGGCAGAGATCTGGGACAAGAAGAGATTCCAGCAGGAATCGTTTAATCCGAAATGCGTATTTTTGCCCGGATCACCACTGCCCGGTCCACCTTGATTTGGCTTGCCATCGGCAAAAGCCGATACGCTAAGCATCGCCCCGAAAAGAAGTGCTAAAGCTAATGTTTTCAAATAGTTCATGGTCTGTTAGATTAAAAAATAATTCTCAAAAAATTGCATTCCGTTCTCTCTTTCGGGGTTCGCAAAGCGAAATGCAGTTGTGTAACTTATGTTACTATGATTCAATTCCTTGGATGTTGTTTCAGTAGTGGCTCAATTTAAATTGTTATTCTGAGTGGAGCATTCTTCTGCTACCACAGAAGCAGAAGCGGAACGAAGAATCTGAGCTTGCCTCGGAAGTTTATGGGTTAGAATAAATAATGTTGTATATTTGCCTTTGGTAAAAGCTGTGCTCCGATTTACAAGAAGTGGTACTTCCAGTAAAGCTCTGCCCCCATTTGCCCGTGAAAATAATTAGTTATCAATCATTCGTCATTTTTACGGAGATATTTTATGATTAAAACCGTAACACAGACAGTACGTAAAACACATTTTGCAAAGAAGCTGATCAGTATGCTTGCACTGCAATTAGCTTTTGTTTTTTTAGTACAAGTACCTGGATGGGGGCAGGGGGCATTTGACCCTGTACAATATAATTTTCAAGAGCCAACCAAATATACAACTGCGCCAAATGGTAGTGATATTAGTCCAACTTTTTCATGGATGGCGGGAAATGGTTATGGTTTATGGACTTGTAATACAGATGATTCTTGGGCATTGCTTACGAATGATTTCGAAAATAAACATATTTCTGGGACTCAAATACCACAGGGAGTAGTAGCAAGCGGAACATTGTTGAGCACCACTGGTACAGGTACCCGAACTAAAGTAGCTACTAATTTAAATGGTTCATGCAGATACGTAACATTTCAGATCCAGGAAGTTACTAATAACCCAGTCTTTATTGTAGAAGGTTTCAATGACCAAAGTTTTAATTCTTCGTTCAATGATGCAGATAAACAAATTGATATAAGCCTTAGTGGCATACCTAAACCAAATAGAAATCTAATAACAAAACCCATTTTTCGATATCCGGATGTAGCAATCAATATACCCTTAGACCCGAGTTCCGAGTTTGATTGGCGAGATCTATTTGACATAGCGATGGATGCAAAATATCTCTATATCGTTTATGAAACTTTCCAAAATAATAAATATGGCATCGCTTCCATAGCTATTGATCTAAGCAGTGGGCAAGTAGTTGGACGTGGTGGCAATAGCCTTGGTGCCGAACCATTTGATCCACAATATAGGAGACCAACTGTTGCCTGCGATACAAGAGTTAATCCGTCACTACCCACCTTCGAAATTGGATATATTGAATGGTGGACAGCACCAACTGACCCAAATAACCCAAATACAATATCATTCTTTCCTCGTCAAGTTATGAATGAAACCTATATAAACGGACAGATGCAACCTATTATAGGACTTCCTATTTCACATAAACGACCCAAAAACCCAGGGCTTAATGATATACAGGAGATCGTCCCTTATAGTTTGCCTTGGCACGCTCGTATTTTAGTGAGCAGTTTTCCTGGACAAATAACTCCGAGCAAATCAATGTATATTCTTATGTATTCTGAAAATCCAGCACCAAATTGGTCTGGGCAGGATGCAGGTTTGATTTTCCACAGATTTTCAGTGGGTGCATGGGAGCCATTTGCATATTATTGCGATGGATGGAGAATGAAGCCACTTGTTCCTTCTCATCCGGAAGGTGGTTTTGCTCATTGCAGAAATGCTCCATTAATCGCATTGGCAAATCCCTATGATGGAAGTCATGTTCATGATGATTTTCAAGAATGGCATTGTTTATATCAACTTATTGACAATGGCGATAATGCAATACTTAATGTTGGATTGCCATTAAAGATTATCAGAGATCATTGTAATGGACTTAATGGAACACCGGATACTAGAACGTATCTTAATTTTTCACAACAACAAGGTTGGCTTCAATCTGATTATGGAACCCCTGAATATTGTGCAACAGCAAATCAAATGGGTATTCATGTCCATTGGCCTTCAGCTATATCAACTACTGCTCTTCCGCATTACAATCGCCGTGATTTACGACGATTCGATGAAGATATTGAAGAAAATACACTCCTTACTAATACGTGCCTTGTTGGTGACGGTAGTAACACAGGTCCTCTACACTCGGGAAAACATGGAGGAACACAAGGAGCTACTCTTCTGCCGGAAAAAAGATTGACGTTGTGGACAGACCCTTACTTTAATATTTCGAGTACAAATTCTGGCATCTATTTACCAGATCCAGCACATGTTTATAATCATAATGCTGTGCTGTTTATTAATGATGATAATACAATTTTAAATATCGGCACATCAAATTCGTCGGGCGGAGCTAACCTTGTCACATTGCCAAATTTCATAATTCAATTCAACGGACAAAATCAAGGACTCAATATAAATCGAAATTCGGTCTTCGATTATTATGGTTACGCCTATACAAAGAAAATCCTTGACCATAATTATTTTACTGTCGATCAAACAAATAATACGGACTGGACAAATTATTCGCACTTTATCGGAACGGGCTCTATTACTCTGGATGGCGCTGCTCATGAAGCTGATCTGAATAATGCCTATGCTCCCCCAATAAACCTTACCGATCCAGCAACTCTTAATATCCATGGTGGCGCAAATTTCAGACTGCCGGAGACCATTACTTTCTCTGCAACAAACTCGATAATAGACTTAAAATATGACCAATCTATTACACCTGTATTTGGCGTAATCCTAAATGATCAAACAACTGGGAGAAGCTTTCTTCAGGGACCTTCGACAATAAGTTGGTCTGAAGTTTTTTCCCATATACCCTTAACTGACGTCGATAATAATAATTCTGATGTATTCACGATTCTGAATGGAAATGTTACCCCTGCAAATACGACAGGATTGACATCTACAAACACTCTTTATGATAATGCAAATACTGGTAGTGCTCGCTTTGCGATTACGGGATTTTACTATAATGCATCATCGCAAAAAATATGCTCTTTTAGCGGCGGTGCATTTGAACACTTTCTTATTCATGTTAAAGACCCGCAGAATGCATTTTCAATGAATGAGACAGTATCTAATGTAAATTCAAATCAGCCGGCGATAAGTATTCATACCGGCTTAAGTACATCTGACAATATTTCTACAACAAATGCTACTATAATTGCAAATGGTTCTGACGAAACCGGAATTAGTCTATCTGGATTCAGTACTAAAAGAATAAGCAGCTTTGATAAAATCTTGATTGATGGCAATACAATTTCTGCTTCAAATGGATCTTCCAATGCCGGTATATATTTTGAAGTTACAAACGGCAAACTTTCTGGCAACACCATTCATGGCTTTTGGGATGGAATCAGAGTGACTGGGAATGCGAACCACAATTTGAATACTTTTATCTGTAGTAATATAATATCAAGTTGTGCTAACGCCGGAATTAATACCTTTGATTGGCGTGGCATTGGAAGGCTTAATCAGGTGTCCGATTGTGCCATAGGACATCTTTTCACTGGAGATAATTTAAAGGCATTTGTTCTTTATTCAACTTATTCAGGCAATTCCGGACCGGGAATAAAGATATCATCAACAACAGATAATTTAGTTTATTTAATTGAACAAAATTTCACTACTGGTGATTTTAAGGGGCACAATACAATATCGCTTAACAATACTTCGCGATCAACTACTACAACTCAATTTGAATTTGATGATGCTTCAACTACGCACCATTGCATTTTGGGTAATTCATGCGACAACGATGCAAATGATGGACAAAATAATATCATTAAAAATGCAGACGTTGGAGATTATTATGCTTATGCCAATGCTTCATCCGGCGGTGATTTAGGTCAGCTTTATCATAATTATTGGGCAAAAAATACAACGCCCGATGAATATATAGATAGAAGTGACGCTTTTTATAATGTAGATTATAGTTGTATTGCATATCGAGAAACACAATATGGTTTTACAAATATTACATGCGACGATGGCTTCACAGAAAGCATAAAACCAAAAAACAAAACAATGCTGCTCTCACTTCTTCAAGGTATTGATTGCAAAAGATTAGATCAGGAAGGTTCTACATATTATAATAATTTTCAGTTCAAGATGTCTTATGACACTCTCAAAACCTATATTGAAAATTGTTATAATGACGTACTTGCATACCTAAATTTTGGACCAATATCAGATGCAGCTGATGGCATGTCAGCAGTTGGCGATACTGTTTGGGCAAGTTATCGTACATGGTTAATAAAGGTACTGCATTTAAATCCTGATTGGACCTATTATTGTGCTGATCTTATGGAATACGCTTTGGCATTTTGTCATAAAGATGAATTAGGTCATCAAATAGATTTCAAGACTGCGCTTGCAATCTATCAATATCTTGGAGATTCATCAAAATGTGTTTATCTAAAAAAAGATGCTTGGAAGGATTTACTGAATACCTACCACATGTTATGGCAAGATACTGTCATGGATTCAATAAAAACACCGTTCGATACAACGCTACCCTCGATTGATCAAATCGGACAAGGATTTTTACGCGGTTTTGCCGGAGTGCATTCTTCCGATGGTAAGAATAGTATCAGCGCCATTTCGAATATGCAAGCGATAAAAAATCCATTCACCGATGAAACAGGAATAACGTTTACCGTCAATATTCCAACTGTTGCAAAGATCGAGATATACGATGAATTAGGCAAGCCTGTTTGGAGTGATGGGCAAGGTTATCTTGAAGTAGGAAAGCATGAAGTTAGAATGAACACATCATCTTGGGGAAGCGGTACATATTTTGCTCGAATTCTGACGCTTCAGGGCGAAGTGAATACAGTGAAGCTCGTGCATGAGAAGTAAGTTCTTAGATTTGAGTTCTTATTTCTAAATTGGGAATCAAAAGAGACGCAAAAATTTTTTGCGTCTCTTTTTTTGTCTTCTGAACGAAGAATCTGAGCTTTCGGATTACTGATATCTCAGATTCTTCGCTTTGCTCAGAATGAACTGTGTTAGTTTCCGTTCGATTTTTATGTTCTTTGAAACTGATCATCATAGCGTGTATGCTTGGTAGCAACCGCGAATGCTTGTTTGACGAGTTTATTTGCCACAGCAATCATCGCCACCTTTCCGGGTT
>JBBQGG010000042.1:0-26760 GCA_038322815.1 Kapaibacterium sp. (SeqCode)
ATAATGTAGGTATATGTCGTTCCTGTGCTGACAGGTCCAAGAGGTTGTGCACCGGCAGGTATAGTTACCGGTTCCAGAGGATATGTGGAAAAATCTCCGTTCCATACTATCGTATCTCCGACTTCAACGTTCAGATTATTCGGCGAGTAATTATGCCCCAAGGCTCCGCCGAAATTAATAATATGCAACGTGGGCTGCAATGCAAAGGTCGAAGACGACAAAACACACAAGAGGAAAAAAAATATTGCAGCGGGGAAAAGAGTAGTTATGCGATTCATGATTTTGATTAACTTATGAAAGTTGGGAAAAAAATCGCTTCCATAGACTTTGACAATTGTGATCCGTCAATTCCGAAAGCTTTGGTGATATAGAAAGAATGTTCATACAAAAAGCACTACAAAGACAACACGAACGCGGAAATACAATCATTTATGCTTTTTCGTGCCCTGATAGGTAATTTGTTTGTCTCAGTTTGAAAAAATATTACCATCGTCATTGCGAGGATGGAGCGTAGCGACTGACGAAGCAATCTAAAGTCTCAATTATATGCGTAAATTGAAAGTATAGATTGCTTCGTCGGGCTAAAGCCCTCCTCGCAATGACGTCAAAGTTCAAATTGAGCCACTACCGTTAATTTACCTCCCTTGCAAATTCCTCTATGCACGAAAACACTTCGCTTTTGCGAATGTGTTTTCATAATGAGCCGCTAATGGGGTTTTTGTTTCGATCCGAAGAGAAATTTATCGGAAAACCTGGAATTTCTCCGTCTTCATTCCCTTATCTGAAGTGAATTGAATGCAATAGACTCCGTCACGAAGCTTTCCGATAGGAATTTCAATCCTGGAAGTTCCGGTGTATAAATCTTTCTGGTAAACTTCTCTACCAAGGACATCATAGATCCTCAGATCAGCTTTTGCGGTAATATTGTCTGAAAGAGCAACAATCACGGAATTCCCCGAGGCAGGATTCGGAATGATCGTAAATGATCGCTGCTCAATTGGATGTGCAACTCCGCTTCTTTGCCATGTCCCGGTGAAATGAATTGCCTGAGCTTTCTGCACAGCCACATCATGAATAGAATCCGAAGCAACGAGATCTGCATGACGATCTGAGTATCTCTGTGGATATGGTTTTGTAATATCGGGTTTAAAAACTACATCAACCCAAAGCGTATCACTCGCTTTAAGATCAAAGTTGCCGAATGTTCCACTACCAACAAATCGTTGATTATCCAAAATATAGAACTCATTTGCATCCGCACCATTAATATATACTGAATCAACATGCACAGCCGGACCACCAGGCCGAAAGTTATTTAATAAATACACCCGTGTGATGGTAGAATCATTTATCATGGCAGAATCCCCAATTGTTACCTGGAATGTTCTATCCCAAAGAAAGCCAGCTTTAACTCCTTCGCCAATAAGAATCGTTGAATCTTTTCTTGAATGTTTGTAAGGATCGACCTCATTAGTCACCCAATAAAATACTCCGGTATCAATACCTTTTGTATGTGGCGTATAACAGAATGTCAGATATACGACTTGGCCGGGTTGGAGTACGAGTGGCAGACGAGAAGAATCAGGAAATGAAAAATTAATTGTATTGCTCAAACGGAATGTATTATTCAAAATCAGCAGAGCACTCCCATTATTCCTCATACTGACGGTATCGCATTTTGTTGAATCTACTATTACAAAACCGAAATCCCGGTTGCCTGCAACGATTACCGGAATTGCTGCCTGACCTACAAGAGCAATGGGCTGAGCGTAGCAATCTGTAACAAGAGCGATGGTGTCTCTTTGAAGCGTTGTATCAATTGCAGAAAAACAGACAGTGATGACAAGCGAATCTCCCACTTTAATCGAGGCGGGAAGAGAAGGGATAGTATTTGCAACTCTGAATGACTGACTATTGTGCGTTAATTTTGCAGAGGCAATGTTAAATGGCGCACCACGATGAAGCAGGCTCTTGCTGCTGGCTTAAGCCGGCACCCTGATTAGGATTATCATAATAACTTGCGATCACATAATTTTTGCCTAATCCGGGAGTAGGTAATGCAAAGTAAAGTCCGCCGGAATTTGCACCGGTATTGAAATATTGAACGCTTACCGGTTTTTGAGACGTAATATGACAGGCTTTGTATTCCGGAACATCACCTGGTTCTGACATCTTCATTGATGCAACATCAAGCGGAACCTGAACTGCCCTGCGTGCTCCAATGATTTTTGAAACAGAAGCGACCTCACTTCCACCTGCATCAAAGTAAGAAAATTTTACTATATTATTATCTTCGTAACTTGAAACGAGGGCATAGACGCCAAAGAAACCATGAAAATCGCGTCCTTGCTGACCCGGATTTTTATTAAAACTCGGATAGACAAATCCGATATAAAAATCCTTTCCC
Source organism: Kapaibacterium sp. (SeqCode) (assembly GCA_038322815.1). GTDB lineage: Bacteria > Bacteroidota > Ignavibacteria > Palsa-1295 > Palsa-1295 > PALSA-1296. The sequence goes on from JBBQGG010000042.1 coordinate 2,408, forward strand.
TCAGATGGTACACCTTGCTGCTGAGCCGGAGACATTGAGGCAAACAAAAGTACCACAAATAACTGAAAGATAGAACTCAAAAATAATTTTTTCATAGGATTTTCTAATACGCAGGACTGACAGACAATCCACGCTATAAAGACTTCGGAATTAGGATTTTGTTACACGCAAAGAGGAAAGAAACGTCTTTCCCTATAACAAAGGACACTTGAGATGCGATTTAGTTACAAAAAATAATAATAAATACCGAAAAGACGCCTTATTTCAGGTGTACTTCTCTGTATTTCTAGAGTGGAGTGCTCAGAATAACAAATTATTTTTTTCTGTAAAAAGTAAGAAAGAAATGCTCTAAAATCATCAGGTCGGACCTAAGATTTTCCGTTCTTACTGAATTCGCCGATTAGATCGCGGACGACAGTTACTCCTTTGAAGATAGTCCCGACAACTCCGGTGGAGGTACGTCTAACCATATTTAGGGGAGATTCGATCGTCTGGACGACACTATCTTTAATACGTTCGACATCATCGATTGCACCATGAACAACGTTAAGAGCATCATCTACAGTATTATAGATCGCTTCGACGCGCGGAGCTAAACCATCAGTTATGTTTGCAACATTCTTTGTAATATCTGCAACATTATTGAGAACAGGAATTGCATGTTCACGAACAAGTGAAACCTCCCTTGTCATTTGATTCACATCTTTTTTTATGTCCTGCAGAACGACCTCAGCTTTACCCATAAATACTTGTGTTGCCTGAACTGATCGTGCAGCTATCACAATAAAGCCTATGAACGCGATAAGCGCGAGGCAACCAAGAATCTCAAGAGCGATATCCATATTATTTAGTAGAATTATTTATAATGATTGAATTGAGAAATGAGAAAATACGTGTGAATTCTATTCCTCAATTCGTTATTCGCAGGTACGTATCATATCGTCTCAGCCGATCACACGCGATTTCGCCTCTTGAATAATGCGGTCTGCCTCGTTAATAAGCCCCTCTGCTTTTTTATAGGCATCATGTACTAATTCATCGCCGGCTTCCATACCATCGTGAATGAGATCTTCACCTGATTCTTTGGCATGTCGGATAAGTCCGCTTAAACGGGACGTGAGATCCTCAAAAGTATCGGAAATATTTTCACGAAGTTTTCTTCCTTTTTTTGGAGCATAAAGTAATGCAACAGCTGCGCCGACCGCCCCGCCTATTAGCGCGCCTGTTAAAAATGATTGGACTGAATTGCCTGTGTTGGATCTATAGTCTGACATAAATTATATATATAGTGAAGTAATTTTCAAACATCAAAATGGGAAGCAGTACCGTATACATGGGAAGTTATCTTATTCTAACGACAAAAGACTAATGAAGAATTCCACCGCTATTTATGCAGTAACGCCCCATTCTCTAACGCCTCCCCTACTCTGCATACCTGCTTATATTCGCAATAGGTGCAGACTGTGATATTTTCTTCCTTAACAAGAGGAAAACTTCCCAGTGTTATTCCTTCTACGTAATTCTTTGCGAAGCGGATTGTCGCCTCGATCGTCGCCTCTAACTCTTCCGGAGTATCAAATTCGCTGCGGAGCTTGCTTTTTCCGCCACTTTTATGACCTTCAAATGCCTGTCCTGCGAATTCGTGCAAACCGAGCGCTAAATGCTGCTTCGATTCTTTTCCCAATAGAGTATGATAGATTCCGGCAACGCCGCGCATCGATTCATCTCCTAAATGCGAGCGCAGCAGATCCTCTGCTATACGAAGATAAAGCGGAAGCTGCAAACTTCTTCCTTCGTGAATATCTTTAGTACTTGCGTTTTTTCCGGATTTATAGTCGGTAACCGTAAAAATACCTGAAGCTTCTTCCATATCGATCCTATCGATCTTGCCTCTGAGTTTTATTCCGTCGATCTCAACATGATCTTCACGGTACAGTATCTTATCACGTTTTTCTTCTGAGGCTCTAATCCCAAATGTTGCCTCGAAAAAACTTGGCTTCGTGATAAAAGCGGAAAATTTTCTTTCGGCTTCGATAAATTTTTGCAGCATTCCTACACCGGGTGCAGGAGGTTCGAACACTGATTCTTTATCGAGCTGCCAGAACGGATGATTTTTGCCAAACCTGCCTTCGGTCTTTTGTAATGACGCTATCTCACTGCGTATCTGAACGAACTCATCATCGCTTATCGAACGAATATCCTGTTTCCGCTCACGCAAAGCGCTGAGTATCTGATAAAGAGTGTCATGTAAGATCGTCCCGCTTTCTGAACTGCTTAAACCTTCTTCTGAATCACTTTGCCTGCCGGATTCCAAATGAAGAACATATTTTGCGAAAAATTTGAAAGGACAGGCAGCATACGTTTCAAGCTGCGAAATAGAATACACCCTATTCCTATAGGCTAGAAGATGCTCTTTCTCAGCCTCTGTTAATTCATTAAACGGAAGTACTCCTGAGTATTTTGTCGATGCACTCTCTGCCCTCTTTTTTTCTATCAATGTCGAATGCGGTATCTGCATCCGAAATGTTTCAAGTGAGCCTTCATCAAGACCTTTTTCTTTTGCAAGTTGGGCCAATTCGTTAGAATCATTGCTCAAATTACCGCAGTAGCTAAAAAATTCATTCGCTGAAAATACCTGAGTATCCTGCTCATCTCCTGGGATTGCGGAAAGTGGAACAACGTCCTCCAATGCGTCAACAAACTGCGAACGCATGATCTCACTTTTCTTATCATCGGATCCGGTATGCCATATAATGTACGCTTCTTTGCGGAATGTGCAAAGTGTCTGATAAAAGAGGTATCGCTGTTCTATTAATTTTTCATCTTCGCCCTGCTGATGTTCTTTAAGATTAAAAAGCGAAGGCGAATAGATCTCAGGAAAAACTCCATCATTGAGACCGATAAGGAAAAGATGATCAAATTCATATCCGATGGTCTGTTCGAAAGATGTAATTATTACACCTCGACCCGGTTCAGCGCGAGGAGCAAAACGTGTTCGCAACGCTGCGATATGGATACGTTCAGTATAAAACGAAAGTGGAAGCGAAGACTTTTGGAGTTCGAGTTGTGAGCAAATATCAAGAAGTTCTTCGAGAAGTTCGGAGAATGCGCGATAACTTCGGGCATCAAACTCTAATCCATCCGCTTCGATCATAACTCCGCTCGAACCCAACAGTTGATGAACAACTCTGCATTCACGGATCAAATTCAACATCGTCTTATGAAACGCAGCGGGCGTTTTATTCCCTTTCAATCGTTGTACTAATTTTTCAACGATCTCAATATCATTCTTGGCATTCTGAAGTTTTTCCAGCCTCAGATCCAGTTCGCGGACCTCAAATTCATCCAATGCCGATTGCTTTTCTTCCTGAATATCTTCAAGATGAATCGATATTTCTTCCAGCCATGATAGAGAACCCTGGCGAAGCCGGTATTCAGTAATTATATCATAAAGATTCGCAGCATCGATCCTATCACCGTTCTCTCGCGTGATCAAAAGGTATGGTGATGAAAGAAGCCGGAGCAAAGAACGACGATTGAAATTGAATTCAGCAAGATCGAATAGCGCATTAAAAGCAAGGTAAAGCGGCGAACGATCAAGCCGCGCGCGATCGGTTATATTTGCCGGAATATTATATTCCCGGAATATTTCACGGGCAAGAGCGGAATAATCCTCTTGCCTGTAGCTGGCAATACATATACGAGATAAATCTATCTGCCCTTTAGAGTTTGCAACAAGTTCTTTTATCTTCTTTGCAGCGAAACGAATTTCATCTTTCGTCGTTAATGCTGCATGGGAATGTATGCGAACTGCTGGATTTCGGTTGTTGCTTGAAGAATTAAAAAACGAGATGCGAAGTATTTTCTGAAATGGAGTAATACCATCGGGAAGAGCATCCTTTTTATCTTTGGGAATTATGAATGTAAATCCTTCATCTTCTGCCCGCCGGACGAAGCGCTCTTGTAAAGCAAAAAGCGGTTCGTTTGCTTTTTCATAGTCAACACCAAAGGTCAAACGTACGCCTTGCAATTTTGAAAAAGTAAAAAGAATTTCTCGTACAGGTTCGTGAAGGCGAATAAAGGAACCGATAAAAATATCTGTTACTCCGTTGAAGAGCGCTGCGAATGCTTTCGTGATTTTCTCAAGCTGTCCCTCACTCACTTTTTCAGTCATCAATTCGAAATAACTGCCGACAATACCATATTGTCCGAATTTATCTGTGAATGTAGAGCCGAGTTTTACTTCGTAGGCATTATATATAGCAGCAAGATCATGTGCACGCCGAAGAGCCGAGCGGTCGGCTATCAAACGTTCACCATCAGTTTCGGCACGTTTAATATCCTCAACGAGTTTTTCGGGTTTGATACCGCTTTCTTTTAAGCCTGCGATACCCCCAACAAGACGTTCGAATGTTCCTCTATGAATAGGAAGCTTTGCTTCCGACATAGAGTCGCCTTCAAAATAATGCAAGGCATTTTGCCGGAGTAGATCTTTTAGGGAAAGCTCGATAAAAACGGCGGTCTCGGCATCGGAAAGTACGCGAACATCCGGCTTGATGAATCGTGATAAACGGCGAATGAAATCATCTAACGATAGAATATGTGGAAGCGTTATTGCCTGTCCTTCACAAAGCTCTGTCACCCAATTAGTTAGTTCACGGGCAACGGCGCCGGTCGGGACTATATAGAGGTAACTCTTCGTATCTCCGTTCTTTGCGCGACGCGATATTTCTTCTTCGAAAGAAGAAAATCCAAGAGCTTCTTTACTGCGTGTAAGAAAATACATTCTCTAATTCCGCCAAAGTTTGACAAATTTCTTTTTCGAATCAATCCAGGTAATCCCATAGAGCATATCACGTCCTGCGTAAACGGAAAATATCTTATGGTTATATTCGGAAATTTCTTTTGCAGCCGATGAGCCAGGCTTTACATCCATAGAATGAACCCGCTCAAAAAGCGATGTAATGCTTTCACTATCACTCATTGAAAAATTTTGGTTCGAGAAAAACACTCTCATGATTCGCTGAAGGCGAAACCATTTGATCGTATCGGAAAGTTTGTCTTTCGGATCAAAAAAATCGTTGGCTTTCCATATATGGCTATAAAGAATTTTCATTTTGCTGTAAATAGCAAAGCGTACCTTAATATCGCGTACTCGTTTTGCCTTTGTCGTTTCGACCTGTAAGATTTCAGGAATTGAATCATTTGTCATATCAATTTCCCGAACTGTCCTGAGTACGACGCCAATAGTTTTTGGTTTTGGCGCAGTAGTATCAGAAAATTGTGCAAAAGCCTGTGAAGTAAAAAATAACAACAGGATGTATTTCATTTTGTGGAAAGTGCTACAACTTTAATTTTTCGTTCGCGGGGATTCCAATAGATTGTTCTCACACCCTTAGCCCCTGCATAATAACTAAATATTTGCAAGTTCTTTTTTGCAAGGTTCTTAAACACGCTTTCATCCAGTTGATGTGAGATCGCTGAAGGTTTGCGTTCATGCAACAAAGAATCCACAGTAATAAAATGAACCGGGTGAAGGAATCTATCGAACTCCATGTTTACAGTTTCCTGACGCTCGGCTTCTGATAGCTCCGGACGCCCCTCAATATATGAACCAAGTGGCCACCAATCGGAATAGAGCGGCACACTCCCAATACGAATTTGAAACTTTACGGAGTCTTTGATGAAATCACTTCCCGTTGCAGAAAGCGAGAATTCAGTCCTCAAGCTATCACCTCGGAAATTCGTCATTAATTTATGAGATAATTGTTTTGGCATCTTTCCACGCGTAGAAAAGACATCATCTCCCCTTCCCTCCTCATCAATACCATTCACCCCTATCCAATAAAGAGTGTAATCCCCGGAACCGAGGGTTGCCGGGTAGCGGTAAATAAGTTTATTTTTTCTTCCTCCGATAGCAATGTAATTTGATTGATCCGCCTCGTTTCGATACATGTGGTTCGCATCGATCGGAATTACGAAGTAATTTCTTAACGTATCATAGAGCGCTACCTCCGTCATGCGAGGATAGGTGCGATTGATCTCTTTATATTTACCTAAAGCAAGTTCAACCTGCTGCAAAGCTTCCTGGGCACTTTGTACGGTGGCTTTCTCATTTGCACCTTCGATCTTACGAAAGCCGGTCCCTTCGCAGCCAAAAAAAAGCAAAAGGACAAAGAAGCTGAATGTACGTCGCATTATAAATAATAGTTTATGGATTCCGTGTTAAATATTTGGTTGGCATTAACAGCGTATCATTATCACACTCTTCTCCGAAACGTCTGCCATCGGCATTAGCATGTCGGTCTCGGGGATCATCTCTACCACCCACAATAAAAAGATCTTCTCCGATCTCCACTACATTTCCCAACAATGTCACAAGTAAATTCATCTTCAATATTCGCATAAAATATGCAGAAAAGAAAAAATGCTGCAATTTATCGCGGTCGGGGATTTTTATATCATAAATATATTCGGGCAACTTTGATACACGCGCATCGAAATCCTGCTGGCTTTCCAAGGTCAGAGGAATAGAAAGAGTAAGACCAAAAAATAATTTGATCGGTATAGTTTTATGCTCCAACGTTGCAACACTTGATGCAAGGATCGCAGCCGTTCTATTTTCGTTGCACAGTTCATCCGCATCTTCGAATATTTCATCGAATGATTCTCTATCTGAATGTGACTTACGAAATTCATCCCAGGCTGTCGAACGAATATATGATCGGAGAGCTACACCTTCGGCAATTCCTTTAGGCAAAAAAAACTTCAGGAAAATATTCTGGTGATAGTTGGAAACTTCAGTGCTATCCAGCTCAATTTGAGCCGGAAGTTGAGAAGTACAGATAAACAGAAAAAAGAAAATTATAAAATGCTTCACACTACAGATTGATAATCGGAGAAACACTCACGTTTTTCAATTCCTCGGATTTCAGACCGATAAGTTTTTCAAGCCTGGCTGAAAAATATCTCCTACGCTCTGTATGAGGAGCATCCGGAGAAAGAGGTGCGAAAAACAACGGCACATCGGCTAGACAATATACGTGCTGCAAGAGCGGCAGTTTCTTTTTATATCGAGCTTCTGATGCAGGCTTTGCAGGTTCATTAATAATTGCAATCATCGGCACGTTGCACTCGGATGAGATCTTTACGATCTCACGCGAAGCAAGCGAGGCGCGATCACTTGCGATATCCTCTAATTTATCTGCAAAGAAAATGATCGTGCCGCCTTGTTCAGAAATGGGTGCTCTTATATTAGCTGCTTCAAGGGCAAGCGGTCCTCCATCCTTAAATTCCGAATTCAGAAATGCAGAAAGACTAAATTCGATACAACTTCCTCCAAGATTTACTTTTCCAAGATCGAGCGATATATTATTCTCTTTCTTTAAGAGTGATGCAATGCGCACAAGTTCATTCTCAAATAGCGTCTGATCTACTGTTACTTGACGTTCGAATTTTCCATTGCGGACAGCTTCCGAGCGCGCTATAAAAAATTGCGAACTCATCAATTTAAAAGAACGTGAGGAAAGATCAATTGCTTGTACTTCTGAAAGGGGTGTTTCTGTCTTAAAATTAAGCTCCTCTCCCTTTGCATCTAAAAACCTTACTCCAAAAGCCTGCGCCATACCAAATCCGGCATCCTTGGCAAGCGGTTCATCCCAGCCAAGAATTACCGAGAATGCTCCTTCATCAAGGGCGTCGGCAATGAGTTCACCAATGCCGAATGTCGTCCCGGAAAATCCAATGCGATTTTTCTTTGTCTGCTTTTGCGCAGTTATTGAGTTCGCTGAAGGTACTTCTGCAATGGCGCGCATTTCAATTACACCTATCGATCCCCCTTCTCCGCCAAAACCCAGAGGCACGATCAATTGCTCACCTGAAGCCGATGTTGCTTCCACTTCCAGGAACGAACCGAGCGTTGCGGTAATAAGCTGTTCCATTGTACCTTCTCCACCATCGACGAGAGGAAACTGCATCACCTTCGAGCCTTTGATCGCAGCACGAATATTTTTTGCGGCAAGCGAAGCTACTTCAGTAGCCGGAAATGGAACAATAGGATGTGAGACAATATAAAAATTTTGAGTCATTTAAAAAAATATGTTAATGTAGTAATTTCTCGATGTGTTTCTGGCGCTCAGTCCGCCCTTCTCCTCACCTGCGGATTGTGAGTTGCTCCACAATAATACGTTGCGATCATGCCTGTGCAAATTTACTTCAAAATTTCTTCCCTTCAAAAACTTTCACGCTGCCAAAGGAATGTACCTGTTACCGGCGCGATGCTTACTAAACGGTAATCTCCCATCATGAATTGATCAGAAAAATAATATTGCTGGCTCAGATCATAATATTGCCATACTTCATACGGACGGTTATTTGCATCATACGGATGACGATCCATTGAAGTCGGCGAACCTAACATGATGTAAACTTTTCCTCTATCACTGCGCCACCCCGATCCCATTCCCTTATAATGTTCATTCGCATATTGAACGCGACGGTAAAATACTTCCATTGGTCTTGTTGTTCGTTGTCCCCTCGACCAATTCATCTTATCCCAAAAATCCATAATGGCTTTGCGCTTTTCCTGTTTCGTCTGTGCGTGAAAGAGCGAATCATAAGCACCACCAGTTGCAATATACGCCAATTGCTGTATTGCATCATCAAGATCAAGTCCGGCAAGCGGAACTCCGTGAACGCCGCTTACCTCTATATTTCGAGAGCGGTAAGCAAGAGCATGACTTTGCAAAGCATTCGAAGTTAAAAGCATTGTATCTTTTGCATCCGAAAACATAAACGTTTCGAGCAAATATTTGCCGCTCCAAAGATCTTCCTGAATGAAAGGCAGGAACGACGGCATCCGATTTTGTCCGCTTGCAACAAGCACCGTAACATTACGGGAAATTTCATCTGCATCATCGATCGAACTGATGCGCTGCATCAGCCAAAAAGGAAGGCTTTGAGGAGCATTATAAAGTTCGCAAAATAATCCGGCTTCATCTATTTTCAGACTTGAAATATCCGTTCCGATATGCGGAGTTATACTTCTGCCCTCTTTTGATTTATAAAGCAAAATATCGCTTATTGATGCTGTAGATGTTGGGAATTTAAGAACTTGGAAGTCTCTCGTCTCCGTAATATCTTTATGACTTGAAAGGTCCTTTATATTTATCCGCAAACTATATTCGCCTCCTTGCTTCAAGAAGAATGAATATTGGGAAGCATCTGCGCGGGTAAGGTCGAGTTCGTGCAATTTTTCCCATTCAGCAGTTGCAAGTAAAACCGTGAGAGGCTGTCTGCGATGACGAATCGCACTATCAATTCCTTTTTCGGTAAGGCTGAGAGTTACTTCATAATCGGCGACATATTTTTCTCCTGCATTCAAGAACATGAGCCATGAATATGGCACGGCGACATAAATATCCACGCGGGCACTATCCTGGGAAAATTTTGAGGTCTGAAATGAAAGGATATCGAATTGAAAATCAACAGGCTTTTCCTGCTCTTGGGCAAAAGAAATAGAACAGAGGGTAAAATAAAAGAGGAGGGAGAAGCAAGTCAAAAGTGCAAAATCAAAAGTCAAAACAGGATGTTTTATTTTGACTTTTGATTTTTGATTTTTGACTTTAGTTGTTTCAGATTGCATCACCTACCAGGTCAAACTCATCAACTTCCCGCACCATCACATTTACAAACATTCCTGTATCGATCCGTTTCTTTGAATGTACGGCAATTTCATTATCCACTTCAGGTGCATCGGCTTCCGTGCGTCCATAATAGATGCCATCTTCTTCACGTTCGATAAGCGTACGAACTTGTTTGCCGATCTTTCCAAGATTTTTTTCATAGGATATCTCTCTTTGTATATCCATTAATCGAGCATGCCTGCGCCGCTTTTCTTCTTCGCTTACCGTATCTCCGAGAGGCTCTGCTGTAGTGCCGTCTTCAACCGAATAGGTAAAAACTCCGAGCCTATCGAACTTCATCTCGGAAACAAACTCCTCAAGTTCTTCAAACTCCCGTTCACCTTCAGTGGGATATCCGGTAATGAGTGTAGTACGTAATGCTATATTCGGAATCTTGCTGCGAATTTTCTCTATCAATTCTTCCGTCCCCCGACGCGTGATACCGCGACGCATGGATTTCAAAACTTCTGTCGAAGCATGTTGAACAGGAATATCGAGATACGGAATGATTTTCTCCTCGCTTGCCATCACATCCAAAACATCAAGCGGAAATTTAGCCGGATACGCATACATAAGGCGAATCCATTCTATCCCGCTAACTTTTACCAGTCTGCGAAGAAGATCTGCAAGTGTTCGTTCGCCTGTGAGATCGAGTCCGTAATATGTTAAGTCCTGTGCAATAAGTATGATCTCCTTCACCCCTTGTCCGGCAAGCATCATGGCTTCAAAAGCGATCTCTTCGGGTGATTTCGAGCGATGACCTCCGCGCATAATTGGAATTGCACAGAACGAACATGGATTATCGCATCCTTCGGAAATTTTTATATATGAGTAAAATTTTGGAGTAGTGAGAATGCGCTCGCCAAGAAGTTCATACCTGAGATCGGCACCGGTTTTCATCTCGGCTTCGGGAACAACAGATCGTATGATACGCTCGAAATCTTCCGTTCCGAAATAACCGTCAACTCCAGTAATCTCCGCTTCAAGTTCTGCCCGGTAGCGTTCGGATAGGCATCCGGCAACATACACCTCTTTAACGCTTCCTGATTTTTTCATCTCTACTGCCTCTAAAATCGAATTGATCGATTCACGTTTTGCGCTTTCAATAAATCCGCACGTATTGAGGATTATAATATCAGAATTGGAAGGATCATTCACAAGGCGCACGCCATTATGGCGTAAACCACCCATAAGTACTTCTGAATCAACAGTGTTCTTCTCACAGCCAAGCGTTACAAGCGATACTCGCTTCGGCGGATTTCTCTTGGGTTCAGGCATAGATAGCTTAACAGTTGTCGTTAGTCTTTAGTTATTAATCTTTTCCAGAATAACGAACAGTCGCTCTGTTTTTTTGTATTTTTGAAGAATGAAATACCTGATTTTCATTTTCTTGGTCATAATGACAAATCTTCCTGCGGCTCATGCTCAGCATGTTGTTATTAATGAAGTGATGTACGCCCCTATAAAACCGGAGCCGGAATGGATCGAACTATTCAATCCAACTGATTCTGCCGTATCAACCATTGGTTGGACGGTTTCCAATCATTTACGAAACTATGCTGTAGCTCCTGACACGATCGCTCCACATGGCTATTTAATAATCACGAAAGACTCTGCACAGTATTTAAGAACGAAATATTTAATTCCTACTGCCAACATTCTTCAAACTACCGTTCCTTCTCTTGGCAATAGTGGTGATGTCATTGTTTTCAAAGATTCTTCCAAAAACATCATAGACAGTCTTAAATACTCTCCAACCTGGGGTGGCTCGAGCGGAGCATCGCTAGAAAGAATTGATTATGGTGGATCTACTGATTCATCTAATTTTGGTGAGTGCATTAATGCCAATGGCGCAACACCCGGCGCGCAGAACTCTATTCGAAGAAGAGATTTCGATCTGGCGCTTGATTCGATCTGGATCACATCATCGAATCAGAACGAATTGATCATTACTGCAAGAATAGTAAATAAAGGAAGAAAACAGATCGGTGATGGAATCGTCAGTATCTATTCGAATTCCGGATTACCGATCGGCCAATCACTCATAACTACCCTGATTCCACCATTGCAAAGACGGGAAGTGGTTCTTCCATGGCCGAATCCAGATTTCGGAAGAACAAATCTTACTGCAATCATCAATGAATCGCAGGATGAGGTTCATTCCAACGACACCATTAAAACAGAAGCATATATTCCTATTCTGCGGAATGCTGTCGTTATCAATGAGATCATGGCTACGCCGAAGCCCACGTCATCAGAATGGATTGAATTATATAATACAAGTTCGACGACAGTTCGCGCTGATAGCCTCTGGTTTACCGTCGGCTTCGTTGATACGACCTACAGGTATAGAATTGATTCACTTACGCTGCCGCCAAAAAATTATGCCGTCATTGATGCAAGTGTGACGTTCTTTTCAACCTTTCCTTTACTAAAGGGGAAGCCCGGAATGATCGTCTTAAATAAAAGCAAGTTTAATCTTGCTGATAGCGGCGCTCGGATCATGCTCACTAATACTGATGGAAGCATAATCGATAGCCTCAGTTATCTTTCGTCATGGCATTCCCAGAATATCACAAATCATGCCGGTATCTCGCTCGAAAAAAGATATGCCTCAGGACCGAGTACTGATCCCTTGAACTGGGCATCTTCATTCGATCCGCAAGGTTGCACACCCTTGCAAAAAAATTCAAATTCTTCCGATACCCTTCCAACTCCATCTGCTATTGATATTCAAATCTCGCCAAATCCATTCTCACCGGATGGCGATGGTTTCAACGATGCAACAAATATTACCATTGTAATTCCAAGCGAGAATGAACAGGTTATTTCTGCAAAACTCTATGACTTGCGAGGAAGACTGCGGAGCACTATAGCACAAAATCAGAGAGTCTATCGAACCGAATCATTCCATTTCGAAGGAAAAGATGATAACGGAATTACGCTTCCGATAGGATTATATACTCTCGTCGTTGAATCCTCAAGCGGCTTATTCAAACCTCAGAGAACGGGTGTGGTTATTATGAAGAAAGCGCGCTGAGAAAAGCCATAGGTAGCCGCAGGCTTTAGCCTGCGACTACAAAAATAGAACCTACCTCTGCACCACCACTCTCCTCGAAACTACTCCTCCGTCATTTTCCAAGCGTACTATATAACTTCCGTTTGGTAATTTTGAGCCTTCGAAATCTACAGAGTAGGTACCCTGCACTTTTGTAGCATCAACTATTCGCGCCATCTCTCTGCCGAGTTCATCGTAGAGATAAAGTCTCACCATGCCATTTCTGACGACCGTGTATTTGAATGTCGTCTTATGCGAGAAAGGATTCGGATGATTAGCCTCAAGAGCAAGAGCTATCTTATTTCTATCATGTACAGCGCTCGGAATATTTCTGCAGAAGTGAATGCAGGTATCTGTAAAGTGAGGGGGTGTTGCACAATCGGTTGCCCGAATACAAATATTACCATCGAGTACCGAATCAATTACCCTGACCGTGAAACGAGTTACTCCGTCACCATTAGTAAATGGTATTGTATTGAGTTGCATCATATTGACAGCAGTTCCTGAAATAACTTCAAGTTTACATATGCCTAAATCATGCAATCGGGAATCCGAAACTTCAAATGAATCTATTTGACTGCTGCAAAATGATGTATCACGGTTTTGTAATCTTTTGATAAGAGTAAAAACAGGAGGAAGTGAATCGGGGTGTACTACAGACTTTGCCTGGATGCATACTGTATGAAAACTCTGATGTCCGAGGCAATCAGTGAATGTGAAATCATAACATCCTCCGATAGTGGAATCAATTTGTAGTATTTTGACGATATGATTGAGTTTATCATTAAAGCAAGCCAAGATGGGTGGAGTTGGAGGCTGCACAATAATTTTTGTTGTATCTGTACCTTTCGCCGGAGTCCAGGTAATGCTCTGAAGACCTTTATCCGTCGTCCGCCAATCTCGGATTGCAATGCTTGAAGATGTAGCCGTAATCAGCGTATCTACAAATTCCGGAGCATCTATATCGCTTTCTGCACAATCAATAATAATATGCTGATCACATTCCTGCATACCCACTTCATTTAAGAAGCCGGGCGGGCATACTCCGCATGAAGCTGTATAGATCAGGCTGTCAACATCAGCGCCGGTACAGAATAGTGCAGGATTAGCCCAAGCCCACCAATCAAAATATCCTACATCACCCGGAGCAATATACACGCCGTTTCCGGAAGTCGGCTGTGTTTGAGATTTTCCTAAATTGGGTTTGCCTGTACTATCGGTGATGTTCATATCATCTCCAACAGTAAGTGTGATCTTCGTATTGGCAGAAGGGTTTGTTTTATCAGGATTGACGGCAAATTTCTCAACATGTGCAGGATTCGGTGTGTAAAAACCGGAAGCACCTTGTTTCGTCCAGATCAAATGCTGCGGATAGAAGTCAATTGAAAAAAGGCTGCCCACACATTTTTCATATTCTCCTGTACCATAAGAAGTTTTGCCGATGGTAACAGTTTTGCCAACAGCAACATTTTGTGCACTAAATTCGACGAGCACTGCATTATCTACCTGAGGAGGAGTGCCGTAAGAAGTGCCGAACGGCCATGCACCCTGGCCAAAAATCGTGTTCGTCATTGTCGGCCAGTCACCAATCGTCATACGAAAAGGTTTTATTAAATTCAGCGGTGCTCCATAATCCGTATATCCCATTCCGCTTAATCCGGGATCGAGTGAGGGGGGATTCGGAAGCGCGTAAAGAAATCCTATATAAAACCAGGGTAGTGTCTGACCAGAATTTGGATCCGGAAAACGCTGCCAAAGGTTTTTATAGCTCCATTTCGTCAGGATCGTTGGTCCGTCATTGACATTAGGCACCTGTTTGTTTCCTGGATCCGAAATCTGAATGTCCTGTAAATACTGGCATGCAACGTTTATAGATGAATTTCCATGATTATTAAAACTCCATTTATAAACGATTTGCCCGCTCTTGGTAAAAGCAACAGGATAAATATCCTGAATAATATCAACGTTGTTTTTATTGAACCAAATAGTACGAATGGTATCTCCTATTTTTGTTGTAATTCCATCGGTAAGCTCCTTTGCATTTGCCGGAGGATTTTGAATGACATCATTATTGGTAAAATATGTACCGCCTATTGAGCATGTAAAATAACTATGGTCCTGAAAGGAAAGTGTGGGATCGAAAGATCTTCCAGGAGGCAAAGGAACGGTCACTCGGCCTGATTGCCCGTCGACATTCGCCCAAATAAATTGATTATTCGTTGCAAAATTATTGAGAGCATTCATAGGCGTCACTGTTTTTTGAAACTTCTGAGCCTGTAAAGTGCCTACAAAGAAGGCACAAAAGAACAATGCAGTGGAACATTTCCGCATTGAAAATGAAAGAGAAGCAGATGTAATGTGCATATTTTTTTTACTTTCTTTAATAATCCAAATAACAATGTAGCCAGAGGCTTTAGCCTGCAATTATCTTCACTTATTTTTCTACTACGATCATCCTCGAAATGACGACTCCGCCAGTTTGCAATCTTGCAATATAACTTCCTCCGCTTATTGTGGAGGCATCGAATTTTAGGGAATACAGCCCTTGCTTCTGGCTTCCATCTACAAGCCGCACGATCTCTTTTCCGAGAACATCATAGATCGCAAAGCGAACCTGACCCTCTTGCGCAACAGTGTAATCAAATGTGGTCAGATTCGAAAATGGGTTTGGATGATTTGGATCCATTGAGACTACAGTCGGATGGCTCACGCTATCGCTTCTCAAGATCGGAGCACATGAACCGATGATGACGATATTCGACCCTGTAAGCGATCCCCAAGGTGGAGGCATCAATGCCGATCCGTTTAAACCGATATAGTTTGTATCACGATTATTATTAAAAACGATCGAATCAACAGAAAGCATGACATTTTTAGTCGTGGTACTTGGAGATGAACTAAAGTAGAGTAAAACGAGCGAATCAGAGAAATTGGAAACGAGCGGTCTACCTTTAGGCAGCATCGTACCCATAATACTAATCGTTTGACCGTTTTGCTTTGATGTAACTGCCCACTTTGCAGTCTCGGTGTTTAGAGTACTAACACTATCGAAAGTAATCGCGCCAATATCTCCCGTCATTGTAAAGCTAAAAAGAAAATCTGTGATCGCCTTACTCGAAACAGCGACGGTATCGTTTCTTCCAAAATAAACAGGCACGTAAAACGACGAACCTTCCTGCAGCATAACACCTTTTTTCATTGCGAAATCCTGGATCCATACCGCTAAATTTACAAATGCCTCATGCCGTAATGTAGGAACAAGTGAACCCCAATAGTCAACAGCAAAAACTGCACCTGTAGTTGATTCTCCGGGCTTCGGACGTGTAAGCCCGAATTGTTTTGACCATAAGCCTGCATTTGCGGCGATCGTATCAAATGGGCTTAGATTGACTTCTGCAAGTGTGCGAATCCGCTGTAAGCCTCTATCATAAATTCTCGAATCGGAAACCTGAACCGTAATACTATCTTTGCCGATATAACGAGCCGTCAGAATGGGCGGAAGGGTATCTCCGATATACGGATAGCACCATGTATACGAACAAATATTCCCATGGCAATCCCGGGCATTGATCGTCACACAGCTTTGCGTATCGATCTTTAATGTATCGACGACTGAAAGTGTAAACGGTGTGAGTATCCTTGCACAGTTTCCCCGAAGCGTATCAGGAACGACAATTCCGGTATTATTAGTAAACCATACCTTATCAATACCTGTATCCCAAATATTTGTATCACTATTGGCCGACGGATCGTTGAAATGAAGATCATTTACAAATACCGTAACGGAAGTAGGACTTGTCCTGGGGTCAGGCGAAACACTGATGTTCGGACAAAGAGCGTCCGTATCAATAGTCTGAAATGCACAAACTGTATCACTCATATTGCCTATAAGATCATTGGCTTTTATGCAGAACGAACTTCTCTGCATTGTATCACGGGCAATTATAATAAATGAATATGCAGGTTGGCCTGAAGTATAAACTTTGGAGGGTGGATCTCCCGGAGGCAGAAAAGTAATATTGACGGTATCTACAATAAAAATGGAATCGATACGTCTGTCCCACGGTCTGTTATCAGAAACATTTACTCTCCATTTGCCTCTGCTTGTGATATCTTTAGTAATGGTTACGATAGGCGGCAGAGTGTCATGGATCGTGCAATAGAATATACATGTATCACGGAAATTCCCCGCTCCGTCAATTGCACTAATGCAGATCGCTCCATCTTTCATTGAATCAATTACCGAGACCGTAAACCGGACAAGCGGTGAATGTTTCGGGAAAGAGTCAATTGCATATTTCATATTCACCGGAGTTCCTAGAACAAAAACTCTGTCAAGCCCTTTATCGTGAAGGCGATCATCGCGTACATCAAAAGAATCGAGACGGCTATTACATTCAGATCCATCGAAACTTCCGCTTTGGAGATCAAGATGATAATCAGGTTTCAATATATCCGGAAAGATAACGAGCGGATGCGGAGGGAAACATACTGTTTCAAAACTCTTATTGCCTACGCAATCTTCATACACAAAATCAAAACAGGCGCCGAGCGTCGAATCGATCTGGATTATATGTACTGTATGAATAAACTTATCGGTCGGACATGCCTTGATCGGAGGATCGAAGGTAATGATGAAATTAGAAGCATGCAATATATCTTTTTTTCCTGTCGGATGCCATGAAATATTCTTTAATCCGCGATCAGTTTTTCGATCATCATGAACATGAATATCTTTAACAAAAATATTTGTATCCGGAAGCACGTCCCAAATGGGCGGATCAACATCGTTTTCAGCACATTCTATGACTATGGCATGATCACATTCAAGATTAGTTACAGAGGGTTGCCGGAATGCAAGTGAGTCCAATGTACTTCTGCCGGTAAATTTAAGGGAGGTGGTTATATCTCCGGTACAGAAATATGCAGGATCGACTTTTGCAAACCATTCGAAGATCGGAATACTCACTGATCCGGGACCGATAAATGTGCCGGGTCCAGAACTTGGCAGTGTCTGCGATTTTCCTAAAAGGACATGATTAATACTATCGTAAATAGTAAGGTTATTCGACACTGTAAGAGTTAGTCTTGTCCCCCCGGCAGAGTTTGATTGATCAGGATCGAAAGCATAAAATTGGATGTCAATAGGATTGGGAGTATAATATCCGGATAAACCGGTCTTTGTCCATTTCAAACGATGCGGATAAAAAACCAAACCGAAAAGACTGCCTGAGCATGTTTCAAATTCTCCGGTTCCGTACGAAGTCCTTGCAAGCTCAACCTCTTTTCCGGATGGAAGATTTTGCGGAGTAAATTCCAGAAGAACGGCACAGTCTGTTCCAATTGCTCCCGAAGGCATTCCTGCAGAACCATAAGGGAAGTTGATCATCCTCGTCCAATCTCCGATAGTCATTTTCGCAGGAGGAATAAGTCCCAGCGGCGCATAATCCGTGTAACCTTGCGCACTCAAACCCGGATTGTAGCTCGGAGCATTCGGAAGTTTATAAAGGAATGCGCAATAAAACCAAGGTATCGGATTCGAATTCGGATAAAACCGCCAGTTACTTGTGTAATCCCAACGTGTGAGTATCCAGGGACCGTCATCGGAATTCGGATGTCCGGGAGTAACTTTAGCAGTCGGATCTGTTAACTGTACATCAAGAAGATATTGGCATCCTGCAGGAACAAGTGATGCAGAATGATTCAGAAACTTCCACTTAAAAACGATCTGTCCGCTTTTTTCAAATGCAACGGGATAAACATCCTGTACGAGATCAACCTGATTTAAATTCTGCCATACCGTTCGTATAGTATCAGCCACCTTGGTAGTAACACCGCCGTTCAAAAGATGAGCATACGGTGGCAGAGGTAATACCCGATCATTATTCGTATAAATTTGACCACCTATCGAACAAGAAAAATAACTATGCTGATCGAAGGAAAGTTGTTTATCCTGACTGATCCTTCCCGGGGGAAGAAGAACAGTGACCCAGCCTAATGAAGGGACATCAATTGCACCGACGATAAATTGATTACCTGTTGTAATAGTTTGGGCATAGAGGTTACTTCCAACATTCAAGTTGAGGACAAAAAGAAGAGCAGCACAATACAACCACTGACCCATACGCGACATGTGCAAGATAGTATTAGCGAACAGTTGAGAGCTTACAATTAAAATCTATTAACTGTGAACTCTCAACTTTAAAAACTTATTTCTCGACCGCTACCCGGCGCGAGACAACAACTCCGCCCGTCTGCAAACGCGCAACGTACGTTCCGCCGCTTAGTGAAGATCCATCATATGTTACGGTATAGGTCCCCTGCTTCTGGAATTGATCTACGATCCGAAATACCTCCCTGCCTAGTATATCATGGATCGCAATTCTGACCGGACCATCCTCGGCAACGGTATACGTAAATGTCGTCTGATGCGAGAATGGATTCGGACGATTCGGATCGAGCGACACTGATGAAGGATGCAGGTTATCCGAAGTAAGTCTCGGCGCACATGCTCCGGTGATCACAATATTCGCACCGCCAACACTTCCGTAAGGAGCCGGCATCCGGGCTGTCGAAGTAAACGCTCCTGATGTCGTACCTTTATATACGGAGTCGCGTCCCTGATTTAGAATAAGGGAATCGACGGTGAGAGTTACTTGGCGTGTAGATTGATCGGTCAGGGCATGGAAATACAGCAAGACAACTGAATCTTGATGGGTCCCTAAAGCAAGAGTTTCCAGAGGAAGCGAAGCTAAAGGTTTGCCGTTAGGAAGCATGGTACCTGTTACCGTTATGGTAGTGCTATTTGGCGGTCCCCAAGTTGGGCGATTCATAGGATTACCCCTATTCCAATTTGCGACTTCCATTTCTGTGCTTATTTGAGATGCACTATCGAAGACGACAGAGTTTACATCGCCCGTCATAGTAAAGGTAAGTTTGAAATCCGTAATTTCCTTGCGGCGAACTCTGAACGAATCGTTCTTTACGAAATATACAGGTACATAGAACGATGCACCTTGATTCGGCTGAATACCTGGTTTCATCGCAAAATCCTGTACCCATACTGCAAAATCCACCGTAGCAATATGAGAAGTTACTGAAGGAATATGAGAGAGAGATCCCCATCTATCCAAAGCAAGCAGTGTACCGACACTTGATCTTTTCGGATCACGTGTTATAGCATTGCTGCCATCAATAACCTGGACTTTCGCACCTTGCAGCTGTATTTGTTTAAATTTCAGATTCGTATCAATGCCGGGTGTGGAATGGATCAAAGTAATGCTATCCAAGCCTCGGTCTTCCAATGTACTATCAGTTATTACTCCAAATATCTGCGATTTATCTAGTGGATTATACCAGAGTGTGATGAGCGGAGCTACTACATCCGGTATATATGGATAGCAATACGTCGCAGAGCATATATTACCTTTCTTGTCGCTTACGTTGATCGTAACGCAGGAAACTGTATCAACAGCATTCGTATCTTTGACAGAAATAATAAACTGCGGAATCGTCATTGCACCATTCCCTGAAATCGGAGAAGGCACGATCATTCCGGTATTATTGGTGAACCACACAGAATCAACCCCTGTATCCCAAACATATTTATTAGTATTAGCCGGCGGATCAGTAAAATGTATATCATTAACATTTACAGAGATCGAAGTCGGATTGGTATTCAGCGGCGGAGTGATCACAATATTCGGACAGAGTGAATCTTTGCCGACTCCCTGGAATGCGCAATGTGCATCCACAACACTTCTATTTCCAGCGAGATCAGTAGCCTCTATGCAGAATGAGCTCGGTTTCGTTGTATCCGGCGATGTCATAGTAAATACATAGACAGGACTTCCGCTAATGTTTACCGCTATAAAGGTTGGAAGAACATTAACCGGTTTAATAATAAATACTGAATCGATATGCCTATCCCATGCTGTATCATCTCGTACTACAACATTCCATAATCCTGCTTTATTAGCATCTTTCGTAATAGTAATTCTTGGTGCAAGTGTATCTTTTATTGTGCAATAATGGAAACAGGTATCGGTATAATTACTCTTCGGAACGGTTGCACAATCAGTAGCACGAATGCAGAGATTACCATCATGCATAGAATCAATTACATGAACGGAAAAACGAACTCTTAGATCACCGGGTGAAAAGGGTACGCTTTTCAAGATCATATTATTTACAGATCCCGGAATAGTATCTAACTTACAGATACCTTTATCGTATTGGCGGAGTTCTGTCACTTCAAATGAATCAATCCTGTTATTACAGAGCGAAGCGTCGTAGCTTCCCGATTGTTTGATCAGCGAAAAAACAGGGGGAAGGGTATCAAAATTCTTTACTAAAGGACATGCCTGGAGACAGACCTGAGCATTGCTTTGATGTCCGAGACAATCGATAAATGTAAAATCATAACATCCGCCAATTGTCGAATCAAGCTTTTGAATCGTAACGGTATGAATCAGCTTATCGTTAAAACACGGTTGTATCGGTGGTGTGACAGTAATATTAAATTTTGCCTGATTTGCAGAATCTGCTTTCGAGCTCGGATGCCAGGAAATTCCTTGAAGTCCGCGATCTGTTTTACGATCATCATGTACATCAATAAATTTCTTGACCGTGCATGGTAAGTTATCAGAATAGATCGAATCAATCGGCGCATCAAGATCAGCCTCAGCGCAATCAATAGTAATAAGCTGATCACATTCCTGCATACCCACTTCATTTAAGAAGCCGGGCGGGCATACTCCGCATGAAGCTGTATAGATCAGGCTGTCAACATCAGCGCCGGTACAGAACAGTGCTGGATTAGCCCAAGCCCACCAATCAAAATATCCTACATCACCCGGACCAAGAAACACGCCGTTTCCGGAAGTCGGCTGTATTTGAGATTTTCCTAAATTGGGTATGCCGGTAATATCGGTTATGTTCATATCATCTCCGACAGTAAGTTTGATCTTCGTATTGGCAGAAGAGTTTATTTTATCAGGATTGACGGCAAATTTCTCAACATGTACAGGATTCGGTGTGTAAAAACCGGAAGCACCTTGCTTCGTCCAGACCAAATGGTGCGGATAGAAGTCAATTGAAAAAAGGCTACCCACACATTTCTCATATTCTCCGGTACCATATGAAGTTTTCCCAACCGTAACCGTTTTGCCTGCTCCAACACCTTGTGCCGGAAATTCTATGAGTATTGCATCATCAACCTGCTGAGGAGGAGTGCCGTAAGAAGTGCCGAACGGCCATGCACCCTGACCAAAGATCGTGTTCGTCATTGTCGGCCAGTCACCGATCGTCATGCGAAACGGTTTTATTAAATTAAGCGGCGCTCCATAATCCATATATCCCATTCCGCTTAATCCGGGATTCAGAGACGGATTATTTGGAAGTGTATAGAGAAATCCGATATAAAACCAGGGAAGTGTTTGCGAAGGAGTTGACGGATTAGGGAATTGCTGCCAAAGATTTTTATAGCTCCATTTTGTCAGGATCGTTGGTCCGTCAGTGGAGTTAGGTGCCTGTTTGGATCCAGGATCCGAAATCTGAATATCCTGTAAATACTGGCATGCAACACTAACCGGCGTTCCCGGACTATTATTTTTGAAACTCCATTTATAAACGATCTGTCCGCTCTTCGTAAAAGCCACCGGATAAATATCCTGAATAATATCAACGTTGTTTTTATTGTACCAAATAGTACGAATGGTATCTGCTATTTTTGTTGTAACTCCATCGGTAAGCTGCTTTACATTTGCCGGAGGATTTTGAATGACATCGTTATTGGTAAAATATGTACCGCTTATTGAGCATGTAAAATAACTATGATCCGGAAAGTCAAGTGACGGATCGAATGATCTTCCAGGGGGCAAAAGAACGTTCACTCGGCCTGATTGCCCGTCGACATTCGCCCAAATGAATTGGTTGTTCGTTGCAATTGCTCCAAGCACATTCATCGGCGCAACTCTTTTTTCATTTCTCTGCGCCTGCACATTGGCAACAAAAAAACTTATAGAAATTACAATGTAAAGTATAAACGAATACACGCCTGATACTGCTATTTTCTTTGATGGGGAAAGTAAGCCCTTCATAATATTTTTCTCTCTAGGATAATTGCACGTATAACCCAAAAGCGACACAAAATCACGTAATAGTATAAACCCTAACTTCGGCTACATTGTGCCGCAAAACCATAAATGATAAGGATCTCCCAAAATCATGTTTTTTGGATTAGAAAACGTGGCAGAAGACCGCTAAAGCTACAAAAGCATACATCAATAGATGTTTGCTTAGCCTCATTAATCCAGTTTATATTTCAAACCTACGGTAAAGTATAATGAAGAGATCTTCCAATCTGCTGCGCCATTTATTCCGAGTAAATTAGGACGCACGGTGGTGAAAGGGAAATCGTAGGTGACCATAGGTGCAATGACGGCATTATCGCCGACGGGTATATCCCATCCTGCCGTAACCAATGCAGAAATACGAGTGGAGACTGCACTTGCGATCTTTCCTGATTCAAGTGTTTCCGAGCGTGTCCCGTTCTCAAAACGAACATTGTGAATCACATCTCCATTATCAAGTGTGATCGTACTGTTATTGAGTTCACGGGTATGCGTGAACTTACTCGAGATAAGAAATCCGATTCCGGGCCCGGCTTGTAGGAAGAATCCGTTGCGGAAAAATTCATACCGAACAAAAGGAGCAAGAACGAGGAAGGTCTCCTTCACACTTCCATTTCGTGTGAATCCGAAAGGTCCGCTTGAAATAGAATCCTTCTCAACGTACGTGATAACTGCAGTATCATGGACAACAGTCGAAGTAGTAAAATTTTTAAAATCGAATTTAACTCCTAAACCAAATGTCCATTCATAGCTTACCGGAAGTTCAAAAAGTAATCCTCCAAGGAATCCGTTTCCGGAGCCGCCGGAAAACTCACATTTGCAGATCGCCTGAAAAGTACCTGTCTGGATATGCGACCCCATGCCTAATTCGATTCCGATCATCGGCGGCGGAGCACCGGGTCCAAAAAGATCGCCGCGACTGAGGATCTGTGACCTGATCGGCGAAGCAGCGAGCAATAATAAAAGAGCAAGCCCAACGATATGATAATTTTTTTTCATTCTCTGCTTTAATGCTTGATTATTGCTTACCCATGATACGAACTTCGACACGGCGGTTCAGTGCATCGTCTTTTTCTGTATTTCCTTTAGCCAGTGGAACAGATTTTCCCAACCCTTTCACGACTGCAACCTGATCAGTTCCTACTCCTTGCGCGAGAAGGTAGTCAACGACAGTATTTGCTCGTCTCTGCGAAAGCTTCTGATTATATTCATCCGTACCGTGTTCATCGGTATGTCCCGAAATTTCTATGCGAACATTAGGATTCTCTTTCACCTGTTGAATGAAATGCGACATCTTTGGAGATTCATTTGTCTTCAGATCACTCATATTATAATCGAAATTAACCATAACAGGCGGAATTCCTGTAGGCGTCAGGCGCACTTCTTTTTTTACTACGATAAGTGCCTCACGTTTTAACGGAATCTCGATCGGAGATTCATACGCTTCGTAATCTTTTAACTCCGCGGAAATTTTATATT
>JBBQGG010000043.1:0-26282 GCA_038322815.1 Kapaibacterium sp. (SeqCode)
CGCCATTCGCTTTGGGCGACAAGGACATCACGCGGACAAGCTCCGAATGAGCCGTGATTCATAAAAGCAACGTCTTCATCCAGGAGCCAGCTTTTGCGAATCTCTTTGCCGAAATTATGCATAGGGAAATATTTCTTGAAAAATTCGAATGTTCTTGGAACAACGTTTCCCCGCAAAGAGTTATGTCTCAGCGAATCCACGGAGGGCTCGCATAATGGTATTGCAGCAGTCTTGAAAACTGCCAGCCGCAAGGCTATGAGAGTTCGACTCCCTCGCCCTCCGCTTTCCTATAAAGGCAGACTTTAGTCTGCCTTTGCTATAAAGAATTATGCCATCGTATGATGATTCATCAGCGAATCAGGAAAAAACTTGTCCAAGTTAGTGATAAAATGCAGTCGGACTATAGTTATTATCTGACTGAGCTCATCGGAGAGAACTTTGATCCTCGCTTTAAACCCGAACTTACTCCGGAAAAAATGCTTGCCTTAGGTGTATTCGGAGGCAAGTATATGACTGATTGTGGTGCCGAATTTCCAACCTTATGGTTTTCAAATGCAAAACTCAGTCCTGATAAATATGATCCTAAACTGAATTTTTTTGGCGTTCGGGCAAGTCAGTCATTAACTATCTGGATCGAAAAAGGATGGATATACAATGAAGATCCTCGGGGTTGGTTTCAATGGTATTGCAGGTATTTTATGGGACGGAGAATTCCTGCTGAGGACGATCGTCAGATCAAGCGATGGTATGCAATTAAAAGGCACATTGTTCAGATCAAGAATAATTGTAAACAAGGGGATCTGAATTGCCGTAAAAGACAAAGACAAGCTGTCTTACATTGGGCGTATGACAGTAGATATATCTGAAATCGAGAGTAAGAGTTATTCTGCTTTCGTGGAAGGAATATTTGTCGGAGTTGTAGGCTCCGCAATTGGGGCAATAACGACGGTTGGATCAACTGCAGGGAGCGGAGCAGGAGTTGGTGTATTCATTCCTAAATTCTGAAAAGCCTGCGCAGTTTCTTGCATAGGCTTTTGCGCATCGGTGAGGTGCAGATCGAATTGAGCTTTTGCAGCCTGTAAAGCTTCCACCGGTTCTTTCATTACTGTTTTCAACTGATCTTCCAAGCCCTCTTTTGCATCGCGGAATTTACGCATACCCTTTCCTAAACTTGTTGCAAGTTCTGGTATCTTCTTCGGTCCGAAGAAGATGAGAATGACTAAAAAGATCAGGAGCATTTCGCCCCCACCTAAATTCTCAAACATAATTACTGATCTTATACCTTATTTTGAGGGGTTTGATTTGGGGGAACAACCGGCTCATCATCACCATGACCTTCAGAAGATTTCTTGAATTCATGCATTCCTTTACCTAATCCGCGCATAAGTTCAGGGATCTTCTTGCCGCCGAAAAGCAATACCACGATAGCGACAATAATAAGCAATTCAAAAGCACCTAGATTTTTAAACATTGAATTCTCCTTGATATATAATACTACGATTTTCCCTACATAGGCAAAACTTCAATATGGGTGATAAGGTTCGTCAAAAACCAATCACTTCTTTGCAAACCATGACGTGCGATACTTACCTTTACGGGGGCCATGAGCATTTTTGATTGCCCCAATTAACACTGCCCCAAGAGCTATTAAAGCTATAATTAATAATAATCCTTGAAGATACAGCATTAGATGTTTATATATTGAAAAAGTTTAAATGGATTTAGATAATAACTTCTTTTTGCTTGGCAAATTCAAAATGACGGGTAAGCGAACGAAAGACCTTTATTCCATCTGCACTACCTAAAATACTTTCGCAAGCACGCTCAGGATGCGGCATCATGCCAAGAACGTTGCCCTCTTTATTGATAATTCCGGCTATATTATTTATAGAGCCGTTAGGATTCGCTTCTTGAGAAACTTCGCCGCTTTCAGTGCTATAACGGAAAACTACCTGCTTATTTTCTTCGAGTTCAGTAATTGTTTTCTCATCAGCCATATATAGGCCTTCGCCATGTGCTATAGGAATGTTAATAGTTTCGCCCGGCAGAAGTGAATTAGTAAATCTTGTATCAGTATTTTCAGAACGGAGATTAACCCATTTGCAACGGAATTTCAGAGCTTCATTTCGAATTAATACCCCAGGAAGTAAACCGCTTTCGCAAAGAACCTGAAACCCATTACAGATTCCGATCACTGTACCGCCGTTATTTGCAAATCGAATGACGTCTTTCATAACAGGAGAAAATCTCGCAATAGCACCTGTGCGAAGATAGTCACCATAGGAGAATCCACCCGGAAGAATTACAAGATCAACACCTTTGCCGATACCATCTTCTTTATGCCAGACGAATTCGGTATCCGATTCCCCGATAACATTCTTCACTGCATGCATTGCATCATGGTCGCAATTTGAGCCGGGAAAAACGATTATGCGTGTTTTCATTAATGGCTTGCTCCTTTTGCCGCAGCTTCTTTGATCTCTAGGACTCGGAATGTTTCCATTATCGGATTTGCAAGTAATTTGCGGCTGGATTCTTCAGCAATCGACTGAGCTTTTTCTTTCGAATCAGCATCAACTGCAAGACGAATGAATTTACCGATGCGTACATCAGATACTTCAGCCATTCCTAATGAATCAAGAGCATGATGCGCAGCTTTTCCCTGCGGATCAAGGATAGCTTCTTTTCGCTCAGTGGCGATATAGACGTGGTAGTGCATAAATATTAAACAATAAAATTGTCTACTGTGTCACAAGAAAAAATTCTTAAAAATATCGTTGAGTCGGAGTCAGCATAATAAATTTTTGAAATGTTATTTTGCTTTGCCGAGTTTAAATGCTCAGTATATATTATATTAAAACTGTGAGTGATCAATAAAGATACATACACCATTCAGCGAAAAAAAGTCAAGTACGCAAGGATCACAATTCATCCTGATTCCAAAGTAAAGATAACTATTCCCTTGCGCTATTCAGATTCTGATCTGATATTATTTCTTGCAGAAAAGGCAAATTGGATCAATAAGCATGTTTCCTGTTTTTCTGCAGATCGCGAGAAATATCTTTCCCTTGAAGCCGGAGAAATAGAATTTTTAGGAAAACCCTTTAGACCGTCTTTTGATATTTCGAAAACATCTCTTACGACCTGGTATAAAAATCAGGCGAAACACTATTTTGGAAACAGGATCACAGAACTTGCTCGGGAATTTGGTTACTCATTTAATAAAGTCTCGATCAGAGATGCCAAAACACGATGGGGAAGCTGCTCGATAAAAAAGAATATTTCTTTGAACTGGCGGTTAATGAAGGCCCCACCGGAAATTATTGATTATGTAATTCTCCATGAACTTGCCCATACGGTGGTTTTTAATCATTCCAAATTCTTTTGGTCTAAATTAGCGGAGACTTATCCGCACTATAAGTCGGCAAGAATCTGGTTAAAACGATTTGGGAAATTTCTGCATTAAATTCCGAAGGTTGATTTCTCTTCCCGGTCCAATTCTTCTTCATCGAAAAGCGCTCCGGCATGGCGGTCGCGAACCACTTTTTTTGTTCGTACGATGATCGAACGGATAAGCCCAAAAAGAATGAATATCAGAAAAAGCGGAAAGATCGCTGAACCTTTAGTAACGATCGAAAGTATTATGGCAACTAATACAACAATAAATTTTGCAGGCTCCGCTTTAATTGCCTTCCCCGAAAATTTTGGAAGTGTTTCGTATTTTACTGTACTGACCATCATAAGCGACGATCCGATAACCACGACAAACATAATAACATCCAAACCTTCAGGGGAAATGAATTGCGGCTGGCCGCGCAGAAAATAAAATGTCACGAATGAGACGATGAGAATTGCCGCAGACGGAATTGGCAAGCCCTTGAAATAATCCTTATCGAATCCGACTAGCTGCACATTGAAGCGTGCTAGACGAAGCGCACCGCAGATCATCGGCAGTGCGGCTATAAGAATTCCGATAGTCTCAAATTGATAGAAGAAAAGTTTATAAACAATTGCGCTCGGGGCTACGCCGAAGGTGACTACATCGGCAAGTGAATCAAGTTCGACTCCAAACTCGCTTGCTGAATGTGTTAGCCGCGCCATCATACCGTCGAGCGTATCAAAAAAAGCACCGAGCACGATAAACCATCCTGCCTTCTCAAAATCTGCATCAATAAATGCTGTCTTGATGGCGATGAATCCGCTGAAAAGATTCATCACTGTAAATAGCGACGGAATAACTGAACGCGTAACTTTTATCATTGAATTTTCTTCCATTCAGCTAAAATTGATTCACCGGCAACAGTTCTATCTCCCTCTTTTACAAGAAGTTTTATATCGAGCGGTAAATACACATCCACACGTGAACCGAATTTTATCATTCCGAATCTTTTTCCGGCTGTAACAGTATCGCCCACTTTTAACTCGCAGACGATACGTCTTGCAACATAGCCTGTCACTTGATTAAAAAGAAGTTTCCTGTTATTGGAGTTGACTCCTATTACCATCCGTTCGTTTTCATTTACGGATTCCGGTGTGCTTGCAACCAGAAATTTCCCTTTGACGTAACGAAGATGCTCAACTGTTCCTGTTACAGGCGCGCGATTGACATGCACATCCAGAGGCGACATGAAGATCGAAATAAGCTGAGCGCGTGATCTCAGGTATTCCGGCTCATCTACTTCTTTGATCAATACTATTTTTCCGTCTGCCGGAGAAATAACAAGATCATCGAGAGACTTGCCGCCCGCATTGGGTGCGCGGTCCGGATCTCGGAAAAAATTGAGCGAGAATACTGTCAGGAATCCAGCGATCGCGAGGAACACGATACGCGCCCATATTTCATCAGTCCAAATTGCAAGTGCAATAAGAACAACTACTGTAATGGCAACGCCGATGAGGACGTCTGTTCCGTATCGTGTAAGCAAGAGTTTTTTCTATTATTATGCAGTTACTTTTCCTAATATTTTAGCATAGGCTTCTTCTACTCCGCCAAGATCAAAACGGAATCTGTCTTTATCCAACTTCTCACCTGTTTTAGCATCCCAGAAGCGGCAGGTATCGGGGGATATTTCATCGCCGAGTAAGATCTCACCTTTATGCTTGCCGAATTCCAATTTGAAATCGACAAGTGTAATGCCTCGTTCTTCGAAAAATTCTTTTAGCAAGTCATTCACCTGCAATGCAACAGCCCGGATATGTACGATCTCAGCCTGAGTTGCAAGTTCCATTGCAATAGCATGACTTTCATTAATGAGAGGATCGCCGAGATCGTCCCGCTTATATGAAAATTCGAATGTAGGTTCTTTGAAGATCATTCCTTCTGTCGCAGCATAGCGTTTGACAAACGATCCGGCTGCCCGATTACGGACAATGACTTCAAGCGGTACAATATCAAGTTTCTTGATCAGCA
This sequence comes from Kapaibacterium sp. (SeqCode), assembly GCA_038322815.1. Lineage (GTDB taxonomy): Bacteria > Bacteroidota > Ignavibacteria > Palsa-1295 > Palsa-1295 > PALSA-1296. Next base: position 5,411 of record JBBQGG010000043.1, read on the forward strand.
TTTCATTCGGCGATAGCTGATCGACGAAATGCGTTCGGATTCCTTTGGTTTCAAGGTAACGGAAAAGCGAAGAAGCAACGGTATTGTTTGTTGTCCCTTTTGCTTCCCACGAGCCTTTTTTCTCACCATTGAAAGCAGTTGCATCATTTTTGAATTCCTGGATCAAAAGATCAGGATTGCCTGCAACGGACCATACTTTTTTTGCTTTGCCTTCGTATAGTTGCTTTTCTTTTTTATATTCTGGCATAAGTATGATTAGTATTAAAAAAAACCTAAAAATATTCCGAGATGAAAAACGGGTCCATTGCCGTTAACTTTAGTCAATGAGGCTGCATCCTTAAACGAAACGGCATCATCAACAGTCCATGTCCCCATAGCAGTGATCTGATACCCTGCTGCAAGCCTTAGCATCAACCACCGAAGCGGAGCATATTCGAATTCCACTTGCGGCTTCACAATGAAAAATCCGGCATGATAATTATGGGTAATATTGGTTGACGGAGAATCAAACTCCGAGTGAATATCAAATGCATTCCGATTTGCTGCCTGCTGAGCGAGAATATTGATCGCACCAAGCCCTAACTCCACACCTCCGAGAACATGAAATCTACTGGCATTGACAAACGAATAATCTACTGTCAGTGCTCCATACCCGACATGATAGGTAAGCGAACGCATAACCGGCTGTCCCTGAGTAGTTGTATCAGGCACACAGCAGATACTACTATTGCCGCTCATTCCTATTCCGCCGATACGAAGATTTTTGACATAGGGAAACGGCAGAAAACCCTGACCGCCGATCATGAAAGCCTGCTCCTTAAGGTTTTGCCTGATAAATGGCTGTGCGATGTTTAGATTAAAATCTGTAAGTGAAGGCAGATGAAGTCCCAAGATTATACCTCCGCCGATCCAGGAATAACTGGAAGATGCAGCCATTGCATCGCCATAGAGCTCTTCATCATTAAAGTGTGATGTATCGCGGGCAATATTCTGCTGGGCAAATGTTGTCCCTGCTAAGCAGAGGAGAACAATTGCAAGAAAAATGGAACGCTTGTATCTATTCATTTCGTAGTGCAACATTGAAAAGTTCACACTAAACAGTTATGAGTATATAGTTGAATCCTGTAAAGTGTTCACTGTAAACTCTTTTTATGTCAATTCAATTCGATGGAAGTTACAACTGAAAATACAAAAGAGAGGCAAATCCGTCAACCGAAGCCGGAACGAGGCTCGCATCTCGAACTTCTGACCGAGACTTTTGCCTTCGAAGGCAAGGCAGTTGCCCGCCGCGAGGACGGGTATGTCATTTTCATCGAAGGTGCATTAGCGAACGAAAAGATCACTGCCGAAATCATCAGATCTAAAGGAAACTTCGCCGATGCAAAACTCATAGAAGTTCTTCAGCCATCCCGGGACAGACGTGAAGCCATCTGCAGGGATTTCGGCATTTGCGGCGGCTGTTCACTGCTCCACATGAAATACGATGCTCAGCTTTACTGGAAAAAACAGCAGGTGTATGAAATTTTTGAACGCATAGGAAAAATACAAAACCCTCCGGTGCTTGATTCGATCGGTGCTCCGGATCGTGAGTATCAATACCGGAACAAAATGGAATTTTCTTTTTCTGAAGAGCGGTGGCTGCTGCCTGAAGAGATCGCAAGCGGCGATGTTGCTAACCGGCTTGCAGTCGGGCTTCATGTTCGTGCACGATATGACCGCGTGATCGATACAGAATTCTGCCATATATCGCATCCTCTCGGAAACCGCATTCTCGAAGTAACGAGACTTTTTAGAGATGAGCACAAACTACGCGTTTTCGATCCCGAGAAACAGCCTGACGGATTACTCAGATTTCTCGTCGTTCGCAATAGTTTTTCCACCGGTGAGGTGATGATAAATTTCGTCACCTCGCATTACGATGAAGAAATAATGCAGTCCTATGCGAAACTGCTGAAAAAAGAAATCCCTGAAGTCACCACACTTATTAATAATATTAATTCGAAGCGTGCCCAGATCGCCGTAGGAGAAAAAGAATTTGTACTTTTCGGTACGGGCATGATCTCTGATACGATCGGGAACGCTACATACCAGATATCAGCTAATTCTTTTTTTCAAACGAATACCGTACAAGCACAAAGGCTGTATCAGGTAGCTACCGATTTTGCCGATCTGAAAAAAGATGATATTCTTTGGGATCTTTATTGCGGAGCAGGGACGATAACCCTTTTTGCTGCTCCTCATGTAAAATCAGTGCTTGGCATTGAACTTGCCGAATCATCAATTGCCGATGCTCATGCGAACGCTGAGCGCAATAATATCGGGAATGTTGAATTTATTTCCAGCGATCTGCGTAAGGCATTGCTTTCACCTGATCTCCTATCGCAATATGGCAAACCCGACGTACTCATTATTGATCCGCCGCGAAGCGGAATGCATGCTGATGTTGTGCGCGAAATTTTGGAATTAGCACCTGAGCGAATTTCCTACATTAGCTGCAATCCAGCAACCCAGGCGCGTGATATTGAGATGATGTCGGAAAGTTATTCAGTCGAAGCCCTGCAGCCGGTCGATATGTTTCCCCAAACCTGGCATATTGAATGCGTTGCAAAGCTAAGACGAAAATAAAAATATAGGGAGCAGAATATTCTTACTGGATTTCTTCGATTCGTGTTGCCATCCAAAAAGTGTCTTGACCGGTTATTCTTCTTTTCATTTCAACTTTGCCCTTCATTCCGCTATTGCCGGTTAGTGAATAAGAAGCCGTGCTATCAGTCTCTTGAAGGAGTTTGATCTCTTTTGCAGGTACCAAATTCGGTGGGATCGGACCTCCGACAGCAAGAGTAATGAGTGATTCAAGTGTACCTCTATGCGTTTTCATGGCATTCTTATCCATTTGATCGAGTTTATGTCTGAGCTCTATCGCTTGAGTGTTAGATGAATCCGGAGGTTGAAGTTTCGGTTCTTCAACTTTTTTATTACAACTTGAAAGGATCAAAGAAGCCACAAAAATAAGGATAAAATATTTCATAGTACAAAATAGTATTTTAATTGATTTATACCGGTATAGCACCAAGTTCCTGAATAAGAGCAAGCTCAAGCCCGGAACGTTCAATATTATCATCGATCGTAACAGTCGGCGGATTATTTTTTGCCGTACCATTCATCGATAACGAAACACTTTGCTTTGAAATTACTGCCGGAGCAGTTTTTTTCTCCACGCGTTTCATTTCATAATTCAACGACTCATTCGAATAAAATTCGCGAAGAAGTTTTGTGAACAGATCTTTATTTCGCGCAAATGTTTCTTCCGTATGTTTTTTTGAAATTCCGATAATCAGCGTTGCTCCCTCAGAACTAACAAATTCCATATCGTCGCATACCAGGCGGAATGGAATGCTCTTCGAGGAAACAAAGTCAAGAAATTCTCCCCAGCGTGGAGCAACATCGGTGGAAGAGGTTTTTGAGTTCGGGGATTCATCATTCGTAGGAATTATAGGCGATTGGGTATTGACCGCTGACAATGGGCGATCAGGGACTGCAGATGCTCCGCTAACGACGGACGACGGACGACTAACGACTGGCAATGCTCCGCTAACAACAGACGACGGACGACTAACGGCTGGCAATGAATTCGCAGCGCCTTTGATTCCTCTCAATTCTTCCAATAGTGATGAGATATCCACTGCCCGTTCCGTCATTGTCATTTCAACGAGAGTCAGTTCGAGAACAATGCGATGGGATTGCGATGCCTTCAATCGCTCAAGAGCATTGAAGCCAAGCCGCACAAGGCGGAGAATGTCTCCTTCGGTAAAACTCTTCGCATCAGTTGCATACCGCTCCTGATGATATTTTACAACTTCAAGAAGTTCACGCTTCCCGGTTACGATCATTGTAAGGAAATTTCTGAAATGCTCAAGCAGGCCTTGCAAAAATTCTTCTACATCATACCCGCGCGAAATCGCTTCGTAGGCAAGCGAGAAAGCTTTATTCGTTGCCTGATCACGGATGGCATCGGAAACTTCAAAAAAGAAATCGGCATCAATAAGATTCAGCGCTTCGCGAAGTTTCGGCGTTTCAATGGTCGTCCCGCAATACGCGATTGCCTGATCATAGATGGATTGCGCATCGCGCATCGAGCCATCTGCTTTTTTTGCAACAAGCAAGAGGGCGTCGTCGTCGATCGTAATGCCATCGGTGACAGCAATATGCTTTAAGTGAGAAACGATCTGCTCGATCTGAATGCGGCGGAAATCGTAACGCTGTGTACGAGAAAGAATTGTCGCCAAAACTTTCTGAACTTCCGTCGTTGCAAAAACAAAAATTAAATGTCTCGGAGGTTCTTCCAAGGTTTTCAGCAGCGCATTGAAGGCGCTGGTTGAGAGCATGTGGACTTCATCGATGATGATAACGCGGTACTTGCCTTGCAGGGGCGGATACTTTACGTTCTCCCGCATTTCGCGCACGTCATCGACTCCGTTATTCGAGGCGCCATCGATCTCGGCAACATCCATCGAAGAACCGTTAGTGATCGAAGTGCAGACCTCGCAATGATTGCATGGCTCGAAGCCGTTCGCAGCAGCATTCGGGCAATTGATCGCCTTGGCAAGTAGCCTAGCAACCGTGGTTTTGCCGCAGCCGCGCTGGCCGGTAAAAAGATAGGCATGCGCCAGCCGCCCTTCGCGGATAGCATTTTTTAATGTGCGCGTAATATGATCCTGCCCGACGACCTCATCGAACCTCTGCGACCGCCACTTCCGCGCTGTTACCTGATAATTTTCTGACATGTATTTTGCTTTTGCCGAGACCTAATAACATCCGATCACCGCCAAAACGTTTTGAAGACCTTGTTTAGTCTCCGCTCAGCAGTCATTTCAAATTTCCTTTCGTTTCTTTGCACCTATGAATTCGCACAAAACCAAACGCCCCGAATTCCGCGACCTCGGCGATGACAGCCTGACCTTCAAGAAAGCGCAGAGGGAGAAGAAGACGAGCGGGCAGGAGGGTATGTTTTAAAAATATTAGTCGCGGAGCGACGCAGTACCTATAGCCCAGGGTGAAACCCTGGGTGCAAGAACTAAATAATTTTCAAGCCCTGAAAGGGCGAAGTAAGCAATGCCGCAATCATTCGGACCAATTTATCTCCATATCGTTTTCAGCACAAAACGCCGCGAACCTGTCCTCACTCCTCAACTCCATACCGAGTTCTCACGATACATCACTCCAATATTAAATGACCATCGTTCCAAATTTATTGCAGAAGGCGGAATGCCTGATCACATTCATTTGCTCATCGATCTCGGACGCGAGGTTTCCGTTGCAACAATTCTTCGTGAGATCAAAGCAAAATCATCGGCATGGTTAAAAAATAAAACCGGGAAAGAATTTAAATGGCAGGGAGGGTACGGCGCATTTAGCGTGAGCCCAAGTCACCTGACAAATGTTATCCAGTATATTCAAAATCAGGAAGAACACCATCGGAAGAGAGCATTTCAGGAAGAATTTGAAGAGATATTAAAGGCTGCCGGCGTTGAATTTGATCCGAAATATTTGTGGCGTGATGACGAGGCGGAATAACATCGCCCTTTCAGGGCTTCGGAATTCGTGTTCGTTCTTGACCCAGGGTTACGCTTCGCTTCACCCTGGGCTAATAGTACACCGTCCTTTCAGGACTATAAAAACAAAACCGCACGTTGCCGAGCGGTTTTGTATAACTGAATTTTACTTCTTTATCACTTAACCCATTTTTCATAAGCAGCCTTGATGATTTCATCAAGCATTTCCGTATTTTGCTTAAATTGATCATGCGTTAACTTTATCTTGTATCTATTCTCTCGCTTTTCATACTCTGCGTCAAGTCCTGCTTGTTCCAGTTTCTCAGTTAGTTGTATATCTTCAGGTAGGTTAATATTGAGCCGAGCAAAAGTCTTCTTTGGCGCAATAGATAAAAATCGAAAGAATCCACCTTCTCTTGAAATTGCGATGTAATATTTGTTATACTTCATAATGAGTTTGGGGTCGAGGACTTGCGCACGTTGCAAAAGCGAGTCCGTTACCGCCATAGAATCTTTGGTAGCACGCTGCTCCCAATAGGCTCTGTCCGTTACTTCTCTAAGTTCTTCATCTTCTCCTTCGATCCCGCGATCAATTCTGTCTAACACTATGGTAAAAAACATCGAAACATAGTCGCCAAACTGCACAGCCTGTAATTGGATAGCAATGAGAGGGATTGAACTATTGAAAAGGCCAATTACATTCAGAAAACGACTCGTAATATCTTCGGCAACAATCACTGCAGTGTGGTCATATTGAGGGTATCTTTTCTTCTCGATGTCCCAGTACTCAATTGTCCTAATTATGTGAGATTCATCCGTTGAACCAAGTTGAAGTTCAACCTCGAAGCGGTCATCTGTATCGGGATCTTGCAAAAGAAGATCGAGTCTTCCCGCATAAGGCTGCGGCCTCTCCTGATCACGGAGTACCAGATCACCAAGACCAAGTAATGATGGATCTTCTGCAATTTTTTTTTGTACCCATTTTTCAGAGTATTCAGTGTGTGTCTTAAGCCACAGACGTTCGGGTTTTATATATTGTGCCATGTTGCAAATATACAGTAAAAATCAAGGCATCAAAGCAAAACCGCACGTTGCCGTGCGGTTTTGCGATTCTCAACGTGCGGTGAACCGGAAACGCGAATTTCATGCGGTTCGCTAAACGAAAACTTCGGTAACGAGCACAAAGTTGGGTTTGGTGTAATGGTTTTCTTCTCCTAGTCCTGGAAGTACGGCGTACTAATAGCCAGGGGTGAAACCCCTGGGAAAATCTTAGGTCTCCGGGTATCTTCATAACCCAGGGTTACGCTTCGCTTCACCCTGGGCTAAAAGTACACCGTCCTTTCAGGACTATACAAATCCAAAACCGCACGTTGCCGTGCGGTTTTGCAATTTACAATATGTAAAACATTGAAATAACTTATTAGGCTCAGGGTCAACCGCCCCCTAACCCCCGCCTTGAAAAGGCGGGGGGATTTTTTAAAATAGATAGCCCCTCCTTTTCAAGGAGGGGTTGGGGTGGTTGATTCGTATCTTGCCGTCAAGAGATATTTTATTTGTTAAAAACAAAACCGCACGTTGCCGTGCTGTTCACCACTACTTTGGCGTATTTTTTTTCCTTCGAAATTCGATCGTTCTTGCCGCATATCAAAAAAACTTGATATTTTGAAAATGGATTTTATTGGGTCGGGAAATTTCTGCCTTATATTGGGTAGTGCTTTTATGGGCACCTATGAGGGAGAAGTCAAAAGTCTAAACTTTTACGTCAAAATAATTTAAGGAGATAACACTATGAACAACAAATACTTGGGGTTTGCGGAGGGAGAGATCACGGTGTATTGCGGAGATGATGCGCGGGCAAATGTGATCAGCAGTTTGCGGCAGGCAGTGCAGATCAGCAAGAGCGCCCGGAAGGGGAATATACTCTATATAAATACAGTCTTTACAACGCGGCGACTTCTTGAAGTGGCACGGAGGGAACTTGCTTACACTCATGCTGAGAAGCTTATCGGCAGTATGCCTCAAGGAATATACTTCCAGTCAACTATCATAGGCGATCTGTGTAAGAATTTAAGCGATATACGGGAGATCGTAACCCTGCATGAGGTAAAGCATATCATCGTTAATTCCTGGGATTTTGCTAACAGGTCATATTCTTATAAGGAGAAAGCCCTGTTCGGATTATTGCAGTTAGCCGATGAATTCGGAGTTTCGGTGCTGATCTATTCCCAAGCGAGAATGAACGGAGCCGTTCGCGGCGAAATGCATCGCGGCGGACTTGGGAAGCTTGCCGTCATTGCCGATGATATAATTTCGCTTAATCTGGAGCTTGATGAAAGTGAAATAATAGAAGAAAGTATAATATTAAGTCCGATGAAAATCAATCAGTTAGAGTATGCTCAAGGGGAAATGAGCATCTCTGAAAATAGCGATCTTGAAAATCTGGAATTAGAGGAGGTTTTGGAGGAGGAAATGGAATTTGAAATGTGAAACATCACGTCTCCTAATCCAAAAACGCCCAGGTTACATCTACCCGGAATTGAAAGCCGCCTCGGGGATAGATGCCGACGTTATAATATGGCGTACTGAGGATATTCAAGAATGAGATATTCACCGTGGCGCGCTGGTCAATGACGGTTGAGACTAATAGATCAAGAATATATTTAGGCTTCGTAAGGCGCGAATCATTTAGTACTGCTTGCCGACGAGCATCCAGTCCGCGATAGATATAATAATCGGAGAAGGGATCGTATGTAAGGGAAGGGCTGAGCATATTCATGTAACGGACTCGTGCTCCGAAACTCATTCGCAAATTTCCTTCGGCGATCTCATCTTCGTAATAAAGTCCCATGGAGCTTTGGATGCGTTGTTTTAAGTCGGATGATAGAACCGGATTAGATGTATAGGACGATATCGGACTTGTTGACGGGAAAAAAATTGTGTAGAGTTGATATCGGAAATACGAAAACCACAGATCCATGTTGGCACGAATGCTACTGGTATGAATATCTTTCGAAGAAAAAACGGGTTTTACATTTGTATCGCTTCCATCAAGTGATTGCAAATAAACTCCTTCAGGCTCATGTCTATCAAGGTAGCCGAGCGAAAGAGCAAACCGTTCGCGCTTGCCGAAGGGAACATTCATATTAATATATGCTCCGATATTTTTTAAGCTATAGGTTGCAGCAGGATTTGGTGAAAGCGTTGCGCGGTCGGTTGCATAGGTTGCTTGCGCAGTCAGTTTTAATGCCTCTGTGAGTTTAGCAGAAGCTTCGACTCCAAAATTTGTAAGGAAAAGTGCAGGAGCAACGGCGTTAGTAAGTGAAAGTTTTGAAAGTGTGCCGCGAAAATATCCGCTGATGCTGACACCGAATAAATTAGATAGCGAAATAGAATCACTACCTAATGCCGATAGGCGCGTTTCCGAAACATTCAGTGTACTCATGCCCGGAGTGTAACGGGTAAGATATTGTGCATCTCCGCGAATTGTTGCGCGAGTGATAAATGATCCGATCTGCAGCTCAGCGGGCTGCAAGATCGAAAGACCGTATCGCTGTGCTTGCGCAAGAGGTTGATAATACGCCGGGAAAGTCGAATCGACTCCCAGCATTCGCCGCGCCGATGTTGTCGCATACACGCTTAACTGTGTCCGATCTTTCTCTGAAAAAAGTGACACACCAAGCTGCGTCAAGATATCGAAGCGTGTGCGATGATCGAAGGGTGAGGGATCTTTTACGGTGGAAAGTATGGGATCGAAAATATCTGTGGTTGAACTATCGCGAGCAAGGATGCCACCGTTCAATCCGCTGAAGGCAGAAGTATAAAGCATAAAAAGCAGTACATCGAATGTCTTTGTATTATACGTTGACTGCCCTCTGACCCACCACTCTTCAATGCGAGGATTAAGTGTAAGATCAGAAATATTCGTTCCTGCACTTCGGTGATAAGCAGCGACGGCAACATTCATTGCCTCGGAGGGATTAATGCTGAAAAGTCCTTCGAAATTCGAAAGCTGATTCCCAAGTTCTTGTGTATAGTGAAAGCGGGAGTAGGGAATCGGGGCGCGAAATTTTTCAAGCGAAAAATTTACGGCATCGCTTGAAGCATGATCGGCAGCCGAAAGCAATCCGCCGTTTTGAATGCTTGTCATGGCTGCGATCTCAAGCGGGAAATAATTCAGCGCAGTATTCCCTGTGAGCGGATCGTTGAGTGGGAGAACACCTTCTAAAAAAGATGCGGCAAGCGGTTCGCTTGTTCGATTCGTAAACTCGAATGACTCTCTGCCATATCCCTGATCCGTTTGTATGAGCGGATATGCACCGTTCATTTCATGCAAAAGCTGTGAGAATGTCATCGGCGATGAATATGCACGAACAGCTTCGTTCGTTATTGTTACAGATGAAGCATCAAAAACTGCAAGAGCACGGCGATAGACAGAATCCTTTTTATGGATGACGGTATCTTTTCCCTGGAATGCAATATCTTCGTGCTTAAAAACGGTATCCTTCTTTTGGATGACAGAATCTTTTTTTACAACGGGAAGAGGTTTTACATTAAGCGAATCGGCAGAAGATTGAGCAAAGGCAGTTGCTGAAAAAAATAGAAAGAATATTACCGTCATTCTGAGCGATAGCGAAGAATCCCGTGATGGTTTGAAGTAAACTTCAGAGCTAACCTCAAGGGATTCTTCACTTCGCTTCGCTCCGTTCAGAATGACATGTGAACTGAGAAAGGTATAAGAAAAAATGTATCGGTACTGTTTCAGCGGCTTTATTGTTTAATTCGTCATAGCGATTAACGCGATATTTTTGAAATTGTTGCATTTATTAAATAATTCTTTAAAGATTTGCGCCCCGGATTTTTCTTCTTTAGAAATTCCCTGCCGCAAAGTTTCGTACATTTACACCATGAAATATAACTTAATTATTTTATTGGCTCTCGGATTTTGGAGTTGCTCTTCCCCACAGGCTTCAAATGATGGAGGCGCGCCATTGGATGGGTGGATAAAATTATTTCCGAAGTACACTTCCTGTATTTTTAATAACGATACCATATTTTCTGTTGATATGCTTGTCTATGTCGCAAAAGACTCTGTTTTATCTTTTTCGGTTTACGGAATGCCGGCTTTTAGAGCGAAAGGAAGATTGTTAGTTCGGTGCGTTTCATCTTTAGCTGGGAGCACTTGGGGATATAAGTTTTCAACTTCAGATGTAATTATTGATTCTTCAGCACAGAGTGACCTTATAACTTTGCCATTATCCTTTAAAGGAGACTCGGTCTATAACCAGAATATTTATCTCTATCTTCATACTCAGACCCAATACTTAGTCGAAATACAGGTTGCACTTGATTCGGTTTATTCAAAGGTAAAGGATCGATACTTCGAAGTTCATTCGAAAGAAGCACAATTAATAAATCCGGATGGTCATCGCTACCTTGATGATTATTATGTCGCAGGGATACCATTCTTTGCAAGAGAATAATTTTTTAAAATTGAATTCCAGTACACCAAAATCCGTCACTATCCTTGGCTCCACCGGCAGCATCGGGCGCAATACGCTTGAGGTGATTCGCCGCAGCCCTGAACGGTTTGTAGTAAAGGCTATCAGCGCGAATAAGTCAGTTGATGAAGTCCGCAAGCAGATCGTAGAATTTCACCCTGAGACTGTTGCCATGACCGATCCAGATGCTGCCGAAATTTTACGGAAAGAATTTGGGGCGATAATAAAGACGGGTGCCGATTCGCTCAACGATATAAGCAGCCGATCAGATATTGATATTGTGGTCGCGGCTATGGTCGGTTTTGCCGGACTGCGTCCAACTATAGAAGCCATCCGAGCAGGAAAGCGAGTTGCTATTGCCAATAAAGAAACGCTCGTTGTTGCAGGCGAACTTATGACGGCTCTCGCAAAAAAAACGGGAGCAGAAATTTTACCGATAGATTCGGAGCATTCGGCAATTGCCCAATGCCTTGTAGGAGAATCTCCCGAAAGTATTAAACATATTATTCTTACGGCAAGCGGGGGTCCGTTTCGTACCCGTCTTAAAGAGACATTCGATTCGATCGAGCTTAGTGAGGCGCTAAAGCATCCGAATTGGGTAATGGGACGTAAGATTACAATAGACTCAGCCACACTGATGAATAAGGGCTTGGAGATCATCGAAGCGCAGTGGTTATTTTCTGTGCCGCTTGAAAAAATTGATGTGATCGTTCATCCGCAATCAATTATTCATTCGATGGTAGAGTTTTGCGACGGAAGTATCAAGGCTCAGCTTGGCGCACCGGATATGCGGCTGCCGATACAGTATGCTTTGGGTTATCCTGAACGATTGGCGCAGGAATACGATGCACTCGATCTTTTGAAAAATAACACGCTTGATTTTGAAAGCCCTGATATTGAAAAATTTCCCTGTCTCCGTTTGGCAAGGGAAGCCGGAGAACGCGGAGGGATTTTCCCATGCATTCTCAATGCTGCTAACGAAATAGCAGTTGCAGCTTTTCTATCAGAGCAAATAGGATTTAATGACATTCCCCGAATAATCGAACAAGTGATGCTGGATTCTCCCCAAGATTCGGCACAACCTTTGAATGCATTATCAGATAGTGCTATTAATAACGATATAGAGAGAATTTATCATGCAGATGAAAAAGCGAGGGAATATGCAAAAAAATTGGTTGCAAAAAAAATATTTGTTAATTAAGATTACAGGAACGGTAATCGTAGCTATTTTTATTTGTATTATCACGTTGCAAGGGTGTAGTAGTACAATGACGCAAGGACAAGCCAAACCGACAACTGTAGATGTTCATAAACTGGATGTCCATTTTTCAGTCGGCAAACCAATTGAGAACGAAGAAACAAGAAAAGCACTCGAAGTAGTTAGCGAAATCAAAGGAGTGAGCTATACTATAGATCGGTATAACGAGCGTTTTGCAAATGATAGTGTCCATGCAACAAAATTTGTCGATAGAGATCCTGATCCGAAAGCCGATGATCCGATATTAAAAAATTATTACAATGTAGTAGTTGGGGCTGACTCCCTGACCATGGTACATACATGGTTTACTTTCCTTGTCCGAAACGATTTCAAAGAAGTTCTCTATTACGATATGAAGAAAGGCAAGCCGATGCCTATTGATAATTGGAAAATAAATTGGCCCGCATCCGAATTTTTAAGGAATAAAACAGACTAAAACAATAGGTTGCGAAACAGAGATCATCGGAATTCCGTACTCCATAAGAAATTATTATGTTGAACAAAAACTCTTGCCAGCAACGCAATTTTTAGATCCTCACAAAAAACATCAGCGAACGCAATTCGCTAAATAAGCATTTAAAGGCACTATGCAAACTTTAACAACACTTTTTTACTTTATTATCACGATTTTTGCACTCGTTTCAGTGCATGAATTCGGACATTTTATCGCTGCACGCCTATTTGGAATGCACGTACCGATCTATTCTATCGGTATGGGGCGCAGGCTTTTCGGCTGGAATAAGCATAACGGCTTTACGTTCGGTCCGCTGACAGAAGAATTCGAAAATAAACTCGGCGCACATACGGATTACCGTTTATCGCTTCTGCCTATCGGAGGCTATGCAAAAATTGCAGGAATGATCGACGAAACGCAGACAGAAGCACTTCCACCCGAACCTCAACCCTGGGAATTCCGCTCGAAAAGCTGGTGGAAAAAATCCATCGTCATTTCAGCAGGCGTTATCATGAATTTTATTCTTGCCGGAGCAATCTTCATCGGAATTAAATATGCAGAAGGCAGAGAAATTTACGAAACCACAACGATCGGTTATGTAGGTCAGAGTTCTGTTTCTGCTAAACTTGGCGTTCAGGCACACGATAAAGTCGTTTCGATCAACAATAAGCCGATCACCAATTGGCAGGACCTTGAAGAAGAAGCGATGCTTGAACAGCTTGACCGCGATTTCACGATGACGGTAGAGCGCGATGGAAAACTTGTGGATTTTCACTATAGAGCAAAAGATCTTGGCACCGATGATCCAAGAAGGAATTTTGGACTGGTTCCTGAAGGGTATGGCGGCACACGTTTAGCTGCTGTAGTAGCTTCGACTCCTGCCGATCGTATTCACTTGCAAAAAGGTGATGTGATCACGAAGGTAAATGATGTTCCGATCGAGAGCGAAACAGCTTTAATAGATAATATTGGTGCTCATCCGAATCAGGAAGTTTTGCTTACCTGGAAACGTAACGGCACTGAGATGACTTCGAAGGTAACGCCTGATGGAAGCGGACATATTGGCGTGAGTCCTGTTCCGGAGCCTTTTGCTGGTAAAGTACGAAAAGTAAATTATTCGATCTTTCAAGCAATACCGGTTGGAATAAGTGAGCTTTTCAGGCAAACAACATTATACATTAAAAGCATAGGGATGCTTTTCAGCGGAAAAGTTGATATTGGCAAGAATGTCGGCGGACCGATCAAGATCGCACAATTCGCAGGACGTGCTGCAGAAGGTGGAGCTGTTGCCTTTTTCGGCTTCATGGCTATACTCTCACTTTCACTTGCATTTTTAAATATTCTTCCAATCCCCGCGCTCGATGGCGGACACTTAGTTATTATCCTGATCGAAGCCGTTATCGGCAGAGAGCTTTCTCAAGGTTTCAAGATGGGCTTCCAGAAAGTTGGAGTCACGCTGCTTCTGCTGTTGATGGCGTTTATGGTGTTTAATGACATTAGAGGGTTGTAAGAAACAACCCCCCTCTGCCAAAATATTTTGATAACTATCGACTAAGAGTCAAGAGACTCGTCTGCCTTCTTCATTTTATCTCTATAGTACCCTCCGAGGGGAATGCCGACAAAGCGTGCCAGCAATATAACTATTGCAGTAAACAAGACAAATGATCTGTTTACATTAACAGCCAGAAGAGATGCAATTATAACTCCGATTGAAAGCAAAAACCAAAGCCAAGATTTTTGTCTGTATGTTATGTTGTTTTGTCGTAAGAAAATTTACATAATTTTTATTTCTCTACCACGATTTTCTCCATCGCTTGCCCATTCTTGGTTGCAAGTCTGATGAAATATGTGCCTGAGGTTAAACCTGCAGAGGCAAATTTTATTTCATGACCTCCGGCTTCCATTTTCTCCTTTGCAATAGCGCTGACATTTTGTCCATAGAGATTCAGAATATCAAGTGTTACTTCCTCAGATGATTTGAGATCGAATTTGACTGTCCCTGTTCCTGTAATGATTGAAGGATAGACTGCAAGTTGTACCGTCTCGGTTGTTTTGCTATCATGAACTCCGGCAGAGCCCCCCAGCAAAAACCAGTATGGAATGAATACGGCCCCTGATGTGAATTGCAGGAAAGAAAGAGGGTTGCTGGGTTTATCGCTATTGTAGAACAGAAGTGAACTGTTCAGTGCGCTTGAAAAAACAAATTGATGGTCATTTGGCGAAAATGAAGGTTTATCGGCATCGGTGATCGGCACATCGATCTTGTATTGGCTTAATTTGAATGGAATGATGGCGTTGGTTTTGAAGTCAGCAATGATCACATCTTCAACTCCGGCGGAAATATCATTAAATATAATATAATTCGGGCTTGTATTGCCATAGGCAACATTGCCAATATCATGTCCTGTTGGTTGCGCCGGAATAAGATCGTATGTCCGCTTCGAATCGAAATTGATCTCAAACATGCTCCAATAGTTGACATCTGTGCCTCCAAGTTTATCGGAAAGGAAGGCATCGAAACTGATTCTGGGAAGCGATTTATTCGGACTCCAGGCGATGACATCCGGAAAGTCGATAGTGGCAACTGAACCTGCATCCGTATTCTCCGGATTCAGCGGCTGTATGAATATCTGGTTTCCGTTGAAAATATAGATGTTCGGATCATTAGTATAGGATGATGTCAGAGCAACATAGGATTCATCGGGGGAGACGGCAGCATTCCAAAGATCGCCGTCAGCTTTTAGATTTAAGTCCTTGAATGTTTTTACAACTCCGGTCGCAACTTCTATAAAGCAAAGATGTCCGGAAGGATTGATGAACCATAAATTACTTCCACTGCTCGGAGCTGTTAACTGTGCCCGAAAAGTGCCGGCGCTGCCACTTGTCACTCTTGCAACTGCTGCAGGGCTTGATGCAAAGCCTGCCTGCTGAGTAGCGACATTGAGCAACCCGATCGCTCCATCGGAATTGGTAAATGCGATGATCTCACCGCCTCCGGTTTGTGTTGGGATATCGTTCTTGTTAGGATCAGTACCAGGTCCGGCGATACCAACAGCATCGAATGCAGGACCCACGGCATTAAATTCTGTACTTGTCCCTCCAAAGATATCTTTGGCAGCAGACTGGACTGCGATGCGGCAATCTGTGAACTGACTGTTGCGGGTTAAGTACTTTGTAAGAGCTTGGTAATACATCCGCTGTACTTTATCCCTGCCAAGCTGATTAATCAGGATCGCACACGCTTTATTGGGAATACCGCTATTGACGTGGACTCCGCCGTTATCCTGATCGACAGTTAAATTATGAAAGTCATTCATGTGAGCAGGCTGATGAGCATATCCGGTAGGATTTGCCGGATCGTTCATATCCCTAAGGCACGTTCCTTGTCCCGGAAGCATAACATCCTCGCCCTGTGTCAGATTTCTTGTATCAACCATCACGCCAAATACATCTGCGAATGATTCATTAAGTGCGCCGGATTGAAATTGGTAGATGAGATCGGCAGTGTTATTGATCACACCGTGTGTCATTTCATGTCCGGCTACATCAAGACCGCCTGCAAGTGGTTTGAATGTCGTTTTTCCATCACCATAAATCATAACTTTAGAGGCGCCATTCCAAAAGGCATTATCAAATCCCTCTCCGTTTTTCGTGGCATGAATAATCGAGACGATCGCACTGTTCTTATCGTCTATGGCTTTACGACCGAATGTATTACTGTAATAGTTATAGGTCAACTGCGTATGGCGATGCGCCGAAACAACAGTCGGATCGCTCCAGGAATTGTTCGAAGAAGTATTATGGAAGATCGTCGGATTCTGATTGAATTCCGTATTATTAAGCGTCAGTGTCATTGCGCCGCCGGAGGGCTGGTCCGGCAGATTTGAGGCTCCTGCGTTAAACGAAGCGAGATCCCAAATCGCATAATACTTGCCGTCTGTGTGCTGGTAAGTCCTCAATGGCTGGTTGACACCATTAAGATCTGTTCCCGATGCATCGGCAAATCCTGACTGAGCCTGCATCGGAGCGTCGTTTGCAATCGTAGCAAAATCCGAGATCGTTATTGGTGGCATCTTCGGATCCATCGGAACAACGCTGCAACTCCTTGCGATCTTTGTTATGATTTCGCCGCTCGCTGCATCGATAAGATAAAAATATGACTCCAGGAGATTTGGGATGATACTCACTTCGTAAGCCAACCGCAGTCCGTTCTGTTCAGGGTACAGCACAAGCTTTGCAGTGGGTTCATCGTATCCGAGGACTTTTGCAACTTTTGGAGAAAGAGGCGCCCATCTGCCGTGTGACTTCTGATCAGCGATTGCAATGACGATCGAATAAGGATTCGAAATAGTCGGAGTAACACTTATATTTTTCGGAGTCGGTTCGTACGTTCCGTTAATAATATATGGTTCGCCGGAGGCGTCAAGATGAATGTAAAGATCGCGATTCCATACCGGCACATTCTGATACGCTTGCCCGTAGCGCAAATGTTTGCAACCTCGTTCATCGGTTTCTGCGCTCATCGCAAAAAATTCCGATTTCGGATCGGCGATCCGAAGTGCCGTCTTTAGTCCTTGCAAGAGTTGCAAACCATCGGGTGAGGAAACCGATTGAGGCGTCACCCCGTGCGGTTTCTCCCATGCCCGCCACATCCAGTTTGCCGTGCCGTTGGCTGAACGCATAACTTTCCAGAGGGAAAAATTATTGGATGAAGAATTCTTTGTATCTTTTGTTATTATGGATGAACTCACAGCGTCCGAAGAAACAAACTCCGCATTGCCGATCTGCACGGCATTTTTGGTAAGCGCTCCGGGAGAGGCTTTGAGATCTTTGAAAGATTTAAGAACCGGAATTTTCGAAGCATCTAGCCCTTTCATTGGTCGCGGATCCGCATGTTTGCCTTGCGCGAATGAAATGAGAGGGATAAAAGAAACGAGAAGGAAAAGGATGAGTTTTTTCATAGGATTTTTTTTACAAAAAAAATTATTTTTTACGAGCGGTGCGTACGGCATAGTTGCGAACGAGTGAATAAAATGTTGAAATTTCCGGTGGAGCGGAAACTCCACCATCGGATGACCACTGAATGCGGTGCTGCATTTGGGGTGTTGTCCGTTCGATAAAGGAAGTCATATTGCCTGACGAGCGAAAAGTAAGTTCATTGAATCCGATCTCATCAAGATAACGGAAAAAGAAATTTACGGAATCCGCAGTTGTGTGAAAAATTAATTGAAGCGAGTCCGGCTTACCGATAGGGCTTTGCCAGGAAAGCACATCTCCGTTAAGAGTAATAACAAATCCGTCGTAATTACCTGTAAATCCTCCGCCCATACCGGTAATGATGGCATTTTTATCAAGAGACTGAATGCTTATCTTTGGAGGCGTTTGTGTAGTTGCAGCACATCCGAAAAAAAGCAGAGTCATTATTGGAAAAATAAAAAAGAGGAAAATTCGTTTCATGTCCGGCTATTTAAGAAAAATTAGTTTTATCAAGAATTACACGTATGCAAAACTACGAAAAACCGGAGAAGAAAATAAATTTTGGACAAATGTCAAAAAGTGGAGAAATGTGGAATTTTATTCCTTCTTTCTGCATTTCATACGTAATTGAAAAACTGGATAGTGCATGTGGAGAAGGTTTCCGGTACATTCGTGAACGACGAATTTGTTTTTTTGCGTTCAGAAGAAACGAATTATTTGGAATCTCCGTATGATCGTCCTATTCGATCATCTTTAGGCAATGCTGCAAGATATTCTACTAATCCTGTCGTTACGACGTTTAAGATCTTTCGCATTACCGGAAGTCACAATGTAGTATCTTTTTTCCTCACGTAAGTAAGACACAACTATGATTACAAAAAAATATTTCCGTTTGTTAAGCGGATTAACGCTGACATTGCTGCTATCTTTCTTTTTATCGGGCAGACTTTCTGCTCAAGAAAAAGAAACAGAGCGCGATGATGCAGAAGACCGCGAGATCACATATCCACATCATCTGACCTTAGGTCTGGGAGCAGGTCTCAATCTTAATTTTCCTCACGGGACTTTCATACTTGATAATTATTCTTATACAAGCGGGTTCGGCGCAGCGCCGACTTTTTTTGCACTGCTTGAAATCCCGCTCGGAGGTAAATGGATGCTTGTTCCCCGCATACACTATAGCAATATCAGCGGAGCCTTCACCGATGGTACCACAACCGGCGCAGCGATCCCAAATGGTGCAAACTTTGCATACGACGTTCAAAATGTCGGCTTAGATGTTTTGGGGAAATATAGTTTTAACAGATTCCATATTCTCTTCGGACCTTCGTTAGCAACCATCGTAAAGAAAACCATTGCGCACGGAACATCGAGCGATGCATCGGCATCGAGCATTGAACTTCCCGGTTCGCATAGCGTCTTCGCGGCTTTTGGCGCAGGAATAGGATATGATATTCCGATCAACAGCAAGAACTCGGTGTGGCTTTCTCCGGAAGCTTTTTATAGCTATCCATTTACAAATCTCGGAGACGGTTCTTCCGATCTGAAAGTCTCGACGCTTCGCATCGCGCTTGCAGTTAAATTTGATATCGGAGGAGAGGCAGCGCCTTTACCGCCTCCACCGCAGCCAATCGGCATGACAATAACTGCCAAAGGAATTTTACCGAACGGAGAAACTACGGGCGAACCTGTGATACCTGAGCAAGCAATGCGTACACGTTCATCTGTTCCATTACTTCCGTATATCTTTTTTGATAATGGCAGCGCAGATATTCCGGTGCGATATGGACGAAATGGTGCAACCGGTTTCAGTGAAATGAGACTCGAAGGAAAAGATGCACTCGAAGCCAATCATGAACTTATGGACATCATCGGTTCGCGCATGAAGCAGAATCCTACTACTAAAATTACGCTGACAGGAACGAACTCAAATTCCGGAGTTGAACGTAACAAGATCGAACTATCCAAACAGCGTGCATTGGCAGTACGTGATTATCTCGTTACTACATGGGGTATCAGCGGAAGCCGAATTACTATTGATCAGCGTAATTTGCCTGAGTTGCAGACCAATCCTGTAACGAAAGCGGGAATGGAAGAAAATCGACGTGTTGAAGTTTCGTCCTCTGACCCGAGTTTCATGGATCCGGTAAAGATCGAAAATAAAAAATCCGAGTCTGTAGGAGAAACGCAGATCCGGTATGAGACTTCAATGACCAACCCTGATAATATTGCAATATCAGGATGGAAGATCACACTCGATCAGAACGGCACACCGATTGGTGCTGCTGAAAGTGGACCCGGCGCTCCGCCGAAAGTTCTTTCATCCAAAATACCTGATGCCGCACATTATGACGGACAGCCGATTCACTATCAGATTGAAGTAACCGATGTAAACGGCAAGAAATATACCGGCGATGGCATGACGCGCGTCTCGAAGAAGACCGTCGAACATGCGAATTTAGAAAAATATGCTATGCTCAGCTTTGATTTCGATAAATCCGAAGTCAATGAGCGCGCACAAAAGATGATCAATCTCATCGGCGAAAGCATCACGATGGATGCTAACGGAGTTGCCGTCAATGGCTTCTGTGATAATACAGGTGCTGATGACTATAATCAAGCCCTTAGCGAAGCCCGCGCCCAAGCTGCTATTGCAGCACTGCGCTCTACATCACGTTTACCTGCTAACTTAAATGTCAATGGTCACGGTAAACGCGATCCGAAATTCGTCAATGAACTGCCCGAAGGCAGAATGCTTAACCGCAGAGTGGAAGTGGATATTACGAAGTCGAGTAAATAAGCGCAATAGTATTCTTAAATTTAGGGCGACCTCAGGTCGCCCTTTTTTATTTATCGTGTCATTCCGAACGGAGCTTTTTCGAGCGTAAGCGAAAAAACGATGTGAGGAATCCCCTGAGGTCATATAAGAAATTTCTATACATACTTCAGGGGATTCCTCAGTCGCTCATTCGCTTCGCGAATTTCGGCTCCTTTCGGAATGAACTGTGTTAGTTTCCGTTCGATTTTTATGTTCTTTGAAACTGATCATCATAGCGTGTATGCTTGGTAGCAACCGCGAATGCTTGTTTGACGAGTTTATTTGCCACAGCAATCATCGCCACCTTTCCGGGTT
>JBBQGG010000044.1:0-25072 GCA_038322815.1 Kapaibacterium sp. (SeqCode)
GCTTTGCACAGCAAAAGAGCGGGGCGGTCAACCATTCCGAACGGTCTTCTATGACCTATGACATCTTTGACCTCTCCCCGCTCTCTGTCGGGTCACTTCATAACAAGAAATGCACGTGGTCAAGCAACATAGGATGACATAGGATAATTAATTCAGATTCACATTGATCGGAACTTCGTGTTCCTTTGGTTTCTGGGGTTCGGATTTGGGGATGGTGATCTCCAGGATCCCATTGGTGAAATTCGCGCGCACATCCTCTTCTTTTACATTTTTGGGAAGTGTGAACTGTCTAACGAACTCCCCGTAACGCCTTTCGATACGGTAATAGTTGCGGTCTTCTTTTTTCTCCTCATGCTTTTTCTCGCCTCGGAGAATAAGTGTACCTTCACGAACAGTGAGCTTCACGTCATCTTTTGTTAATCCCGGAAGCTCGGCATGAACATAGATATTTCGGGCATCTTCAGAAATATCGACCCGAGGTACATACGAATTATGAGTCGTCTGTGATCCAGCAGCATCGTGATTAATATCTTCAAAAAAGCTACCCATAAATTTTGGAAAAAATGCAACATCGTTACGTGGATGCGTGAGAATTCTTGTCATAGTTATTTCCTTTCTTAATTAAATTTCTTTAACACGAAATCTTTATAAGAAAATATCGTGCCAAAGTTGTTATCGATGAATAGAGGAAATTTTGAAAGGGTTGTAGAGGTGGAAGAATAAGCCTCTGCCGAAATGTCAGGCGGGGAGGCAGAGAAACTGACAAATATAAACGAAGTATAAGCGAAGGTATAATTCCGAGACTAAGTTTAGATTGATGGGCTGCCCATAACAATCAAAATTACCCAAACGCAAAAGGGCAGACCACCTGGTCTGCCCTTTTGCAATTACGACAACCAAATAGCTTATTTGGTCACGATGATCTGTCTGACGAGTTTAGTACTGCCTGATTCCAGCATATACATGTATGTACCGCTTGGAATGTTGGAAGCATCGAAGTTTACGGTATGCTCACCCTGAGATACACGTCCTGTGATGAGGGTACGGATGAGTTTTCCGGTCAGATCGACAAGAGTAATGCGAACTTCCGTCTCCTTCGGAGTGGTATAGGTAAAGTTAGTCTTGCCCTGTGTTGGGTTCGGATAGCTCTGGTTAAGGATGAAGCCATCGGATGATGCTGTTTCTTTAACACTACCGGTAATGATGAGTCCATTGAGATCAACGCTTACCGTGTTACCGCAAGGTCCTGCATTCGGGAATGTTACCTTTGCAGCGAAATTACCAGTCTCCCTTGAGTGGAAACGCATCTTAATCACGACGGACTGATTCGGTGCACTACCGGTAGTGGTTACACTGATCACTTCGAACTTATCGTTCGGAGTAACAATGATCTGATTAAGCTGTCCGGGTGTCCAATCGAATTTACCCGTGTTGTTGATCGTCACATTGAAGAATCCTGTTGTATCAAAAGCACCGGTATTCGGTATCTGATCGACCGTTGATGCCAGTACTGCACATCCTGCAGAGCCGACAAGCGGTACACTGACCGATGATTTATCCGATGATGCAATATCGAATGAAGCATCCGATACTCTTTCTGCAGTAGGCTTATAATCAACGCAGAATGTCGTTGTTCCTTTCGGCTGAATAAGTCCTGATGCGCTCGGAGTAAAGGAATAATCAGTTTTTGCATTGCCGCTGATCGTCGGTGTATAGACTGCAGCGATATCACCGCAATTGGTTACCGTGATGCAAAGCGTAGAGTCTGTTCCGTTATTCGGAAGTACGACGTTCTCAAAGAGGGGACTTGGTGCGGCTGATACGCAGGATTTCAATCCGAAGACTCCAAGTGCCTGGGCATAGGAGATCGTCTTGCCGCCGGTTGTTCCGTTAAACGTAAGCAAGCCTACGATCAATCCCTGAACATTCGGTGTTCCGCAGAGAGTGAAGACCTTGAAGCTGCGAGCTTTAAGCAGGAATGGAGTTGCCGGCAATCCTGTCTGCGTGAAAACGCCGCCGGCAAGAGAGAGGCTTGTTACCATGATATCTGCATCACCGTTATTCTTCAGAGTATCCATGCGGCAGACCGGTGTACCGATAAGCGCTGAATCAAGTATCGGAAGTCCGCTGATCGAATTAGCGAATACTCCGAACGGTACGCCTGTTCCGCGGATATCAACCGTGACGATGCCTGCCGTATCACGGCGAGGTGTCTCAAAGGTATTAACGATATTCGTCCGTAAGAGCAAACGTGCCTGACGCGAACCCTGCTGAAGAGGAATAAAGCAGATCGATACGGTTTTCGTACGATCGGGAGCGATAGCAGTATCCGAACCAGTAAGTCCAATATAATGGAAATCTCCGTCGTTGCTCGATAAGAAGTTTTTCAGGATTCTCAGTGTATCGGTTCCCGGATTCCAGATCGTGATATTCTTACAGACCGTATCGCCTTCTCTGGTTGAATCGAAAAGCAATAAAGAAGGAGTTACTACGATATGAGGTAAAATACCCGTACCCTGCAAGGATATGGTAACGGTCGGGAAGTTAAAGGCATTCGAATTGATCTTCAATGTCGCCACATGCTTGCCTTCTTTTGTAGGAACATAGGTTATTCCTAAAGAATCAACGGCACCCGGAAGCATGACTGAAGCAGGGTAATACGAAATAAAATACTGGTCGGAATCAATGTCCGTGATCGGGAAGCTTGTGAAAACAAGCGGCACCTGTCCGGTTGATGTGATATGTACGTATTGAGTAAGTGAGTCACCAAAACGTGTTCTGGTCTTCCTAAATCTGATCAAGGAATCAACGGCAATATTAGCAGCGATACCCGTACCGATTAAAGAAACCTGTTGAGTACCACTGTCTTGTCCATTGGAAGTGACAGTCAGAATTGCCGAACGTGTACCGAATGTCTGAGGTACTAAACGGATAGTTAAGGTATCGGTCTGTCCGGGTGCTAAAGGCGGTACCGGAGTTCCTGAAACGATTGTAAAATCAGAATTGCCGGTAATTGTCGTGGAACTTACAATAAGATTACCGAAGGTACCCGTGTTTTTAATTACAACTTGTTTGTCAACGATGTTGCCAACAGGTACTGTACCGTAGAAAAGCGATTTTGGCTGTACGGAAAGCTGTATGTTCTTAGTCTGCTGAGGTTGGAAGCGAAGGTTATTAGGCGGAGTGTACATTGATCCATTGTACTGGAATGTTCCGCTAACAGTCGTATAGGCATTCTCATCGTTATTTATAGCACCATTGAGTCCGCAGCCACCATCATATCCATAACCGATATAGTAGTTATTGTTTTGATACAAAATTTCGACTCTATTGACTCCTTCATATAATTTAATTTGTACGCTGGGATTAGTATAGCCGGAATAATAGGTGCTTATGTTATCGTATTGGATAGTTAACACACGAGTGCCGGGTAAACCGGAGACGTTATAATACACACCGCCGATATTAGACCAGTAGCACATTCCTCTTGTTTGGATCATGCTTGGCCACCGGGTGACATTCGACGGAGACATGGCATTTCCGTAGTCGTAGTTGCTGGTATTCCCTGTAGGATCAAAAGCAAGTTTACCAAATCCCCATTCATAGAGTGTGGAACCCGCTAAATACTTTGTACTGTCAAAAATAAAATCAAACGGCAGCGCAAATGTTTTGTAATTATACGGATAGGAATACGTATAAGTATAGGCGCCAAGGAGTTGTGTCGTGCCAAGTTGCCCCACGATACTGCTATATCCTCCGGCAAACTGTGACTGAGTATAGTTCTTGACTGCGCTTGCAAACGTTTGCGCCGAAGCATCATTCGATGCAATAAACATTGCAGCAAATGCCGTCAATGCTATTACATAAATACGAAGTTTTCTAAAAATATTCATAGTAATTTTGAGATTAAGAAGAAAGTGTGACAAAACACAATTAATTAAAAAAATAATACACCATCATAACGCTGTACCCCAACAGAAACGAAACGTGATTAGATGAAAGTAACTTTTATAGGCTTTAGTTTCCCAAATTTGGAAAAAACTTCCAATTTATAGCAGGAATGTGAATATATTTGAATAAAATGGTGAAAAATACACTTGAGGCGGATCTTTCATATCTGCTTACATTGCCGCTTTGCTCATTTCGTGATCCCTGTATAATTTTCCTACTTCAGCACCTATTGTAAATACAAGTCCGACATAATATGCCCATAGGGCGA
This sequence comes from Kapaibacterium sp. (SeqCode), assembly GCA_038322815.1. Classification (GTDB taxonomy): domain Bacteria; phylum Bacteroidota; class Ignavibacteria; order Palsa-1295; family Palsa-1295; genus PALSA-1296. The sequence continues at coordinate 4,220 of JBBQGG010000044.1, forward strand.
TGGCAACGAAGAAGGCATAGGCTCCATAAACTGCGCCGAGGTTGGAAATTTTATCCAAATAGAAAACAAAGATATACTTCATTACCTCGATAAGTCCTACTGTGACGATCGTCGAAAGGATAGAAACACGCCAGGGAATTCTCTTATGAGGCAATGAATGGAAGAGATAAAGGAAGAGCAACAGTGAAATTCCAACAGGGATAAGGTAGCTTAAGGTGCTGTTAATGAACGCCGAAAGGAATTCAGGCAAAATTTCATGGCTGATCTTATTCATAGCAGTCACCACAGGATTAAAGAGAATTATCAACAGTAGGAAGAAGGAGACGATAAAGATCATACCTATATCCTTAATCTTCAATACTGCCATATTGTGATGAGTAGGAATTTTGAAAATGCCATTCACGGTAGAGCGTAGAGAAGAGACCAAGGCACTTGCAAGCCACAGTAAGACAAGAAGCGCTATAATTCCGGGAACATAGGATACGTTCGAAACATACGCAAACTGTGTTTGCACCCAGTCTTTCAGAGCCTGTCCGTAACTTTCGATCGGCATTCCACGCTGAATATATTCAAAAACTGCCTGCTTCGCGCTTTCATTATTTTGAAGAATAAAGGAAAATATCTGGAAAAGGATCAGTGAGAGTGGAATAATACAAAGAAGGACATTAAATGCAATTCCGGAAGCAAAAATGAAGCAATGGTCTTCATCAAGACCGTTCCACAAGCCTTTTGAGTAATATCGTAGGTGTTCCTTAAATGAGATTATGGGATGCACGAATTTTTTTATTTTTAAAGTATCATGGTGTTTGGGGTTTGTGCCTAACGAAGATTTGCGAGGTTGGGTTTTGCTTGGAAAATTTTGGGTTAATAAACGAGTATAACAAGCTGTGATTGCGAGGAGTGCTTTAGCACGACGAAGCAATCTAAAATCTTGAGTGAGACAGAATGTCCATATATTTGGTAAATGAATTGCATCCAAACTAATTTTGTTTTCGTCTCTATGGAAACAACAGTTGGCAACGACATTGACTATGCGAAGCAATTGCTTGAAAGAGGCGACCTCACTGCGATCCCGACCGAGACCGTATATGGGTTAGCGGCAAATGCTCTCGATGCCCGGGCTGTTGCAAATATTTTCCTGGTTAAGGATCGACCATATTTCGATCCGCTGATCGTTCATGTAAAATCTGTTGAAGCGATTCATGATTATGTAATAGATATACCAAAGTGGGCAGAAGAACTTTCAGCAGAGTTCATGCCGGGTCCATTAACACTTGTCTTAAAAAAGAAAGATTGCATTCCCGATATTGTTACTTCGGGGTTAGATACTCTTGGCATTCGAATTCCAAAACATTCGCTGACACTTGAGCTTCTTGCGAAATTAGATTTTCCGCTTGCCGCTCCGAGTGCGAATCCCTTCGGATACATCAGCCCAACAACCTCACAGCATGTGTATGACCAACTCAATCAAAAGATCCCATATATATTAGATGGCGGAGTTTGCAGTGTCGGTATTGAATCCACAATTGTCGGAGAAGTTGAGGGGAAGCCTGTTATCCTGCGGCTTGGCGGTACAGCAGCGGAGGATATTTGGAAAGTAATCGGAAAATGTGAAGTCCAAACACATTCGTCCTCTAATCCAATAAATCCCGGAAGCCTTGAGCATCATTATGCTCCGAAGCATCCACTTATTTTTGGAGGGATGAATTTTGCAGAATACGATCCGTCTGAGATCGGCATCATTTCTTTTCAAAAGGAATATACAGGCATTCATCGAGAGCATCAGCATATACTCTCGCCCACTGGTGATCTTCGTGAAGCGGCGCAGAAAATATTTTCTGCCATGCGAGCACTCGACGGAATGGATATTAAAATTATTTTCGCAGAACATTTCCCGGATGTGGGATTGGGAAGGGCGATTAATGATCGGTTGCGACGGGCTTCAGCAGAATAAATAGAACGTATAAATCACATAGGACATCTACAAGGTATTAAGACCAATGAAAAAACACTCTACAATTTAGTTGACTTTTTTCTGCTCTTCGGTGTTTCAGAGCCTTCGCAAAAAATATTTTTATCACCAGTACATTATTCATGGCAACTAAAACCCCAATTACTATCGCTCGCGGAGACGGTATCGGACCGGAGATCATGCAGGCAACCCTTGATATTATCACTGCTGCAGGAGCACAACTTGATATTGAAGAGATCGAGATTGGCGAGCAGCTTTACTTAAAAGGAATTAATACAGGGATCGAACCGAGTGCATGGGAATCACTGCGTCGCACAAAAATTTTTCTTAAAGCTCCGATCACTACTCCCCAGGGCGGCGGTTATAAAAGCTTGAACGTGACAGCGCGAAAGGTTTTAGGACTTTATGCGAATGTCCGCCCGTGTGTAAGTTATGCCCCTTATGTAGCCACAAAGCATCCTGTTATGGATCTGGTTATCGTCCGCGAGAACGAAGAAGATCTTTACGCAGGTATCGAGCATCGTCAGACTAATCAAGTTTATCAGGCATTAAAACTTATTTCGCGTCCCGGATCTGAAAAAATTATCCGTTATGCTTTTGAATATGCCCGCACGAACGGCAGAAAAAAAGTCACGTGTTTCATGAAAGATAACATCATGAAATTGACTGATGGTCTTTTCCATAAAATTTTCGATGAGATCGCGGTTGAATATCCTGATATCATTAACGAGAATTGGATCGTTGATATCGGCGCAGCAAAGATGGCTGATACGCCGGAAAATTTTGACGTCATCGTGATGCCGAATCTTTATGGTGATATTCTTTCCGATGTTGCTGCGCAGATCGCAGGTTCTGTCGGCTTGGCAGGTTCTGCGAATATCGGCGAATCGGCTTCGATGTTCGAAGCGATTCATGGCTCTGCTCCTCGCCGCGCGAATCAGAATCTTGCAAATCCTTCGGGGCTGCTGCTCGGCTCGGTGATGATGCTTGTTCATATCGGTCAAGCAGATGTTGCCGGCAAAGTTCATAATGCCTGGCTTCGTACACTTGAAGACGGAGTACATACCTACGATATATTTAAAGAAGGTGTAAGTAAAGAAAAAGTCGGTACAAAAGAATTTGCTGAAGCAGTTATCAAACGTCTCGGACAAAATCCGCAAATATTAAAACATCGCGATTACAGTAAAGCGAATGAGGCGATGAAACTTGGCGTCACTGTGAAATCAAGTTACAAAGCGAAGAAAGAATTGATCGGCGTGGATATTTTCCTGGATTATTCGGGAGCTAACCCGATGAAGATCGGCGGCGATATGACAAGCATTTCAAGCGGAAATCTTACGCTATCTCTTGTTGAAAATAAAGGCGTGAAAGTGTATCCTAACGGACAGCCTGTTGCATCACATACTGATTTTTGGTGTTGCCGCTTCTTGACGAGTGATACGAAACCATGCAATTACAATCAAGTTCATGAAATCGTCGGTAAGATCAGCGCTGCAGGATATGATGTAGTAAAATTAGAAAATCTTTCCACCTTCGACGGAGAAAAGGGATTTTCGAGCCTGAATTAATTTGTGTCATTGCGAGGAGGGCTTCAGCCCGACGAAGCAATCCTCTGAGGTAGTATGCCTGTTGCTTTCAGCATATGGTGAGGGGATTGCTTCGACGTTGCTGCGCAACTCCTCGCAATGACAAAAGAATAATAACCTTATGAAAGAAATAGAAAAATTCGAAGACTTGGAGGTTTGGCAGGCAGGAATGGAATTAGTCCAGGAAATTTACGGACTAACGGAAAATTATCCGGTCGAAGAAAAACCTGCGCTTTCATCGCAGATGCGGACAGCTGCTATCAAAATTCCTGCGAAGATCGCCGCCGCAGCAAGCTGCGGAAATGCTAAAATTTCTTTGTGGTATCTTGCAATTTCTCACGGACTCATTTCTTCGCTCGAATCATATTTGAAACTTTCTATTCGTTTAAAATATGTTACGAAAGTTGAAGCCGCACCCATCGTGGAAAAATGCAAATCTATAGAAAGAATGATCGATGAACTAATTATTTCATAGGTTTCACCGCCTTGTTATCTTTTTGAGATTTATAAATAAAAGAAACGCACCTGATTCAGGTGCGCTTTTTTTATCATAACAATGTAATTATTGTGATGGCTTAAAATTTGTGTTATATTTGTACAAAGCCAATCGAATCCGGAAACCCACGGATAGAAGCTATTAAATAAATACCCGGTATTCAAAGTCCGGAAGTGTCACAAAAAAACTCCCGAATTCCCTTTGGCTCTAACGGTATAACCACATGCGTAAACTTTGGTAAAATTATGCAAAATTCATCAGTTTTATTTCCGGCTCGTAATCAGCCCCTCGTTTTGAAGGAAGGGTTGGGGTGGTTATTCACTGGATACTGCGCATTTATCTTCTGTGCATCATCCGTGTTTGCACAAAATAGGATCAAGCCTAATCGGAATAATCCACAATCAGCCCCAACGCCATTAACAATGGATAGTTGCCAGCTTCTTTGGAATACAGCATATTCGTTTGATCGAAATTGGAAGTGGCAGCAAGCGTATGATACAGGACGCAAGGTGATAGAAACTTGTCCAAATTATTCGGAAACTTACAGAGCTTTTGACTTTACCGATGATGGAATTGAACAAATGAATTCCAGTGATACGTCTCGCTTTAGAAAATACCGCAACTGGCTTATTTCCGTACTATTCCTAAACAGATCACAAGATTATTTCTGCCGGTGTATGAAGTCCATTGCTAATACCTATCAATATAGTGAGCATACTCGTTTTCCAAATGCCGGAAGTTCAATCTTTAAATGGATGCATGACCATAAATATTGCAATTGGATGCAGTGGCAGCAATGGGATAGTGAGGGAATTTCTGCGAATTATTTTGGTTGGGTAGATATGGGAAACTCTCCAAGCACTTTCGATTCTTTTCATTATACTATGAAAGAAATCGGTCTTGGTTTTTTGGATAGCCTTAAGGCTGGAGTGGAGCCACAAAAACCAGTTTCTTCAATCTATCTTTCAAGCTTCAGCATAGCACCGAATCCATCTCAGGGCGCGATAAAATTAAACTACACTCTTGCCCGTCAGGGATTTGTGCAATTTACTATTTATGACCAACTGGGCAGATTAGCATGGAATCGAACCGGTGAATCGGAAGAGGCAGGCATTTACGAAGTACCTGTCGATCTTCGGAATTCACCATCTGGCACCTACTACGTCCGCATCGAAGCAGGATTTGGGGAAGTACAGACGGTAAAAATTGTATTAGAGAAATAGTTTTGAGTTATGAATTGAGGATGGTGAGAGGCTGAAATATCAGCCTCTCTTTTTTTTCCTGCTTTTTCCAATTAATATTTTACGCTTGCTCTAATGCTTCTTCAAGCAGTTGCTTCTTATAGAGATCGTGATAGGCTCCTCCGAGTTTAAGCAGTTCTTCATGCGTCCCTTGCTCGATAATTTGTCCTTGATCTAAGACAACTATTTCATCTGCATTTTTTACTGTTGAAATTCTGTGACTGATGATAATACTTGTTCGCTCCTGCATGATCTCGCGCAGGTTCGAAAGAATTTTTTCTTCCGTTGCTGTATCAACTGCACTCATCGCATCATCTAATATCAGAATATTCGGATCACGTGCCAAGGCTCTCGAAAGAGCTGTGCGTTGTTTCTGTCCGCCTGAAAGTGTCAAGCCGCGTTCGCCGACAATGGTTTGCAAGTGATGGGGAAAAGAAGAAATATCTGCATAAATTTCCGCCGATTGCGCAGCACTTGCAACTTGCTCATCAGTACCGGTTTCAAGTCCAAAAGAAATATTTTTGTGGATAGTATCGGAAAATAAAAATGATTCCTGCGGCACCATGCCGATATTTTTTCTGAGTACAGAAAGCGGTATCTTTTTTATATCATGTCCGTCAATAAGTATTGTCCCCTCTGTTGTATCATATAGACGCGGGATGAGATCAACGAAAGATGATTTCCCTGAACCCGTCCTGCCAATGATCGCAAGTGTATTACCGCTCGGGATGCGAAGAGTGATATGCCGCAATACATACGGTAATTCTTCGCGGTAGCGGAATGAGACATTTTGAAATTCAATTTCTCCTTTGACTTCAGAAATAGTTTGATCTGCATCACGCGAATCTTCAACATCAGGTTTTGTATCGAAGATCACTTGCAATCTGGACATTGAAGCAGCACCGCGCTGAACCAGATTTGTCACCCAGCCTAATGCTATGAACGGCCAGGTCAGCATTCCAAGATAAATGAGAAATTCCGTCATCTCGCCGAGCAGCATTTTCTTCTCGACGATAAGCGGCGCACTAAGCAAAAGCAAGATAACTACTGACATTCCGACAAATCCAAAGATCACCGGCATCATCAGTCCCTGCACTTTGGCAAGACGCATATTTTTTTTATAATACTCATCGCTCATCACATCGAAAAGATTTTTTTCATAATCTTCACGCACGTATGCTTTGATGACTCGCATTCCGGAAATCGATTCTGTTGCACGCGCCGTCAAATTTGCATAATGCGCCTGCACTGCATCGAAAAGAGGATGAATGCGTTTGCCAATAAGATACACTCCAAGCGACATCAGGGGCAGCGGTACGATCACTGCAACAGTAAGAAGCGGCGAAATCGATAGCATGAAGACGACAGAGAAAATAAATGTCGTCAGCGTATCTGCCGAATACATGACGGCAGGACCGATAAAATTGCGGACGGCATTAATATCGTTTGTTGCATACGCCATCACCTCGCCTTGCGGAGTGTTCTGGAAAAAGCGCATCGAAAGTGTCTGCACGTGTTTCAGAAAATCATTACGCAAGTCATATTCGATCTCGCGGCTTGCCACGATGATCGTCTGCCTGACCTGATAAAATAAATAACCGGCTGCACCTGATAATGCAATAATAAAAAGACAATCACTCAGAAGGGACGATGAAGTCGCTGTTCCGGCTTGCAGAGTATTGATCGCATGACCGACATAGAGAGGCATGACTGCCGTTGCCAAGCTTGATAACGTCGTAAGAACCCACCCTAAAATATATTTTTTCTTATATTTTTTAAAATAGGGTAGGAGGTAGCGTAATGATTTCATACCTTGTTAAACATCATCAGTAAAGAAATCATTTTATTTTACTGAATCCAAAAACCTCTAATTGTAGTTTACGTAAGGGGTTTTATCATTAAAAATTTTAAGACATTGTGAAGAAAGCAATATTTTTGTTCCTCGGCTTAGTTGCCCTATCCTTATTACCGGGTTTGGCTGACGCGCAGGATTCGGGCAGTCAGGATTCTACCGGATTAGCTAATCCCGCGCTTCGTTCGAGGCGGGATACGTATATTATCGAAACATTCCCTTCTCCGGCGCGGCGTGGTCAGACGATCAAGATCCAATTCTATAATCATTTTCCGGGTCAGGTCATCTCACTTAATGTCATTGATATTAATGGAAGGGTAGTTAAGGAATTGCAGCCGCAGGCGGCAATGCCTGCAGGCATTCATTCGTATGATTTCCCAACGATATTCTTTGCTTCTGCATCGTATCATATACGTTTAACTACCTATACTTCAACAGGCGCAGAAAATGCGACTCAGGAATCCCGATTCATCGTCCTCCATTAGTTTTTACGAAGAACTATGAAAAAAACATTTTTCGGTTCGTTCATCGTCTTACTCCTCCTTTGCTCCGTAGTATCGGTGAAGAATGCTTTTGCCCAATCCGATACTCGCGGGACCGATTTCTGGGTTTGTTTTCCGCAAAATGCGAAGAATGAATTCAATACCGGATTAAACTTCAAACTCTATATCACAGCAGATCAGGCAGCAACAGGCAAGGTAATACTTCCGCGCAATAGACATTCCATTCCATTCAGCATTAATCCGGGAGAGGTTATTGGTATCGATATTGATACGTCTTTGGAAATTATTACCAGCGGAAAAATTGAAGAGAAAAGCATTCACGTTCAATCAGATCATCCCGTCACTGTCTATGGATTGTCGAATAGAAAAGCAAGCACCGATACATATGTTGCATTTCCGACGAATGTACTTGGCACTGCATATCGTGCTTTATGCTACGATGCGCTTGTGGGTACAGATAATGAATTTACATCACAAATTACATTTCTTGCCTCTGAAAATAATACAATAGTAACGATTAATCCAACTGCAAATACAAAGGATGGAAAAAATGCGGGTGGAATTTTTACAATTACACTTCAGCAAGGACAGACGTATCAATTGCAAGGGACAACACGAGGCGACGGCAGAAGTGATCTGACCGGAACACTTGTGACATCCAATAAACCTATTGCTTTTTTTACCGGTCATATCTGTGCGCAAGTACCTGCAAATGTAAATTTCTGCGATCAGCTTCTTGAAGAAGAAGCACCTATTAATACTTGGGGCAAGCAATTTTTTGTAAGCAAGCTGCTTGGGAAAGATTGGTACGTTGTCCGAGTCGTTGCTAATGAAGATGATACGAAAATATTTATTAACGAGAAATTTATTAAGTCGCTTAACGCAGGAGAGTTTTATGAAGCGCAGCATTTGCGCGATAATGTCATGGTCAAAAGCGATAAGCCAATTCTCGTCGGTGAATTCGCAACAAGCTCCGATGCAGATTTAGTGAAGATAGGTGATCCTTTCTTGATGCTCGTCACTCCGACCGAGCAATTTTTATCATCATATAGGTTTGTTACTCCTGTCGGTCAAGCTCCAATAAAGTATAACACCGGTACTTTACGGAAAAAGATTAATGATTCCATCGTGAGCACGCCTAATTCTGTCTTCCATTACGCGGATTCCTATCTTGATGAAATTAAGAAAGAAGACAGTTCAGGTAGCGGCTGGCATCATTATATTAATGTCATTGTGCCCATTAGCGCACTAAATTCTTTACGGCTCGATAGCAACGGAATTTCTTCCGACAAATTTACACCTATCGGCATTACACGTTATGCGATCGGACAAATGGAGATTTCATACGGCTCACATACACTGAGGTGTGATAGACCATTTGGATTATATTCTTATGGATTTGGGATCGGCGGAGATAATTATGATTCATACGGCAACTCTGCCGGACAGAGAGTTGCGCAGATCGAGCGCTTTGCTGATACTTCGAAACCGACACTGGAATTAGCCAAGACGGATTCGACGAACGTTATTTTGCTTATTGCAAGAGATGACAGGATTAATGATCTTGGGCTTGCATCGATCATGATAACAGATTCGTCTAATTTTACTAATCCTATAACATATCCTGTTTTTGATGTAGGAGCGCCGGTACATAAGTTTACGATCTTGAAGCCAACTCATTCGAGCTGTCTCACTATTAAACTTCAGGATTTTGCAAAAAATCAGTCAAGCTATTCACTGTGCCCGGCGGCGACTAATACTGTCGGCGGTGCGAATGAAGCTGCGAATTACACTATTACACCAATTCTATCACAGCAGCAAGCACCACATGAAACTTATCCGGTTGATATTTATCCATCGCCTGCAAAATTCGGACAGGCAGTGAATATTAATTTCACGAACTCGTTTCCTGAATATATCGCTGTGCAAGTATTGGATGATGGCGGAAATATTGTAACCGATCTTCAGAAAAAACAACTTACCGGAAACGGCAAGCATTCACTGATCTATAATTCGGATAGATATTCTGCCGGAAGTTATTTCCTGCGCTTCACCGTGTACTCGACCGGCGATCAGATTACGTACAAACAGGATAATCATTTCGTCGTCATTCATTAATTTTTTGAATTTAAAACCCATACTCGTTTGATTAAAAAATATTTTTTTATTTTACTTTCAGTTTTTTCTTCGCTACTGGCGGCTGAAAGTATCTTTGCGCAAAGCAAGTCGATCTTTTCCGAATCCCGAGGGAAGGATTTTTGGGTATGCTTCCCACAAAATGCTAAGAATGAATTTAATGCAGGGTTAAACTTCCGGCTCTATATTACCGGAGATAAAGAAACGCGCGGCACGGTCACGATTCCCGGATTAGGAGTAACGAAAACATTTTTTTGTGCTGCGAACGAGATCGTACCCGTCGATATTGATACAATAGCACAGGTTTTTGGAAGCGATCAAATATTAAAACTCGGCGTACACTTAGTTGCTGATAATGCCGTTGCCGTTTTCGGGCTTTCCAATAGAAAGGCAAGTACTGATACGTATGTAGCACTTCCGACGAATGTACTCGGAACGAGTTACCGGGGCGCCTGCTACTATGCACTTGCCGGTACCGAAGATGCCTTTACTTCGCAGATCACATTTGTGGCTACCGAAAATAATACCAATGCCACGATCACCCTGACTGCAAATACAAAAGGGGGACATCATGCCGGAGAAACATACAGCGTTACGATGCAGCAAGGCGATGTCTATCAATTGCAGGGAACAACGCGCGGTGATGCCCGAAGCGATCTGACCGGCACACTGGTAACTTCAAATAAAGCGATCGCTTTTTTTAGCGGACATATTTGCGCTCAAGTACCTCCTAATGTAAATTTTTGCGATCAGCTTCTCGAAGAAGAGCCGCCGATCCCTAGTTGGGGACGACAGTTTTATGTCGGAAGGTTTGAAGGAAAGTCAGAATACGTTGTACGAGTTATTTCAAGCGAGCCGAATACCCAGGTCTTTGTCAATAACCGGCTCATGGGTAAACTTGCGAATGCCGGAGATTTCTATGAGAATAATCATCTCTTTGAAAATTCTCTGATCACGACAAATAAGCCTGTTCTTGTTTCAGAATTTGCGCAAAGTTCGGATGCGGATTCGGTTAAGGTCGGTGATCCGTTTATGCTTTTCATTACACCCACCGAACAATTCCTTAAATCCTATAGATTCGTTACACCCATAAAAGGAGATTGGCATCATTATATCAATCTGGTAGTGCCGAATGATGCGATAAGTTCTTTGAAACTCGATGGACGTCTGATACCGCCGAAATATTATAAAACAATTGGTATATCACGCTTTACCATTGCGCAATACGAAATAGGGTATGGTGCACATTTTGTTACCTGTGATCTTCCATTCGGATTGTATTCTTATGGCTTCGGAGTTGCCGGAGATAATTATGATTCCTACGGAAATAATGCAGGGCAGCTGGTCGAGACTATTCCCGATATGAAAGATACGGTACGTCCCACCGTCGAACTTGTATCTGATGATGCACTGGGACCACTGGCGCTTATAGCGCGCGATGACAGATTATTCGATGCCGGTCTCGCAAGCATTACCGTGATCGATAGCAGCAATTTCCGTTCACCGGTTTCTGTACCAAAATTCGATCCGGGTACTCCGCAAGTGCCGCTCTTATTTAAAGTCCGCGATACAGGCTCTTGCGGATTTATGAGCCTTCGATTAGCAGATGTTGCTGGCAATGAATCGTATTGGGTAATTTGCAGAACGCAAAGAGGGAGCGTGTGGGTGTATCAACTCTATGAAGGCAAAGGGCAAATTTGCCCAAGCTGCAAATCATGGACGGTACAATTCACTGCAACTCCGTCGTTCACTGTTTCGAATGTGACATTCCCGAAACCAAGTTATTTGCTCGGGACCGGAACATTTAATGATTTCCGTACGCGGTTATCAGGCGGATTTACGGCAAGTTATATTTATCCGTTCAGCAAAAAATTTCAGATCAGCGCCGGCATCGGCTATAGCAGTTTTAACGGTGCTGCTGCTGCAGTTCATACAACGTTCTCGCAGGATTCGATCTTCTATGGAGATACATCAGGTGCGCGTAAATCGAAAGTGGTCGAGGAATTTGTTGCCGATGCCAATCTGAGTTATCTTTCTGTGCACGGAGGACTGTACCATTATTTTATTCCGGAAAAACTGTATATCTATGCAGGGCTATCGGCTGATATACTCCTGAGTGCAACGTATTCTGAAACCGCAGAAATACTGTATCCGGCAACACTTGATTATAATACCAGCACTGACCCAGCCCGTCAAAGTACCGGAGCGCGGAAGGTTACGCTTGTAACAGGGAAGTTTCCTCAGGCAACGCCTTTCCAGCTTGCTCTTGAACTCTCACCGGGATTTCAATTCAAGCTCAATAAGAATTTTTCGCTGCTTGTCGGAGCATATATCAATATGCCGCTTTTCGATGCAGTCAAAGATCTGAACTGGCATCTCTCCACCTTCGGCGCAAGATTAGGATTGCAGTATAGGAATTAGAGTGCGTCTTTGCGAGACCGGCACCAGCCGGTCGTTGCAATTAAAGATCCTCATGTTAGAGAACAATATAGATAGTGAGTAACTTAAAGATCCTTCCTCAAATACTCTCCTAAACCATTATCCTTAAACACCAAAAATTTTTCCCGAAGTCTCGACCGCATTGCATCTACGGCATGAGGATCCATCTCCAATTTTAAGGCTATTTCTTTTGAGCTACTATCCAAAAATAATAACGCACAAACTTTAACCTCTCGAGGTTTTAGATCGGGATGTTTTTTGTGAAGTTTGTCAAGAAAAGTGGGAAATGCTGTATTCAACTTTACTGTGAAATCCAGCCATTGGTCAGCGTCATTCAAGTTCATCACGGGGTTGATATTTCATCAATAATAAGACAGGATAAGCAACACTAATATATGTTAATCAACGGTAGTAAAAAAGAAGTTCCGAAAATTAAAAAATCCTTTTGTGACGTGTCTTGTATATTTTGTGTGGTGCATTGTATAGGAATAGCATATCCGGATATGCTATTTTTGTAGTGTCGGATAAGTACACTCCTAAAGTGATGGAGGTGGAAACTCCCGATAACTTTATCATTAGTTACTTTTTTAACAAATCTATTTCTATAGCTGATTATGAAAAACTTCAAAAGATGTATCAAAGGGATGGTTTTAGCCATTTCGATCTTTGTTTTATTCGCTTTTAGCGATAATTCTACTATTGCACAAGTTATAACTACAGCACCCACTTGCTTTACACTTTCTATAGCGCTAGTAGCAGGTAGTGCTTGCAATACAGATGTATGTGCCGGTGGAACAAATAGTGGCAATAATTGCGACATATGTTTTACTGTTACCATTGGTGGTAAGTGTGCCGAACTGCCACAATCATTTCAAATTACTTCTGATGAATGTTTTAGTATTTGCAGCCCATCAGGTGATTTTACTCTTGGCACTCATTCAGGTGGTGTTTGTGATAATGCAGCAAAGCAAATAGTATGGAAAAATGCTTCAGGTGGTTGCGCTATACCTCCTTGTAATCCACCAGTACCGCCTAATCCCCCTTGTGTAGGTATGTCAAATACTGATCAAGGAACCTTCAGAATTTGCGGCAGCGGCGCACACCAGGTTTTCCATATCGCACTGGTTTCACATTGCATGAGTCTTTGCAGTACTCCATGCACCGATGCCGTTATTACACTACCTTAGAAATATATTGGAATGATTTTTATAATTCATTGTTGATATTGACAGGACCACTGTGGGCTAGACTATTAGAATAATTCACAGTGGTTTTTTTACAAGTGGTTGTTTTCATTAAATATTATGATAACTTGTCCATTGAATACATTCATGAATACACTCTACGAGAAGAATGATAAATTTGTAGCCTCCTATAGGCTTCTCTTTTTTTTTATTATCTTCTCAGCATTACCATCTTTTGCACAGTTAGCCCCGGGTGTTGAATGGCAAAAAGTTTGGACAGGTGGTGTTGGGAATAGTATCATTCAAACTCGCGACGGTGGATATATGATTGCAGGTTGTACTAATGACAAGAACGCTGTGGGTTTTCATCCAAGTCTTGACACGAGCAATTTACTCCCAGATATGCTGATTGCTAAGGTGGATGTTTCCGGGGCAGTGGAATGGCAGAAATGCCTTGGTGGAAGTGGGAAGGACATAGCACAGTCCATTATTCAGACTTTTGATGGCGGATATGCAATTGCCGGATATACTTCTTCAAATGACGGCGATGTTACCGGAAATAAATCAGGGGTTGGAGGTGATGCAGGTTGGGTCGTAAAACTTGATTTTTCTGGGAATATTCAATGGACAAAATGTTTCGGAGAAACAGATTTGAGTTCGAACCCGCCTGTTTCATATACTTATGGATTCTCAATTATCCAAAACACAAAAGGTGAATATGTTGTGACTGGGCACGAAGTTTATTTTGCCAACGAAGGATGTTATCACGGTACAGCGGATGCATTTATCCTGAAACTCGACTCATCAGGCAAGGAAGTATGGCAGAAATGCTACGGAGGTAATTCTTCGGATGAATCCTATTCCATAATTCAAACGGTTGACGGTGGATATTGTTTTGCCGGTAGGACAAATTCACATGATGGCATTATCTCAGGTTACCATGTAGATTCAACTTCACTCTCTTTTCCTCCGGAGGATGCATGGGTTGTTAAGGTAAATTCCTCCGGTAACTTCGTATGGGGCAAATGCTTTGGAGGCATTAAGAATGATGCGGCTGGATCGGTTGTTCAAACTGCCGACAGCGGGTTTGTTATAGCCGGAACCACCAGTTCAAATAGTGCAGATGTTTCCGGGAATCACGGGCAAAGTGATGCCTGGGTTGTGAAACTTAATTCATCCGGGAATATCGACTGGCAGAAATGTCTTGGTGGTAAATTTGCAGATGGTGCTTGGTCAATTACTAAAACATCCGATGGCGGATTTGCTGTTATAGGAACAACGTCTTCGAATGATGGTGATGTTTCCGGATACCACCCATACCCGGATTCTACTAAGGGAAAAACTCGGGATATTTGGGTTGTTAAGCTGGATTCAAAAGGTACGATGCAGTGGCAGAAATGTCTTGGCGGTTCAGGCAATGAATCAGGATGGTCGATCATTGAAACAACAGATGGGGGATATGCTATTGCCGGTTCGACAGCTTCTATTGATGGTGATCTTGTGGGAAATCAAGGAAAAAAAGGTATATGGTTGGTGAAGTTGAAAGCACCGACTAATACTGTTGAAAGTAGTTTCTCTGCTTCGAACTCGTTACTTTATCAGCCATTTAAGATATTCCCAAACCCCTCTTCAGAGGAAGTTCATCTACAAATGCGTGGTGAGCAACAGATAAAAATGGTTGTATTCTATGATATAATGGGGAGAGAGTTAAGACTTCCATACGAACTTCAAGGCAAAGACGCAATAGTTAGCGTGCGTGAAGTCCCCCCGTGTGTCTATATTTGTGCAGTAACCTTTACTTATAATAATTATACCGGTACGCTTAGACTTCCGCTTGTGGTACAGCATTAAAAAAAACTACTCTCCTTTTCTACTCCAATTCTCCGGCTCAAAACTTCTCCCTGCAATGTTGTAATTTTATATTACACACAATACTATGGCATCAATCAAAGAAGCGACACAGTCGAGACTCGCAGAGATAGATAAAGAGCTTGCCGAACTCACTGAAGACCGGATGCGCATTCGCTCGCATTGGGAATTAGAAAAAAATCTCATTAAATCCATTCGTGCAAAAAAACAGGAGATCGAGCAGGCACGGCTCGATGCCGAGCGTTTCGAACGTGAAGGGGATTTTGCAAAGGTTGCTGAGATCCGCTACGGTACGATCGGCGATATTGAAAAAAGCCTGAAGATAAAACAGGATGAGCTTGAAGATGCCCAGAAAGATAAGCAGTTATTAAAAGAAGAAGTCGGCGCTGAGGATATTGCTGAAGTTGTTGCCAAGTGGACAGGTATCCCCGTTTCGAAAATGCTTGAAAGCGAGCGCTCGAAGCTTTTGAAGATGGAAGATAATCTTCATGACCGCGTTATCGGTCAGGATGAAGCTGTTATCGCAGTATCGAATGCCATCCGCCGTTCACGCGCAGGCTTACAAGATAGAAACCGTCCCATCGGAAGTTTTATTTTTCTCGGAAGTACCGGAGTCGGGAAAACAGAACTTGCCAGAGCACTTGCAGAATTCCTCTTTGATGATGAACATGCAATGGTGCGTATTGATATGTCGGAATACATGGAAAAATTTTCCGTATCGCGTCTTGTCGGTGCACCTCCGGGATATGTCGGCTATGAAGAAGGCGGGCAGCTTACCGAAGCTGTTCGCCGCAGGCCGTACAGTGTTGTACTTCTCGATGAGATAGAAAAGGCGCATCCTGATGTCTTTAATATTCTCTTGCAAGTATTCGATGATGGAAGATTAACCGATTCACAGGGACGTACCGTTGATTTCAAAAATACGATCATCATCATGACATCGAATATCGGTTCGCAGCTTATCACTGAACAGATCACACGCATGACCGATGAGAATCGTGAGAATATCATGAGCGAACTGAAAACAAAGCTTATCGGCGAGCTTCGCAAGACCATGCGTCCGGAATTTCTGAATCGTATTGATGAGATCGTGATGTTCCAACCGCTTCTGCAAAGTGATCTTCGCAAGATCGTTGATATTCAATTGCAGAATCTTATCAAGATGGTAGAAAAAGAAGGAATGGAAATTGCAATATCGAATGATGCCCGCGAATGGCTTGCTAAAACAGGCTACGATCCGGTTTACGGAGCGCGCCCATTAAAGCGCGTGATTCAAAAGCAAATAGTCGATCCGCTTGCAACAAAATTCTTAGGCGGAGAATTTATTTCCGGCGATACGATTAGCGTCGATCATAATGATAGGGGACAATATACTTTTTTGAAAAAATAACCTCATTTAATGTCATTGCGAGCGATAGCGAAGCAATCTAAAATTCTGAAAATGATCTTACTACTCAGGACTTCAGATTGCCGCGTTCGGGCTAAAGCCCTCCTCGCAATGACAACCTAAATATTATTATGCCACAAACCCGCAATCCCATCATCGGATCATCTGAACTTGAAGGCACCGAAGGGCTTCGCGAAGTATTAAGTCCTCATTCCGGCACACTCGTCGGTTCGGTAACGTATGCTGGATTCATCCAAATGACAACGGCAATAGCCGAAGCTGAAAAGGCATTTCACTCATTTCGTAATAGCTCTACGGCAGAAAGATCGCGAATACTGAATGAAACTTCCGGTCGCATTGCAGCGAGTAAAGAAGAGATCGCCCAGCTTATTACATCTGAAAGCGGAAAACCCATCACGTATTCACGCATTGAAGTTGATCGTGCAGTCTTTACTTTCGCTGCTGCTGCGAAGGCTGCGCTTCATGCAAATGACGATATTGCACCCGATCTTCTGGGCGCGCCCAATGCTGCTGGAAGAACTGTTACGTATCGCTATTTTCCGCTTGGCGTCATTGCTGCTATTACCCCTTTTAATTTTCCGCTTAATCTTGTTGCCCATAAGATCGCTCCGGCAATTGCATCGGGAAATACGATCGTCCTAAAACCTGCACCGCAGACTCCTCTGACATCCTTCATGCTTGCCGATATTATGCGTGAAGCGGGCTTGCCGAATGGAGTGCTGAACGTAGTGCCATGTGATAACGATGTCGCTGAAGTTCTTGTAATGCATGAATCGGTAAAGATGCTTTCCTTCACAGGCAGTGCAGCAGTCGGATGGAAATTAAAATCGCTTATCCCAAAAAAGAAAGTCGCATTAGAGCTTGGGGGTAATGGCTCGGCAATTATTGATGAAGTAAAGGATTGGGATTCACTGATCACTGCGCTCACAACGGCAGCATTTTATTATGCAGGGCAGGTTTGCATCAGTCTGCAAAATCTTTATGTGAAGCGCGAGTTCTATGATGAAATGCTAGATAAGATGACTCGCGCAGCAAAGGCAATCATTCCCGGCGATCCGATGCATGATGATACGCTCGTCGGACCGATGATCTCCGAAGCAGCGACGCTGAAAGTAAAAGCATGGATCGATGAAGCAGTGAGTCTTGGAGCAACGATGCATAGCGGAAGTTATCTAGCTCCGAATTATCTCACGCCGACCGTACTGACCAATGTTCCCGAAACGGCAACGCTACATAAAGAAGAAGCCTTCGCTCCTGTTCTGATCATCACTCCCTATGACTATGTAACGGAGGCAATCATAAAAATAAATGCAGGCCATTATGGCTTGCAAGCTGCGCTCTATTCAAACGATGAAAAGATCATAGGAATTGCCTATAACCAACTTGAAGTGGGCGGACTTATCATCAATGATACTAACAGTTTCCGTATTGACACAATGCCCTACGGCGGAGTCAAAGATTCCGGCTTCGGAAGGGAAGGAATTGACTTTGCGATGAGGGAAATGTCGGAGATCAAGGTGATGGTGAAGCGTGAATAATGAGATTTGGTAAGATTTTTTAGATTTTATCGGAGGAGTTTGAATCCGGTGGGGAGGACTCTTAGTCCGCCAGTAAGTGTAACATTCCATCGTTTCGCTCTGAGAAAAAATATTTTCTGGCAAAATAATTATAAAAATATGTCAGAGAGAATTCATAGTATCAACCTTAGATATTTTACAATTTCACCGTCTGTACCTTTGAGACCGAATTTTTTTCTCAACCTTGATCTCATTTCATTAACTGCCTGGTCATCCGCACCTAATTCATGCGCGATCTCCTTTGTTCTCGACTCCATTATTAGCAGTGTGCATACTTTTATCTCTGTTGATGTTAAGTCGGGATGTTTTTTCAGAAGTTTTTCGAAGAAAGTGGGGTACATCTCTATTACTTTCTTTTTAAAATCAATCCATTCGTTTACGTCGTTGAGGACTCCACGATTTTCCATTTTTACAACTTATAGTTTTATCACACAAAAAAGAAACAAAAGGTATGGAGTTTCGGTTCGCAAAATTCAAAAAATTATTTGTCATATAAATCGTATACAAATCGTATATTTTATGAGGTAATAAGTATAGGTTTTTTGAATGAGATATTGTATTTTTGTAGTTAGAATTCCAATTTATGGTATAATTTCAAAAAAAATGAAAATCAAAGATAATACAACAAGGATAGGAAAAATATTGGTTTTTTTTACAGTATTTTTGCTGTGCAGTCCTTATTCAGTTATTGCACAAGATACAGTTCGGTATAGACTCTCTGAAAGTATGTTGCCTGACTCAACATTATTTCGATATGAATTAGGATCAATAGCTTTTACTCATAGTGGAGCACAAACTTTTCTGAAGTTTGCAAATATGACACCAACCACTATTTCGTCATTTTTTAAGACTGAAAATTTCACCGTTCTAAGCACTTCTGATTCTATTTCATTTTTTAGGTTTGCATCCTTTGACGACAAGCATTTTCCTCAAACTATTTTTACTGGAGATAGCGGGTCAGCAGCATGGACAACTTTTATTAATTCCATAAAAAGTCGGTATGATGACTCGGCATTTTATGTGAAGCCTTCTTCTACATACTTCAATACTAGTTCGACTGTGTATTATATCGCTTCGCTGTATAATGCTTCCAACAATTCTCTTCTCCTTCGATTAGATACTTTAGCTTGTTTCTTATGGAGTGCAGGAAAGCTCGGATACACGTGCTATCCACCCTCGAATGACATGCACTTACAAAAGCTAAATAATGTAGGGACAAATGTTTCAGTTTATTTAACAGTGGATAGAGTAACTGCTCTCCCATCAGGATCTTCTTTTGTAGATAGCGTGAATACTGAATCTTCAAACTACTCTGCTACCCCACATCTCATTTATGCTGACACACTAGTATACCCTGCTGATAGACATGATCCCTATGTGCAGCCTAAATATAGTTCTGTCTCACGTATAACGGATGGCGACGGTAATACGTTTATACCTGCTGGTGATTATTATAAAAGGAAAGTATTTGTCGGCAACCACACTGTTCAAAAGTTCATTTTTTTCTCTGATGCTGCTACAAGTGCTTCATTAGTAATATATGATGTTAACGGACGGAAAATAATGGAAGCGGAAAACCAAATTATGTCTGGCATAAATACTTTACTTACTGATACAGGTAAATTACCCTCTGGAGAGTATACTGTAATTGTGACAGCTCAAGGTAAAATTCTTTTGCGAAACTCTATATTGATTGTCAACTAAAAAATAAGGAGAATTATATGTTAAAAGTGCTTATTGTTAGTATTCATTTAATTGCCGGATTTTCAAGTAAAAATGATGTCCGTAATTCAAGTTATTCGAATGTCCAAACCTTATTGTTTGGGAATCATAATATAATACTTGGTACTACCGACACGTGGAAATACAAAGGTCAATGGGTAAACGCAGATGGGTCACATTGTGATTGTTATACCGTGACTACTCGTGACGAGACTGGTTTTGCAATTTCCTCAAGACAAGTTTGCTTAGGTGTTGTCCGAAGCGACACGCATTGGGGAACTGTTATGTTTTCAGATCGTTCAGCAAATTAATTTTTCTCTTGACAGCTTCAAATCAAATTTTTTTTGATTTGTAAAAGAGACATAACTACTTTATTAACGGTAATTATATCGTTTACACCCAAATTTCGGGAAATAGTTGTCGAAAAAACGTAGCTCAAAAATAGGATGACAAATTTCCGGCGCATATTACTGCCGTAAGATAGCCGCTATACATACAAATATAGCGGCTATTTTATTTTAAAGAAAATTGGAGTAAATAAAAAATCACAAATAATTAGACTTGAAGTTGGATTTCCTCCCTACTTTCTTCTTGAATAACTTTTTTAATTGTTCTCTTAATAATTTTGTAAGATCTAAAAATCTTTCTCAGAAGTATTGTCTTGCACATCTTCTTCTTCTTGATCAACTGTAAAAAGTTTATTCTGTTTCTTCCATCATAAACGAATAGTATGATGCTCCCCAAAATTAGGACAAGTGTTTAGGGTGGATTGTTCCACCACACACCATACTTGTCAACATGGAAAAAAGAAGCAGGAGAAAATTCAGTTCAGAGTTCAAAGCAAAAGTGGTTTTAGAGGCATTGCGCG
>JBBQGG010000045.1:0-24953 GCA_038322815.1 Kapaibacterium sp. (SeqCode)
GATCTATCTATCGGAGTATCAATCATAAATTCCGGCAAGCCAAATATTGGTCTTCAATCAAAAGATACTATTGTTTTGCATTTGCATCCGAATAAAATCGGTCCGGCTTCGACAAAACTTACTGTTCATACCTCACTCTATGATATTGCTATTCCGCTTAATTGGATAGGTGATGCATCCGTGCCCAGTATTTCAGTATCTCCGGATCTCATTAATCTCGGAAGTATCTCACGATGCAATGATGAATTCGATACGCTCTATGTTCAGAACTTAGGGTGCGACTCCGTTTTGCTTGCTGAAATTATTTCCGATACAACACTTGGTGTAACCTTCGTCCGCAGATTGCATTCTTCACTCAATAAACAGGCAGTCGATACGATCATCCTACATTTTATTCCGAAGAAGATAGGTACAGTTTCTGCCAAACTTCATATACATTTCGGCAATCGCGATACTGCTCTCACGGTAACAGGCGAAGTAACCGGAGGTCTGCCTGCGCTGAATTACACTCCACCCAAAATAGATTTGGGTGTATTAGCTTTATGCCGGACAGTATTCGATACGCTCATTATCAGGAGTTCAGGATGCGATACGCTTCGGCTGAATGCAAGCATTGATGATCCGACTACGGGGCTTAACATTCTGCGTGCGCCCAAAAAGATACTTCCAAGCGGCGAAACCGATACGATCATCATTTCTTTCCGCCCGCACCGAACGGGTACGATAACTGCGAATATGGTGCTGAATTATCAGGGAGGCGATTCGCTTATCGGGATTTCCGCTTTCGGAGTTAATGACTCAACTCCGATCGTACTCAGCATCACACCGCTCATTCGATCTTACGAATGTGATTCGAAATTATTTTCGATTACACTGAAAAATCCGAGCTGCGATTCGCTGACACTGACGGGTTTATCTTTCAGCGGAAAAGATACATCCGATTTTTTGCTAAAACCTGTTCTTCCTGCGGGTCTCGCATCCGATATGACGATGGTAATTAACGGATCATTCGAACCGCAGGATTCGGGAAAGAGGAATGCAATGGTTAAATTTCATTTGCTTCGAAGCGATGGAAGTTTCTTCGATACGACGGTTATGCTTAACGGATTCGGAATCTTACAAAACATTCGCCTCATACTTCCGCCGACACTTCCTTCAGTGCAATCATTTGGATTTGTTACTATTCCGGTTATCTCGCTTGATTCAAGCCAGGTTGGAATAAGCATTTTCGATTTTGCGCTTCACTTGCATACCGATCTGCTTACGCCGATTAGCATCGACGGCTCGCGCGGCGAGTTCGCCGGAGCAGCAGTTGATCGCTTCGTTGTTTCCCATGATAGTGTTTCGGTAAGATTGCGTTTAGCTTCTCCAAAACGAATTATGCCCGGCGAATTATGTGCGATAAAATGTCAGGCTTATGTGGCAGATACTTTGAGAACAGTTGTAGGATTGCAGCGCACAAATTTTGGCGATGCTCAGTCACCAGTGCAATGCCTGTCAACAACTAATCTCGATAGTGTGAACTTCGATCTTGATCCGCAATGCGGCGATGCGCTCACTTCGCATTATCTTGCAGGTAGACTTCCTGATGTGAAGAGCATCACTCCCAATCCCGGCAGCGGATTAGAGAGAATTTCGTATTCTCTTCCGGCTTCATCAACTGTAAAGATCGAAGTCTTTAATCCGCTCGGTCAGAAGCTTCGCACACTTCTCAATACAAGCGAAACAGCAGGCTTGCATTGGCGAGAATTTGATCTAACCGATCTTCCATCCGGCAGTTATTTTTTCAGGATTTACTTCGGCAATACTTCAGTTCTTAAGTCAGTGGAAATTCTTCATTAACCTTGAACTTATTCGTTTTTTTTAATTTACGATTGAAAAGTTAAAAAGAGAGTTTATCTATGAAAAATTTGAAAACGAGTAGTATGCTTTCTTTATTACTTTTTATCTTTGTAAACTCATGTGTGTATAATCCTTCTATTTCATTACCACCAAATCAACCGGTAGATTCATCATCATGGGGCACGCCGCTGAAAGAAATCTGGAAGGTAAAAAAGCTACGGATCCCGGTTTAAATACTGATCCTGGTGATTCCCATGCTCGCACAACACCCTATATTTCAGGAGATCGGATCATCTTCGGCTATGACAGTGTAATCGAATGCCTGAATAAAAATACGGGAGAGAGAATATGGACTTTTGCCTCTGATCCTTACTGGAATGGGCAAACCAAACCCTTTTGGGATGCAACGGATTTCATCATCGAAAATAACAAGCTCTATGCTCTGATGGGCGAGTCAAAAGTTGTTTGTCTTGATCTGGAAACAGGGAATAAACTTTGGCTTTTTGATACGAAAGTTGATCAAGCAGGGAGAGGGTTCTGTAAATACTCGCATTCTCCCGATGCTGTTTTCATTACTTTGTATAATCTTCATTATATGATTGCCATTTCGAAATCAAGTGGTACGGAGTTATGGCGAACAAGAATACCCTTTCCGGATTTTTTTCCTAAAGTACCAGAAGCTCATTGTGATCCGGGTCCGGCAACCTACAGTAATGGAAAAGTCTATTGCGGCTTTGGTGCGCAAAGCGATACTGCGCGCGAAGGCGGCTTAATTGCGTTCGACGCAATTACCGGCAAATTGCTTTTTTTTCAATACCCTTCCGTCCGCCGACAGCACTATTAATTTTCCACAGTGGAAGAAACTAATATTGAATCAAACAGACCAGGCGATTTTTCCATATAAGAGTTCGCTTATCTTTTCCACCAGATATTTCTTTCGTAGAACGGATTTAGATGGGAAAATTATCTGGAGTTCAATTCCAACGTACGGTCCTGGTGCAGGTCAGGTAGGTACTGACATTGCTCAGCTATTGTATAATGATAGAATTTATGGTGTATGCAATGGTGCATACGATTCATGGGGATATTCTATAAGTGCGGAAACGGGGGATGTTCTTTGGACAGCAGCTGCTCGCGAAAGAGATAACTCCTCTACGACTACAAGTATAAACGGAGTAATGACTGACGGAATAGGTTTGTATAAGGTTTCAGACATTAATGGATTAATAGGTTTAGATTTATTATCTGGAAAACAGATTTTGAATTCTGGACTGAGTCGGCACATTCATTCACCAGTTGATTTTAATGTCAGCGGTGGTGTCGCCGTTGAAGGCAATCGGGTTTATTTTCTTTCTGTCGATTCTATTTACTGTATGCAGCGGATGGATAAGTAATTTTATGCCCACAGCAAAATATTTAATCGTTGTTCTTTCGGGGATAATTTTTTGTCTTGGACGCGCCTCATTCGGTCAGGGTACCGATACGATGTCGAATACACGCTATCAAATCGGTACCTACGCATCTATCGGAGCATCCGTCTTTAAGGGGGATGTTCCGAATGGATCTAAGTCAGGTTTGCACTTTCCTGCATTCGGTTTCGGTGTAATGGGTATTAGTTCGTTTCATTCTTCCTGGGGTTTTGCTCTCGGAGTAGGATATGATTCGCGTGGTATGTGGTTTAAGCAGGATTCAGGCAGCCAGCCAAGTGAAAATATTACGATGAATTATTTTTCGATCCAGCCAAGCATTAAATTCAAGCAATTTCTTCTCGGTATTAATATTGGAATTCCTCTTAGCATTTCATATTCTTCAGAGGGAAGAAGTGATGTCCATTTGTTAATCAATTTGAGTTTGTCAAGAATTACATGAACACCATAGTAGATATTCGGGCTGAAGGGATGCTCCCGATAGTGGAAAATGAAAAAGGAGGATTATTTTTATTGCTGAACGTTTCTTACTGTTTAAACAATACTTTAAGCAACGGATTTTATACAATAGGTTCAAGCCACGGTAATCCGCCACTGACAGTTATTTTTGATAATCCTGTGCCTATGGCGCAGATTGGTCTTTCATATCTCTTTACTCCGGGCGGAAAAGAACATTAATTTTTGATAATATATAAGAAGCATTCAGAATTAAATCTCGGCGCCTCAAGTGGGATGAACGTCTCGCATCTCTTGAATTAATCGTTAATCCGTTTCTCCAATTCTTTCATCTCGTACTATTTCCCTGCAATAAATACAGCCTTTTGAGCCTGAATATTATCAATTGATCCCAATGGATTCTTATCAAGCAAGAGAAGATTTGCTTTATGACCTTCTGCAACGCTGCCCCATAGATCAGTTGCATGAGAATAATCGGCAGCCTTATAGGTTGAGATCTTCAGAATATCTTTATTCGAAATTCCGGCACGAGAAAAAAGCTTCATCTCTTCCCATAGGATGAAATAGATATTGCCTCCTTTCATGAATAATTATTCATCAAAAAGGCACCTATTTTTCTTTGATGGGCACCTTGACAAAACGAAATTTATTTCGTATATTTGCAGCGCCGAGTAGGGCGAAAGCTTAAAGTTAAAAGCTTAAAGTTTAAATGGGGAAAGTGAAATACAGAGTAATTTTGAGAAGAGTCCGCCAATGGCGGATTCTTGGTTTTAAAGGAGAACCTTGCGCGTGTGAAATGTTATAGTGTTGATTTATAAATGACTTACAGGGGGGCTTTCGCAGGGGAAAGGTTGGGGGCAGAAGGATGAAGGAGGAAATATAAAAATGAGGCTCCCGCACTGTAACTATCACCCTTTAGGCGTGTTTATATTATAGAATGCAAGCAGTTACTGCACTTCCCCAGGCTCATCAAGGGGAGAAAGTTGCTACGTTTTCCGCACGAACGAATGGCGCGGAAACTGCTGCTCGTCCCTCTGCGATTTCTGCAAAGAAAAAAGGCGTGCGAAGCGATCTCGAACTTTTGACGGCTTTCCGAAGCGGCGATGAACGCGCCTTTGCGGAATTTTATACGCGCTATAAATCCGAGATCTATACGTTCTGTCTGCGTATGCTTGGCGGTGATAGCGCCGAAGCGGGAGATGCATTTCAGGAGACATTCATTAAAGTGTATGAGAAGATCGACACCTTTCGTTACGGCGAAAATGTCCGTGGCTGGCTTTATATGATTGCTCGGAATGTCGCACTAAATGTCTATCGTTCGAAGCGCCCCGAAGAGACCATAGAATTTCATCAGAACCTGCAATCAAATGAGCGCAGACTTTCACCGGATTTTGCCGGAGAGCAAAATTCACTTCGCGAAGCGCTTGAAGAAGCGATCGCAAAATTGCCGATAGAATTCCGCGAGCCATTTATCTTGCGGGAGTTCGATGGGTTAGCATATCCTGAAATTGCCGAGATCACGGGCACATCAATGACGATCACCAAGGTGCGAATCCACCGTGCCAAACAACGCCTCCGAAAAATGCTTGCTCCGATCATAACGGATGAAGTATATAGCGGAGAACAATTTAAACTACGGGAAACAGAATCTGAAGGAGAAGAAATATGAAATCCGAAGAGAAAATTTTAGAGTATATGGACGGCACGCTGAGCGAATCAGAAAGCGGAGAGCTTCTGCATTCGCTATCGGTCAGCCCGGAAAAGCGCGTAGTGCTTGAACAGCATATCAAGCTTCGCGAACTCACTTCGCTTGCACAAAAACCGCTTGCAATTCCGCAGGCTCTTGAAGTAAGCATGGCAGAGCGTTTCCCTGCTATTGCAAGTTATAATCGCGAATTATCCGGCGGAGCATTGCTTATCGAGCAAGCTTCGCGCCCAAGCTTTATCGGAAGAATGGCTGCCGTTGTTGCAGCATTTATCGGTCAGTATCCGGTGCGTACGGGCTTTGCTGTAGCAGCAGCTTCAGTGATCGCGTATTTTGCATTTCAGAGTGGGGATCAAAAAGCGGATGTTGCTTTGACTGATAAGTCCTATAGGACTTCTACGACCGATAGGACAAATACGACTTCGGGAGTTGATTTACAAAAGGGAAGTAGCATTTCTTCGACTGATAATGTTCAGCCCACTACTTCGCAAGCAAATTCTTCTTCGAAAACTTTTTCTCAGCAACAATATCATAACAGAGTGCAATCCAATGCAGTGGCACCTAGTCCCTCCGTCAAGACTAATGATCGAAGGAACGTTCGTTCGACAAATTCAACTACTGAACACATAACTCCCCTTCAGCATGGTGTTTCTCTTCCGGTAGAAACTCAGAAGAATAGTAAAGATATAGCTGATGCAAAAAACACTAATCTTGTGACTCCTGCACAAAATATTTCTTCCGAGAAAACGAATACTGAAAATACAAATTCTATAAAAGAATATGCGGCAATAACTCCGGTAACAAATATCCATTCGCAGAATGATATTGCCCTTGCAGAAAATAATGTTCACGGAAACCGTTATGAGCAGAATCCATTTAGAGATAAAGATGAGATTTTAAAAAGTGTTTTCGCAGTTCGGATATACGGAAGCTTAGGACAAACTTTTATCAATGTTCACCAAAACGATGCAACGATGGCAAACCGCATTGAAGGCGGTGCTCTTTTTGGAGTCGATTATATTGCTAATCCCTATATTTCAGTGGGCGTCGAAGGCGGAAATGCTGCGATCTCACAGCTTGTCACTCAATCCGCTCTTCAATCGAATGTCGGAGGAACTCCTTCGATCTCGCGTATAGTGGTAAATAATGCTGTTACCAGTGGTTCAAAATTTTATGCTCGCGGAGTTTTCCACTATACATTTAATCCTTATGACATGATCCATTTTGAAGGGACTGCCGGAGTCGGTCTTGCTTTTGCTTCGACCAGCGCTCCGTTAGTTTCAGGTGCGTTTTTTGCGGGGTATGATCTGACTCCGAAGTTCGGAATATCAGCAGGTATTGCATTTTCAGGAGCGTGGACCAAGGCAAATGCACAAAGTTCAACTGTGCCAGCCGTTGCACCAGGCTCAGATCCGGTCGGCTTTGTCACCATCAACCATGCCACGGCAACACTTTTCACGCCATCGTATGGACTTCGCGTCGGATTGAAATTGAAATTGTGATAAGAACAAAAATATATATATCGCTTCTTATTCTTGCAATTGCATTCGGTGCTATCGGATGCAATCCCGGAATCATTGATGTACCTGCACCCCAGGTCACAGATGCTTCTGCTTATTTTTTTCCAAAAAATTCACAGCCTGTAACGTTTCAGGATTCGAGCATTAGTACATTAGGCAAATTTGTGCCTTTCACTCTTTCTTTTTCTACAATTGATCCTTCAAATACTTTTTCGATCAAAGAAAATTCAGGAACAACAGCTGCAGATAGTTTAAGTTGTACTATAAACTCAGATGCAGTTAGTATTGCCGGAATTACATCGCATAGTCTCATTTCTCTTCCGACCGGATTTTCTATTAAAGCAAAATATAGGTTGATACCGGAGCAGGTTACTGCACCAATAAGTCATGTTGTTGCCACTGAAAATGGTTCTGTGATCGCTGCATGTGATGAAGTTGGATTATTTTATTCTACTAACGGGAGCTGGACGCCGCTTGTACTTCCATTTGGTTTAAAAAATAATCGGATCACAGCACTTGCTGCTCATGGAAAAAATGTCTTTGCCGGGACATTAAGTGGCTTAGTTTACATGTCGCAAGATAACGGTGCTTCGTGGGGTCCGAATCCGATTCAAGTATTTAAGGATTCAATTTTAGCATTTGCATCTTCAACCACAGATATTTCTACACTGTATATAAGCGTTGGAGCCGCAGTTTACAAAACTCCTTCGCCCGGGACTATTCCGGCAACTCCTATCGGAGCAAGTAATGGCGGGAAGCTATTCACCTCGCTTGCACTTTATTCCGGATCTAATACTGATTCTATTCTCTATGGCGGAACACTTGGAAGTGGGTTATGGGTAAGGCATGATGGCGCTTGGAATCAGATCCCCGGCGTACCGGCTACAAGCTTTGTATTTTCTGTATCAGCTACACCGGTCAGCGTGTACTGCGCGACGAACAAATTTATTTACTCATCCGGAAACGGAACACAATGGAATGTTGCCTCGAATATTCCCTACGGAATTCTTTCGTATGATGCACAACGCCATGGAATTATTGCAGCCAATCCACTTGATTCAGTTATTCTCTTCAGTGATTCAAATACAAAAATTGAATCACTTCCATCACTTCCTGTAAAATTTCTTCATGATCTGAGTGCTGCGAATTTCCGTTCTTTCGCTGCAACCGATTCAGGAGTGTATGAACTTTCGAGCATTAATCCCGATCACTGGCTCAGAGTATTTACTCAACGTATTACGCATTCCGTTGCAAGAGAATTTCCAGGCGATATTGTATTACTGCGTTCGCGTATCGGAAATACCACAATTGATTCAAGTTGGCAGGCAGATACCATACTAGCCAACTCACTACCACCGATTCCGGTCACTGCCCGAATCATAGGTCATCTCGATCAGGTAAAAATGAGTGACAGCTCAACCTACTCCGATGTTATCGAAATTCGGTATGCCTCTGAATCTGCAGGTCAACTTATACCATCGGTCCCATACTGGGATATCTTATATGCAAAAAATGTCGGACCGATCATTATCTTGCAAATTTCTGACTCGATAAAGACGCGAAAGATCTACCGCAGCCGTTACTGAACCTCTTGTTTCTTTTTTTTCGTTTGAAGTGTATGATTACACTTCGCACATTCCATTCAGATCCCCGCAATAAACATTCTTTAGTCTTGCTTCATGCTTTTCCTCTTTCGAGCCAGATGTTCGAAAGCGCAGCGGCCATCATTAAGACGAATGCGCCGTCATATAATATAATTCTTATAGATCTTCCCGGATTCGGAGATGCTCCGTACCAAAAAGAGTGGACGCTTGCTGAAGCAATGGTCGAACTTCATGATAAGCTAAAAGGAATTGGGGTTCTTGAGCCGGTCATAGCGGGTTTATCAATGGGCGGGTATGCAGCATTTGCATATTATAGATTATATTTTAATCAAGTGAAAGCGCTGATCCTTTCGAATACAAAAGCTGATGCCGATACTGATGACGCAAAAAAGGGACGTGAAAATTATGCGAAGGATCTTGAAAGTCGCGGAATAGAAGCGGCGTATGAAAAACTTCCTACTCTTGTTTCTGATTCTTCGATCAAGAATGATCCAAATCTCATTCCAAAATTAAAACACTGGGTAGCATCGTTCAGGCCTGCAGCTATTGCTGCAGGTTCCCGAGCATTAGCTCAACGCCATGAATCGAGGGACCTTCTGGAAACGATCTCTTGTCCGACACTGCTTATCACCGGCGAAGATGATGCACTTATCAAGGATGAAGTAATGGAAGCAATGGCGGCGAAGATCAAAGGCGCAAAATTTATTTCTTTCACAAAATCAGGACACTTAACAGCTGTAGAATATCCGGATAAATGGGGAAGCATAGTGAGTTCATTTTTGAATGTGATATGATGTGATTTATTCTCCAGTGGGATGGACTCTTTAGTCCGTCCCAATGGAGTCAGCGAAAGTTTCGTATATTACTTATTAAAACTATAGGCACCTATTGGAAGAACTACTTCATAAATATTTCGGGTATACGGAATTTCGTCCTTTGCAGCGCGAGATCATTCAAGGCGTCTTAGATAAAAAAGATTCTTTCGTCCTCATGCCGACCGGCGGCGGCAAATCCTTATGCTTTCAGCTCCCTGCACTCATGATGCCGGGTTTGACTATCGTCATCAGTCCGCTAATCGCATTAATGAAAGATCAGGTTGACGGACTTATCGCAAGTGGCGTCCCTGCAACATTCATAAATAGCTCGCTCTTTCAGGGTGATGTCGAAGAGCGGATGCGCGCCATAAAACGCGGTAAAATAAAGCTGCTTTACGTTGCACCGGAGCGCCTTGTGATGCCATCATTCTTAGCATTCCTTGCCGATATTTCTATCTCGCTTATTGCAATTGATGAAGCGCATTGTATTTCAGAATGGGGACATGATTTCCGAGCCGAATATCGTCAGCTTCGAATATTAAAAAAACATTTTCCCGGTGTGCCGATCATCGCGATGACGGCAACGGCAACGCAGCGTGTTCAGGATGATATTTTAGAGCAGCTTAAATTCGGTAAAGGAACGCTTAGATATAAAGCAAGTTTCGATCGCCCGAATTTGAACTACTCTGTGCTTCCGAAAGAAAAACAATTCCCACGGTTGCTGCATTTTTTGAAGGATCATAAAGATGAAGCAGGAATAATTTATTGCTTCAGCAAAAAAAGTACCGATGCGCTTGCTGCTGCGCTTTGTGAAAAAGGATTCAGAGCACTTTCTTACCATGCAGGTCTTGATGGTGCAACGCGCACAAAAAATCAAGAGAAATTCGTCAAGGATGAATGCGATATTATCTGCGCAACGATCGCATTCGGCATGGGTATTGACAAATCGAATGTGCGTTTTGTGGTGCATTATGATCTGCCAAAATCCATGGCAGGATATTATCAGGAAACCGGACGCGCAGGCCGCGACGGGCTTGACTCCGATTGTCTGCTCTTTTTTAGTTACGGTGATAAGCGGAAGATAGAATATTTCTTTGCAGAAATTCAAAGTGAACGCGAACTACGTAACGCTCAGCAGGAACTGGAGAATATGCTGACGTATGCGGAGTCCCGTACGTGCCGCAGAAAACTTTTGCTGAAATATTTTGGAGAAAATTATCCGAAAGAGAATTGCGAAAGTTGTGATAATTGCGCGCCACAAGAAAGTGTGAAAGCAACCGATGCAACCCTCGAAGCAAAGATGTTCCTTTCTTGTGTTGCACGCGTTGAGCAGCGATTCGGAATTAAATATGTGATAGATGTTTTGCGCGGTTCTAATGATCAGCGCATCTTAAGCAACCGTCATCACGATCTGTCAACGTACGGCATTGGCAAAGATAAGAAAGTAAAATTTTGGCAGTCGCTGGCGCATGAGCTTATCAGCAATAAATATGTATTGCAGGATAAGGATAATTATGGCATCTTAAAGCTCACCCCTGCAGCGTGGGAGCTAATGAAAGGCGAGCGAACATTAGAACTTCGAAGCTTTGATGAACCCGAGCGGATCACGAAATCCGAAGCAGCATCCGATCTGCCGAAAGATCATAAAGAGCTTTTTGAGCGGCTTCGTGTCCTTAGAAAAAATATTGCTGATAAAGGGAATATTCCACCGTATGTGATCTTCCATGATTCAACGCTTCGCGAGATTGTTGCAAAGCTTCCTAAAACAAAGGAGGAATTCCTGAATGTCAGCGGTGTCAGCGAAACGAAAGCAACGAAATACGGCAAACTTTTCCTCGAAGAGACTCATCGATTTTTACGCGAACATCCTGTCGAAAAACTTGATCTTCCCAAAGCAAGTTACATTCCGCCTTCGGAAAGTCCGACCTCACTTATAACGTATCGCCTTTACAAGCAAGGTATGATGCCGGAGCAAATTGCGAAATCAAGAGAGATAGCAATCACCACGATCATTGGTCACCTCGAAGTCTATATTGCAAGCGGTGAAATCACAGATATTTCGGCATTCGTTTCCGAAGAGAAGATCCCGCTCATTCAAGCCGCTTTAGAAAAACACGGCAGCGCCGTTCTCTCACCCGTCATGGAATCACTCGGCAAAGAAAAATTTACGTATGATGAGTTGAAAGTGGTGAGGGCGTGGGCATCAGTCCCCTCGCCCGATACTCCGGGAGAGGGTTAGGGTGAGGGCGGGGAAGTCTTACACATTGCAACAATCTTATCTATCACCGCATCAATATTAATATTTATTTCCTCGACTGTAAATCTTACGATCCGATATCCTGCTTCTTCCAAATGCTTTTGTCTTAAAGAATCTTTTTCTTTTTTGGAAGGCTCATCATGAATACTTCCGTCTATTTCAATAATAAGATTATGCTCCACACAAAAGAAATCCGCTATATAACCTTCGACCGGATGTTCGCGGCGAAACTTTAAGCCATCCTGTTTACGATTGCGGAGCGCATTCCACATTAGCTTTTCTGTGAACGTAGGATTCTTCCGTACGTCGCGTGCAAATGATGTCAGGTATGGTGGTTGCTTTCTCATCCGGCAAATATACTAACTTTTTTCTGCATACTCGGTCCGCCCTCACCCCTGCCCCTCTCCCGGAGTACCGGGTGAGGGGTTCTAGTCCCCTCTCCCGGTACTCCGGGAGAGGGTTAGGGTGAGGGCCGCAGCCCGTTCTCTACCCCGTCATGGAAGCTCTCGGCAAAGAGAAATTTACGTATGATGAGTTGAAAGTGGTGAGGGCTTGGGGGCACGCGAACGAAAAAACTTCACGCGTTGATGAAAGGTCCGTAAAAAAAAAGCTGGTCTGAAAATTAATGTAAAAGAATTTAAATCAACTCGAATCCTCAAAAAGATCGTAGTGACTCCGAAACCTTCCGAGTCACTGACAAAGGAAAAGAAATTATCATGGCAAGATTTTTTCGATAAAAAAAGGAAAGAATCAATCGAAGAGTCCGAGAAGTTAAAATCTTTCCCTAAGGCTGTAGTAACGAATTATCCAAAAAAGAAAACTAAAAAAATACGCGTTAATTCATACAAGCCAAAGCGGAAGCGTAAACCCCCGGAGAGTAATCCTGTTGGCTCTAAGCAGGTTTTTGGCTTGGGGATGTAAATTTGCATTAAAAATCGGTTTTTTTTCCGTGCAGTAACTTCTATGAAAAATCCATAATTGCCGAATCAAGCCAGCCATAGTGTTCGCATTTGACTCGGCAATCGCGGTCTTTCATTTTTCATTCTATCATCTCCTTATCTCTAATGTCTCTCAGCTAATTGCTTTTTTGCTTTCGGCTTCTTCGCTTTTGTAAATTCCGGAAAGGGCGCGCTGGTCTCTTCAAAGCGTTTATTAAAATAAGCGTCGACGCTTGCTCGTTTACTATCTTCTCTTTCGTGAATACCCTCGCAAGTCCAGTTTGTCCAACGAACGATATACTCACTATCCCATTGAAAAGCCAATGAATAATAATCGTATGAGATCAGGGCTTCCCATGCGCTTTCTCTTTGGTGCGCCCATCGGATTGAATCGAATTGTGCTTGCGCCGGAGCGATTGGTAGGAGTAATGTAACGGTGAGAAATACGGCAGTCGTTTTCATGTTCGAAGTGGGTTAAGTGAACACTGATTTTTTTATCGCATTAATCGTGCCAAAGTTTTCCCTCACCCCTGCCCCTCTCCCGGACTACCGGCGAGGGGTTTAGGGATTACTGAGAGAGGTTTGGTTACTTGTTTCCAATTGCTGCAAGAAGTATTGCGGCAGATGCTGAGTCGAGTAGATTTATCTCTTTTTGTTTATTTTTCATTGGCGGTTTGATCTGCTCGATTCTTATGCTGCTTGGTCGTGGAGTATAGAGTGCTAACACAATTCTTAGCCTCGCTTCCACATTATCTAATGTTGCCATTTGATTTCCATAGGTTTCCTCCACCAGTTTAGGTACGCTTTTTGGTGAATGAATAGCGATGATGATAATGGCGTACACGAGCACAAGATAACTTACTGTGTATGCTGCGATTTTTCCTTTTCTCATTTTGATTTCCTCCCTTATAATAGCTTACCCAAACGTATGCAGTTTTGTTACCTTTTTTCACTCAAGAACCAGAGATTTAAAGGTCACAAATTTTGGCACCAAAATATTGAAACAACGGAGGAGTTCTAGAGGTATATAAAAGTCTGTGGTCTTGAAGTTCTTAAGGACTCTTAAAGTATTGTCATTCTGAGTGAGCAGGAGCGAAACGAAGAATCTGAGATTGATGCATTCCGAAAGCTCAGATTCTTCGCTACCGCTCAGAATGACATACGATGGTTGAGTACTACTGTGACTACGCTTAATAAAGACCTTATACCTGAGTTGTCGTAATCTCGATCTCAACAAATCCTTCAGAAATCCTGATTGGGTAGATAGGTATTCTCGGACCTGAGCCGGGCCAGGTTAATGAGCCGTCCCGAAGGGAGAAGACCCAAGAATGCTCAGGGCAGGTGATCTCATCATCGAAGACCCATCCATCAGCCATGGATACTCCCTGATGTGGGCACATCGCGCCGCAGGAATAAAGCTTTCCTTCTGAGCGCATCACAAGGATCTTTTTATCCTCGATATTTGTGCAAAGAATTTTGCCGGGCGTGAGTTCTTCAATTTTGAAAACAGGGTACCACATTTTAGTATTTTTGTATTGAGTTGTTTTGCAAAAATACGGTATCGCGGAGCCGACTGTACGTTTGCTCCAAATTCTGATCATTTACTAATTATTTCCCCATGAAAAAATTCTTAAAGATAATCGGTATTATTCTGGGTATTCTCGTATTGCTTGTTGGAGGTTTTATCCTGTATCTGAATTTTGCAGGGTTACCTGTCTACGGCGACGTGAAGCGTCCTGAAATAAAAGTAGAAGTAACGGCAGAACGGGTGATGCGCGGCAAGAAATTCGTAACAATGCTCTGTGCCGGTTGTCACCAGAATCCTGTGACAGGAAAACTTACCGGACAGCATCTGACCGATATGGGGGCGTTCGGTGAGATCTATTCACAGAATCTGACTCAGGACCCGAATGTCGGAATAGCAAATTGGAAAGACGGAGAGATCATCTATTTTCTCCGTACCGGAGTTCATCGCGACGGCCGCTATGTGCCGCCTTATATGCCGAAGCTTCCGAACCTTGCCGAAGAAGATATGATGAGCATCATAGCATTCTTGCGAAGCTCTGATCAGTTAGTTCAGGCAGATCCTACACCCGATACAGCTTGCAAGCCATCTATCTTAGCAAAATTATTAGCACGGGTTGCATTTAGTCCGTTAGAATATCCTAAGACTGCTATCACCGTTCCGGCACAGGATGATAAATTAAAGATCGGCAGATATTTTGTTGCGAATCTTGGCTGTTATCAATGTCACTCCGCAGATTTCAAGACCAATAAGGAAGTTGATATTGAAAACTCTAAAGGATTTTTAGGCGGCGGGAATGAATTATTAGATGCAAGCGGCAGGAAAATGTATGTGCCGAATATTACCGCTGATAAAGAATATGGTATCGGGAAATTAAGTGAAGCAGAATTTATACGAGTGGTACGTGACGGATTCCGCCCGGATAATTCTCCGGTTCGATTTCCGATGGAGCGATATGTAGAATTAACGGATGCCGAAATATCCGGTATCTATGCTTATATCCATTCGATGCCGGCATTAGCAACACCGAATAAACATTTTGAAGCGAACGATGCAGGTAAATTCGCCACGCAAGGTGAGATGATCTATAAGAAATATTCCTGCTTTTCCTGCCATGGAAATGCCGGCATCGGCACCTGCGATCTCCGCGAAGCATACCATAAATATGGAAGCAACGATTCACTTATCACTTGGATAAAGGATCCTTCAAAGATAAAACCGGGTTCGAAGATGCCTACCTGGCAAGGTGTCATTAAAGATGAAGAATATGTTCCGCTGGCAGAATATGTAAGGCTTCTGGGCGAGAGGAGAAATTCTGCGCCGGCGACATCAGCAAAATAGGATTTGAAATTTCTTCTCCTCCCATTTCGTTTGGCTCCTCGAAATGATAACGAAATTTCCTATAACCGAGCCGATGCTTGTTGCTATCGGACAGATCGCCGATGATGCCGGAATTGCTGCGTATGTAGTCGGCGGATTTGTTCGCGACGTATTGCTTAAACGCGGCAATGATCGTGATATTGATATTACGGTTATCGGAGACGGCGTTGGATTTGCAAAACGCGTTGCGAAAGAATTTCCCGGATCGCAGCTTTCAGTGTATGAGAAATTCAGAACAGCATTAATTGAGATCGGTGAATTAAAAATTGAGATCGTCGGAGCAAGAAGAGAATCCTATCGCTCCGATTCCCGCAATCCGATAACTGAAGAGGGAACACTTGAAGAAGATCTATCGCGCCGCGATTTCACTGTTAATGCATTAGCTGTCAGTTTAAATTCTGCAACAATTGGAAATATAACCGATCTCTTCAACGGCTTAACTGATCTTGATTCGCGGATACTCCGCACACCGCTTGATCCCGTTGTGACCTTTGAAGATGACCCGCTGCGCATGATGCGAGCCGCACGGTTTGCAGCACAGCTTGAATTTATGGTTGTCTCCGAAGCGCTTGATGCAATCTATAAAATGCGAGAGCGGATCTCGATCGTTTCGCAAGAAAGAATTTCTGACGAATTTGTAAAGATCATGTCGTCAAGAATTCCGAGTCTTGGAATAAATATTTTATTCGAGACCGAATTGCTCGATATTATTTTTCCTGAGATCGCAAATTTAAGCGGCGTTGATCTGAAAACGGTCGGCGTCGAAGAATATGCTCATAAGGATGTTTATAAGCATACAATGCGCGTCTTAGATAATATGGCAGAAATGTCAGATAATGTCTGGCTCCGTTTTGCGGCGTTATTGCATGATGTTGCTAAACCAAAGACAAAGGCATTCCGCGAGGGGATCGGCTGGACGTTTTATGGGCACGATCATATTGGAGCGAGA
Source organism: Kapaibacterium sp. (SeqCode) (assembly GCA_038322815.1). Taxonomy (GTDB): domain Bacteria; phylum Bacteroidota; class Ignavibacteria; order Palsa-1295; family Palsa-1295; genus PALSA-1296. The sequence continues at coordinate 16,419 of JBBQGG010000045.1, forward strand.
TGGGTGCAGAAGATTTTCCGGCGGATGAAATTGCCGATGGAAGCGGCAAAATATGTTGAGAAACTTGTGAGGCTTCACATGCGGCCGATGGCATTGGTTGATGAAGGCGTCACCGATTCTGCAGTTCGCCGAGTCCTTTTTGAAGTAGGGGATGAAATTGATGATCTTTTGACACTTTGCCGGGCAGATATTACTTCGAAGAACCCCAGGCTGATAAAAAAATATCAGGCAAATTACGATCAGGTAGCTGCGAAGATGATCGAAGTTGAGGAAAAAGATCAGATGAGGGCGTTTCAATCGCCTGTTCGCGGGGAGGAGATCATGGCTATCTGTAATCTGCCGCCATCGAAAACAGTGGGGATATTGAAACATGCTATTGAAGAAGCGATTATTGAAGGTGAAATTCCGAATGAGTATGAGGCAGCAAAAACATATATGCTTCAGATCAAAGATAAGATCGTTGCTGAGAATCCCCTAACGGAAAGGGAGAAAGCGAGAACTGTAAATTGAGAAAAGGTCTAAAGAAGTCTCAGAAATATTGCAATTCCTTAACCATTTGCATTGTTAAACAGAACTTAAAATAAAATGCCTTTTCAATCGTCTTTAGTAGAATACGCCCTTAAATATTATCTTAATTTTAAATAAAAAAATCGGGCTATTTCATTGAAACGTAGTAACATATTCACCGTAGAGTGCCGATAATGAAAACGCTACTTATACTTCTCCTTCTCGGATTTGCCTCGGCCACTTATGGTCAGCAGCGCATGACGGGTTCCAATGCTATCACACTTGATCAGGCAATCAGGATTGCGCTTGACAGCAATTATACTGCGCAAACTGCGACAAATAACCTTACTATTGCTCAATATCAAAGTACAAAGGCAAATGATAATCTTTTGCCTACGGCAACGGCGACAGGCAGTTATGGGTATCGTCATTATATTACTAAACAATTTAGAACGGGGTTCGATACTAGTCTTGGAATCATAAATGTTTTGCAAAACCCGAATGATCATTCCGTGACATATGGGATTGGCGCGAACGTCAATATTTTTAATGGCGGTTATGATGCTTCAAATATTCGGACTGCAAGATATAATCTTGACGCAGCAAAATATAATCAGAAGTGGGTTCGTCAGCAAGTTGCTTTCAATGTAGTCTCTGCATATATTAATGTCTTGCGTACGAAAGAACTAGTCGCCACAAATGAACAAACTCTTGCTGAATCAAAGTCGCAGCTTGATCGGATAAAAGGACTTTTTTCCGCGGGTTCAGTGCCGGTGATTCAAGTATATCAGCAGGAAGCTATTGTCGGTCAGCAGGAAGTTCAAACAATTGCGTCACGCAATAATTATATGAACGCAAAAACCGATCTATTATATCTTTTAAATATTTCACCTGATGCATATAACAATTATGATGTGAGTTTGAGCGGCATAGACACCTCGCTCACTTCACTGAAAAATAAGGAAATGACAGTTCTGCCGACACCTGCAGTTGTTTCTTCTCTTTTAGATACTCGCGAAGATTTTTTATCTCTGCGTTCCTCTATCTCATCTTCTGAAGCTGCTATCGGCTTGACACGGGCAGCTCTTTTACCAAGGCTTAGCGCAAGTTTTGGTCTTGCAGGCTTTGGCAGTAATACCCAGTTGTCGTCTATTCAACTACAGCATTATCTTAACGGTGGATTGAACCTCAGTATCCCACTTTATGATGCGGCGCAAAATAGATTACAGATTGATATTCAGGAAGTTCAGCTGGAAACAAGTAGAGTTAATTTGGAGCAATCCCAGCAACTATTCCGCAGTGATATTGCTAAAGCGCAAAACAATCTTTCATCTGCACAGCAAATTCTTACTGCAACAGAATCAGAATTGCGTTCAGCCGAAGAGAGTCTACGCTCTGCATCTGAAAGGCTTCGACTTGGCGCAGGCATCCAATTAGATGTGATCATCGCAGAGACTCAGGCTCTTACAGCACGTACTGATCGTGTAAATGCCGTCTATAGTTATTTATTTGCCACCAGGCAACTTGAGTATCTTTTAGGCAAGACCAATTATTAATTTTTTCTTCATCTTAAATCGATAGTAATATATGGACACAGTCATTTCCCCCGCAAATAAACCAGCGACTACGAAGACCGTTGTCGACAAGATAAAAAAGAAAAAAAAGCGAAACCGGATAATCTGGGCTTCATTAATTGCCTTAGTGGTCATCGTCGTTGTGCTGATAGTCGTTAAGAGTGGGAAAGAAAAAGCGGTTACGGTTCAAACGGAGAAAGCTTCTCAACGCACCATTACGGAAGTAGTACAAGCTACCGGAAAAATTCAGCCGGAAACATCAGTGAAAATTTCTCCCGAAGTATCCGGAGAAATTATCCAACTTCCATATAAGGAAGGTGCGATCGTTACGAAAAACCAATTACTTGCCGAGATCAAACCCACGGCAATTAAGGCGCAGTATCAAGCAGGCGTCGCCCAGATGGAGGGCTCGAAAGCTCAGGCAGAGCAGGCAAAAGCTCAGAAACTTACAGCCGATCTTACTCTTAAAAGAGCCAAACAATTACATGAGAAGGCTCTTTCATCAGATGCAGATCTTGAGCAGGCACAGCAAGCGTATGATGTTGCCTCTGCTAATCTAAACTCTGCTCAGCACAATGTCGGATACTATCAAAATAATTTAACCCTCTTCTCGGAAAGTCTTCGCAAGACATCGGTGCTTTCACCGATGAATGGATATGTTACAAAACTGATTTCCCAACTTGGAGAGAAAGTTGTTGGAACAAGCCAATTCACAGGAACAGAGATCATGGTGGTCAGCGATCTTTCGGTGATGAATGCAATGGTTGATGTTGATGAAAATGACGTTGTTAATCTTAAACTTGGCGATACAGCGAGAGTGACAGTTGATGCATTTCCAAACCGGATAATCATTGGAACAGTTATCGAAGTAGCAAACAGCGCCGAGCTTAAAGGAACCGGAACACAGGATCAATCCACTAATTTTCAAGTAAAGGTTCGTTTGGTCGGATTTGAAACAGGCGAACTTCGCCCGGGTATGAGTTGCACTGCAAAGATCGAAACGAAGACGAAAGCCGATATTCTCACGGTTCCCATTATGGCAGTTACCAGACGTACTATAGATACAAAGAAAGATGCAACTGCAGATCAGGCATCGGAAGTCGGGAAAAAACAAAATGGATCTGAAGAAGATAAATCGCCTACGATCGTTTTTATTGTCGAGGGAGGCAGAGCAAAATCTGTTCAGGTAAAAACCGGCATCTCAAATAATTCTTATGTGGAGATTCTGGACGGACTAAAAGGCGGAGAAGAGGTGATTAAGGGAAATTACAGTGCAGTTTCGAAAGATCTCGATGATAAAAAATTGATTAAGATCGATAACGGCGGTTACGGAACAGGAAAAGTGGATGAGAAAAAGAAGTAGAATATCGTTTTAATTATGGAACAACATACAGCAGCAAACTCCGTTATCTTTTTAGAAGATATCTTTCGTGTCTATCAAATGGGCACTGAAGAAGTCTATGCTCTTCGCGGTGTTACTGTAGGGGTTCGGCGCAATGAGTATGTTGCCATCATGGGTCCCTCCGGTTCAGGAAAATCAACGCTGATGAATCTTATCGGATGCCTTGATACGCCAAGCTCCGGAAATTATTATTTCAACGGCGCAAATGTTGCGGGTTTGGATGATAATGAATTAGCCGAAATTCGCAATAAAGAGATCGGCTTTGTTTTTCAAACATTCAACTTGCTGCCACGCAGCGATGCATTGCATAATGTTGAATTGCCGCTTGTCTATGCCGGCATCAAAAAAGAAGAACGTTTAGAACGTGCGTATGAAGCACTCGAAATGGTTGGCTTGTCGGATAGGGCAACTCATAAGCCCAATGAACTATCGGGTGGTCAGCGTCAGCGTGTTGCTATTGCCAGAGCGCTTGTGACGCGCCCCTCGATCCTCTTAGCCGACGAGCCGACGGGTAATCTCGATACGAAAACAGGAGAAGACATTATGCGCTTCTTTGCTGAACTACACAGTAAAGGTAATACGATCATTCTCGTGACTCATGAAGAGGATATTGCAATGCATGCAAATCGGATCGTACGTATCAGAGACGGAAAAGTCGAGCGTGATGAAATTACGAAATAGATAAATGCGAATTGTTAACGATACGCGTGAAGGTTTAACGATCGCACTGCAAGCAGTGCGGGGGAATCCCTTGCGTTCGGCGCTGACGATGTTAGGCATTATCATCGGTATCTTCACCGTTACGTTAATGGGAGCATTCCTTAACGGTATGGATCAACTTCTCCGCAAGACAGCGAGCAGTATGATGACTGAAGTTTATTTTATCGATAAATGGAGTTGGGGAGGTGGGGACTGGCGGCTGATGCGCAATCGGCCCGATATCCCTGAAGATAACCTGGCTCAATTACGAGAAAAAATGACTACGGCATCAGCATTCAGTATGTCTGTAGGAGAATGGAATCAGCAGGCAAAATTCAAAAATCGCAGCGTTGAACACATGAACGTCAGCGGTGTAGATGAAGGATATCTGCAGACGCAATCAATGGAAATCCAATATGGAAGATTTTTTACAACCTCTGAGCTATCGAGTGCCCGACCGGTCTGTATCATAGGGTATGAAGTTGCGAACAGACTTTTTCCGAATTCTTCTCCGCTTGGTGAAGTGATTCGTGTAAGCGGTTACCCGCTTGAAATTATCGGAGTTGCAAAGAGAGTAGGCGGCTTGTTCTCAGTTTTTACAATTGATAATACTGTTATCATGCCCTATCGCACTGTACAAAGTGCTTATGGAGTAAAACATCAGAGCGTAACAATAGCGGTCAGGGCAAAATCTATTGAGCATAAACTCGATACAAAAGATGAGATCGAATTTTATATGCGCCAGATCCGCCATTTAAAACCTAATGATCAATTAAATTTCGGAATTAATAACCAGGATGTGTTTAATCAGCAAATTGACGGACTTACAAGTATACTTTCGATTGTGGGATTTCTAATAACAGGATTGGCTCTGTTAGTTGGCGGCATCAGTATTATGAATATCATGTTCGTCAGCGTTAAAGAGCGTACAAGGGAGATCGGCATACGTAAAGCTATCGGTGCGACCCGCCGTTCTCTTATCATTCAATTTTTATCTGAAGCTACCATGCTTTCACTTGCAGCCGGATGTGTTGCGCTTGCTTTAGCTTATCCGGTGACCGTACTTGTAAATAATCTTTTACTTGCCGATTCCGATTTACAAATAGGATTTCCTCTGGAGTATGCAGGAATCGGATTAGGACTTGCTATAGCAGTAGGAATTCTCTTTGGAATTACACCGGCATTAAAGGCATCGCGCCTTGATCCGGTAGATGCGCTACGATATGAATAATGGCACTGACCACTGAAAATATAAAGATGGCTCTTGCATCGCTTCGCGTAAATAAATTGCGGGCGTTTTTAACCATGCTTTCTATCGTAGTCGGTGTTTTTTCGATCATCGGAGCTATGACGGCATTAGGAATACTGACAAACGGAATAAGTAATTCACTCTCCCAGCTTGGAAGTGAAACTTTCACTGTAAAGAAATTCCCGACCATACAAATGGGCGGTGCTTCGTGGATGAAATATCTTCACCGTAAGACGATCACATACGATCAAATTAAGTTTGTCCGATCGTTCACAAAATTACCAAGTGCCGTCAGCGCCGAGAATACTCTTGCGCCGCTTACTATTGCTTTCAAAAATCAAAAAAGTGATCCACAATTTAATCTCACCGGCAGCGATGATTATTTTGCAATCAATCATAACTATACTGTCACCGAAGGCAGAATGCTGACACGAGAAGATGTCGAATATGCTCGTGATGTCTGTATTTTAACTACCGATCTTATCAATCGCGTCTTTATAAATGGTGAAAAGCCTCTCGGCAAAACAGTGCAGCTTAATAATCGTCCCTATGAAGTGATCGGAATTTTCGAAACCAAAGGCAGCGGCAGCGGCGCGTCCCAAGATAACTTCGCTCTTATTCCCATCACGAACATGCTGAAGTATTTTACGGATAAGGATCTGGCGTCATTGACTATGACGGTACGTGCAACTTCTGAGGAGCAAATAAATCCAACGATTGATGAGGTGATCGGCGCGATGCGTTCTGCCCGCGGTGTGAAGCCAGGAGCTGAGAATGATTTTGAAGTTGAAGATAACTCAAGCTTGAATCTGCAATTTCAAAGTTTCTCTGATTACATTGTCTATGCCGGAGCAGGGATCAGCGCTATTGCCTTGCTTGCTGCCTCGATCGGGATTATGAACATCATGCTCGTTTCAGTGACTGAGCGCACAAAAGAGATCGGCATCCGCAAGGCTCTTGGCGCAACTCGCTCCAGTATCACAGCTCAATTCCTGACCGAGTCAACGGTGCTTTGTCTCATTGGCGGCATTATCGGAATTATCATCGGTATAGCCTTCGGAAATATTGTTGCTATCTTCATGCATGCATCGGTTTATATTCCGTATCTCTGGATAGTAATAGGTTTGTTAGTTTGCACCTTCGTCGGAATCGTCTTTGGTCTATATCCCGCCATCAAAGCTGCAAAGATGGATCCTATTGATGCGCTAAGGTTCGAATAATTAAATTTTCAGGGATTTCTTTGCCTACAGAACACCGTTTTTCTTAGGTGAGAATAACCTGTAAATACGCCTTTATCCTCCTTCTGATACTTTTTGGTCTCGGCAACTCTTCTTATGCTCAGTGGAAAAAGTTTTTTAAGTTTCCCGATGTTGCACGCACTATTTATTTTCTTGATCATGTTGGGCATCCTGAGATCGGATTTGCTGGATTGAATAATGGTTCGATATGGCAGACGATTGATTACGGTATAACCTGGCAGAAAAAATTTACCGATCAAAATACCTTATCAATATCTGATATAACTTTTAAGGATATTTCAACAGGCTGGTTCTGCACTGCTCCGTATTTTGTACAGAAAGGCTCTTCATCAGTATATAGAACTGTCGATGGAGGACTAACCTGGCAATATGTCAATTCAGATCTCGGAGGAGCATATACAGCTCTCTATTATTTTCAACCTCAGCAAACTTTATATTTATCTGAATGGGGTAGAGGTGCATTCACCTCTATTGATAACGGAGATTCATGGAATATATGGACCACAGAGACTCCTCTTAATGGATATGCATTTTCGGATTCTAAAAATGGCATCCTGACCTTTGCAGGAGGTGCTCTGAATAATATGTATATAACCAATAACGGAGGAGTAATTTGGCAGCATATTTTTTCCGGCGCGCAGGCTTGGCAGCCTGCTGCAAAACCCGGAACGACAACTTTTTTTATTTTCAGTGAATATAATAGTACCTTAACGCGAGCCGATGGAATAGGCTTTCCGTGGTTTACTATCAGCACTATCGGCGCCGGAACAAATAAAGATTTTACAGGATGTCTTAGGATCAGCTCTTGTACAGGAGAGCTTTACGTTCAATCGGCAGTTGGGCAAGGAATGTATATGTCCTCCGATGATGGTGTAAACTGGCAGGCTATCGGCGGACCTTCGAACGATGTAGATACCCGTTTTTGCATTGATGGTGTAAATGTTTTTGCAGGTGATAAAACCGGAGAATTATGGGTAAGGCAAGGCATCGCTGATACTATAAAGATTTTACCCCAGTTGACCTTTTTTCAGTTGAAAAAAAATTCGTCCGTCTCATCAGGTATGGATACCAGCATCACTTTTTCTTTTCGAAACGAGATTACTCCTTCGGTCGGACTGGATTCTTTTGCCTTCGATGTATCTTTTAACCCGAATATGCTGAGACTTGATAGTGCGCATGATGCTTTAGGTCGGAAGATAATAATTAATAAGGTGACCGAAGGATTCTACCATTGTATGTTCTATAATGTATTGCATAAAGATATTATGGCCAACCAACCTCTGGGTTTTTTTTATTTTTCGTCTTATCTTACCGTCGATACTGCCTCTACCATTTTCTTGAAATCGGGGAAAGCTTTTTTCGATCCGATGAAAAACTTTGGTTGTTCAATAACTTCGATACCACAAAATAATAGTATTAATGATAGCGTTATCCTCAATGCCGCTGATCTATGCGGAGACGCTGCACTGCGGCATTTTCTTATTACCGGGAACATTGGAAGCCGCATCATTTCAATTCATCCGAATCCTGCTTCAAGTGAAATTGCGATCGAAACGCAATCTTCTTCACTGCAGGATGTGACTGTTATTGTTTATGATGATCTTGGGCGTGAATGTCTATCTGAGAAATATTCTTTGCAAGAAAATATGACATTAAATATTCCAATACATTCTCTTGTGGTGGGTACATATCATGTAGTACTAAAATCATCATCAGGAAGTATTTCATCAGAATTCGTCAAAATTAACTAACTTACCGACTTGAATCATTTGCATTGCAAAGTCCGTAGATTTACCGAATATGCAACAGACACCTAAATTGCGAACGCCCCTTCTTCTTATCCTT
>JBBQGG010000046.1:0-24466 GCA_038322815.1 Kapaibacterium sp. (SeqCode)
TGCAACGGCGATCGGCGCAAATGCAAGCGTAAGTGCAAGCAATACCATTCAACTTGGTGATGCAAGCGTGACTAACGTGATCACTTCTGGTAGCGTAACGATGAGTGGACTCAAAGGTGCTGCTGCGAATAAGTATGCTGAGCAGCATACGGTTGTTGCTGGCGAGATCGCTGGTAATGTCGTTACCATCACTAATACGATCGTCACCGGAGCTACCTCTGTAGTTGTCGCAACGTTTGTTTCGAACGGTGGCGGCGGGACTGCAACCATGGTTAAGAAAGTAACCGCAGCAGCAAACTCTGTTGCCATCACACTTGACCTTGCACCGGTTGCAGGCGACGTGATCAACTATATCGTCGTGAATCCGTAGTATTGATTCTCCAATAGATGTCTGATAAAACCCCCGCCCATCCGGCGGGGTTTTTATTTTTCCTCCTGAAGAAATACGTATTTTTGTAATGAATCTTTGTTGTTGAAGGTGAGGAGATAATCGTGATTACCGTTTACACCTATTTTTTTTAATATCCATGCGTATCAGTTATGATAAAGAAGCAGATGCCTTAAGCATACTCTTCGAAGAAACGACAGTTACGACACAGCAAATATCCGAAGGGATTTCTTTGGAATATGATGCCGAAGGAACAGTGGCAGGCATTGAGATACTTGATGTCATGGAACGTCTTGGAAGCCGCGATGCACTGAATAAAATTATTTTCGAAGGTATTGGACCCCTGCAAATGGCAGCATAAGGCACTTCTTTTTAAAAAGCGAACCAGAATTTACGACTCTGCCCTCCGGCGGGTTTTTTGTTTTAAAGAACCTCCGCCTCGGCGGATCTGCGACCTCGCCCGGTACTCGGGGAGAGGGGCAGGGGTGAGGGCGAACTGAACTCAGCTTGCATGATGTTAATTTATTATGATCGTAAAAGTAGTACTCGAACCCGGTGAAGATGGATTCATCGTTGCACATTGCCCTTCGCTAAAGAGCTGTTGGTCACAAGGCAAGACGCGCGATGAAGCGCTTGCAAATATCCGCGAGGCGATTGAGTTATATCTTGAACCAGATCCATTCGAAATGGTTGTTGACCAAACTCATGAAGTGGTCGAGTTGATGGTATGAAACTTCCTATTCTAAGCGGACGTGAGGTGCTCTCCGCTCTGCATCGTCTCGGTTTTGAAGAAGTTCATCACAAAGGAAGTCACGTTCAAACTTGCTCATTCTGATGGGCGTATCATTATTATACCATTTCATAATCCTGTTGATAGATATACTCTAAAGGGTGCTTTGAAAGATGCCGATATTGACGTTCAGGATTTTCTTAATGCTCTTTGAAATAACTAATGGAACATAAACTTCTACGTAAATCCAATTTCAAAAACCCCTCGCCCGGTACTCCGGGAGAGGGGCAGGGGTGAGGGCGGAGCGAATTCTTCCGGATCGCTATTGCGCGAAGCAAAGACTAAAGGTATCATTGCAGAAGATGACGTTCCTCGTCTTTTATGAATGTTGTTCTTGATTCAAATGTCCTGACTCCGAAGGAGTATCAACTGCGGTTTATCATTCAATAAATTGGATAGGACAAATTCACCCCTCACCCTTAATCCCTCTCCCGGAGTACCGGGAGAGGGAGACAAGAACCCCGCCATCCTTATATATCTTAGCGACAATTAACGCGTTCCCTTGGCTCCGCGAAAAGGAAATGAATAGACAAGCTTGTACGAAGAGGCAATATCTTTTCGTAAAAATTCTAATGTCTTTTGTAATTCAGTGAGATCTGCGGCGATATAATGATCCCCTCTTGTTTTTTTTGCAAGCCAGAATAATCTTCCGTCCATATCACTGCGAAAATTTATAGTAAAGATCGTTACCGGCATAACACGTGCAAGATCGTAGAGTTTTTCTATACTTACCGAACTACCATTGTCCTCTCCGTCAGTAACGGCAATAACGATCTCCATGCGAAGTGAATCACCGGATTTCCGGCGATCACTGATGCGTATTAATCCGCTAATGATCGACGAATACAATGGGGTCAGATCAGTGCGAATGCTGTCGTATGAATGCCAAAAGCTTTTGAGTTCATTCCGGTTTTGTGTAAACTCACTTGATGCAATAAAAAGTGATTCGCGCTCAGTGCCGTCATAGCTTCGTTTGCGTTCGATATTATCGAATGCCATTGCATTTGCAATAAATCCATCACCAAGTGAATCAATAAACAGATCAAGATATTTCGTAAGCGAATCATAGGTATGAAACATCGATGCGGAGTTATCGAGAATAAAAGTAATTGCAAGATCATTTGTAGGAGCTAGAGTGGTTTCAGTGCAGGAAATGATCGCTGCTGTATCACCCTCGCGTACAATAAGAAAATCATCTGCTGTAAGTTTTTTTACTGCATGACCTTTTTGGTTTGTGATCCGGACACGTGCTGAATCAGTATTCGCTGAATTAATTCTCAGTTCATATTTTGATCCGTTTACTAATGAAATTTTTATTTGATCGTTGAGTTGGGCAAATAATTGTGATGTTAGGAGCAAGATGACCGCAAGAATAAAAACGCGGATCAGAGGGACCGAACGGATCATCGCTGATAGTGGGCTCATTATTTTAGCCAACGCAATGGATTCTGTTTGGATTTTCCCTTCCAGACTTCGAAATGCAGAATGTTCCCAAGTTCGGAATTCGATCCGCTTGAAGCGATCGTTTGGCCTTTCTTAACAGTGCTTCCCGAGCTAACACTTACGCTACCCAGATCGGCATAGACGGAATGCACTCCGCCGCCATGACGGATGATGACGATCGTGCCGTAACTCGGAAGTGAACTGATAAGCGATACAACGCCATCACCTGCTGCGTGGACGGCAGAACCGCCGGTTGTACCGATATCAATTCCGAGATTCATCGTTACTGTGCCAAGTTCGGCGTTCCGATGCTCACCAAAACTCTGCACGATCTTATGCGAACTTGTCGGCCAGCCAAGTGAATGCGGACCGGCAAGATTTTTTGTTTCGATCTTATCCTGTGATTCTTGCTGCTGTTCGGTTTTTGTCAGCTTCTTTCCGGATTTGCGTTTCTTTTTCCTCTCTGCAAGTCTACGTTTTAATTCTCGTTCTTTGGCGATGCGCTGAGCTTCTTCTTTTGCAAAAAGATTTGCGATGATCGCCTCAAGCCGCTTTGCACTTGCTTTACGTTTATCAAGCTCTTTCTGCAGCGCTTGCTTGGATGATTGAATTTCCTTTAACTGATCTGCCTTCTCATGTTTCTGTTCTTCTGCAGTTAATTGTGCTTGCTTTGTTGCGTCAATTTGATTCAACTCCTCGTTCAGGGTTTGAGATACTTCTTCTTTATTTTCAGAAAGTGTTGTCTTTGTAGAATCAAGTTCGGTTTTGTTTCGATGAAATGCCGAACTGACAATGTGGCTTAAATACGCTTGTCGCGATCTTTCAGAGTTTATTTCCGGATCGGAGAAGATCGTCGTATCCGTTGGATTTTTTTTATAAACGCCGTTCATATATCTCTTTACAGCGCTTGAAGCATACGCGCTTTTAAGCGTATCAATTGATGACGATGTTTCATTGATCGAAACGTCAAGTTCTTCGACTTGCGATTGGAGATCAGCAGCTTGAGCGCGGAATCCGGCAAGTTTTGATTTAAGGTCGCGTGTTTTTTTATCATACGCTGCAAGTGATTTTGCCGTGCGGTGTTCTTTCTGAGTATGTTCGCGGAGCTGGCGTTCGGTTTCGACGATTTCGCGTTTCAATTTTGCAAGCTCTGCTTGACGGGATAGGCGTGTGGAATGAATTTTTGAAATTTGTTTCCGTTGCTTTTTTTTAGGATGCTTATGAACGCGCCCGGAAAGGTCGCTTTGGGCAATAACAACAAAGCCCAAAATTAATAAAAGGCTGAGCGTGCTGCGAAGGTAATATGACGGTAAAGTTTTCAGGTTGTAAATTGTTAACTACCAACTGTGAACTAATATCCCCACTTCCCCGTTTTTCGCTCACCTCTAAATTAGAGGTTTAAAGTTTAAGCACAATTTATCCTGATGGATACACAACCGCCAATAGATCCCCTCGAAGGAAAGCGAAATATTTCTTCCGATCCCCTCGATATACTTTCAAAAAATACACCTGATACTTCTGAAGAATATGTAGGTATTAGGGTAAAACTAAAACGAACTTTCTTTGGAAAAGCCCGTAACCTTAAGGACCCCAAAGTTTTCCATAGTATTTCGCTTGTTGCTTTTCTTGCCTGGGTTGGTCTGGGTGCGGATGGTCTTTCATCGTCTGCTTATGGACCGGATGAAGCTTTTCGTGCACTCGGAACTCATACCTATCTTGCAGTAGGGCTAACGATTGCAATGGCGTTTACGGTTTTCGTTATCTCGTATGCATACTCCCGCATGATCGAGCAGTTCCCTTCCGGTGGCGGAGGATATGTTGTTGCAACGCAACTAATAAGTCCTAAATTCGGCGTTATCAGCGGATCTGCACTCCTCGTTGATTATTTCTTAACGATCTCTGTATCCATTGCCGCCGGAGCAGACCAGATCTTCAGCGTGCTGCCGATTGAATGGGCGCATTGGAAATTAAGTATTGAAGTACTTGCCATCTTTTTCCTGCTTGTGCTTAATCTTCGCGGTGTTAAAGAATCGGTAATGATACTTATGCCGGTCTTTATGATATTCCTGATAACTCATGCCATTCTTATCTTCGGTGGTATCTTCTCCCACGTTCCGGAAATCTCACGGGTTACGCATGAAGTATCAACAGGATTTAAGGGCGGCTATCAATCTGTCGGACTATTAGGCATGTTCATGATCCTCATTCATGCATACTCCATGGGTGCCGGTACGTATACCGGAATTGAAGCCGTTTCGAATGGAATTCAGATCATGCGTGAACCTAAGATCCATACGGCGCGCATTACAATGCTGTATATGTCGATCTCTCTTGCCATTACTGCCGGCGGCATTATGATCTGCTATCTGCTTTTTAGCGCAGCCCCTGTTCCGGGAAAAACTATGAATGCAGTGCTTCTTGATAAATTCGCAGGCTCTTGGAGAATCGGCGGCATTAATGTCGGAGACATATTTATTTGGATAGCTCTCGGCTCCGAAGCAATGCTTTTGTTTGTTGCTGCGCAGGCAGGATTTATTGATGGTCCTCGCGTTATGGCAAATATGGCAGGGGATTCCTGGCTGCCTCATCGTTTCACATCTCTTTCTGATAGATTGACGATGCAGAACGGCGTGGTCATCATGGGAGTAGCAGCAATTGCAACGCTTCTGATCACCGGCGGCGATATCGGAACATTAGTGCTTATGTATTCGATCAATGTCTTCGCAACCTTTTCTCTGACAATGACGGGAATGGTCAGATTTTGGTTCAAAGCTCGGCATGAGCGACCTGATTGGTATAAGAAAATTTTTATTCATGTCATCGGGTTGACCTTATGTCTTTCAATCTTGATCATCAGTCTTTATGAAAAATTCTTACTCGGAGGTTGGATAACCTTATTATTGACGGTAAGTCTTATTTCGATATGTTTCTGGATAAAGAAACATTATCTTGATGTGCGAAAGAATGTTCAGAAACTTGATGAGATGCTTACTAATATTCCTCTTCCTGAACCGAGTGAAGATAATACTCTCGATCGTAGTGCTCCGACGGCAGTGCTCTTAGTCGGCGGCTATGGCGGACTCGGAGTACACACGTTATTTTCGATCAAGCGGCTTTTCCCGAATAATTTTAAGAATGTGATCTTCGTTTCTGTTGGCGTTCTTGATTCCGTAAAGCTCAAAGCCGGAGAAGAGGTAGAACATCTGACAAGTGAAACGGAAAAGGGCTTGAAACAATATGTCGACCTGGCGCGAAGAGTGGGTTTTGCTTCGGAATACCGCGTAAGTATTGGCATTGAAGTTGTGGAGCAGGTTCATGAACTGTGCGTTGAGATTGCAAGGGAATTTCCGCGCGGCATTTACTTCGCAAGCAAACTTGTTTTCCAAAGAGAACGCTGGTACCAGCGCTTCCTTCACAATGAAACTGCAAATCAGATCCAGCGCCGTCTGCAATTTGACGGCTTAAATACAATGATCCTTCCTGTAAGGATATTCGATACCGTTTCAGAAAAGAGCTGATTTTTTTATTCGGGGAAATGCTATGAAACATTTTTTTATTTTTGTGATTGGATGCATGTTCCTATCTCTTACAAACACGTTTTCTCTTGCGCAAGGAAACATTGACACTGCCGCAAAAGCAGAGCCAAGCCCTGAACCATTCTCATACGGTGATTTCACTTGGCTTAACGGCAACAACCGGATGCACACAGCACTTTTAGATGGTAAATATTTTACGGGAGAATTTCTTCTCGATGCAAATTATACAGCTTCGAACCGGCATCCGATAGACCATACCGTCGTCGGATCTACTGCACTTGCGCGGGATAATGAGTTCACACTTTCAATGATCGGATTGGGTGGTGATTTCCATTATGACAATGTTCATGCAAGAGTTATGATGCAACTCGGCACACGTTCGACCGTTGTGCCGCGAAATGATTTTAGCGTAACACACGGACAATTTGACCTTGCAAATGCCTACCGATATTTCAGCGAAGCAAATGCGGGTTATCATTTTGATGTATGGCATGGGCTTAATATTGATGCCGGTATTTTTATGTCTTACATCGGACTTTTTTCTTATTATGCAGCAGAGAACTGGGCATACCAACAGTCATTCACTTCGGATAACACGCCGTGGTTTTTCAACGGGCTTCGGATTCAAGCCTTTCCCAACGACCGGATAAAGATCGAAGTATGGCTTGTGAACGGATGGCAGGCGTATGCAAAATTCAATAACGGACCGGGTATAGGTTTTCAATTCATGTGGCGTCCCGAAGAATGGATTTCATTTGTAACGAATAATTACTATGGAACCGACACGCAGGGTAAACCTGATCGCATTCGTCTCCATACTGATAATAGTATTCAAGCTCGGTATTATAATCAACCCAAAAGTTTTATCCATCGGGCTGCTTTTTGTGTTACCGGTGATCTGGGGTATGAAAAAGGTGACGGTGTCTCCGGAACCAGCGGTGGCTCCGAAGGACCTAAACAATTTTTTAACAGCTGGATGATCTATCATCGGCTGTGGTTTTCTAACGATCACATTGGTTGGACGTTTGGCGGCGGCTATATGAATAATCCGGGACGTTATCTCGTCTTACTTCCGACAGGTGATGCCGGTCCGAACGGTACTCATCCCTTCACTGCCAATCCCGGCGATCAGTTTCATGGATGGGATTGCTCGACGACAATTGATTGGATGCCTCGGGAAAATATCACCTGGCGGGTGGAAGTTGTACATCGTGAAGCTGACGTTCCATATTTTGCCGGTCCCGACGGTGTTACATCTCCCGATGGCTACACGACAACTCCATTGCCTCCGGATTGGAAGCCTGATCTCGTAAAATCTGAAACGCGACTGATCGGCGCTCTGCTTGTCAGGTTCTGATGGATGCACTAACCGTATTTGGTTTTGCGTCTATCACTATTATGCTGATTGCTTATATCTTTGAAGCACGTTCAACGATCTGGCTTTTTGTTTTCGCTACAGCTTGTGTTTCGTCTTCGGTTTACGGATGGTTAGCCGGAACAATTCCTTTCGGAATTGTAGAAATAATCTGGGCTATTTTCGCCTATAGAAAATGGTGGATCGCGAAGCAGAATTTTAAAAATGATAACTTCCGCTCACCAGAGGCACGATCGGGAAATCAGGAACATTGAACACAAGTTCTCCGATCGTTTTCGTTGTTCGCGCTGCCCCGGCTTTATAAAGAGAGAAGACAACTCCTACATCGATCGTCAGATTATTATCGAAATATCTGATGGAAAATAGTACCGGTACAATTTCAAAATTGGAAATGAAGAAAAGCTCCATACCCAGTTTTAAGTTCTCTCCAACTCGCTGCGCAGCCTGTACAATAAGTATTTCGTCGTTTTTTGTATTTGAATATCCAAGTGAATCAGTATGGTTGAGGGTATATCCTCCGAATAAGGTTAACTGTGATTCCCAGTTTCCATACGTTACGGCGCCATACCCCAACCCCAAACGCGACGTCTTGACGACTTGCGAATACATCCCCTGAATTCCAATAGAAACATGCCATTTCTCTGATGAATATGGAGTAAACTTTGCTCCGCCTGTTGCAACAACGATATTATTTTTCAGAGGTAAAAACACTCCGCCGAGATTCAGTGATAGCCAATCAGTAGGTCCGTAATTTAATTGTAAGCCGCCGAATAGATAATCCGAAAGAAAATTATTATCTCTTCCGAAGGCTATCCCATTCGGCGTAATAAATCCCTGCGATGCCATCGGATCTTTTACACTAAGATATGACGGAGTGAAAAATTCTTTGCGCCGGTCGTTATTGCCGGAATAATTATCAATGTAGGAAAGATCCGGATAGGTAAAATATAATTCACCCCACTCTGTTGAAAGAACAACGTGTGCAGTATCATCAAAGAGGTATCGGTTACCGTAGAAGACATCAAGTTTCTCAGTATGAACGACAGATTGTGTTTCTAATTTTGAATTTGCAAGTTGCTGCGTGAGATGATATTTTTCAACATCGATCGAATTGTTAAGCGCCTCTTTTCTCATCTCATCACGCATCACAAAATTGAAACGGTAATCAACGGCATAGTAAATATCTTTCAGAGGTATTTCGAGCCGCCCATATCGAGTTTGGAAAAGGATACGATCAGGAAGCGGCTTCGTGAGGACGATTCCGTAAAACTGCGACGAATCCTTCATGACAAGCTTGACGAGATAATCCCGTGCAAGATCCTGAGGGCGCATCGTCTGAGCATCAAGAGTATTTATGAATAAAAAAAATGAAATCACCAATAGTGTCATTGCGAGAAGTCGCGAAGCGACGGCGAAGCAATCCCCTGAGGTAGAGATAAACGTTTCTCGAAAACCATGAAGGGGTTTGCTTCGTAGGGCTAAAGCCCTCCTTTCAATGACACTGTTATTATTTGGCATTTTTAATTCTATCAGGATTATTCGCAACAAAATCTTTCCAGGTGTTCGATTGCTTCGATGACTTCCCCGCTCCGCCACGCCGCAAGGCATGAGTAAGAGCTATTGCCAGCGCATCGTATGCATCGGCAAGTTTACGGTCATGTTTTTCTAAATTCAGCATTCTCGTTACCATAAATTCGACTTGGCTCTTATCGGCATTGCCATTTCCGGTTACGGCTTTTTTGATAACTCGCGGAGCGTACTCGGCAATTTCCAATTCAGCAAGCTGCGCAGCAACTAATGCAACACCCCGAGCCTGACCAAGTTTCATCGCCGACTGCGCATTCTTATCATAGAATGCTGTCTCAATCGCAAATTCATCGGGCTCTGCGCGCTTTATAACAGCTTGCAATCTAGTGAAGATCGTCTCCAGGCGTTTCGGCATTGCGCTGATCTTCTTTGATTCGATGGTACCGAATTCCACAGCACGAAACGTCCCAAGCGTTTTGCCTGTCACTTCAATGACTCCATAACCGGTAACAAGTGTACCGGGATCGACTCCGAGAATGATCATACGTAATGCAAAATTAAGGATAAGACTGAAGCCTAAATAAATAAGTATCCTTTTTAGTCGATTCCACAACCTTTGATTCTTCATCCCTCATCCTTCAGCCTTCATCCTTTCCCCTGCGAAAGCCCCCCTGTAAGTCATTTATAAATCAACACTATAACATTTCACGCACGCAAAACTCTCCTTTAAAACCAAAGAGTCCGCCGGGTGGCGGACTCTTCTCAAATTCTACGTTAATCCCTCTTTTCATTTTCTCTTTGATAACGACTAAAGACTGGTGACTAAAGACTGCTCCACAAATATACGAAATAAATTTCGTTTTGTCAAGGTGCCCATCAAAGAAAAATAGGTGCCTTTTTGATGAATAATTATTCATCGAAAAGAATTCGATGTTTTTTTGGGGAAACCTTAGTCTAAAATGTTATTTCAGCAGTTGAATCTTCCGCGTGACTACTTCGCCTCCGCTTTGAACTCTCAGGAAATAAAATCCTGTTGCGAGAGTTTGCGAAGTAAGAGTAAATTCAGAATGCGATTGCATTACTGACCCGTTCGCTAATTCTGTGACTTTCCGTCCTAATTCGTCATAGAGCGAAACATTCAGGAACATCTCCTCAGGTGCATCGACTGTAATCCGCGCCGAGGTCTGGAATGGATTCGGGATGACTGACACTTTAATCCGCTCAACATAACCAGGTGAACCCTGAGGTCTTGGTGTTGGAGCAGCTTGTTTGAATGATAGTGTCGATGTAATGTTGTCGAGAGAATACGTATCGAACAATGTCAGATTCCAGTGATTTGAAGTGTCACCATGAATCATTTCAAGTGTAATGAACATCGAATCTGTTGTAAATACGTGCGGAGCAATAAACTGACCTTCGACATCACCGTCTGTTCCCGTTCTGATAAATCCTGCTTTTTTAAGCATTGCCGTATCGAGAACAGTAATAACGCTGCTATCAGAAAGTCTGCGCAAGTAAATCCTTGCCTTCATATAATCAGCAGTATCAGTCAGACCATTCTTAAGCGACGTCGTATCAGGAGTATCGAAATCGTTACTCAAAGCAAAAAAGCGTCTGTATCGAATAGTATCATCAGCTTGAATTCGGAATGGTTCTGTTCGTACATTTCGATCATTCCATGAGATTGGGCTCGTCATCGGAGGCGGTACTCTTCCTGTATCCGTTAACTGTGGCTCTCTCGCATGAAGTGCTACTGTTAGCGGATTAGAACCGGGATGGATGATCGTAGTTTTATCAAGTCCACCCTTGAAAATAAGGCAGCCTAATCCACCGCCGGGTCTTGCCTTAACCACTTTCCAGACAAGTTTATAGTTCGGAACTTGAGTAACCGGCGTGTTCGGAAATTTAAACCGCGTCATCATTGCATCGAAATTTCCGTCGTCCTTTAAAACTGGTGAACGGAATAGCATGGCAGATGGGACGACACGCCAGAACGAACATTCTGCCATCGCCGGTTCAAGTGATCCTTCGAGCATCGTTGCTCCATCCCATCTATACCCTGTTAGGAAATTCAAATGCACCATATCAATTTTCTGAGAAGTGCTGTTATTCATCGAGATTCTCGTGAAATCGAGCCATTGTTTGTTATTCCCGAATAATGCTTCAGAATCAACAGCTACTGCATATCCAACTGATGCAATTGTTGGATATACATTATAAGGTATCAGCGCACCAAGGGATACAGGTGTAAATCCTGACGTGGGAAAGAATTCACTAAAATCACTCCATCTGCCAGTTGCTGCATCGCGTTCGCGAAGTATCGATGTTCCGGCATACATTAGAGTCCGTGGTTTGACATTAATGGTCAGTGCGTCATAGACTTCCCATGTTACATGGTCACTGCCTTCGGCATCAGTAGCGATACAAGGATGATGGTTCTCGCAAATGACACCCTCTGTACAGAGATCTTTAAGCGAATTAACACTTACATTAAAGCCAGCGTCAAAGGCAGCTTGGATAAAGAAAATGTGAGTACCAGATGTCGTGTATTCCTCCCAAGCAAGATGTGCATTTGCTATACCGGAATGACTTGCAGGTGAAATGAATTTTGTTTTACTTGGAGTTCCGGCTGTAAAATATGCAGCACTTGTGAGAATACCGTTATTATCTACAAGACCAACACGTCCGCCTTTATTTAATTGTGCCCGCCATGTTACCCAAAAATCATGTACCGTATCATTTGTCGGGACGATTGCTGGAGTAGTATAGAATGGATCTGTTCCGCGAACGACGACGACAGTATCAAGCACTGTCTTGACAAGGCGTGTATAAGGAGTTGCCAAGTTGAATCGCTGAAACCAAACGATGTTCGTATCAGCTGTTGGTCCTGAAATAACGCTGCTATAAATAAGCCCAATCGCATTCGAGAGTTTACTATAGGCAATGGAAGGATTTTGGCAGTTTCCTGCACCATCAACAATACTATCAATCGGAGTATCTGCGTGACGCTTTTCAAATGTAGAAGATGTTTCTACCGGATAGCTCACTACAATTTTACCATTTTTCTGATACGTTGCAATATACTGCTTGATGTTCGGACTATATGGTGAACTGTTATTATCAAGTTCTACCGGAGCAATGTGCCGGGCATTATTAAAGAGATTCGTGCTCATTTCTCCTAGTGTGAGTGAAGGAGCGGGACCAACTTTTAGCAAAGTACCTTCTCCAGGTTCAAGGATTATAGAATAAATAGAATCCCGGTGAATAATAGTATCTTTACCGGTTCGCATATTTTTCACGTATAAGGCAATCGATGTTGTATCACGGAATTTCTTATAATCAAATGTAAGACGTACCTGTCTGGCATCAATCGCGCCAAGTCTTCCCTGAGACGAATCGATGCTTCCATTCGCATTATAGTATAACGGCCAGGTGCGATGATTCGAGACGACAATATATTTGGAAGACGTATCAGTTGACGAAGTGAATAAACCTAATTCTACAAGAGTGGTATTCGCAGAATCGAATTGGTTCAAAGGAGATAACGGAATAACATAGTGATTTATCTTATTCGTCTTCACATCTTTTAGAGGAAATTTTGCAAATGCAGCGGCAGCGTGAATTCGATCCAAATCCGTATCACTTGTACTGTGCGAATAAGCACCAGTAAAACGTTCATTATACGTGAATGCCTCTACCCAGTCAAGTTTTGCTAATGTCGGAGCGATAGGTATGATGTCTTTAGAAAATCTTTTAGCGGCTTCCCATCGTTCTTTGAATCCTTCAAATGTTGGCACCCACATATTAAAAGAAGAAATTGAAGCCGGCCAATAGAATTGGTTCCAAATATATGGTAGTCCCTTAAAATAGGCCACCCATTTGCTATTTCCACAATTGTCAGGAAGCATTACGGGTGCCCAATAATGTGTTGCATTGTAAAATCCATTTCGAGAAATCCAATTTCGAACCGAATCTGCACAGCGCACAGAATCATTTGTCGCATTCGCAGAGAGTAACCCCTGTAATTCGGATGCAGAAGTCGGCATCCATCCTCCGCTATCTACAGAATTATCAGCATTCTTATGCCTGTAAATTACATGGTCATCCCAATATTTTTCGGCGATAATCGGTGTATCACACGAACCTATATTAGGACTGCTAATGAAATACTTTGTCGAATCAAAGTCGTAATTTCGTACTAAACCTACATCAGAAATTCCAACGTTCTCACCCCTGTCATTACCCAAGGCATTCCAATAAATACCTTTTGCACCGAAAGCTACTGCATCCCATCCTTCTGCTCGCATTTCACTCCGAAAAAGGAATGCGGTAGCAACAAGTAAGTTTGGCAGTATCGACAAGATCGCGATAATTAAATATGTTCTTCGAATTACTCATTGGAATACCTCTTCGCATCCTCGCAACTAAACTATCTCTGACCTTTACTACTGATGAAGCACTTGCCGATTTTGCTGCACCTGAATCATAGTCAAAACTTAACAACGCTGCAATCATCCCGTACCATTTACCCGGTGTTTTCCCGGGGGGATGTGCAGTCAATGCAGCATCCAATTTTGAGCACCAGCCGGAGCGATTTTGGAAATTAGATGTATAGGCACGGTACCCGCTATCATTAGCCGGATCAACCGATAAACCGAATGTCGTAAAGTTTGGTAGGTGAAAAATCGAATCAGGTATACAGTCTCGTGCTATTTCCGACAGTGGAGGGTAATGATAAAAAGTAGCAGCACACTCAGCTTGCAGAGGCGGCGGAATACTATCTGTCTGATCTTCATAAATAGAACGGTACCAGGGGAAACGTATAGGAGACTCTTCTGCAAGGAACATCACGATATGCTTGCCGATCTTCTTATTGCAACGATCATCTAAGTATGAATAAACCCTGAAACTTGGTGTCTGCGTTTCACCCCCGGCGGTAATAAAGGGCGTTGTAGAAAAGATGCCGTTATTATTGAGCGTATCGCGTATTGCCCGAAACACTGTATCAAGTGTGCTGTCTTTTTGTCCGGTTAAAACTTGTTCCGCTAAATGACTTCGAATCCGTAAGCCGCGAATAAAAATATTGGCATTATGAAATGTGCGGAGTTTTACTTCTAAACTTTTTGCTTGATAACTACCGACGTGTATCGGGATCACTTGACGGATTCGGGCATAGTAATTTTCAGTTAAGAGAGGATTTTTTGTGAGAGTTAGGCTTGGAAACGTTACAATATGTTTGTGCTCAATTACATCTCTGTTCGATGCTCGTAAAAAAGCAAGCTGTTTGTTAACTGTGATGGTATCGAAGTATGTTGTCACTGCATTTGAGACGTCTTTCAAGTAGTATTCTACAATATAAAGAGAGGAATCCCAAGTGGATGGTGATTTTCTGATGGTATCAATTCTAAAAATGAAATCACAAAAAACACTGTCGGTTTGCGGCCAAGTGATATATTTTCCCAAGTATCCCGTTAAGGAATTTGGATCAACTTGTAAATCTGTTAGGACGTAATTTGTATTTCCAGGAATTCCCATTGTATCCAGAATAGACCACTCAATATTAGCATTCAGTGCCCCGGCTTTATGATCCCAGTTATTGACCGTATCATGGGCAAAATCAAGATGATCGTTCGAGGAAAGGAAAAAACGAGTTTCCGAACCGGGGAAATAACCGCCGTAATAAGCGCCAATATAATTATTGAGTGTATTACCCATGCTCATGTAGCCCTTTAAACCATGCGTCATCGCTTTAATATTTGCCACTATGCCGTAATCAGGGGCACGTTCGTACTCCATATTAAACCCTGCTTCTTTCAGACTATTGACAGAATCATGAAAATCGCCGAGACCGAAGTTGATTCCGCCGATGGGGAATACGCTTTCGGGCACGGCAACGGTGGAATCCTGCCAATGCTGGGCATGAAGCGACGATGCACCAAACACTAAAGCAAATAAAATACAGAAGAACATTTTTGCTGTAATATTTTGAGAGACGCAAAGCGGAACGAAGAATCTGAACCCGATGATTGTTCTCATAGCAGTATGGAAATAGTGAAAAATTAATGAATGATTGTTATAGGCGCAGAAGTATAAATATCCGCGCCTGAAACTTGTAAAATATATCTCCCAGATGAAAGGGTTGGCAGATGGATCGATATAGTTTCATTTCCGCCAATACTGTACCTTTTTTCCTCGTAGATGACTCTTCCTAATACATCCCGAACAATGATGATAATTGGCTCGGAATGTTCAGTTTGAAAAGATAAATGAGTTCGATCTGAAAATATATTTGGATAAATTTCTAATGAAGATTGTGGCAATGTATGTTCATATACAGCATTGAGTCTGACAGGGATTTTTTTACTGCCATATAAGAGATAGAGGGCGCCTGCACCGTTATTCAAACCGAGGTGGCCGAACAGAACGTCTTCCATATTATCAGTATTTGCTGTCAAAGTATCCAACTTAATTCCCGGACGAGGTTCAACGAGATAATACATATCGACCTTATCATCCAATGCCTGCCCTGTTACATAAAAGAAATTTAACAAGGTAAACTCAACCCCACCACTTACCCAGATGACGTTATTTCCCGTTCCTGTCATGTCTCCACAATTAAATATTCCACCTGGGAAGGTTATCCCATTAAACGCCGTCGGATCGTAATATTTAGGGTGACGGATGATATAAGCAGCGCTGTCAAGAGTTATCCGATGCGACCCAAAATCAGTACCGCCTCTGAAAAACCAAATTCCGTTATTTCGCCAATCATCAGTTGGTGGCGATAGAACAAGATCAAGAGATTTATCTCCGTCCGTTTTCGTGAGAGCTTTCATGGCAAGTTTCATACTCCAAGTATAATTGTTGCCCTTAAAGTGTGGGTTGTCCCGTGCTGCAAATAGTGTGTCATTTTGTAAAGCACGGTAGAATTCAGCTAATGAAAATGTCCTTAAAGGATCATTGTGATAATAAAAAGCATTCCCAAATACATCGGCAGCAATTAAGTCTTCTCTTCCCGTTCCTCGCCAATCACCCTGAGTACAATTCCGCTCTACCCCTAAATTATATGTTGAATCTTGTACTGCCGCAGCCCCCTTATTAAAAAGAGATTTGCCACCTTTATAGAAGAATAAAAAATTACTATCTCTGTGAAAATTAAACCAAGCCGTTCGAATATCAGTGACTATATCATCTACTGTATCTGAAGTAAGTCTTGCTGTATAGGGATCCATTTCAAAATAATATCCATTGTCGGTTACTATTGATGAAACAAGTTCTGTAGCTCGTTGTTTTAAATAATACCCTGAATCATCAGCCCAATAAATACGAATGATGTCATTTGGAGTATACGCGAAAAGATCATTATGCTTCGTATCATGAAAGTGTCCATACTTGATGATCGTTTTATCATCGAGATCAAGCTGCTTGCGTATGTTTAGTTTGTGTAAATCGAACGAATTCCCTGTTTCAACTTCACCGAAGAAAGGTGGATTTTGCGGCAGACCTTGGATTAACATGTTAGCATTGGGTTGTCCCTGGGTAACTCCGGTATTGAAAATAAAAGAGCCAAGCCCCTGCCCGTCCTTGCTTCCCATAATTGTATCAATTTCGCCGGGAACACCAATGCGAGGCAAATAGATATTTGGATCAAAGGCAGGGGAAAGCTGGGCGAAGACGCCTGAAGCAGAAAAAATGAATATGAAAAAAATCGAAAATTTTTCTACCATGAATCTGTGCACAATATGGAAAGCAATATTACTATTAATACTGTGTAGATTATAAGAGCAAATATACGGATTTTTGTGGCAATGAAAATTAAAGTCATTGTCGGAGATAATATTCGCGGGCTGCGATATAAACTTAATATTTCTCAGGAAAAACTTGCGGAGTATGCCGGTTTGCATAGAAATTACATTGGGTTTGTTGAACGTGCAGAAGTGAATATGACGCTTGAAAACATTGCAAAGATAGCGAAAGCACTTCAAGTACATCCAAACGAACTTCTTGTAAAAGATTTTTTCATTCATTTTGATTACCCTCCTAAAATATCAGTTAAGAAACGATGGGAAAGATCGTAGCATTTCATATATTCAATAGATTCCTTTTGCACTGAATACAAATTCAGTCAATGCAGCATCCAATTTTGAGCACCAGATTGCCTCTGAAACTAAGGTTTAAGAGTGAGTCGTGATCGTGTTGATACTTATTAACGGCACTGTCAGTTCGAGCAATAATTTCTTGCCTGTAAAGGTCAAAACGTGAGGGAAGAGTTTTGGGAAACATGTCTCTTGGCAACCCAAGATGGATATAATCTCCGGCCTGATAGTCAATATTCCGGTACATGTGTTGAGGTGCTGCATCCGGCAACAATGGTTTCCATAGAATATCATCCCATATCAAACGAATTTCACGCGGATTCCAAGGGCTGAAAGCAGTAAAGCGTTTGAATGGATGTCCGCTTGGATCGTTATGATCGCGTGCGTACCTATCTAAATATCCGATCACATAATATCGTTCAGGATACGGTTCATTCTCGGATTGCAGATTGAGAAGATTCGAATAGTAATTCCCTGTCAACGTGTCATAGTGCTTCGTACCGCTATTCCACGATAGGTATTTGCTTAACGAAATCTGCTTAAACCGGAAGGCAAGCAAACTATCATATCCGCCCGTAACAAGTTTTTCCATGCCCCCATCTCGCAT
This sequence comes from Kapaibacterium sp. (SeqCode), assembly GCA_038322815.1. Classification (GTDB taxonomy): domain Bacteria; phylum Bacteroidota; class Ignavibacteria; order Palsa-1295; family Palsa-1295; genus PALSA-1296. The sequence goes on from JBBQGG010000046.1 coordinate 17,763, forward strand.
ACGTAAACCTTTAACATACATTTTTATCGGTTTTACTCTTCGAACGCGAAAATCAAAAAAAAACGGCGCCGGGTTGATTTGAGCAGGAGTCGTTTCCCAGATTCAAGTAGCAATCTTCTCCTGGATAAAGGCTTGTTAATTTTTTAGGGGAGGAAAACCCATCTTTATTAAATCTGCGCATAAACTCTTGTGAAAGAGCTATATGAAAACGTTGGTACGATACATTCTGTGGAGTCATTCGCAATTCATGTTCCAGATCTGCGCTTTGCCAGTAAGAATCCGAGGCAAGAAAGGCTGCTTTCGTAATAGGATAATAAAGAATCGTATCATATAACTTCCAAGTGTTTCCTGTGTATATACTTGCGTCCTTTGCTCCACGAACCCAAATTTCAATCATATACAATGTATCGGTACTATTATAGATTGTTACTGAATCTGTATTAAATCGATACATGAAATCAAAATAATGCGCCATCCGGTTTGTGTCACCAGTCAATGCCTGCATGAAAACTGGCGAACGAAGAACGTATTTCCCTGAATATTTAGTGTTCACAAGAGTATCCCCTGAAGCAGTGTATCCGAGTGTGTCACCGGGGCTTGAAGAAACCGATGCTTCATTCCCATCTGTTACGACTTTTGATTGAAAAAAATTATTGTATGTTCCGAAATCATATTGACGATTACTAGACGCCAATGCTGGGGTTGCTCCTGTCTTTCCACTAAAAAAATACATCCTTTTCTCCCAATAGTCTCTGAAGTCCGGAATCCATCCACTTCCACCTCCAACCCAGCCAAGAGTATCCGACGGAGCAACGTTATCCTGACCTCCGCCATCGTTAAAGTTAGTGATAGTATTGATGCTGACTTTTTTCGGCGAATCCAAATATGCGCCCGCATCCCCAGTAATCAATGCTCCCAGAGGAAACACAGAGGCAGGAATAACTTTTACGCTGTCGGAATTGTAGACTAAAGGCGCGACAGGAAAAGAATACTGCCCTTGCGCTGATGTAGTAATCATTCCTATGACGAGCAGAGAAAGAATGAAACAATTGTAAATACGTGATTTTTTCATGACTTTGTTGAATAGGTTAATGAATGAGAATGCACCGGGTAGAAACGGTGGTGAAATTCGATAAAAATTCAATAATGTAAACTCCGTCGCTAAGTGAGCTTAAATTGAGGTTCTCACGATGATGTTGTTCACCGCTTGCAAAAACTTTTTGGGTAAAAACCGATCTTCCTAATAAGTCCCTCATTGTTAAAGAAAATTGATAGAAACAATAGCTTTTTAATACTCATTCTAAAGATTTTCTAATTTTATAAACTTGTTTTCAAAAAACCTACCATACCCTTTTACCATTACTCTATAAAAGCCTTTGGACAATTTTGAAACATCCACAATTATCACATGATTTTCAACATGGAAATTAAAATTAGAAACAGGGTTTCCTAAACAATCAAAAATTTGCAATTCCGAATGATCATCACTGACTTCGCAATAGAGCTTGAAAGATGTAGTTACCGGGTTTGGGTAAAGTAGTATATTTTTTGCTACATCTTCATAGGATACGTTTTTTACTGCTTTTATTCCAAATGCTCTAACGCCTATAACAAATTGTTTTGAAGAAGGACATTCAGGATGATTCAAGGCATCATAAATATCTTCAAATCTAAAATATTGAGTAAGCGTATCCTTAGTTGTTGGAAAAAAATAAACATTTGCAGAGTGCGGAGGATTAAAATTATCCGAGCCAAGCCATCGAAAAGGAATCTGTGCATCAGGTGGTGCGACATACCAATTTACCGCAGTGACTGATGCACCGCAAGCACCCGGATAAATAAGGCTAAAATTTGCTATTAGCATTGTGTCTCCAATCGGAACCCCCACTATTGGGGAAGGAAACAAAAAAGTGTCAACAGCTTGCTCTGAAGCATAGTAGTCCTTGAACGTCTCCGTCGGATGCAACGTCCTGTAATTAGGATTGGGCGCAGGGGAGAGCTGGGCGAAGGCTTCGTCGAAGGTCAAAAGAAACAAAATGATAGTAATGATTCGCATATCTTTAAAAGACAACTGAGACTGGATTTGGTTACATTTTCTTTTCATAGGCTTTAGGGCATAAATTTATACCCTATTGTAACATCCTGTTTATAAGATTATCTCTCGAATGTCTTCTCCTTCTAAAACTTAACCTAGCGGCTAAGGTCATATTTCTACAAGTATACTACGTTTGTGGGAATGAACATCAAAATTGTTATTGGACAGAACGTAAGGGGTTACAGAAAGAGGTTAGGATGGACTCAGGAGAAAATGGGTGTACGAGGAAATTTCTCCCCAGAATATATTAGCAGCCTTGAAAACGGTCATGAAAATCCTAAGGCAGAAACTATCATAAAATTAGCCTCGGTATTAAAAACTACTCCTGGAAAATTATTTGAACCAGAATCATTCAAAGAAAAGTAAAACTTCGGATTCTCCCTTCCACCATCTCACTTCCTTCGTAACTTTGTATTTTATATCTTGACATAATATCTTGGTTTCGTGTTATTAAGAAAGTATGAAGCTTATAAATTATCTAAAACCTGAATATATTGCTGTAGGGCTTACTGCCGATTCCAAAGAAGAACTTTTGACTAAAATGGTCGATCTCGCTTCGAAGAATCCGCATGTCCTCGACAAAGATAAAGTCCGTACTGCCATCTTAGAACGCGAACGGATCATGTCCACGGGCGTCGGTAAGGGTTTTGCCATTCCTCACGGAAAGACCGATGCAGTTAATGATATTGTTCTGGCTTTTGCAACGACGGAAGAACCTGTTGATTATGCTGCTATGGATAATGAACCGGTGCGCCTTGTCCTGCTGCTTGTCAGCCGTGATAGCGATGTCGGCAGCAGACTACGGCTGCTCTCCCGTGCTTCGAAAGTGATGAACTCCGATGCTGCACGAAAATCACTTATCGAAGCAAAAACTGCAGATGAGATCCTTGCCATTTTCCAAGCTGAAGAAGAGAGGATCGGCGACTAATGGGGATGGATCTGAAAGCTCCGCGCGGTACGAAAGATATACTTCCTCCTGAGTCCCATCTCTGGAAAGAGATCGAACAGACCGTTGATAACGTAGCCTTACTCTTTGGTTACGAAGAAATACGAACTCCGATGTTCGAACAGGCATCACTATTCAAACGCTCTGTCGGAGAAGAAACCGATATTGTTTCCAAAGAAATGTATCTCTTCACCGATAAAGGCGGAGAAGAAATGGCGCTTCGTCCGGAGTTGACAGCATCAGTAGTCCGTGCTGCCATCGAACATAATCTTGTCACGAAACAGGCATCATGCTCCCGGCTTTATTATAATAGTGCACCAATGTTCCGTTATGAACGTCCGCAGATGGGACGTCAGCGGCAATTTCATCAGTTCGGGATTGAGCTGCTTGGTTCATCATCGCCTCTTGCAGATCTTCAGGTCATTGAATTTGCTCTTGCCGTCTATCAAAAACTTGGCTTTGCAAATTTCCACTTAAAACTTAATACGCTTGGGAATCAATCTTCACGTGAAAAATGGCGCGAAGAACTTGTGAAATATCTGCGATCAAATCTCGATGCTCTTTCTGAAGATAGCAAGCGAAGACTCGAAACAAATCCGCTGCGTATTCTCGATTCAAAAAATCCCGGAGATATTACCATCGTTTCAGGTGCTCCGAATATTACCGATTATCTCGATGAAGCTGATTCCGCGCATTTCGATGAATTGAAATCACTTCTCACTTCAGCACAAATATCGTATTCTATCGAACCGCATTTAGTCCGCGGACTTGATTATTATAACCGCACCGTCTTCGAACTTACATCAAGTGATCTCGGATCGCAGGATGCTCTTTGCGGCGGCGGAAGATACGATACGCTCATCGAAAAGCTTGGCGGACCTCCGACACCTGCTGTAGGATTTGCTGCCGGAGTTGAACGATTAGTTCTCGTACTTTCGAAGCTTCGGTCCGTTGAAACCCAAAGACAGAAAACAGATGTATACATCGTAATTGCTGATGTTGCAGGGAGAAAAGTGGGAATCTCCATAGCATCTGAACTTAGAAAAGGCGGTTTTAACGTCATTTACGACCTTTTAGACCGTTCTGTCAAAGCTCAGATGCGAGAAGCGGATAAATCGGGAACTCAGTTTGTTTTAGTACTGGGAAGTGATGAACTTGCTGCCGATGAGATCACCTTGAAAAGGATGGATACCGGATCGCAAGTACGAATTCCGCAAGGAAATCTGATCCATCACCTCCAAAATTCGTAATTTTGCGAGAATTAAAAATGATATTTTTTTAGGTTACTATATTCGAGAGAAACTAACATATGTCATTCTGAGTGGAGCGAAGCGAAGAATCTGAACTTTCAGAATGCTGAACACTCAGATTCTTCGTTCCTCTTCGCTCCACTCAGAATGACAAAAATTACAACCTTGAGTTACAACGGAAAACTATCAAAATAAATTTTTAATTTATAAATTTACATTTTTAATTAACTTATGGAGCCGCTACCCCCAGTTAAAGAAGTCGAATACCGCTGTGTGATCAACAAAGCGTTCGATGAAATATCAGGAATGGAATATACGACCTTCAGTTTCGAAACAGCGAAGGAATTTTCCAGCTTCCGCTATGAGATCGCAGTCCGCTACAAACTCGAACCGGGCAAGATCGTCTTCCGCGTACTTGGCATGACGGCAACGAGAATGATGATGCCTTCCTTTGGCACGGCAAAATCGGTACTAAAAGTCCCGCATCTTCCCTATGGCACATATTTAGTTACCTTTATTAAAAGTGACGGATCGGAAAGTGAATTCATGCTCGAATTTACAAAAAAAGGGACGCATATCTTAAAGCCTATTCCGCGGAAACGATTTATCGACTTGATCATCGATCCTCATGCAGCGCTCCAAGGCGGAAAACTGCTTTCGACGATCACGAAGCTTATCTCCGAGCCGCTGGTGCCGCGTACAATCCAAAAGCGTTTGCCCGTTCCGCCGACACCGGAAGAACTGGAAATTCTCAATTCGCTGAAATCCGAAACACCGGAAGAGCGCGACGCACGCGAAGAGATGGAGCTTTTCGGCGGTAAGAAAAAACTTTCGAAAAAAGAACTTGCCGAATCCGAAAAGGAACTCCGAAAGCTCGGCGATAAACCTAGTGCCGCAACAAAAAAGACGGCTGCAAAAGTAAAAAAGAACGGAGCTAAATCAAAAGTAAAATCCGTAACTAAAAAAGCCGCTAAACCTGCTAAGAAAGCATCCCCAAAACCTAAGCCAAAAGCAAAACCTGCAAAAAAGGCAAAGAAGAAAAAATAATTATCTTGAATAGGGAGTAAATCCAATAGGGCGGACTTCAAGTCCGCCTTTTTTTTACAAGTTGTTCTATAATGACAGATCCGCATAAAAAAACCGATGACGAGCACATGCGCGAGGCTCTTGAGCTTGCAGTGCACGGTCGCGGCTATGTCAGTCCGAATCCTCTGGTTGGATGCGTGATCGTTGATAAAAAAAATAACGTAATCGGCACAGGTTATCATGAAAAATATGGTGAAGCTCATGCTGAAGTAAATGCCATTCGTGATGCTGAGCAACAAGGGCACAATATTTCCGGCGCAACGGTCTATGTTAATCTTGAGCCATGTTCGCATAAGGCGAAGACTCCGCCATGCGCAGATCTGTTGATAGAAAAAGGGATCGCGAGATGTCTGATCGGTATGCGCGATCCGTATTCTGAAGTTGATGGCAGAGGTATCGAAAAATTAAAAGCCGCTAAGATCGAATTGCTCGTAGGTGTACTTGAAGAAGAATCCGTTGAACTTAATAAATTTTTTATCAAGTTTGTACGATCTGCTTCGCCATATATTACCATGAAGCTTGGCATGAGCCTTGACGGAAAGACAGCGCTGAAATCAGGAATATCAAAATGGATCACCTCCGAGCCTTCGCGCAAAGCCGTACATGCTATGCGTGCGGAGTATGATGCAGTGCTCGTTGCAAGCGCAACTGTTCTTGCCGATGACCCTGAACTGACCGTCAGGATGGTCGAAGGGCGATCGCCGAGGCGCATTATTTTAGATGCAAATTTGCGCGTTCCGGAAACGGCAAAGGTATATTCTGATGAAAATGCAGAGCAAACGATCGTGATCGCAACCGAGCAAACGCTGAAAGAAAAATCCGAAATCCGCAAAATGCTTTCATCGCGAGGTATCACGTTCATTGCTGCAAGTGCCTTAAATAATCAATTTATTTTAAAAGATGTTTTTGCCAAACTTGGCACAATGGGTATAGCAAGTGTACTTGTAGAACCGGGACCGACGCTTGCCACGGTGCTCTTGCAGGAAAAGCTCTTCGATGAACTGGTGCTTTTTGTTGCGCCAATTTTGTTAGGTGGTGACGCAAGATCGGCATTCGGCGATCTGCACCTGAAGAATTTTCAGCAAGTACATCGGCTGCAAATGCTATCACATGAAGCCGTTGAGAATTCGGAGGATTTGAAAATTATTTATAGAAGCAAATGATTCTGAGCAATGCTATCTCTATTTATGTCATCCTATGTTGCTTGACCACGTGCATTTCTTGTTATGAAGTGACCCGACAGAGAGCGGGGAGAGGTCAAAGATGTCATAGGTCATAGAAGACCGTTCGGAATGGTTGACCGCCCCGCTCTTTTGCTGTGCAAAGC
>JBBQGG010000047.1:0-24229 GCA_038322815.1 Kapaibacterium sp. (SeqCode)
TGATTGCTGTGGCAAATAAACTCGTCAAACAAGCATTCGCGGTTGCTACCAAGCATACACGCTATGATGATCAGTTTCAAAGAACATAAAAATCGAACGGAAACTAACACAGTTCATTCCGAACGGAGATTTTTTGAACGAAGAGAAAAAAACGATGTGAGGAATCCCCTGAGGTATACATCACAGTCTCTCATTTTAATGAACGGGATTCTTCACTGCATTGCGCTTCGTTCAGAATGACAGAAAATCCCTAGTATTCAGGGCTTCGGAATGACATGGAAGATGAAAGCGTTATTAATTCTCATAATAAAATATTCATGTCAGAAGAACAGAAAACAAGTGCAGTTATTCGCGAGGGTGAGTTGGAGAAAACATTCGGCACAAAGAAGCCGCGTATTCTTTCAGGAATGCGTCCGACAGGCAAGCTTCATATCGGGCATTTTGCCGGAGCGCTGGAGCCGTGGGTAAAACTGCAAAATATCGCCGAGAATTATCATCTCATCGCAGACTATCATGTGCTGACGACGAAGCTCGATACGTCGGAAATTTTCCAGCTCTCAATAGATATGGCAACGGATTGGATAGCCTTTGGTATCGATCCTGAGAAATCTCCGATCTTCCGCCAATCGAAAGTGAAACAACATGCCGAGCTATTTTTGATCTTCTCTATGCTGATCACGAAAGCTCGTTTGGAGCGCAACCCTGCCGTCAAAGATCAAGTCCGCGATCTTGGCATCGGCGAAGGTATGACGTACGGGCATCTTGGATATCCTGTCTTGCAGGCTGCGGATATTTTATTATATAAAGCCGATCTTGTTCCTGTCGGAGAAGATCAGGTTCCCCATGTGGAGATCACACGCGAATTCGCCCGCGATTTTAATCATCATTACGGCAATGTCTTCCCTGTTCCGCGCGCATATTTATCAGAAACTCCGCGACTTATCGGAACGGACGGCAAGCGCATGTCGAAATCGCTTGGTAATACGATCTTGCTCAGCGACACGCCTGATGATACATGGAAAAAAATGAAAACGGCAGTGACCGATCCGCAGAAAGTCCGGCGTAACGATCCGGGAAGACCGGAGATATGTCTTGTCTATGGCTACCATCAAAAATGGAATCCTCTGGAAGTTCAGGAAATTCATGACGGCTGCACAAGCGGTTCGCTTGGCTGCGTCGATTGCAAAAAAAGAGTGACGGAGAAGATCAATGAATCTTTCGCACCTCAGCGTGCTATTCGCTCAGAGTTAGAGAAAGACCCGAACGCAGTTCTCAAAATCATCGAGCAAGGAGAGATCCGCGCGAATGATGAAGCAGAGAAAACAATGAAGGATGTGCGAAGCGCGATGAAGTTTGGATGAAAAAGAAAAGGACGACCTGTCAGTCGCCCTTACTTCCAATAATCTTTTAAAATCCTAAAATCCAGGTCTATTTTACCACACTCACACTCTTGCTCATCACATTAGCGCCGCAATCAACTCTGAGTGTATAATGCCCTGCTGGTAATGCGCGGAGATCGAGCGGCAGATCGTATGAGCCTTGATAGAGTTCGCCGTTTGCAATACTCGCGGCTTCTCTTCCGAGATCGTCATAGAGGGATATTTTTATTACACCGGAATTTGCAAGCGAAAGTTTTATATGTGCTTCGTTTTGTGCAGGGTTCGGAAATACGGTGACATCAGATATATTTAATCCGTCAACCGATACTGAAGCAGCACTGTTTTTCCCTTCAATATTAAACCATGGCGTGCCGATCACCGATTGATCGATAGCAAACTTAAATGTATTTGTCCCGCTGATCTTTATTCCTTCAATATCGCCGGACATCAAATTTCCTGACTCATCAAGAGGATGGGCAATAAGACGGTTGGAATCGGAAGTGAAAAAGAACTCGAATTTTCCGGCGCTCATGATCGTCGGAAGTTTTCCCCATTTATTACCAATACTTGAATCACCATATTGCCAGACGGCACCGAAATTTTGTGAACGCGAAGCGATCGTTAAAAGCTTTGTAGAATTCGGTAGCTGGGTAAGCAAGATCGATTCCATGTCGGCAGCATTATCGAGCCTGCGGAATTTAAGAGCACCATTTATTATCGTATCGATTCCGAAAATTCCGACCGCAGCGCTGAATCCTGAAGCGTCCGTCATTAAGTATCCTCCGGTCTGGCTCCAACTTATCTCGTTCGTTTCCGATACTTTTGTGATCGTATCGAACAGATAAGGATATTCAGCAGCAACTTTATGTCTGGCTGCATCGAATTGCTGGCGGATACGGTAAAGCGTTGCAATGTTCAATTGAAGATATCCTTCTGTGCCCATCGGACCTGTTGACGAATACGATAGCGGCAGCGCAGATGGCAGACTCTTTAGCAAGATATCATCGGCATCATGCGACACTATAACCTTTGTAGGTGAAGCCTTTATTCTTTCATTGCGGAAGGCATCACTTGCAACAGGCATCTGGATCAAAAGAGATGGATTGCCTGCAATGCTCCAAAAACTTCCGTTGCGCGAAGCGCTTGCAAAAAGATCTTCGTAATATGTGGCATAATTACTAAAGAAGAATCCATCCCAATCCTGAAGCGAAGCATACGAAGTATAGAAAGGAACTATGGATTGAGAATACTGATTCGGTGAAAGATTCATAAATCTTCCGATAAATGGTTTTCCTTCGATGCTCTGCGAAGCGACATACCCCATCGAATTATTATAAAGATCGCCGAGTATAGAATTATTGAACATCACCCATGTTGAATCCGAATAAGCCGGTCCTCCGGTTCGCGCGTGATTATAATCAGTATTTATATGGGCTTGCGCAAAATCGCTTGATCTGTTGGCATAAGCATCCTGTGGTGTGCCCCACCATTCAGGTGCATAAAAATTTACGAGAACGGAAGATTTGATCGTATCGGCAATACATTTTTTCATTGTTGAAAAATAATCATTCTGCAATGAATCGTAGAACAAGGCAAGATCTCGCACACGTTGGCGAGGAAGCATATCGGTCTCTCCGTATTTAATACGGACGATCGATGAAGCAGAACTCATCTCCGAAGGAAAAAGACCCGATTCTTCTTTGCGCTTTATTGAGACAGCGTCGAAAAGTACATCACCTAATTGCTGCCCCACTCCAAGATAAAGAAGCTGCAATCCACCTGCAGCTGCGCGGAATGTATAGCTATATTTTTTCCATGCTGTATCTATTGTCTGATAGGTTGTAACAGATGCTGCACCGGATTGGTATTGTGCCAGATAGACAAGTATAGGACGCGAGAGTACTGGATTAGCCTTATCGAAATGGATCTTGGAATAAAATGAAAGTTCATAGAGACTATCTTTTCCCAAGCGTGCTGTTGAATTTTGCAGATATGCATCCGACCAGGTCGGTTTTGTGCTAAGCCCGCTTATTACAGTAAGCATGCAATATTGCGAATCAATACCGGGTGAAGAAATTATCTTATCTCCCGTTGCTCCATTCTGCAAGTTAAAGGACCATGCCGTCGATCCTATTTGTTCAAAACTTCCATTTCCAATAACATTTGGCGCATTTGTAATTGCACCGCCGCTCCAGGCTTTAGAAATTCCTGCATCACTGCCATATTTATGTAGAAGGTATTGCGAAAAGAGTGTATCGAGTCTGCGTGAGCGGTTCCACCCTATAGTATAAGCACCACCTTTGGTCAAGACATTCTTCTCATCGATCCAATTTAAATACCCGAATCTCCAGCCGGCAAGAAGACTCACTCCCGATGAAGCAACTTCAACTCCTGCTAATACCGGATCATCGGCAAGTTTCAAACCAGTTAACGGATTGACATGCGAAAGAATCGTTTTTGCCCATTCCCGATGTAACTCAGCAGCCCGATTATCAATGAAGTGAACCATCGCTCCGTTACCATGGATCGTATCCCATTGCGCCACGCCATCACCGGGCAAATAGTAATGCGAAGAATTCAAGACTAAAAAAGCATAAATTCCTTGTTTTTTGAATTCATATAGCAGCGTATCGAATCTGGCAAGTTGAGACGCTATAAGATTATAGGATGTTGTTTTATTGGCGTTATTAAAAAAACTTGCCGGCGTCCACGAATAAGCGGGATATGCAAAATCATTATTTGTTAATCTGATTGCATTAAAGCCAAGTTTATGCAAACGTTTGGCAAGAATTCTTGCATCCATGCTGCTCATAAATTGAGAGGTCCAATCTAATTCCGTGCCAAAAAAACGAACCCTTTCAGGCTTTTTATCCTTAAAATTAACAAGGAAATGACCGCCCGAAGCTACGATTCTTGCGTCCGGCACTGGTGCAGGAGGCACAGGCAAAAGAGCTGATCGCAACGTATCGCTTCCCGATTGAACAAATGGATACGGCGACTTAATAGGCTGAGCAGAAATTATGTTGCAAAAAACAATGCCGATAACGGCGAATAATACAAGCGCAAGGTTCTTCGTCATTTTTTTCATAGGTAATAAAGCATTTCTATTGTTCCGTTGATTCAGATAAAATCTACTATGACAGCAATAAGAAACTACGTATTCCGAGGAAACATTCAATCCTATAAAATGTATCAATGGTAACATCCTGTCCCTATATGACGTTACAAATACAATGATCGCTCACGAAATACATAAGAGAAAAAATACGTATATGAAGTTGTTAATACTTTCTATACTAATTACCTCTCTCATTTTCAGTTCACTTTCGGCGCAAGTATTGGCCGATAGCGGAAAACAACTGCCCGATATTATATTCTTTGTCGAAGGTGCAGGATTTATTCCGTTCCGGGAAAGTTACAGAATAAACTATCATACGAGTCTTGCGGGAATTCCTCTTGAATTTGCAGGAGGTATATGTTTTCCCGTAAATATGTCACTTTCGGCAATGTTCGAATTCCGTTATAAACGCCGCACTGCAGTGTATATTCCTGATCTGCGAATAAAGACATTAGAGATCGAACTCGGAGCGAGAGATTATCTTGAAAAAGAGCACGAGAACGATCTCAGGCTTTATGGAAATGCCGGCTTACTGTTGGCGCGTGCTGCAACGACAGGAACAATCGAGGTTACTGGTGATGGGAATAATCCCAAAACAACAGAAGTATCGAAGGATTATTTTAATATCGGACTTGCGGTGGGACTCGGAGTTGAATATCCCTTCTCAAATGTTTCAGCAATGTATTTTGGTATTCATCTTGGAGTCTATTTTTCCGATCCGATTGCATCTGGTGGGCTCGGAAATATCGGTGGACTTTCAATAGGATTAGGATATAGATTATCAGTATGGTAAAAAGTGAACGTATAACTACACTCGTAAAGAATATTTATTTCTCGCTATCGGTTTTTAGCATTTCGATGTTCGTGATCTCATGTTCGAATTCTGAGACTGCAAATCCGGGTGCGTACAAATCGGCAACGGCGTATTACTCTATTCGCAAAAATTTTCGCATAGAAAGTTCAGGTTCATTTCCTGATTCGCTTGCACCTGTTTTTCCGAATCCCTTTAATCGCCAAACCGGAGATACTGTCATCAATGTTTTTTTTAGTTTGAAAGATACTGCAGAAGTAAAGATCATCATTCAAAATCCAATAGGCGATTCAATAGCAGTCTATCGCGATTCGCTCCTGCCTCCGGGAACAGGAAGCGGAGCATGGCAGCCGCTTAATGCTGCAGGAGAACGCTTGAAAGCAGGGCTTTATTTTATCACCATTCGTATTGCTCCGAATGACGCTGCAAGAAATTATATTAACTCACGATTGCTCCAGATCGAATCAAATGAATAAAAACATATCCCTAGTCATTGTCTTTATCTTCTTTTCTTGCACGATAGCAAATGCCGAGAGCAAATCGACGTATTTACAGAATGGAACAGTGGTCGCACGATTTCCAATGCATTTCACGAATGGCTTTATGTTCATTACCGTCCCAGTCATAGATACCGATATTTATGGAAAAGCAATTACCTTGCAGAGAAGTTTTTTGCTAGACCCTGCAGCATCGAATGACGGCAGTTTTCTTCCGGATGATTCATTGATCAACGTTACCGGCACCCATAAATTTTATTTGCCCGTCTCCCCACAGCGCACACTGACAGTTGATCTTGTTCCGACTCTTGCAAGAACGTGGGTCAAAAGAACCGATACTTCCTTCTACGGAGTTCTTGGATATGCTTTTATCCGGCGTTATATTACCATTATAAATTTTTTAGAGCGAACGGTTACTTTGTATTCTGTAAGCGAAGGAGATGCAAAATGGGATGCCCGGTTAGATACTGCAGCTATCCATATTCCTTATCTTGATGATGCGATCTTGGATCACTGCAACTGTCCGTTTCCGACAATGTGGTTTGACGTTAAGGCACCGCCATTCAAAGATGGAAGAGTACATTTCTCGCTCGCAGAAAGACAATCTGTTATTTACAAGCAAGCTATTGAACCGAAAACACAAAAATTTATCGATGAAGATCTCAGAAAAGATTCACTTGCAGGGAAGAAAAAGAATTTTGGAGGAATAGAGATTGCAAACTTCGAACTGGGCTGCGTAAATATCGCACGTAGATATCCTCGTCGTACGATCGATAAACTCCCTCCAATTTTCCGTAATCTTAATATATTCATCACCGGAACGGTTGCTGTCGACGTGCTCAGACATTTCCCTGCAGTGATCATCGATCCGACAAGATCAAAAGTGATGCTTGTGAAATAGTACTCGTTACTTTAACCCTTTTCCACCAACAGCACTCCGATAAGTGCTAATGCTCCGCCTCCGAATAACTCCGGCGTGAGAAACACTTTTCCAAGAATAAGAGCAATTATAGTAGTAAGCACAGGTTGAAGATTTTGAAAGATCGCGACTTTGCTTGTTTCCAATTTACCAAGAGCGTAATACCAGAGAGCATAATTTACACAGGAAGCAAGAAGTCCGAGATAAAGAATTTCAAGCCATAAGGTTGATGTGATCATCGTCACCTCCTTCATTTCAAATGTTGAAAGTCCTATTGGTAAAAAAATAATTGTTCCAAAGAGCATATGCAGCGCTGTAACACGAAGCGCACCATATTTTGGAACGAGCGGCTTACCGAGTAACGTGAAGAGCGACCATGCTATGACTGCAACAAAGATCAGGATATTCCCTTTCGTATTCAAAGAATCGAATGTTGCACCGTGCTCAAACATAATGATCGCAACACCAATAAATGCAATCGCTATACCAGATGTTTTTTTCCAATTTAGTTTTTCCCAATGAACCCGAATCGCAAGAAGAAATACGATCGCAGGAGTCATTGCATATAGCAGCGCACTATTGGCAGGTGTTGTGAATTTTAGTCCCTGAAGATAGAAGAACTGGTTGATGGGAATATTGAGAACACCAAGAAGTATAAGCCTGAGAATATCATTTTTTGGAATGCCGGATAAGAGATTTATTCTTTTTTCGCGTATCATCACAAAAACAATCAAAGCAAATGAAGCGATCAAAGCACGAAATGTCAAGACCAATGGTGCAGGAAGCGAATCGACAGCATCTTTGCCGACAATATGCGTCATGCTGGCGATGAGTTGTTGAATGAAGAGGAGAAAGTAAATCACTGGGTGAATTCCGAATCCGAGTTTGCAGTTAAGTATGTCTTAAGCACTTCCGTTTCTACTTCAAACGTATAACGATTATATGCATCGACATATATTTTAGTTTTTAATTCAACATCTCCACTCATCAGCATTGCTTTATCACATGCTGATAATAATTCTTCTGAATTCTCAGGATCAGCAAATAGAACCCCCTCAGATGTATTAAAAAGGTCTTTTACCTGTTTGAGTGGACTCGATACAACGGGTAACCCGGCAAGCATATACTCGAATACCTTTGATGGCAGAGCAAGTTCGTAACTTTTTGAATGTTGTTCGATCAGAGAAACGCCTATATCAGCAGAAGTAAGTATTTCGATAACTTTTTCGGATTCTATCGAAGGATGAAAAAAAACGTTACTTTCAATATTCATCTCTTTAGTTTTCAGCTGGAGGCTCTCTTTACTTGCACCTTCACCAATCATTATAAACGCTGCCTTATCTTGCAATAAAAAGGCAGCATCGATCATCTTTTCTAACCCTCTGTCTTGTTGCAATCCACCGACATATACAAATATTTTTTTCTCAAGCGGAATGTCATACAAATCCCTGAGATACGTATTCGGCTTCAGATCTTCCTTCTTTGGAAGATTTCTAATGAGAATACTTGGCGGAAGGAAACTGTGTACTTGCCGAATTGCATCCGCATCATCGGGTGCTGTTACAATTACGAGATCAGTTTGCTTTAAGCCCTGGTGCTCCCATCTCTTCCAATACATTTTTTTAAAAAACTTTTTTGCTACGGATGGAAGTTCTGTATAAATCTCGCGCGCATCATAAAATAATTTTTTGGCTCCGCGATTTTTTTTTGAATTTGCAGCAGCATTTAATGAATAGAGTTCGCAAGCAAATATAATATCGCAGCTTCTTAAATTTCGCAGTTCATCTTTTAGCAGCAGATCATATTGTAAAAACATTTTTGCTCCATGTGATTCCTTCAAGGGTAATTGCTTTGTCTGAATACCTTCGAATGTGATGTCCCCACTTTTTCTTTCTCCCGGTGTCGCAAAAATCAATTCTACTTCGTAGCCCCAATCACGGAAAAAACCGATAAAGTTGTTTATACGGCGGTCTGTTTGGATGTCGCCAAGAAAAAGGAATCGAATTGAAGGCTGACTCATTATTTATAAGATTTCCACATCGTCGAACGCAGAACGCCACGCGAATCGAATTTCTCTTTGAAGCGGATAAGTGAAAGTGCCGGCGTCATCGGATTGGCGTCATTTGTATCCTGAGAAACTCCTATATCAACAAAAGAATAGTTATTTTCCTGCGCCCACTGAGTTACTCTATCCATCAACAAATAAATAGGTTTATACTGATCAAAATCATAGCGGAGCATGTGATAAAAAATAATTACAACTCGAGGATTAGCGATAAAGAGAAGCGAGCCTGCGATCGGTTCATCATTCACCCGGACAAGAAATAATTTCATAAGATCCGGTAAAAGCTCATGCAGTTTTACAAGATCTTCAAGTGTATGCGTTGGCTTTACGCCGAATTTAGCTTTGTTTTCTAATAAAATGGGATAAAACTCTTCAAGTCCCTCCAGCATGTCACTTTTCGGAACCTCCTCAACACGCACTTCAGAATGATCGCGGATAGTCCGACGGATATAATTGCGGGCTTTCGGTTGAAATCTGTCAAAGGGTAAAATTCCGTTGCGGAGTTCAATGGCATGAGAAATATAATGCCGTTGATATGCAAAGCCCCTATAGAGCAATGCAAAGTCGAGATTTTGCGTAAGGATAGGTTGATAAATAACAGGGGCACCGGTTAGATAGACTTCATCTATTCCTATTTCCTGAATATATTTTTCAAAAGCTTCGACGATTTCAAGTGCAGTAGCTGCACTAATATCCTCAGTTACAAAAGAGCCATAGCTTGAGCCGACCGGTGAATCGTATATTTTCCGATTTTCTCGAAGACCTCCTCCAAGCACAGCTACAAGCCTCTTTCCTTCATAGAAAAGTAAATGATGGAATTGGAACTTGCCTTCGTTATGGTAATCAAGAAACTGCTGGGTGTGAAAAACCGTACCGTTCATAGAACTGCGAACGAACGTATCCCACGCATCTTTGTGCTGTGAGGCATCGTAAGGAACGACAGTGATATCGATATGAAAATCCGATGTAGGCAGAGTGTTCTATTTTAATTTAATGACGACGCAAAACACCGAAGAGCATCGGGATAATTTCACCATAATTTGTGACCTAAATTCAGACTTACCGTATTTTTGTAATCTATGATACAAACTCAACACAAAAAAAGCTTTTTTTATCAGGCATTTTTCCCTATTGCCCTCGTTGCTCTGGTCTTCTTGACGAGCTGTCTCACAGCTGATCATAAGGAGATTCGCCTTACCCTCAATGCCGACGGCAAAAGTGGCACAGGCAAGATCACCTTTACCAACATCGTGTCGGAGCCTGATGATAGTTCAAAAGATAATTCGAAAGATGATTTTAATAATACCCTCATTACTGAATACTATCAGGGCAGAAAGTTCGAAGAGGGCAACAAAGGAATGAGAAACATTAAGAAACGGCTGTATATGGACGGCGATATTCTGATGGGTGAGATTACATTCGAGTTTGATGATATTACAAAACTTGGTTTCTTTCGATATAAAGGAGCAGGTCCTTACATGTACTATACGATCAGTGATGGATATTTCACAAGCGGTCAATTCGAATCCACAAATGGTACGTACGGAGACGAGAAAACTATGCCGGTGATCTTTTGGGATGCAGCGGCAAAAGATTTTTACCTAAAAGTTGGGCTTTCAACTCCGAATGTTGTGCATCATTCTCTTTCAAAATATTATAAGGACTGGGCTAAGAAACAGTAAGGGTTAATTTACAATATCCAATTTGTGAGAGATTTCCAACGCCCTTTCCAGCGGAACATTCTCATCGAGTAATTCAAATTTAAAACCCGGCGAATCACAGTTTGCAGCTATGTTAAAGCCAATGAATGGTTGGCGAGCTATTCCTCCATGCAGGGTGACAACACGATCGCAATCATCTCCAACCTTTTCCCAGAGGGATTGTATGGCAACTGTCAATTCAACTGCGGCTTCAAGAAGAATATTTTCAGCTGCAGAGTCACGGGGCAATGATTCGAAAACCAGTGGAGCAAAATACTGAGGCATTATTTCTTCTCGATATAGTTTACTCCTGAGAAGACTGAGATCGTTGCCAAGTTCATTATTCAGATTTTCGCCCATTACTGCAAAAAGATCGTCTCGTTCATCTGTACCATCCATAGCTTTACAAAAATGTTTTAACGCCTGCATTCCTATCCAATAACCGCTGCCTTCATCGCCGAGCATCCGTCCCCATCCGCCGACTTTAATAATTTCTCCACTCTTTGTTTTAGCAATTGCCACACTACCTGTTCCCGCTATCAGCAGTATACCTGAGCGGTCCCCAGGATACACAGTTTCTAAAGTAAAGGATGAATCGCTTTCAATATGAAGTTTTAAGTTCGTTAAACCAATTTCCTTGCGGAATGCCAGGGCGAATTCTTTATTCATTGATTCATTGCTTGCTCCGGAAAGTGAGATGCACATTGCTCTAATGTTCATAACATCCGCACCAAGATTCTCTCGCAAACATTCAGAAAATCCTCGAGCGGATTCATCAATTCCAAGATCGGTATATTTCAAGCTCAATGGATAAGTAAACAGTTTTGGCTCATCGTGCTTCTGCTGGATAAGAAACCTACTCGTTGATCCGCCACCATCAAATCCGACATATATCGCTGATGTATCCATTCGTAATTTCTAATTCGTAATTCGTAATTTATTCCGGTATTCTGGGCGTGACGATCACAACTTCTTCCTTTTCAACCTTCACCGCTCCGGGTGCTGCGCCGCGAGGCTTGCGAACATATTTTTTCTTTGTATAAGCAACAGGAGCATGTTTCTGAGTCTTGGCATCGCTATAGAAGGCAGCGATCTCTGCAGCCTGTTCTATTGCTTCTTTTGGAATTTGCTTTACATTATTTATTTGCAAAACCACATGTGATCCTGGCACGTGCCGTGCATGAAACCATATATCTTCTTTTTTTGCAACGTGCAAAGTCAGTTCGTCATTCTGCTTTGCATTTTTGCCGACCAAAACCCTATAGCCGCCAAAGACTATATACTTTCTAAACCTTGCGATCGGATCGCTATCGTCACCCAGATCATCTTTTGTTCGGCTGAGAGCGAACCCCTCGGCAGCGGTCTCTTTTTCAAGCGTATCGAGCAGTTTAAGATCAGATTCATGTTCAACACGTTCAATGAATGCTGAAAGCGTATCGCCTTCTTTTTTCAAAGAAATAAAGCGGGCTTGCAATTCTTTTTGCATTTCACGGCCGCGTTTAGACTTATCATAATATCGTTTCGCGTTATCAAATGCTGAGAGCGCCGGATCAAGAGAAACTTTAGTCTCTTTATCGAAAATAATTAATACAATACTCTGAATTCCCTTCTCAATTTCATGCGCCTTTGTTTGAATTGCATCGCCGATAGCTGCATAGCGCTCCGAGCGTTCGGAATTTTCAACTCCGCTTTCAGCATCTTTTAATGCTTTAAGAGTTCGTGTAAGCGCGCCATGAAGTTTTGCAAGCAACGCATCTTTTTTGCTCTTGAATGTCGACGTCTTACTCCTCAGACGAATGACATGTTCTATTGCATCACTTATACTATTATATTTTTTGTATTCACTATCGAGTATTTGTAAAACGATCGGAGAAAGTAATAGTCCTTTATGCTGATAAATAAATCCGCTTTTCGATTCTCGCAAACTTTGATCGAACGTACTGCATTCAGCATCGAGATCAACCGAACCTCCCTTCTTGTTTATTTCTGCAAGCAACTCTGCTTCAAGCCATTTACCGAGCATTGGGAGCTTCTGCCGAAGTGTATCTCTCGTAGGAATAGGAGTAATCGGACTTATAGGGCTAATTATCTTTTCTTTATAAACAGGTTCACGTTTGTACGCTGCAGAAAATACAGAATTTTTATAGAGCAATGCATTAGGACTATTATAAAATCGGAGGATTAAATCATATTCTCCTAATTTGATCGTAACGAATTTATCATTATCTGCAACCACAATTTCTGAAACTGCTGATCCTTCCAATTCCTTAAAAAATGACATCACATTTTTCTTAGGCTCCCGCTCAGCACTCCTTGATAAATATAATGTCGTATGTGCAGGCTGCAACTGAGCGATAAGAGTATCGCCTGAATCAAATTCCATTCGCAGCTCTCCGGCACGAAAGGAAAAGGCGCGTAAAAATTTCGCACCAATGAGGCGCTCGCGGATTTCGCGGACAACGGAATGCAATATATAGTAGTTTGAAATCACTGAATCTTCTCAATTTTCAATTCTCAGTTCCAATGCGGAACTCTCAACATCCATTTTGCCTTATTGTTTGCCATAAAATAAAACAGGTTTTTTCTACTCATGGCATTCTTACCAATCTATACATTCGATCATCCCGTGCTTCGCAAGGAGACGATTCCTATTACACAGGATACTGCTGAATTGCAAAAGTTTATTACTGCTATGCAGAAGACAATGCATCATGCCGAAGGCATCGGGCTGGCTGCGAATCAGGTGGGCAAATCATTGATGATGACCGTAATCGATATATCGAGCACAAAAGATAATGGTCACATTCTTCCGCTTGTCCTCATCAATCCTGTAATTACAGGAACACATGGCGAATCGGTTTTTGAAGAAGGCTGCCTGAGCTTGCCGGAAATACGCGAAGATATAACGCGTCCCGAATCCATCGGCATAAAATTTCTCAACGAAGATTTTAAGGAAGTTGAAATGGAAGCGAGTAAACTTCTTGCACGTGTCATGCAGCATGAAGTTGATCATCTGCACGGAAAATATTTTATTGATTATTTGAGTCCCTTTAAACTGTCATTCTTAAAAGGCAAACTCAATAAATTGCGTAAGGGAGATATCGAAACCGATTATCCCCTTGCACCGCCAAGTGGGATGAAAAAGAAGAAGAAGTAATTTGGGAAGATTAAAGGATTAAGAAGAATATATTCCGGTTCACATATTTTCTCCTTTTGCTCCTTTGATTATCAATTCCAAACTTTCAATCAACAATATTCCAATATATTCGATAAAAGCATTCAAATTCCCGATATCTGCGTCGCGTAACGCAGAATAATATCGTTCTTTCGCATCTACTTTTATGATTACAGGAGGATAACCATTCATTTGTAAAACTATATTCATTAAAATCCTTGCTATTCTTCCATTCCCGTCATCGAATGGATGGATATAAATAAATTTATAATGCAACATCGAAGCAAAAACGGATGGATGAAGAGTTGGCGATTCAATTTCTTCATTCGCCCATTTTACTAACTCCATCATTGCAGAAGGTGTATCTAATGGACTTGTAAATTCAAAAACTTCTCCCGTGAGGGTTCTGACGTTATTCGATTCCTGCTTATATCTCCCGGGTGTAATGAGACGAGATGTTGACTTGTTTTCTGAAGTTAAGGCAGGAGAATAATATGGTTCACCTCCTAAAATTCTTTTATGAAATGCTCGGATGTTTGCTTCAGTAAAAACTTGTTTTAGATCGGGTATTGTTTCGAGTTCTTTAAGGAGTTTGTTATGCCTTTCTATTTCACGGTTATCACGTCCGGGTTTATTGGCGGCATACTCATCAAATAGAATGAGTTTTTGAGTTTCGCCAAACGTAAGTGTATTCCCTTCAATACTGTTGGAATGGTACGTCCAGTCAAGGCGGAATTTCTGCCGGATCCGTTGCTCATATTCCGGCTTTATAGGACGCAATGCGTCAAGCTCTGATTTGAGAGCGTCTATTTTCAGGATTATTTCGTTTTGATTCATGGTGCCTATCTAAACAACTGCAAGATACGATAATTCCGAACCATTCTTCCTCTCCTGAGTCATGCAGCATGAAGTTGATCATTTGCACGGAAAATATTTTATTGATTATCTGAATCCCTTAAAACTTTCTTTCTTAAAAGGCAAACTTAATAAGCTTCGCAAAGGGGATATTGAAACTGATTATCCGCTTGCGCCGCCGAGCGGGATGAAGAAGAAACGTTAAATCTTGTTTTTAAAGTACGAATAATTACCCTTTTTAAATTGAATCATTCGTAAATAAAAGCTATTAGAATGAAGCATGAAAGCATTACTATTTTTAATCTTGCTCGGAGGACTCTCTAGCTCTAAAGCGATTACTGTTGATTCGCGTTGCCTGATTCTGTTTTCTTAAGCTTCACCGTCAATGGTTCATTTAGCTACTATCACGTACAACTCGGACCCAACGGTCAGCCGAGCGGGCCCAATAATTATCATTATGACCAGAATAACTCAATGGTACTAGGTACAATGGTTATTCGTCGCTCTGACTCTAATTGGAGTCTCATCGATTCAAACCAAATCTTGCAGTATTCTTTCAACGGTGATTATCAATATAACCTTAACGAAACGTGGATTGAGAGAACGCTCGACACTCAACACCATTTAATTAGTAATTTAAATTATCACACGAAGTACGGTGTAGTTCAATCACAAGAGATCACTTCAAGTATCTCCGTCACCGGAATTGCATACTCAAGAAAGGCGTTGACAGTACTTGACAGTGATGTTACGAAGAATCTTCTCTCTGAATCTTATTCAGAGTATGGTGGGAGATATGATAATTGCGGCGGAGTTGACTTGGGTCATATTGATAAGGTGAATGTGTCCGGCTCACTCAATTATAATCTTCTCGATGTCCCTATAGTTGCTCAAAAAACTGATTAGCCGATTGTACAATATGGCTCAAATCGAATAACTATTTTGATGCCGCCTCAAAATCATAGCAAAGAAATGATTCTCTACTCAATGCTTGGAGTTATGGTAAGTAGAGCTACTATCATTAATGGAATAGCTGAGTTTCAAGCCTCTAATTTGCCACGTGGTGTTTACTTGGCTCTTTCAGATGGTTTAAGCACTAAAGTATTGGTTCAGTAATTGATTCTATACCAATCCGGAATCACAAATTTCGAACGAAGCTCCCTTCTTTGCTGTTATACGCGCGCACAAAAAATTCACAATAAACCTAAAAATACTGTACTACTATGGACGAGAAGAAGGGTATATATAAAGTTAAAGATATTAAGTTAGCTGATGCCGGACGCAGGCAGATCGAATGGGCTGAAAGCCGCATGCCGGTGCTTATGGCACTTCGTGAAAAATACTCGAAGTCTAAGCCTTTAACAGGCTATAAGATAGCGGGATGTTTGCATGTCACTAAAGAGACAGCCGTCCTTATCGAAACTCTTGCAGCAGCAGGTGCTGAAGTTTCCTGGAGCGGATGCAATCCCCTCTCGACCAATGATGAAGTTGCCGCAGCTCTTGCAGTTGGCGGAGCAACGCAGATCTTCGCATGGTACGGAATGAATGTCGAAGAATTTTACTGGTGCATTGACCGCACTCTCGATTTCAAGCCGAATCTCACTCTCGATGACGGTGCCGATCTCATTTTTACCGTCCACAATAAATATCCTCATCTTGTCGAAGATATTATCGGCGGTACTGAAGAGACAACAACAGGCGTTCACCGCCTTCGCTCTATGGCTGATGATGGAAAGCTCATGTATCCGGTTATCGCAGTAAATGACGCCGAGACCAAATGGGATTTTGATAACGTCTATGGTACAGGTCAATCAACACTTGATGGTGTTATCCGCGCAACGAGCGTTTTGCTTGCAGGTAAAAATATTGTCGTCGCTGGTTACGGACATTGCGGTAAAGGCGTTGCAACCAGAGCCAAAGGCATGGGCGCAAATGTTATCGTTACCGAAGTGAAGGCGACTGCTGCACTGAAAGCTACTCTCGAAGGTATGCAAGTCATGCCGATGGATGAAGCTGCGAAAGTCGGCGATATCTTCATTACCGCTACAGGCGTGAAAGATATTCTTGTCGGCCGTCATTTTGATTCAATGAAAGACGGCGCTATCTTCTGTAACACAGGTCATTATGATTGCGAGATAAATATTCCTGATCTCGAAGAGCGTGCAGCAAATCACCGTCAGATCCGTGCGAATTGCGAAGAATATCTTCTCTCCGGAAATCGCCGTGTCTATCTTCTTGCGCAGGGCCGCTTAATCAACCTTGCCGCTGCTGAAGGACATCCTTCAGAAGTTATGGATATGAGTTTTGCAAATCAGTTCATGTCGCAATTGCGTCTTGCCGGAGTTCATAAAGGCGAAGAGATCATGGAACGCGGAAAGGTCTATGACATTCCTGTCGAACAGGATCAGGAGATCGCAGGAGTTAAGCTTTCTACAAGCGGATTCTCGATCGATACCTTGACTGAACAGCAGATCGCCTATTCAATGGATTACGCAGCAGGCACCTAATTAATTACAAATTAGGAATTACGAATTACCAAAGAGGAATTGCGAAAGTAATTCCTCTTTTTATTTATGATCACACACTCTATGAAAGTCAAGGTCATTATCACCGGTGTTACCGGAATGGTAGGCGAAGGCGTCCTGCACGAAGCTCTTTTACACCCTGAAGTGGAAAGCGTTTTAGTCGTTACACGAAAACCGAGTGGAACTACTCATCCGAAAGTGAAAGAAATCCTCGTTACTGATTTCTTTGATTTATCTGCCGTGGAGTCTCAGCTTGCCGGATATAACGCCTGCTTTTTTTGTCTGGGAGTATCTTCAATTGGTAAAAGTGAAGACGAATATCGCCACCTTACTTACGACCTCACGATGAACTTTGCAAGAGCACTTTCGAATCTAAATCCGGAAATGACATTTTGCTATGTCTCAGGGAGTAGCACCGATAGCTCCGAAAATGGAAAAATGATGTGGGCAAGAGTCAAAGGTAAAACCGAAAACGATCTTATGAAATTACCTTTCAAGCAAGTTTATGCTTTTCGTCCGGGATATATTCATCCGACTAAAGGTTTGAAGAATGCGCTAAAGTTATATAATTATTTTACCTGGCTTTATCCTATGCTTCGCTTCGCGTTTCCTTCAGTGGTCTCTACACTTAAAGAAATTGGTCTTGCTATGATCAACGTAACGATCAAGGGCTACCCAAAATCGGTATTGGAGGTTAAAGATATTGTTGCTGCTGCGAAGTAGCACTATAGTTATACGTAATAGGTAAGCAACCAGGCTTATAACACTCCGCCTTCAGAAAAAAAATACTAATGCTGAATCATGATCTTTTCAGAGAATATTTTTCCTGATGAAGAAATCACATGAAGCAAATATAGCCCGTTTCCATAGGACTGAGTTTGTATTTCAAATGATCCCGTTTGCTGCTTTGCTTCATAGACTAATTCACCAAGCGTATTCAATAACTGCGCAGTAGCCGGATTATCCAGAACAATTCGAAGTGATAGATCGGCCACTGAAGATGCGATATGAAAACCTTTCTGTTTCACTCCCCCCAAAACTCCGGAGCTTTCCTGAATAAGGTTGAAAAATTTGACTATCTCCTTCGAAGTAGCATATTCACCGTTCGTCCATGCATGCCCCATACCTGTTATGCGAATTAGAGAAACTTCTACAGGAGGCGGGCAAAAAACAAGTTTATCCACTAGATGCATAATAGGAACAACGTCACTATAGGTCGTTGCTGCACAGCCACGTGCTGATACAAATAAGGGGTACTCTTCGTAAGGTTTTGGCATATTATCGGGATCCGGATAATCAACAACATTATCTGCAGTACCATGTACATGCATCACAGGCATTGGTGTTACGGTACCACTTGCGAGTAATGTCTCAAGATACTTTTGGTCTGCCCAAAGATTTCCGGCAACAGGTGCAATAGCTTTAATTTCATTATATGCAAACATCGAGAGTGCATAACACATAAATGCGCCATTCGATAAACCCGAAGCATAGACCCGTTTACGGTCAATGTTGAAATCCAAAACAAGCTTATCGATCATATCGCGCGTAAAACGAATATCATCAGGGGCATTAGCATCTCCTACTCCTGCATGACCCGGCTGATCGTCTACATAAACATTCCATTGAATATCCGCCCCTATTTGTACTCCTTGCGGATACACTGCTATAAAATTATTTCCATCGGAAAGTGTATTAAACCCTGAAGTCGCAGCCATTCCCGCAGAACTCCCGCCCGTTCCATGGAAGCAAAACAGTACAGGTAAATTCTGAGGTGGATTAATTGATGGTAAATGCACGTCGAACGTGCGAGGCACACCCCCACTCATAATAGTAACGGTCCTATCCAGCTGCGCGAAGGCAGAGGTACATATAATAAATAATTGGAGAAATAAAAGTGTTTTCATAAGCGAAATGTAATACAGTTTTAAAAAATTAACTTCATTAGTATTCTAAAATCTATGGTATGAACGATTCAAAACCGGAAATTGTGACAAGATTAATTTTTTAACGTGAGTTCGGCATCATCGGTGCCGAAATAATTTGAAGTCGGAAAGCAAAGAATTTTCCTGCCCTTTTCATACAACTAAGGGTCAAAGATTTGCCTTTATGAACTAAAGACTAATGACTATTAAAATCTTGCCGTATATTTGTACACGTAGTACTCATCACTTTTTTACTTTTTATTAAATAACAGGAGAAATTATGGATCAAGTTGTTCAATATCTCGAACCGATTTTCAGATGGTTTCACATTTTCTTCGGAATTTTGTGGATCGGATTATTATACTTTTTTAATTGGGTGAACGGCCCTTTTACGGCAACAATGGATGCCGATACAAAAAAGAAAGTTATACCGGAACTTGCCCCTCGTGCTTTATTCTGGTTTCGCTGGGGAGCGGCATATACCTGGATACTTGGCGTGTTGCTTTTAGGATTCGTCTATGAATACCAAAACGTCGCTGTTGGCGATGCAAGTAAATGGACCGGTGCTGCTCATGGGCTTTTCTGGAGCTTTCTGATCGTACCGTTCATTTATGACATGCTCGCTAAGGCTATTAAAGATCCGAAAGTTTTTGCTGCTGTAGGATTCGTGCTGATCGTCGGCGTAATTTATCTTATGGAATACTGCGGCGGGTTTAGCTATCGTGGCTATGTTATGTACACCGGAGCTATGTTTGGTTCGATGATGGCATATAATGTTTGGTTCAGGATTTGGCCAAATCAGAAAATCATTATCAACGGATTCAAAACAGGAGTTCCGGCTGATCCTTCTATCGTTGCAACAGCTGCGTTGCGCTCCAAGCATAATACCTATCTTTCAGTGCCTCTTGTTTGGACGATGATCAACGCTCATACTGTAGGATATGCCGGTTGCTGGCTCTACCTTCCAGGCGTCATACTTTTCGGATGGTTCGTTACCATGCAGATGTATAAGAGAGCTGGAAAAGTGAAAGGATTCTGATTTTAATTAGAAATTACCAATAAAAATATTCTTAATTCCTCATTCGTAATTTTAGAAAAGGCGGTTCAATTTGAACCGCCTTTTTTATTGCGTAGGATTAATATCGTCCTCTTCCACCGCCGCCGCCACCTCTGCGGTCACGATCTCCTCCGCCTCGGCGATCATCGCCTCCGCCGCGTCTATCACCACCACGATCGTCATCACGGCGAGGAGCGCGTTCCCTTTCGACATAACCATCAGGCTTTTCGAGAAGTGCTTTGCGCGATAGTGAGAACTTACCATCGCCTTTAACAGCAATGAGTTTCACATCAAATTCATCACCGACCTGAATTAAGTCGCTGACGTTTTCGACGCGGTTATAATCTATTTCGGAAATATGCATCAAGCCTTCTTTCTTCGGCATGAATTCCATAATGGCGCCAAGTCCTTCACGAACCTGAGTCACTTTTCCGCGATACGTCGCACCTTCTTCAGGTTCAGCGAGAAGTCCTTCGATCATTGCTTTTGCTTTAGCAGCTGCAACGCCATTCGTTGCGGCAATGGTCAATCTTCCATCGTCCTCGATGCTGATATCATCAACACCTGAATCAGCTTGGATCGAGCGGATCATCTTTCCGCCAGGTCCGATAATAAGTCCGATACAATCAACAGGAATCATGATCGTCGTAAGTCTCGGAGCGAAATCAGAAAGCTCAGGTTTCGGAGCCGAGATTGAGGCATCCATCTTGTCAAGGATATGAATTCTTCCCTCACGAGCCTGCATCAAAGCTTTTTCCAAAAGTTCGAAGCTGATGCCCTTGATCTTCATATCCATCTGGCATGCTGTGATTCCATCACGGGTGCCGGTGACTTTAAAATCCATATCGCCTAAGAAATCCTCGTTGCCGAGAATATCAGAAAGCACTGCAGAGCGATCGCCTTCTTTGATGAGTCCCATTGCAATTCCTGCAACCGGCTTCTTCAGCGGAACGCCTGCATCATATAATGCAAGTGATCCGGCGCAAACTGTTGCCATTGAAGATGAACCGTTCGATTCTAAAATATCGCTGACGATACGGATCGCATACGGAAATTTATCTTCATCAGGAAGCATCAGCTTCAAAGCACGTTCGGCAAGATTACCATGTCCGATCTCGCGGCGTCCGGTGCCTGTCATTCTGCCGACTTCGCCGACAGAGAATGGCGGGAAGTTATAATGCAGCATGAAACGCTTTTTCGTTTCAGGAAGCAAGCCTTCGATATTCTGCTGATCGCGTGTCGTGCCGAGCGTTGCAGTTGTAAGAGCCTGAGTCTCGCCTCTGGTAAAAAGGCTTGAACCATGTGCTCTTGGAAGAACGCTGATCTCGCAAATGATCGGGCGAATCGTCGTCGTATTTCTGCCATCCAAACGGATATTATCCGAAAGGATCATCTCGCGCATTTCGCGCTTTTCGATCTCTTTCAAAGCAGCAGAAATAAATTTCGATTCAAGTGTAAATCTCTCGTCGCCAAGCTCGGTCTTCAAAACGGACTTCACAGCATCTTTAGCCGCCGTCGTTTTTTCAGAACGCTCTTCTTTTGGAAGAACGGTGCGTGCTAATTTTTTAAGATCGGCTGAAGCTAAGGCTTCGATCCTTGCTTTTAATTCAGGACGTTCTTCAGGAAGTTCAGCAAAGCGTTTTACTTTCGCGCCGAATTCTTTTGCGATGCGCTCTTGACCTTCGCATAAAAGTTTTGTTGCGGCAGAGCCAACTTTTAATGCTTCGAGATATTCAGCTTCGCTGATCTCATGTCCTTCGCCTTCGACCATCGTGATCGAATCTTTTGTACCGGCAACGACAAATTCATAATCTGCTTTTTCGAGATCTTCAAATGTCGGGTTGACGATAATTTTTCCATTAACGCGAGCTACACGAACTGCTGCGATCGGCTCATGAAAAGGAACATCGGAAATAAGAAGTGAAAGCGATGCGCCGCAAACTGCGAGAACATCGGCATCATTCTGCTGATCGGAGCACATAACAAAAGCAACGATCTGAGTTTCAGAGCGCCATGTTTTTGGAAACATCGGACGAATCGGGCGATCAACAAGACGGGCAGAAAGAATTTCTTTTTCTGTCGGGCGTCCTTCGCGCTTGAAATAACCGCCGGGAATTTTGCCTGCTGCTGCAGCGCGTTCGCGATATTCAACCTGAAGCGGAAGAAAATCTACATCTTTTACTTCAGAAGAAGCAATGGCTGTTGTGAGAACCATTGTATCTCCGAGACGGGTCATTGCCGAACCGCTGGCTTGTTTGGCAAATCTGCCAAGTTCGAAGGAAAGCTTCTTGCCTTCGCCGATTTCGATATCGTATATCATTGTTTAATTAATTGAAATAGTAAAAGCCCCGTTCGTCGGAGCGTGTTTTTTGTCGTTAATAGAAAATGTATTTTTCGTTTTGCGATGTACTCACCAATCGGAAGCGGCGCGCCGGAGCGGGTTGAAAAGAAGTGTGCCCTGGAGAGGGATTTGATCGCATCAAGAGATGCTCCAATGACGCTTCTTCCGCGGTGTTTCAGTTGTAAAAACTATATCAAGTGTCATTGCGAGGAGGGCTTCAGCCCGACGAAGCAATCCCCTGATGGTAATCAAGAAGGTTCTTATTAAACCTCCGGGGATTGCTTCGTCATCGCGGAGTTTACACTGAGTGAAACGAATGTGCGACTTCTCGAAATGACACTCAAAAATTACTTACGAATCTCAAGCTGCTGGATCAACGTACGGTATTTTGTCACGTCTTTCTTAGCAAGATAATCGAGCAGCGAACGGCGCTTGCCTACCATCTTGATAAGTCCGCGCTTGCCGTGATGATCTTTTGGATTAGCCTGGAAATGCGGAGTAAGTGAGTTGATCTTTTCAGTCAGGATAGCGATCTGAACCTCTGTCTTGCCGCTATCTTTAGGATTCGAGCCAAATTTAGAGACGAAGCTCTGCGTCTTTTCTTTCGTAATTGGCATATTTGTGCAATTAATAGCGCTATAAAAGTAATTAAGTCTCCGGAACCTACCGCTATAAAAGCCCCGAATTCAGCGCGGTAAAACGAGGTTCCCATTGCAATGATTCCGTGAATAGCATCCACCGGATGCTGCCTTCCCCCACCCAGTCATTTCGATCGGAGCGCATAGCGCAGAGAGAAATCTATAGATAAAAATAAGTCCGTATTCCCCATTCTTCCTTTATCCATTCCTCTCCCCATTTTAGCTTTTAGCTTTAAGCTTTAAGCTTTCGCCGTACTCGGCGGGAAGCCCCTGTAACCTAATTATTTTTAACAATATAACATTACGCGCGCACAAACTTCCCTTTAAAACCGAAGAGTCCGCCAATGGCGGACTCTGATCGATTCTGAAAATGCAGTTGATATTCATCCTGCAAATATACGAAATAAAAACCTGTTTGTCAAGGTGCCCAAAGCAAGTTTTAATCCACAATTTATCCACAACGTCAAATTTTTTCCTGATTACATGGGAAAAGACACCACTTTTCAAAAACCTTTAAAACGATTCAAAAAGGGCAATTTTGAATAGAATGGACAAACAGCAATTCCTTCCATAAACAAATAGCCCTGTTTTGTATTCATAACAACTCCTTAACTCCTTTGTAAGACGTTTCTAAGCCATTTAGAGCGGTTATTGATACGTGATCCTTAGTCTTGTTCCTTATAATTATTTTAGACAAGGGTTTGTGGCACCACCATTAATGAAAAAGAATTTGAAACTAGGAAGTGGATAACACATGTCATTGGTTTCAATGATTTTCAGCCAACGCTTTCAATCCAGGACATAACTGAGCTTGAGAAAAATCCTCTATTACATGGGATAATTCTTTCATGCCCAAAATGTAATCATTGTGATTTTTTTCTGGTGAACTTGTAAATAGAATTATTCAGTCATAATTACCAAAGCAATCTGCAAGATTACAATCTAAATTCTTTTTATTCTGAACTCTTTTTATTGTTTTCACCCCAAAGAAAAACCATCTCAATCTTTTTAGAAATTCTTTCATTTTTTCTCCCCCTTTAATTATTTTGGGAAACTGTATATTTTTAACTTGCGAACTTACTATATGATGCTCCCCATCTTTAGGACAGTTTTTGTAGTGGGTTAAGGTGGTTTTTGATAGAACTCATGCTGCTTTTTTGTACCATGTTTCTGGTGTTTGGTACTCAAGACTTTGATGCAATCTCACAGTGTTATAGAATTGCA
>JBBQGG010000048.1:0-24218 GCA_038322815.1 Kapaibacterium sp. (SeqCode)
GGCTTTGCACAGCAAAAGAGCGGGGCGGTCAACCATTCCGAACGGTCTTCTATGACCTATGACATCTTTGACCTC
Source organism: Kapaibacterium sp. (SeqCode) (assembly GCA_038322815.1). GTDB lineage: Bacteria > Bacteroidota > Ignavibacteria > Palsa-1295 > Palsa-1295 > PALSA-1296. The sequence goes on from JBBQGG010000048.1 coordinate 76, forward strand.
TCCCCGCTCTCTGTCGGGTCACTTCATAACAAGAAATGCACGTGGTCAAGCAACATAGGATGACATTTTATTCTGAAATTTTTCGTTTTCATTTCTTTCCTGTAAATTCTTTGCATATTTGTATCCATGATGAGATTAATTAAATATGCAATGATCGCGGCAGTGCTTCTTGTCGCTATTCTCTATGCCGTTTTCTTTTTAAAAAATCTTTCCAAAGATAACGCACAAGAAGTTTATATCATCGTAGCAAAAGGTGCATCGGTCAACTCTGTTTCTGATTCACTTGCGAAATATGATCTTATCCGCTCAAAGCTGACCTTCAAAGTTGCTGCACGAATTCTCGGAACAGGTTCGCGATTGCAGCCCGGAAGTTATCGGATCACATACGGATTATCAAATACAGAAATTATTTCGCGGTTAGTCGGCTCGGAGTTTGCAATTCTTTTCGAAGCAACATTTCCCGAAGGAAGTCATATTCGGCGCATCGCATCCATCGCAAAAGAAAAGCTTGGGCTTGATTCGGCGATCTTTATCAAGGTTGCAAGCGATACGGCATTCATCCATTCGCTCGGCGTTCCACGAGAAGCGAGAACTGCAGAGGGATATTTATTCCCCGATACGTATAGATTTTATTTAATGATGACTCCGCAAGAGCTTGTACGGAGAATGATCGCACGTTGGAAAGAAGTGATCGAACCCCTCGCCCGGTACTCCGGGAGAGGGGCAGGGGTGAGGGCATTATCGATTCACCAACTAATGACACTTGCCTCCATTGTTGAAGCTGAAGCAAGGCTTCCGGTTGAGCGCGATACGATTGCCGGAGTATATTGGAATCGTCTGAAGATCGGCATGAAGCTCGATGCCGACCCGACGGTGCAATACGGCTTAGGACTTTCGCGACCGATAACACATAACGATCTGCTCAAAGCAAATCCGTATAATACCTATCAAAATACCGGCTTGCCTCCCGGACCGATCTGCAATCCCGGCAAACCCGCAATCCTCGCAGCCCTCAACCCTGCCAAACACGATAAAATTTATTTCGTCGCAAGAGGTGATGGCTCAGGCGGAAGTTACTTCTCCCATTCAGCCGCAGAACAGGGGAAGATGATTAAGAAGAGTAATAGTAATGAGAGGGAGTGATGCTCACGATTAATTTTTCCAAGATTTATGTAACTTTTCTCCCCCTTTTTACGTAATAACGTGGCTATTTTGTACTATTTCTCTTGAAGGGGGATTTTTCGCATGGATTTATCATTTCTGACTCATACGTGGTGGGGTGCTCTCATCATCATCGTTATCGCAGGGCATTTCACAATTATGTGTACTTCGCTCTATCTTCACCGCTCTTTGACCCACCAAAGCGTAACTTTTTCACCGATCGCCGCTTTCCCCATGCGCGTTTGGCTATGGCTTTTTACCGGGATGTCGGCAAAGCAATGGGTTGCCGTCCACCGGAAGCATCATGCTTTTGTTGATACGGAGAACGATCCGCATTCACCTGTTATTCACGGTTGGGCTGCCATTCTTTTTGGCGGAGTGATGTATTACCGCAAAGCCTATGCCGATTCTGAAACCGTTGCAAAATATGCTAAGGGTTGGAAAGATGATTTCTTCGAAAAATATATTTTTGTACCGCTTAAATATGGCGGACCGGTTGTTCTTTATTTTATCACTGCACAGATTTTCGGCTACGTTCCGGCGTTATTCGTATGGGCAGGATTAGTGCTGTGGGTTCCATTTTGGGCAGCCGGAGTGGTGAACGGACTTGGTCATACGATCGGCTATCGTAATTTTAAGGTGGAAGACGCAAGTACCAACATTGTACCGCTCGGAATTCTTCTTTCCGGTGAAGAACTTCATAACAATCATCATAAAGCTCCATCGAACGCAAAATTCTCCGTCAAATGGTATGAGTTCGATATGGGATGGTTCTATATTTCGATACTCAGATTTTTACATCTTGCGAAGTTAAGAGCGGCGTAGGTCTTGGTTTTGAACATACACGTGCCTGTCATTCCGAACGTAGTCTGACTCGACCGAAGGTCGTGGCAGACGAAGTGAGGAATCCCCTGAATATTGCCAGAAGGTTTCAAGATGCATGAGTTCAATGAGCTATTTTGTTTATATCCTCTCGTCAAAATATAAGAAACTCTATATCGGCGTAACCAATAATCTGGAACGACGACTCTATGAGCATAAGAATAAGTTATTCAAAGGCTTTGCTGCTAAATATAACATCGATAAGTTAGTATACTTTGAGCAATTCTCCGACATTAGACAAGCAATAGAGAGGGAAACGCAACTCAAGGGTTGGAGAAGAGAAAAGAAAGATGTCTTAATCGAGTCTATGAATCCAACTTGGAATGATTTAAGTAAAGATTGGAAAAAGGAATCGCTAAGTTTTTCACAATCCAAAACTTCAGGCTCAAATTGAGGGGATTCCTCACATCGTTTTTCTGGCTTTGCGAGAAAAATCTCCGTTCGGAATGACAATTAGATCCAGAGACCAAAAGAAAATTTACTTGTTTGCGAACTCATTTCCCCTTCAAAGTGCTATATTCGTATCAAATAATTTGACTTTATACTAAAAGGTGAGTTTTCCAACACAATTAACAGTTTTACGAATACTGCTTGCGCCCATATTTTTCGTGCTCTTTGCAGTTATGGAACCTACGCCCTATCTCTGGGCGGCTCTAGTGTTTGGAGTTGCTGCGCTTTCGGATTGGTATGACGGTTACTTTGCAAGACTGTGGAAATTGACGACTCCATTGGGCGCATTCCTCGATCCTCTTGCCGATAAGTTTTTAACGAGCGCTGCCTTTATCGCTTTCGCATCCCGAGGTCTTATACCTGAATGGACGGTTGCAATAATAATCGCCCGTGATGTTTATGCAACGCTTTTCCGCGTTCTTGCAAGTTCGATTGGTCAGCCGATAAAAACAAGTTCGCTGGCAAAATATAAAACATTTTTTCAGATGGTATTCATCTGTTATGTGCTTGTTGGTGTAATGATGAATAGCGGAACATTCGGACTTGCAGCAATTCAATATGGAGCTGTAATGATACAAGAAAATATACTGTATTGGTCAATATTCGCAATTGCAATACTGACTCTTCTGACTTCGATTCAATATACCTACGAGAATGCGCACGTATTTAATCTCGTATTCCGCCGGTATGTTTTCAAACGTTCTTCGCAAGAACTTTCGTGATCCGTAAAGTATGTCATTCGATCCCATTGCAAAAGCACGTTCGCGTTTATGGGCAGTACCGACTGTTACCTTCAAGCACGTGCCTATGTGGGCGATATTTATCGGAACATTCGGATTTTTAGGACTTTCTCCATTTGCCTCAGGTACGGTCGGCAGTGCAGCAGGAGCGATTCTTTATTACTTCATTCCAGTCCTACAGAATAACTGGGCTCTTCTAGGATTCTCGCTCATTATTTTCGTTGCCGGAACAGTTGCAACAGATGTGATCGAATTGAAAATGGGAGAGCACGATCCGGGCATTGTTGTCATTGATGAAGTGCTTGGGCAATGGGTTGCGCTTTTTTCATTGTGGTATATCGGTGATCCAGTTTTTATTATTGTCGCATTTCTTTTCTTTCGATTTTTTGATATTATCAAACTTTATCCCGCGTCTATTTTTGAAAACCGTTTCGGCGGAACAAGCGTCATGCTCGATGATGTCGCAGCAGGCGTATATGCTAATATCTGTGCGCATCTTGCGACGTGGGTGATTAAAAGTTATATAATATAATTAGGTTTTCAGTGGGGCGGACTCTTAGTCCGCTCGTCAATACCGGCGGACAAAGAGTCCGCCCCACTAATTTTATTTTCATGCAAGCTGAAATTCTTTCCATCGGCGATGAACTACTCATCGGTCAAGTTATCAATACAAATGCTTCTGAAATTTCCAGGCAATTGAATGCTATCGGTATTGCTGTTTCGCGCGTCACTACAATAGGTGATAACGAGAAAGAAATATTGAATGCAATGAAAGATGCTTGGAAAAAAAATGACGTCGTCATTGCAACCGGAGGTTTAGGTCCTACTCATGATGACATTTCCAAACATGTCGTTGCAAAATTTTTTAAGAAGAGACTCACTCTCGATAAAAAAACTCTTGCACAGGTCCGTGGCAGGTTTTGCTCATTTGGAATTATGAAAATGCCGGAAGTTAATATCGGTCAGGCTATGATTCCACAAGGGTTTAAAGCGCTTCGTAATGATAGAGGCACAGCTCCCGGATTGCTTTATCACGAGCGGGGAAAGACATTCATCATTCTTCCCGGCATTCCGCATGAGATGAATTGGTTGATGGGTAAATGGGTATTGCCTGAACTTCAGAAGCTTCATAAAAAGAAACTTGGCGAGGCAATAATTCATCGGACGTTACTTACTGTGGGAATCGGTGAATCTACTCTTGCGGAAAAGATCGGCACTGTAAAAGATTTTTTAGAGAGAGGTGCAACACTTGCTTACCTGCCAAAAATCTCTGGCGTAAGATTGCGTATTTCTGTTAGAGCAGAAACGAATGCTGCTGCAAAAAAAATCGCTGATCGGATTGAAAAACATATCCGTGCAAAAGCGCGGCAATATATTTATGGAAAAGATGAGGATACATTGGCTCAAGTCGTTGTCAGACTTTTGCACAAGGTCAATGCGCATATATCCACAGCAGAAAGCTGTACGGGAGGGTTGCTATCATCAAAGTTAGCTGAAGTTGCAGGCTTAAGCAAAGTTTTTCCGGGTGGAATAATAAGTTATGATAATCAAGTAAAGAAAAGTGAATTAGGAGTTACTGCAGAGATTCTGAAAAGATATGGCGCTGTCAGTGCCGAATGTGCAACTGCAATGGCAGAGGGTATCAGAGAGAAATTCGGAACAAGATTTTCACTTGCGATAACGGGTATTGCAGGGCCTGATGGCGGATCAAAACTCAAGCCTGTAGGAATGGTCTGGATAGCTCTTGCTGAAAAAGGCCATCCGATTGTTGCAAAAATTTTTCAGTTTGGGAATGAACGCAATATTATTAGAGAGCGCAGTGCAGATTCGGCTCTGGAGATGCTGAGGAGAAGGTTATTGGAATAATAGCCTCTCTTGCCCAACCATTCATTTTCCCTGACCAAAAACAATGAAATTCGTGTTATGTACGGCTCTATTTACGTTTTTTATCATACACTCAACAATATCAATGGCAGAAGTACCGAAGATCCCACTCCGCGATTTTTTTAAGAATCCTGAAAAAACAGGCTACCAGATTTCCCCTGATGGCAACTGGATTTCCTATTTGGCGCCATTTGAACGGCGCATGAACGTCTTTGTTCTGCCGCGTACCGGCGGGGAAGCCAAGCGCATCACCAGCGAAAGGGCGCGAGATATTCCCGGATATTTTTGGAAATCGAATGACCGCATTATTTTTATTAATGATTTTGGCGGCGATGAAAACTACCACCTGTACTCTGTTGATCTTCACGGCGATAACCTGATCGATCTTACACCTTTTGATAGAATTCAGGTACAAGTAGTGGACGAACTCGAAGAACATTCCGATGAAATGCTTATCGGCGTCAATAAGCGCAACAAAGAGATCCACGATGTTTACCGGATCAATGTCAAGACCGGCACCATGACAATGGTAGCCGAAAATCCGGGAAATATTATGGGATGGGTTACCGATCATGATGGGAATATCCATGCCGCTACGACAACAGATGGAGTTAATACGACACTGCTTTATCGCGAGAATGAAAAAGATGAGTTCAAGCCGATTTTGACGACGAATTTCAAAGAGTCTGTTCATCCGCTCTTTTTTACTTTCGATAATAAATATATTTATGCTGCAAGCAATATCGGCCGCGATAAAAAAGCGATCGTAAAATTCGACATTGCAAACGGGAAAGAATTGGAGACGATCTACGAACATCCTGAAGTCGATGTTACCGATCTGAACTTTTCGAAGAATCGGAAAGTCCTTACTTTTATTAATTTTACGACATGGAAACGCGAACAAAAATTTCTGGATAAATACACTGAAGATATTTTTTCGAATATCCAAGCGAAACTTCCAAACTATGAGATCATTTTGGCAAGCGAAAATAAGGATGAGGATATTTATATTGTCAGAACATACAGCGACCGTTCGCGCGGAGCATTCTATGTTTATGAAGTTGAAGGAAATAGACTAACAAAATTGGCCGATGTCAGCCCCTGGCTAAATGAAGACGATCTTTGCGAGATGAAGCCGATCAGCTATACGTCGCGGGACGGACTTACGATCAATGGATATCTCACGCTGCCTAAAGGAAAAGATGCGAAAAATCTTCCGGTAATTATGAATCCGCATGGCGGTCCCTGGGTGCGAGACCAGTGGATATTCAATCCTGAAGTGCAGCTCTTCGCCAATCGAGGCTATGCAGTATTGCAAATGAATTATCGCGGCTCATTAGGATTTGGCCGTAAGTTCTGGGAGGCTTCGTTCAAGGAGTGGGGAAAGAAGATGCAGGATGATGTGTCCGATGGTGTCCGGTGGCTGATCGATCAGGGAATCGCCGATCCAAAGAGGGTTGCGATCTATGGCGCAAGCTACGGCGGTTATTGTACGCTGGCCGGGATGACGTTCACACCGGAGCTTTATGCCTGCGGCATAGACTACGTCGGCGTATCGAATCTTTTCACCTTCATGAATACGATGCCGCCATATTGGAAGCCGTTTCTTGAAATGATGTATGAGCAAGTCGGCGATCCGGAAAAAGATAAGGAACTGCTTACTGCTGCCTCTCCGGTTTTTCATGTCGATAAAATCACTTCACCGCTCTTTGTTATTCAAGGCGCGAAAGACGCACGCGTGAATATAGCAGAATCGGACCAGATCGTTGAAGCGCTAAAAAAACGAGGCATCGACGTACCCTATCTGGTCAAAGAAGAAGAAGGGCACGGCTTCCATAACGAAGAGAACAGATTTGAAGCGTACGAGGCAATGGAGAAGTTTTTGGAAAAGTATTTGAATTAATTATCTGAACTGGAATTCATGAAATGCATGGAATTATTGGAATTTCAGAAATTCCAATAATCCCATAAATTCCGGTTCAGACAATTTTTTTCGTATTTTTGTAGGCACTAATTAATCTACTCTCAATAAAAGACATGACAAACGATTTCCTAACTCGTCTCGACGCTTCCATAGCGCAGTTTAAAGTACTTGACCATCCGTTCTATCAGGCTTGGAATGCAGGAACGCTGACGAATGCTCAGTTGCAGGAATATGCAAAGCAATACTATCACTTCGAGCGCAATTTCCCGCGTTACGTATCGAACGTACATGCCAATACGGATGACATTGCCATCCGTCAGCAGCTTCTTCTGAATATCATTGAAGAAGAGCAGGGCGATGCAAATCATCCTGAACTCTGGCTGCGTTTTACTGAATCGCTTGGCTGCAACCGCAATGATGTTCGCAATGCAACTCCCTATCAAGAGACGTCTGCGATGACAGAGACTTTTACTGATATGACTCGCAACCATCCGACACTTGAAGGCGTCGCTGCCCTTTATGGGTATGAGTCGCAAATTCCGGAAGTCTCGCGTACGAAGATCGAAGGTCTGACGAAATTTTATGGAGTGACGACAAATGACGGACTTGCTTTCTTCCGTGTTCATGAGGAAGCCGACGAAATTCACCGTCAGGCAGAGCGCGATATGCTGGCTTCGCTCATCACATCATCTGCCGATGAAGAAGCAGCCATAGCTGCCGCAACTACTACTGCAAAAGCGTATTACAATATGCTGACAGGTGTAGTGCGAGAGAATCATATAGAGTGTGCAATGTAATTATTTTTTCACCAGATAAATCGAAAACGCTATGAAAATATTAAGTTCTTTTTTATTGACATTAGCAGCGATGTTTTTTTTCACAAGTTGTACGGTCAAAAAAGATTTTACTTTATCACTGGATAAAGAATTAGATATCAATAACTTTCCCTCGACTACTTACAGTCGTTCGGATACACTTGATGCAAGTAAATCCGGTTCGGATTACGCGAAGTATAAAGCGGATATAAGCGCCATCGACCTTCAATCCGGTACGTTTACCGTGCTCTCATCAGCTGGTTCACCTACGCAGAAAATCATTACCGGTACCGTTTCGGCAAGCAGCATAGACGGAGTTACGACAAAGACGGTAGCAACAGTTAGCGATTTAAATCTCCAATCAGTTATAGGTGTGGCACAACCTCTGACGATTACAGATGAGGGTAAGCAATTCATTCAGAATCAATTGCTCGGTTCGTCCAGTTCGTTAATTCTGACTTTTTCAGGAACCACGAATGAAGCGCCGATCACTTTTGCAGTGAAATTTCATTTCAATTTAAAAGCGACGTATTCGAAAACCTTGCCTTAGGTTTTAATTCCTAAAGCATGATTTAGAAGCCTCGTCTTTGGACGGGGCTTCTTTTTGTACTTTAAGAGTGGTTACTTCTGATTATTTTCGTTGGACCGAGACTTGTTCCGAGAGTGGAGATTCTGCTCCGATATTTACATGTACTTTCACTGCATAGGAATAACTTCCATTATAGACCAGCGGTTCGTCAAAAGATAATTCATCTTTCTTTACCGCTTTGTATTGTGCAATTGCGCGGCCATCTACAGAGCGGTAGATGATAAAGAAATAGTCTTCATCTTTTCCTGAATATTTCCAACTCAGATGGGCTACTTTTTTAGTTGAATCATAGGAAATTGCAACATTAGTCACAACTTCACGTCGTCCGATATCATACGGTCGCCCTTGAACTATCGGAGATGGAGTTGAGCGATTACCGGAGCTATCAATAGTTATAAGTTGATATTGATAAGTTGTATTCAGTTTTACCTTTGTATCTTCATATTGTTCAGACAAGTTATTAAGATTTTTAATTTCTTCCCAACCATCTGTGTGGATATTATCAGAAGATACTTTCCGCCTGTAAAGATTTTGAGATCGAAGATCTTCACTTTCCGAACGCGCCCATGACAAAATGACAGAGCTATCGGTACATTGAATATCTTTAAAAATCGAAGATGTCGGAGGGACGAGATCAGGCCTTTGGACGGGACATATTACAGACATTTCTGACTGATTTTGCCTGATATTGACAGCCGATACACGATAATAAACATATCGCGTCTGAGTCTTGACGGGCATCGTATCAATAAAATTTGTATCGGTAATATTATTGGGCGTCCGTTGGGTAAAATCATGTTTTATATCATTTGCCCATAAGACTCTATAACCGATCAAATTCTTTTCGCTTCCAAGATTCCAACGAAGATGCACAATACCATTCGTATCCATTGTTCCTGTGACGCCTGTTGGTGGCGATGGAGGTGTTGAATCAATGACTTCCGCAGCAATAACGATCGAACGTCCAATGTTTCCGGCAGTATCCAGAGCACCGATCACATAATATGGCTCCATTTCGGTGGCATTCTCATCAATGAAAGTATGAATTCCTGTGGCAAGCGGTTTTTCCGAAATAATATGAAATCCGCCGAGCGATTTACCGCTGCGTGCGACAAGAAATCCTTTCAGGTCTTTTGGTGGATTCCTTTCGATCCATGTTAGCTTAACTTTGTTGGTTCCAATTTGAACGGGATCATCCGGAATTGGGCTGGCCGGTGGTGTGAGATCCATTGAGGATGCCTCAATCTCTGCAGGTTCGCTTACTTCGCCGAAAGGTGTGATGCCTTGCAGCCTATAAAAGTATTCACGATAATTTGTAACTCCTGTATCCGTAAATGAAGGGATAGGCGGCCCTTTTGATTTGGAAGCTTTCATTACGAGAATCGGAGTAGAATTTAAGCGATGATAACTCTTTCCTCCATCATCCGACCGAGCAACATGGTATGCTTCGTACCCTTGCTCCATATATTGCCAGCGAAGTCTGATCTGACCATCGCCTGTATCTGCAATAAAACCCGGAGGCGGAGTAAGTACTTCTCTAAGAGTGATGCGAACGACAAGGTATGCGGTATCAATATGGTATGATGTATCCGAATTGGGAATATATGCGCGATAGATATAAGAATCACCAACATGTACGGAATGATCGGCAAATCGGAGACCTGATGCTTCTGCTGCAACCGGATCTATATCAGCTGCGAAGAGTGCAAACCCAAAACGGTCTTCAAGTTCCTGGGTTTTGCGGATCATCGGGGTAATGTCTTTAGATGACTGTGCTTTGGGTACTCCGGTCTTGCCATAGATCATCTGCATTGCAATCGCAGAATACCAAGAAGTACTGTCAGGTTTTTTAGATAATTGATTTTTCCATTTCTCTTCTGTCCAGGGTTTGAGCGGCGAGGGAGTAAGTTGTTCATATTTCATTCTGTCGAACTCACCTTTATCGTTGCTGCGAACGCGTTCGATAATGTAGCCTTTCTTATTTCCGATCAGCCATGCCGCAGATTTTGATATTCCAAGACGCAGCACAACAGAATCTCCATACGTAGCTGCTGCAAGTACGACTCGAGCATGACGGGGTCGGAGTATATCATCATCTTGTGCCCATAACCGTGATGTAGAAAAAGCACAAATCAATTGGAGCGAAATAAAAAATATTTTTTTCATGTATTGCATTGTATGCTCCTCTTATCAGTAAGTGAATTGTTTGCGGTACGTGGGAGTGCCGGTATCCGGCTCTGGAATGCAGCCGGAGTACCAGTAATTAAATCCGAGCGTGTACGAACCATGAGACATCATCTCATACCTTTTCGAATGCACTTGCTGAAGCCATGAGTAATCTTCTCTGGAAAAGAACTCGGATGAATATACAGATAAGATGTAGGCGACTTGATTTCTTAACGATCCAAAATCCATTGGAACCACGATGCCTTGATTGAAAGAGATCTGCACCGTCGGCGGCGGTACGGTGCGACTGTGAGGAGAAATTCCGGTTCTTCCTATGCCGCGGGATCCTCCGGATGACGATCCCAACTTAAAGACAGGTCCCGATGATGGCGGCGGTTGGATCTCATTATCACTAACTAACGGATCGGAATTTCCGATATAGTTGGCTAATGCAGCGCCTGATCCCCGAGTTCCGTTTAGTGCCTCACGATCAAAGTTTGTTCTTGTAGATGATGACCGTAGATTCATTCTTACCAGGCGAGAGAATGCGTCATAGACCCAAGGATTGGTAAATGTGCGATGCCATTCATCGACTCTTTGGTTTGCTGCCACATGAACCAGAGGAGGAATTGTTACATGTCCATGGCGTTCATATGAGGTGCCATTCATTTCATAATCATCAAGCAATTCAGGTCCGGTGAATTGTGCCGTATGGATTTCGAGCGTACCAAAAGCGCGTGGCGAGATCGTACTTGATGGTGTCCATGAATCCAATTTTTGTTGAAGTCTATTAAACTGACTTGTTTTGAAATAATAGAGGTATAGTTGTTTTTCACCCGCGCCGACTCCGATATTTCTCAGATCACGATGCGCGAATGCAATTGATGAGCCATTCGCATATCGGCTTACGCGACCCGAGAGAATCGTTGATGCTAGAGATGTCTGTATACCTGAAAGACTAAATCCAGGACTCGCAGCTGTTTGCTTTTTAATGATCTGCAATGCATAGATCGTATTATTTTGCAATGCTGGAATTTGGAAATGCACTGCACCTGTATCGTACGTAACATCCGTATTTACCGGATCGGCGGATTCATCTTTCGGAGTGAAGCGCGCGATAAAGGATGTTCGCCGGACTCCCGCAGGAATATCAAAAAGATATGGCTGCCCTATCTTGAGAAGAACAATACCCTCCGAACATTCGCCTTGCAAGAAATGCGATTGTCTATCCATCGGATATGTAAAGGCAACATTACTTGCATTAATATGATCGGGCGGAGCACCGGTTGTGAATGGATGAATTATTGTTTCGGTTATGGGTGTCCCGTCAAGATGATTTGCTTGTATCCATGAGGAGCCGCTTAATACTTGCGCTGCAACGCGCACGGTAACAGTGTATCCATGATGCCCCTGAAGAGCATTGGTTGGCGTAAGTGTTGCATTTGTACCATCACTAGCCACAGACATCGTCGTTGCACCTTCGGAGAGTGTGAAACTCATTAAATGTATTCTATACGTACGAATGACATCTTCACCCCTTGCCGTCATCTCAGGCAGAGTAAAGGAGTGATCAATTGCATAATTAAAAGCAGCCTGCGGTGCAGTAAAAATATCTACCTCAGTAGCTGCACTATCTGGCGAAACCTGACCTATCAGAGGAATGGTCGCAACGGCACTTTCTCGCGGTGAAGGAACAAGTGTGCAAGGGTATCCGACTGTGAAATCAAAATGACAATGACCCTGAATACCGAGTAAATAATAATCTGTTTCTATCGCCCCTGCTGCCCATGAAGGATTAGGTGCTGCGCCCGCAAGTACTGCTCCGACATCAAAGCTCATAATTCTTGCTCTTCCAAAACCGACGTCAACTCCGAGCTCTGCATGGATATCGGCATAAATATCACCTCTTGCATACCATCCGTTCATACCAATATGATCATGAGTTTCAGCACAATAGGCACTTGCTCCGTAATTAAGGAAGGAAATATCGAATCCTAATGTAATAGATAGATCTCCGTAGAAAATAAGGCAGCTGCCATTAAACCCTGCATGAAAATACGTACCGAAGGCGAAGCCGCTTCCCAAACCAACGGAAGGACTTCGAGTAATTGGCGGTGGATGTATTTTATCAACTATATCTTGAGGAAGTTCTGCAGCCGGAATATTCATGCCGGCATCGAGATACGTATTGAAGACAACATTCACAGGGCCCAATCCGATTTGAACTCCTATACGCTGATCCATCGGAGGAAGACCCATATGGAAATACCATGTGCCTGGATCGACATGAAAGACAATAACGGAATCGCTGCTGAGAATATTGACAAATGTATTATACGGCGATCCGACAGCAACTGCTAATCTGCCGTCAAGAGTTGAGGTCGGAAAATCATAGCTGATTCTCACATGAGCGGAAACAGGAGCAGCGGCACGGTCATTTAGCCCTGCAAGAAGATACCCATCACCTCGCAAAGTGATGGAACCTACACCACCCGCTGCAAGGAATTGAACTTCCAATGTTATATCGGCATTAAATACATCGGCAGTTGGAATAGTACCGATCACTACTTTCGCATGGAATCCAAATCCTTGAGTTGCATCGGGTACATACTGATTTGCCATTTCTCTGCTTGAGTGTGGGGCTGAGGAAAGATGTCCGAGATCACCGACGCGGCGCATATGGTAACATGCTCCACCTCCGAATCCATAAAATGCAAGCCCTGTCATAAATGTTATTGCAGGAAATCCGACATTAGCATCGACATACCAGTAACGGTTCGTATCCGCCCCATGCGTTACCGAACCAAAACGAACACTTGCATCAATAGTGATCTTACCTAAAATTGTGGCACGGATCGCGCCAAGAAATCCATTTCCGTATGTCGCATCATGATCGTAAAGAGCAATTGTGCCGTAAATTTCAATAGTACTTCCTATTCGACAGCCCAGATTAATTTCATCGATTGAAATACCTCCGAACTGAAATTGCGCTGCGCCTCTGGCATCAGTCCCTAACTTTGCCCAGATCGAAATACCCGTTCCACCCGATACACCGTTTGAACCTGATTGCAAATTTAACGATACATGAAAACGCAGACCGAGAGCAGGCAGTCCATCTCGTTGACCTACTACTAACGACGGAACAGAATCAAGAGATAACGGAAAACCTGCTGCGCCATGCTGTTGGCTTGACATATGCCACGTTCCGGAATTCATGTGGCTTTCCTCTGAAGAAATGACCACACCTTCAAATGAGATTCCTCTGAAATCCATACCCGGCACACTTTGCCCGCCTCCCGGACTATGAATATCTCCGGCGATGGTAATACTGCCGTCAAACCGAGCCGATATTTCCGCTCCGTGACCTCCGCCGGCAGTAAAAGTAATGTTCGTCGTCGGTAGTAATGTTAATGTTGCTGCCCATAATGATGCTTCAAGATTAGTAACCGGATGCACGACCATATCGAACTGGAAACCACTTGGCGGATGCGATAATGTTGCACTATAACCGAGCAAAGTTGTGCTGATAGGTGTCTTCAAACGTCCTGCCATAAATGCTCTACGAAAAGAATTGCATACTAAGTCAAGTCCGATCGTATCAATAGTCGCACCCCAACTTGCCATGTTAACATTTGGAGATGAGGAAATAAGATTTTCAATTCGGAACGACGCCGTAATGCCTGTCGTCATATCTATGATGACATTCCTGACAGCAAAAGTAATAGGGCGATGATCAAATGTAGAAAACCGGCTCGGAAGAGCGCAACTCAGCTCTTTCATATAAAATCCACGCCAGGTATTATCATGAGTACCCGTAAAACCCGCAGGAAAGATTATTCCATCCGGATTTGTATCATCGGATAGATCGAGCACTAGCGAATCAACAGTAAATACCAGATCGGGCGCCGATGTAGCTGCAAATCTCCCCATCGTCCCTGTTGCCATGAAACCCCAGCTTGAGTGATGAGCATTCAGGTAATTTCTTTCAACCAGAATAGAAAAACCGGCGATGACCTTATGATCACCGTTTGGATCAACGTCTCCGGTTGGGAGTATCGGAAGAATGGAACTTCTGGGGAATGTGACGTCGGTAACAAAGTGAAGGTTCTTAAAACCATGACAATCAAATGTCATATATGTTCCATCATCCTGATACGCATGATGTTCATCTTGTGTGCAGCCTTTGATCGCAAAGCCTACAATATTATCATCATGGGTATAACCAATGTCTGTAGGTGCGAAAAGCTTGAAATTTCCATCTCCACCGAATCCGTTCGGGTTCAGACAAATATTTTTCGCACCGACACCAATACCCATACCCGGTCCGAGCATGGGAAGCGGGATAGAGGCAACTGCAGTTAGTTGCCCATTATGAGCATCAAAATCCAAAGCCGTCACTCCAAGTACAATTTGCATTCCACCGACAGTTGTATCAATTCCAATAGGTAATGATATCGGTGAACCTGTAACTAATTGTGAAAGCAAACGTGCAGGCTGAGCAGATGCTGCAGAGATACCATTGATCTGGTCTTGAGTTAAATGTAATGCTGTTCCGGCTCCTGTAAGATCGGGTAGCGGTGAGGAATTATCCCAATGCCCATGAGCAGTGCCGTCAAATACTTCATGTGCGGCATTGACATGCAATCCTGAAAAATCAACAGCAAGGCGAATATTATGAAGAAAGGGAATCGCGATCGTTCCTGTGCCGGATAGGCTTGATCCCGTACCGGTGGCTGTGACAAGATGGAGTGTGAAACGTCCAAGGTGCAGATCATCACCTGCATTGAATGTCGAAGAGGTTGCAGTATGATCTGTTACATCAGGTGCTGAGCAATTATCCTGGCAACCTGAGCTATCAGCATGAGTAGATTGCTCTACAGAAAAAGTACCATCTGAACTGGTAACTTCAGAACGTGAGCATGTTACTCTGTCGGTACGGATAGAACTACCTGTAAAACGTAGAGTAAACCTCCAGAGATATTGTGCATGATCGGTTGCGCTCCATTGGTTTGGTGAACTTGTTTCATTAACAAATGCAAGGTCATAACTTCCCGGTGTTCCGCTGCGCGGACGAAATTTAGCCGCTTCATTACCGGTAAAACTAACATCAAGTACCTCTGCTGATCCGGTTGAAGTTGAAGAACTTTCAGTAGAACTTGCACGACGCCACACTTGCAGCCTGCCACCCGTCACGGAAGAAACATTAATACCTGGTCGTACGAGAACACTGAAGCGTGGTTTAAGCGTAGCTGTCCATGTATCTCCGACGGCAGGAGAAGCAGGTAAGATGCTTAGGCAGTCAGAAGCGCTCGGAGTACTCCCGGCTCCTATGGTGAAATGCCGAACATCGCTTGGGGAATATGATTCTGGCGATGTTGGGTCAGATGTATTTACCAGCCATTTCAGGCGCCAATAATAATCTCCATTTTCAGTAAAGGAATGAGATGCTCTTGCGGAAATATAGATTGCAGCGCTGATCGCCGCAGCATTCATTGCGCTTATATCGCTGATATCTACGACTCCGTTTGTTGTATAAACCGGTGAAGACATATCACGCGTACGCGATACTTCAAGAACCCATCGTTCATGGACGGTAAGATTATAAGCGCTCGATGCCTGATGTGTACTCTGAACAATATCAAAGCGAGGTTTTAACGCATCCTCAGATGGCGCATCTGCTGTTCTCCAAACGAAATGAACTTCATCGCCGCTTGAAACCGTCGTGTCATTTGCAGGATAGGTTAGTCTCGATGGTCCCATTCCTGTTGTAAAGTGTCCCGTAAGTGAGGCAGTTGGAAGCGCAGTTGTCCCTAATGTAAGCTGCACCGTTCCATTCCATGACTGGCTAACACCCGGGGGATATGGAACACCGTTATGACTTCCTATCCAAATATATTGTGCTTGTTCCTGAGTTATACTTCCGGCAGAGGCACGCTGCGCCGAAAGAGGGTTAGGCAGCCATGTAAGATTTCGTGGAGATTCAGTTGCTCCTCCGATGCTGAAAGTTGATGCAAATCTGTGGTAGTCGTCACAATAAGGATCGAAATGAATGATCACCGGAACATACCGGTAGGGAACAACTGAAGCATCCGGTGGATATGCAATGGTAACCGAAGGATGATTGCACGAACCGCTTGAACTCGATGATCCGTAGGTAAAAGAACAAATCTCTGAAAGTCCATGGTTGCGAATTTGTGATGTCCCTGAAGGATCGGCTGCTCTGATTGCCCATGCATAAGTTCTTCCGACCGTAAGAGGCGGTTCTGAAGCACTGTAAACAAATGATGATTGGCCATTAAGCGGCCGATCTAAAATAAGTCCGCTTCCTGAATGGAATACTTCATTTGCAGTATGTCCGATAGGTACTTCGCGAAGTATAAAATCATAAGTTACAGTGGGTTGTGTCAGTCTGCTCCAGAGAAAGGTAATTGACTGAGGCGGGTTTGAGGAAAGGACGTCACCGCATGTTGGCTGTATCGTATTGGGAGGATCAAGATATGTGATAGTAAAATTTGAGCAGCTCTCGTTCGATAACTGCGCATGCGGAGCATTGTAATTAAGAAGCTTTAAGCAAAGTCTGTAATTGCCCTCTGGAAGTTGCCCCGAACGAGCGATCGTTGCTGCATTTGTACCAATATAACGTACGGAATTCGGATCGGTAAGCGAAAGATACTGACCGCTTAACGTCCTCACTTCATGTTCGCGAAGATCAATTCGCTGTTGAGCAGGGATGTCATCTTTTGTCTCGATCCGTATTGAGTTATCGGAGTTAGTCGCATATCCGGAAATGCGAACAGTAGTGGGGGAATTTCCCCCTGTGAGAATAATGAGTACCCGGCTCGGATCAGAACGCCAAACAGAGAGGTCTCCTGTATAAGGCGGGTTAACAGTAACTGAAATAGAAGCATCAGTTTGCGCCTGGATTCGGTTTGCATAAAGACAGATCACAAAAATCAGTGAGGGTAGAAAACTTCTAAGGATTGTTTTCATAGATCTATCCTTTCATCTAATGCTAATTTTAATGCACAACACTCCAGACACTCAAAGTAAACGTAAAGTAAAAATACGACCAATTTTTTCCTTCAATCGGATGATATTTTTAATTGAATCTCAATACAAATATACAACAATTCCTAAATCTCGCAAACAATATTTTTTTTGGTATTAACCTATAAACCACAACTTGTCATTCTGAGTGGAGCATTCTTCTGCGACCACAGGAGCAGAAGCGGAACGAAGAATCCGAGCTTTCCGGCAAACCGAGAGTTCAGATTCTTCGCTGTCGCTCAGAATGACACGCTGGTTGACCTTCATGGATTAGTACCTTTTTTTTAACAAAACAGTCAGATTAAATTAAATCAGGCAGGAGAAAAGAAAATGGAAACGAAGACCATTTCTGTTCTGAAGTGATAGAGTGGAGTGTAATGAATTTTCTTGTATCCTTTAGAGTGTTATGATAACATTTCATTTAGTATAAAAAGAAAAAATTCGATGAAGACCGCAGAAATAATAATGCGGGGCAGCAACACCTTTCATGGATATTTCATTACCGAGGGGGCAATGCCGATAAGAATGATGATAGTAGGAAGATATATCAGATCCCGGGTTTTTTGACCAGGGATTTTACCGGACAAAGAGATCATACCAATACATACCAGTGCAACAGTGATAACAACAATTGCGAGAACTTGAGTCAAGCGATGTTGCATTGCCTGATTCGTTTTCTGTTCCTCAGTCGTAGTATGGAGTGTAAATATTTTCATAGTGTTAAGAATTTGATCTCCCTTGCAAACATAAGTCCTTGAAAAGTGTTACAAATAGCCTATGTTCGATAAACTCTTATCCCCTTATACCATAAACGGCATGACTTTGCCGAACCGGCTTGTTGTGCCGGCAATGGTGACGCGTCTATCCGGCGAGGGCGGTTTTATTAATCAGGATATCACTGACCGCTACGTTCGTTTTGCTAAAGGCGAAACAGGACTTATCGTCGTTGAGGCAATGGCAGTACATGAAGCGAAATCCGGTCCTCTGCTTCGTATCTGTACTGATGAATATAAACCCGGATTGACCGAGCTTGCTAAAAAAGTCCATGATACAAGTGAATCAAAAGTTGTACCGCAGATCATTCATTTTCTGAAGATCGCACGCTCAGGCTGGCGGCAGAAGATCGAAGATCTTTTGCCTGATGATATTAAACTTATTATTGAGCAATACGGACAAGCTGCTCTTCGCGCTCGCGAATGCGGATATGACGGAGTCGAACTGCACATGGCTCATGCTTATACGATGTCGAGTTTTCTTTCGAAGCGCAATAAACGCCCCGATGAATTCGGCGGAAAATCTTTAGAGAATAGATTGCGCGTTCCGCTGAATGCGATCAAGCAAGTTCGCAAAATGGTCGGCGATGATTTTCCTATCGGCGTTCGCTTCCTTGGTGAAGAGTGCATCAAAGGCGGATATACTTCCAAAGAATCAGCGGAGATCGCCTTGCGTATGGCTGAAGGTGGAGTTGATTATATTTCGCTTTCTGCCGGAGGAAAGTTTGAAGATGCAATTCATAAAGATGGTGAAGTGCTTTATCCATATACAGGATATTCCGGTGACCGCTGTATGCCGCCTGCCGATTATCCCGACGGATATAATCTTCACATGGCAGAAGCGGCGCGAAGAAATCTGCGCAAGCATGGATATGAAACACCGGTCATTGCAACCGGAAAAATTTCCACGCCTGAATTAGCCGAAGAAGTTTTGCAGAATGATCGCGCCGATCTTATTGGCATGGCACGCGGCTTGCTTGCCGATCCGGATATTATAAAAAAGATACGCGAAAATAATTCTGAGAAGATCGTAAAATGTATTTACTGGAATGTTTGCAAAGCGCTTGATGAGACATTCCATAAAGTCGTCTGCGGCTTATGGCCTAAGGAGCATATTCAAGCGCCGTTCTCCGATGATACCGAAGCTCCGAAATGGCAATCTCCCGAACCTCTGAAATTTCTTGCCCGAACAAATCAAATTCGTCTCAATTGGGAAAAAGCAACCGATAATGAATCTGTTGCCGGTTATGAAATTTGGCGCTCTACAGATGGCGGAAAAACTTTTGAGCATTATTATTCCGTCACGGTAACGATGTATACCGATAACGTGACTACATCCGGCAGAAGTTACCAGTATTATATACGTGCATACGATCTTGCAGGCAACAAAAGCGAGCCCTCGAATATTATTATGGCAGAAGTACCGATGAAGATCGATCTGGCCTGAACCATGATTTTAAGAGGTTTTTAGATTAAGATGTGCAAGATTCATTCTAATCCGAGGGGAATTTATATGAGTCTTCAATAAACAATTTATAAGGTTCAATTTTTAAGACCTTGGCAATCTTCACGATATTTTCGGCGCTTATATTTTTTTGGCCTCTTTCAAGGCGTCCGATAAACTCTATGCTCAGGTTTGAGCGAACAGCCAGTTTTTCTTGCGTCCATGATAATTTATGTCGGTATCCGCGAATATTATCCCCGATGACTCTTTTGATGTTCACGGGGCAGAGAAGCGAATAATTATGTGTGTAAATTGTTACATTAGGGTATTAACCTATGCCCTAAATTTAATGAAAAAGAAATGTAACGAAATCCGATCTCAGTTGTCTTTTAAAGATATGCGGATTATTATACTCATAGCTTTTTTATTATACCCCGCTTCCGGCGCCTTTGCTCAAGCGGCTGACCCGCTTGCCATTGATTTTAGCGGGAAAATGGATACGATTGCCCGAGAAACTCAAGACCCGTTTTATATACCGGATGCAAATAAAAATATAGGGTTACAAAATTCGGATCGCTGGGAAGATTTTGAACTGAGTGCAGTAAGAAGTCTTTTTGCAGCTCAAGATAGTTCATGGTTGCATTATGGAGGACCTTTTATTCTTGAACCGCCTACTAAAGCTATAATTGCCGATGTTCCAGTTTTATATGGTGATTTTGATGGAGATGGAGTGGGTGATATTATAGGGAGTGTTTGGCAAGCTTTTTATAAAGGCAGAAAAACACTCCCATATTTTGATACAACATATACATCCCGGTTTGCCTCACCTGGAGAAGATTTTGGATTCATAGGTGCAATCGATTTTGATGAAGATGGTATTGTGGATATATTGGCTGGAGGAGGTGAGCCAGGCAAGGAATATATTTTATTTTTTAAGGGAGGAAAGGGTTTTGTAAAAAATGAAATCATTTATGCCAATGATTCAATTCTTAGTCCCGGGGGCGGAGGAGGGATACTTGGAAAATTCGGTCCACATTTGAAACCTATGTACCTTTGGTCTACAGGCGCAATTACATATATACTTAAACAAACGGGTTCGACAATTTCAAAAGATAGCATCATTATTATTAGTGACAGCAAACAGATTCGAGTCACTAATCTTTATGCCACCGATATTACGGGTGATGGAATTACCGACCTGATAGTCTCTGATGGTTTGCATATTTATATTTTCAAAGGAGGAGATAATTTTGGTACGTATCCGCTAACACCACAGAATGCTTTCTATACGATCACATCTCCCCGTCTTACGGATTACGAGAATTATGGCTTATTAAAAAATTTTGGTTCAAGCCCTAATCGTAATACAGGCGTTATGGCCTGTGGAGATCTGACCGGGTCTGGTATTCCGTATCTCGCTGTTGATGCTGAAATCAATGAAGCAGGATATCTAAAAAGT
The DNA here is from genome assembly GCA_038322815.1 of Kapaibacterium sp. (SeqCode). Lineage (GTDB taxonomy): Bacteria > Bacteroidota > Ignavibacteria > Palsa-1295 > Palsa-1295 > PALSA-1296. The sequence continues at coordinate 21,410 of JBBQGG010000048.1, forward strand.
TTTACTTTTTTTTATGCGGGAGGGAGGGCATTAGATACACTATTTGACGCCGTTGTAGGGTATGAAGGTAATGGTTTTAATTTAATCTTTGATACTCTTCATTCCATTAATAATACTGGCAGGACAGTTTGTTTAATAGTTGATGAGTCGGATTTCAATTTTCATAATTCCAATTTAGACTTACTAATGTACCGTGATTGTGAAAACATCCCCCACAAAACAAACCCTCAGATGATGGTTGGAACTCAAGCAGCAATTGATTTTAATCTTTCCGTTTTTCCATCAATAGCCGATAAGTTTACAAAAGTGCATATATCGAGCCCGGGATTTTATGAGGGGTCGGTGACCATTTACAACCTGCTTGGAAAACAAATTGAACATCGGAAAGTTGATTTTAATGGCGGCGATAATATCGAATTTTTCAACACCACGCTATGGGGCAATGGAACATATATCATTAAAATCCAAACCGCGAACGGAATCAGAACTACAAAATTTTCTATAAGGCATTGTTTTTTTCATTTATATTCTACATCCTATGAAAAAGATAATTCTTCCCCTGCTGCTTCTTTTACTGTTTCAGTCAGTTGTCGTTGCTCAAGACGCGACGGATACTTTGAAAAGAGTGTGCACCTACGACGAATTTCCGATCGGAGCATACCGCGCTCCGGTTGCCGATGTTCTGGAAAAAATGTTCGGGATGAATTTCAGTTGGATGGAATGGGCTTCATCTGGAAACCCGAAAACATTTCCGAACCAAACATCGGTTGTCGATACAAACGCGGCTGCACTCCGCGATCCATTTTATTACGATTCAACGGTGACCTACGCGCCCTCATATAAGGGCAACCTTAACTCGATACTTACTGCCGCTGCATACGGAAGGGATATCCGTATTTATATGCCGGGTACAAGTGGAGCGGTTAATGATAATCTTTATTCTTGGGGCAATAAAAAAGGAGCACTTGATAATGGTACTGATAATCGAGGAGCTGAGTGGAAAATTGATACAATTGGTCTTAATTCCGGCGATTATGTATTAAGTGACTTGTTAGGAGCCACCGCCGACCCATATTCCGGAAATAATCCCTTGCATACGGGTTCCTTTTCTTATGACTTTGTCTATTTTTTTGATCCCGGAAATCTCAGTAGTGTTACCGGAACAGCAGCACTGTATTCTATTGAATATTGGGTGAAAAAGAATTCCGATACAGGATTTAATTTTTTCGTTGCCGATACGATCACAAAGAATTCTTATAATGCTTTGCCTTTTGCTATTACCCAAGTACCAGGGCGTTCTGTGAGTGCGGAAAATCTGGATAAGTGGGCTGGTGTAACTGTCCGCTATAAAATTGAACATCGTATCTTGCCAATCGATACCTTTTACGAGATTGACAGTTACGGAAATAAAACTCTTGCCCCTCAAGTCGATGTGCGCATAAAAACATTTAAACAAATACCCATCTTTTTCCGCTTACTTCGCATTCGCGATTGGGTTGCACAACGTCTCTTAACCGGGAAAGCAGATGCAAATTTAGCGACAATTATAGGCTACCTTAAAATCCAGAATGATAATAATGCAATGAAGGCCTGGTGCGAAGGAAACGAACCGCATTATCCGTTTTTCCATTGTTACACTTATCTTCATGATCTTTTCGTAAAGAACGGTGCGCCACCGTTAAGCGTTCTCGCTCCGTGGAATCATGATCTTTTCGTTAGGACTGAGCGTGAACAAAGCGAGAATATCAAAGGACTTCCCAAAATGTTTCTATGGCATGAATGGGTGCCTTTTGTGGGAATGTTCTTTAGAAGCCTCGACATCGATACGTCGTATCATCCACCGAAAGCGGTATGGTCGTGGAATTACGGAGGTCTTAAGCGTCCCATGCCGATCACGTATGCGAATTCCGATTCGGCGCGGTGGTATAACAGTGCCGTATTCCTCGAATCAAACTATAACAGCTTCACCGACCAGTGGCAGAAGAATATCATGGGATATACTTCATCGGCTCCCGGCGGAGGAATTCTTCCGGTCTGGCCATATTCAGAATATGATTATCAGGGAATGCTCGATATTGCCCGTACGTGTTATGAAAATGATCCGAAAAATCCTGAACCATATTGGGGAAGTTATCAGGCCGGCGGCTCTCCGATTCATGGAGTACCTCTTTGGGCAGTAGATTCAGAGAGAAAAGCATTGAAAGATGTTAATCTATGGAGTGATACTACTCGCGCTCTTCCATCTGCTTTATCTACTGATTCCGTCTATTTCCAAACGCATGGCGTATATATTTATGGTGATGGAGTGCCGTGTTCGGCAAAATTTCCTGTGAGCAAGGCAATGAAAGAACTTGCACCGGAAAGCCCTGTCATATTACAGATGAATGAAAGGATACCCGGCATACTACGATGACAAAAATTATTTTAACTTCTGATACTGTTCGGCATCCATGAAAGCACCTTTTATGAGAAGAGTATTCGCATCAACTTTTAACGCTTTAGCCAGTTTTTTTAAAGTAGCAATGGATAAATTTACATCGGATCGCTCTATATCACCTACGAATGTCGGATGCAGCCCTGCTTGTTCGGCTAATTTTTCTTGGGTGAGCGCCATCCGTTTCCGAAAACCGCGAATATTTGTACCTATAATTTCTTCCAATTCCATGAAAACAATAATACGGGAATTAAGTCCCAAGCGCAAGAGTTTATTAGCGATATTTATAGTTTATAAGCGAGAATTATTCTCTTTAATCATGTTTTCTTGTATGGCATCAATTTTTATCGCTTTCTCTGCTTGCGGTGCGTTCGC
>JBBQGG010000049.1:0-23929 GCA_038322815.1 Kapaibacterium sp. (SeqCode)
AACCCGGAAAGGTGGCGATGATTGCTGTGGCAAATAAACTCGTCAAACAAGCATTCGCGGTTGCTACCAAGCATACACGCTATGATGATCAGTTTCAAAGAACATAAAAATCGAACGGAAACTAACACAGTTCATTCCGAACGGAGATTCTACGAGTATATCCAAGAAGGTTCTTATTATACCTCAGGGGATTCCTCAGTCGCTCATTCGCTAAAGCGAATTTCGGCTCCTTCGGAATGACATAAATAAAAGGTACAAATATCGCTTACAAATTCCCCACCATATCTTCAGGCTTCACCCATTCATCGAATTGGGTGCTTGTCAGTAGGCCCAGAGCTATCGCTGCTTCACGGAGGGTTGAGCCTTCTTTATGAGCTTTCTTTGCGATCTTCGCAGCGTTCTCATAACCGATATGAGGATTGAGAGCCGTCACAAGCATTAACGAATTTTCAAGATTTTTCTTGATCACCGGAATATTCGGTTCGATGCCAACTGCGCAATGCTCATTAAAAGAATTGCAGGCATCGCCGATGAGTCGGGCAGACATCAGCAGATTAAAGATCATCACGGGCTTGAAGACATTCAATTCAAAATGTCCGTTCATTCCGCCGATAGTGATAGCAGCATCGTTACCAACGACTTGCGCGCAGACCATTGTCATCGCCTCCGATTGAGTCGGGTTTACTTTTCCCGGCATGATGGATGAACCCGGTTCATTTTCAGGAATGATAAGTTCACCGATTCCGCAGCGCGGACCGGATGCCAGCAGACGAATATCATTCGCGATCTTCATCAAGCTAACAGCTACAGTTTTTAATGCACCCGATGCCTCAACGATCGCGTCATGCGAAGCAAGCGATTCAAATTTATTTTCTGCAGTGATGAATGGCTGACCGGAAAGGGATGCAATTTTTTTTGCAACAAGTACGTCATATCCTTTTGGCACGTTCAACCCTGTACCGACAGCCGAACCGCCGAGAGCCAGCTCCGATAAATGCGTGAGAGTATTTTTTATCGCACGCATTCCATGATCGAGCTGAGAAACATATCCAGAGAATTCCTGACCTAAGGTTAGGGGTGTTGCATCCATCAAATGCGTTCTGCCGATCTTAACGATCTTCATGAAAGCTTTCGCTTTCGCATCGAGAGTATCGCGCAGTAGTTTAATATTCGGAAGGGTGTTCTCGGCAATGAGCTTATATGCAGCAATGTGCATCGCCGTCGGAAAGGTATCGTTTGAGGATTGTGATTTATTCACGTCGTCATTAGGATGAATCTTTTTCTTTTCATCCTCTAATTTTCCACCGAGCAATACATGAGCGCGATTGGCAACGACTTCATTCACATTCATATTGGACTGGGTTCCGGAACCGGTCTGCCAGACGACAAGAGGAAATTCATCATCCAACTTCCCCGCTAAAATTTCATCGCAGACTTTGGCGATAATATCAGATTTATCTTTTGGAAGAACTCCAAGTTCGGTATTTGCTTCAGCCGCAGCTTTTTTTAATATGGCAAAAGCCTGAATAATTTCGATCGGCATTTTCTGTCCGCCGATCTTGAAATTATTGCGCGAGCGCTCAGTCTGCGCACCCCAGTATTTATCAGCAGGGACGTTTACGTCACCCATCGTATCGTGTTCGATTCTAAACTGCATTTTTTTATTATAAATTATTATGTCATTCTGAGCGCAGCGAAGAATCCCGTGATGGTTAGTAGCGAGTAACTATTCACAAACCATCACGGGATTCTTCACTTCGTCGCTACGCGACTCCGTTCAGAATGACACATGTAAACATTCCTATCCCATCATCTGTCTCTTATAAAAATATTCCGTCAGCGCCCTATCGAACGGAGTTGTTGTTTCTAAAACGAGATGATCAATACGCTCGGCAGCAAGAGAGTGATTGAGATTACTTAAAAATTCTTCAAATGCCTGCTTATAACTTTCCTGCATCTGGTAGGGCTGAGTCTTAATGGATTCGCCAGTCTCGACATCAAAGATCGTCGCATCACTTGCTGAGAGCGCAAGAGTCCGCTCTATGGGGTCAAGAATTTGAAATGCGATCACCTCATGACCTGCATTGCGCATAAGTTTGAGCGAGGTAATTATTTCATCGGGATCATCGAGGAAATCGCTAATGACGATCACAAGTCCGCGGCGCTTGATACGCTCTAAGATAAGACGAAGCGAGGATTGAGTTTTGGTTTTTTTCGACGGCTCGGTCTGCTGCAAGACTTTCAACATCTCGCGCAGATAACTTGCCTTCAACCTTGCAGGCATGAAAGTACGAACCTCTTCATCGTATAAGGCAAGCCCGACAGCATCCTGCTGACGCGTCATCAAATAGACAAGCGATGCTGCAACGATCGTAGCATAACGGTATTTAGTGATGAGTTTCGGATCGCTGGAATAATTCATCGAACGCGAAGAGTCCACAATGATATGCGCTTTAAGATTTGTCTCTTCTTCGTATTGCTTGACATAGTAGCGGTCAGTCCGAGCAAAAAGCTTCCAATCAATATTGCGGATTGGATCGCCGGGCAGATACGGACGATGCTCGGCGAATTCCACACTGAACCCATGATACGGCGATTTATGCAATCCGGTAATAAATCCCTCAACCACAAATTTCGCCACAAGTTCGAAATTGCCGAGCTTGGAGACAATTTCGGGACGAAGATAATCGGTGGTTTCTATAGTTTTAGCTTCAGCCATGAATAATACTTACGCCATTTCAAAGATTTTGTTTAGCCCCTCTGCCCACATTACAGGTGCAATTTCTATGATCTCATATTCTGCAATCCCTCTTGTCTTAAAAGGATCATTGGCGATCATTTCATTGATGACAGAAATATCTTCTGCACGCGCAAAAAGCACTCCTCCTGTTCGCGGAACGCGCGGACCGCTGAAAAGGAGAATTCCTGCATCATAATTTGTTTTCAGGTATGCCCGGTGTTCCGGCGTGATTTCCTGCACTTTTTCAAGCGGAACGACGTATGTCAGATTTATCAGAAAATATTTCATTGAACCAAAATAGGTTAGTTTTGTATTCTTATTGCTCTATATTTAATCATTGAATTTCTATGAACAACATTTCCCGAAGTTTTCTCTTAAGCATTTTAACAAGTAGTCTGGTTTTTCTTTTTGGCTGTAAGGGCGGCAGTAATTCACCGGGCGGAGTGCAGCTATCCACATCCAATAGGGTTGTGCAGCATATCCTCAATGAATTCGAACGATTGCATCCGCAGAATTCGACAGGCGCGGATGAGAAATATGCTGAAGAACAGATCTTCGAACGCTTGCTGCGTATGAATCCCGCAACAATGCAAACCGATGTTCCATGGCTAGCCGAATCGATGCCGATTGAATCACCCGATCATCTGACATACGAGTTTACTCTTCGCAAAGGTACAAAGTTTGCAGATGGACAAGAGCTTACAGGCGTTGATGTCATCTTCAGTTTGAAGTCTCTGAAAAATCCCCTCAATACTTATTCAGCTTCGTCGAGGACATTCGTCGATAATATCCATAGCTGCGAATTGATCGATGGCGATCCCTACAGAGTCCGCTTCAAAATGTGGAAGACTTATACGCTGATAAAAGAACAGGCTTTTGGCGATGCGTTCTTTATCATGCCAAAACATATTTGGGACCCCAAAGGTTTGACCGATCAATATTCATGGGATGATATCGCTGCCATTATTGAGAAGGGAAACATCGATAACCTTGACAGCGCTAAATTAGCGAAGATAAAGACCAACCCTGCAATGAAGGAATTCGGAGAGTGGATGGTAAAACCAGAACTTGGACGTGATCCGAAATATATTCAAGGTTCAGGTCCCTATAAACTTGCAGAATGGATAACCAATGACCGCGTTATCCTTAATCGTAATCCCTATTATACCAATAAGGGAAATTCTCCGCTCGGTGCTGCAAATCCTGATACACTCATTTATAAACTAATTGCAGATTGGAACGCTGCTGTAACTGCTTTGAAATCTCGTGATATTGATGCTATCGAATTTTTGCAGCCGCCGTATTTTGTAAAGATCGATACGCTTGTTCAGCCATTTATTAAAAAGACGACATTTCCCTTAGGAGCCTTTGTGCTTATAAACTGGAATTTGCAGAGACCATATTTCAGCGACGTAAAAGTTCGTTGGGCATTGGCACACATGATCGATCGCAAAACGATCATTCAAAAAGTGCTTTTCGGATTAGCAGAGCCGACACAATCACCTGTCGCTTTTTGGCGCAAAGAATATAATAAAGATCTGGCGCCTATTTCTTTCGACCCCGATCTTGCAAAACGTATGCTCGATTCAGCAGGGTGGAAAGATCACGATGGTGACGGCTGGCTGGATAAAGAGATCAACGGAAAATCTGTAAAATTCAAATTTGCATTTCTTACCAATGCTGGTAATGAAGTTCGTAAAAATGTTCTGCTCATCATTGCCGAAGCAATGAGAAAGATCGGTATTGATGCCGATGTACAAACTACTGAGTGGACGATATTGCTTGATCGCCTGCGCGATCATAATTTCGATGCTGCCTATGGCTCATGGCAAGCAGATCCTTATGAAACTGATAATTTCCAATTATACCATTCATCACAGGCAAAAAATCGTGGATCGAATTATAGTGATTATGAAAGCCCCCGTGCGGATAAAATACTGGAAGATATTCGTTCGGAGTTCGACGAAACTAAGCGCATGGAACTTCAAAAAGAATTTCAAAAAGTTTTTTATGAAGATCAGGCAAATTGTATTTTATGGGTAACTGATAATCCTACGGTCTGGATCGATCGCTTCGATAATGTGACCTTCAATTCTATCCGCCCGGGCTTTAACATTGCCTGGTGGAAACCACGCGGCGCGAATATGAAGGCATCTGCGAAATAAAAATTGCATGTAGTGGGACGTGACTAAAGTCCGTCCCACTAATTTTACTAATAATATAAAACTATGGCATTCAAAGAATATATTCTAGACGCAATGATTCGCGACCTGACACTCTGCCAGCATCTTTATGAGAAGATCCCTGAAGGCGCGATGGATAAGCGTCCGCGTGAAGGCATGCGCTCTACACGAGAGCTGTTGCATTATATCGCTTTTATCGGTAGTGCAAGCGTCGAAACGTATGTTAACGGCGGTTGGGCAAAAGAAGAAAATGTTGAACGTATGAAAGTAGTCCGCGAAACAACGAATAAGATCGATCTGAATAATTTCATTGCGATATTAGAAGAAGAGAAGAAAAAACTGACTGCTCTGCTCACTCCCATTTCTGATGAAGAGCTTCTCGCAATGGAGACTCAGCAGCCTTGGGGAACAAAGGTTAAGTTGATTGAAGCGCTGCTCAATAATTCATTGAAATATCTTGCCGCCTATCGTTTGCAGCTTTTCATGTATGCAAAGATGTGGGGCGCGGAGATCGGAACACCGAATGCTTGGCGAGGAGTGGATGCGAAACCAAAGGTGGCCGCTGAAGCAATAAAATAATTATTCCGTAGGGGCACATTGCCTGTGCCCTTTTTCCTTATTAAACAATGATTGAAGAAGGCACGCGCAGCGTGCCCCTACTTCCGTTTCTTCTTTTTCTTCGGCGTTATAGATTCCAGCAATTGCTTTGCCGTCTCACGTCGTGATTGAGAAATTCCACGAGTCACAAGGAGTTCTGCAAGTACTTGCCGCGCTGTTTTTTTATCGCCAATGGCAATATTACATTCTGCCGAACCGATATAAGATTTTCCTAATTGCTCTTTCGTTGTGATATTATCTTCTCGTGCTCTATCAAATTCCGCCAGCGCCTTTCTTGTCGCACCATCACGTGTATAAAGTGCGGCTAAACGTAAACGCGCTTCGGCTGCAAGCTCATACCCTTCCTGCGCATCGGCAAGTTTTTGCAATCGTAAGACTGCATCATTCCTTTTTCCCGATGATAGAAGAATCTCCGCAGTTTCAAGTTGCGATTTTCCACCAATGGTTGTTTCAATAAAATAACGATTTGTTAAGTCATCGTAGATGCGAATAGCCGAATCAGGCTTGCCGAGATCATTGCGAATGAATCCTGCATATTCGAACATTGCCTGAGGAGCAGCTTCACTGGAATAAAATTCCATATCGAATGCTTTAGTATAATATTCAGCGGCTTTATTTTTTTCTTTGCGTTCATTTCGTTCAAGTCTTGCCATTGCAAAATAAGCAAAAGTCGCAGCATTTGAATGAGGATACTTTTCGGCAACCACAGAATATAGATCGAATGCTTTGTCTTTATCCGAAAAACTTGTTGCTTTACCAAGCATATATTTTGACATTGGCAGCAGGGTATCTTTGGGGAAGCGCTCACTGAATTCTTGAAATGTCTGTTCGGCTTGTTTGGGATTTGAAGCAAGCAATTGAATTTCACCCTTGTGGTAAAGGAGTGCAGGCGCATAAGATGCATTCTGAACTCTTACAAGAAACGTATCCGCAAGCGCAATTGCTTCATCGTATTTTTTTAATTGTGATAAAGTATTAATCGCCCCGGAAAGTGAAGGTTGAAATTCCTCTGAAGACGGGTGATCACTGATGATCTTTTTATAACTTGTATATGCTTCTTTGTAATTTCCATTTCGTTCTTCTTCGGAAGCCACAAGATACAATCCCTTTGTTGCATAAGGAGAATCTTTGAATTTATTTACCAATGTTCCCACTGCTTCATTGGCTTTATCATCTTTCTTAATAGCATATGCTGCAACGGCATAATCATAGTATGCCCTGTCAAGAATATCTGACTTCGGGAATTTATTGATGATCATATGAAAAGCATTCATTGCTGAACGTGCGCTATCTGCTCGCATCCTTATGACGCCTAATTGATAAAGTGAACGCGTTGTGCGGTACTCATTAAAGGTCGGACGATCAACGGCAAGATTATAAATTGCAAGAGCTTTTTTCAGATTTCCTCCGGCATAAAGAGCATCGCCTTGCCGTGAAAGCGCATCGTACGCATACCGTGTGATCGAATCCATCTCAATAACTTTTGCGAATTCCTTATCCGCAAGTTTATATTCGCCGTTCCGAAATAGCGTCCAGGCATAACCATACTGTGCGTCTATGATACGAGTAGAATTCGAAAATTCGTCAAGAACGCGTTTAAAACAATTGCGTGATTGTTGAATACTATCGCTTCGGAAATAAGCACGCCCAAGCCAGAAGAGCGCTTCATCAAGACCGGGAGTTTGCTGGGATGCAAGTGAGATATAAAGTTTCAAATCCTGAGCCGATTCATTCCATGATCCGAGCGGAAGCAAACTAAGACCGCGTTCGAGCGAGGCAACGCTGCGAAGTGCAGTATCATTATCAGGAAGATTCGCAAGCGCGAACTCGAAATATCCCGATGCCTTTGCAAAACTTGAACGCCGGTAGTGAATATCTCCCAAGATGATCGAAGCAAAAATTCCGGATTGAGTGCGGTGTAATGCGATAGGGGCAAGCAATCCTTCAGCTTGTAATGTGCGTCCGCTTTTGAATTCAACAAGGGCAAGGTGATAGCGAGCTTTATCGGCATAGATCGCAGTGGGGTCTTGTGAAAGATTTGTCAGAATCTCGCGCGCTTCCGTTACTTTTCCAGCGCGTGATAATGCAATGCCTACATAAAATCTTGCACGGGCAGGATAATCGTCGTAAATAAATCGCGACGTATCAAGTTGAATGGATCGTGCCGCATTTATATTTATCGGACTGATTTTCTCATCATGATAGAATGCTCCGCTGTTATCCGATGTACCTCCGAAAAAAAGCGGATTTTTTTGTTGTGCTGTATCCCCTTTTGCAAGTGAGGAAAATATTCTTGCCGCTTCGTCATTTTCTCCGACAGATAGTTTAACCCATGCACGTTCGAATTCCAGCGCATGAGCAAGGTAACTTTTTTCGCGATCAAAATAAAATGAATCCTTTATGTCTGAAAGCGCGCTCTCTCCCCTCTCAAAAAAATATTCTGCCGAGTCATATTGCTGTAGTCCAGAAAATTCAGATCCTCTTAAAAGTAAAATCTCGGCTCTTGTGTAAGGAGATGCAAGCATGAATGTATCACGAAGACTTCCCTGATCTTTATGCAAAGCACTCAAGAAAGGGCGGTAACGCATATCGCGTGCATCCTGAGATACTTTAAGATGTGAGGTATCTGAAGCAAGAATAGAAGCACGAGAGCACTCGGCAATTCCATCCTGATATTTTCGCATTGTTCGGAGAAGTGAGGCTCTGCGAAGTGAAGCATAAAGTCTCAGCGCATGAGAAGGATGAGAAGCAAGTGTATCAAAATCTTCAGAAGCCGCAATGTAGCGAAGTTCATGCTCGTAAAGCTCAGCGCGGCGAAAACGGACTAGTTCACTGAGGCTTCCATCGAGATTTTTTTCAAGCGAAGAAGTATATGCTTCGATCGCGCCGCTGAAGTTATGCTCCGAGCGCAAAACTTCTCCAAGCCAAAAGTGGTATTCTGCATCAATCGCAGATTCTTCAATAAATGCATTAGGAGGAATTTCTTTCAGTTTTTTTTCTGCTTCAGCAACATCTTCTATACTAAGCGAAGGTGAGGAAAGTAATTCAAGCGAAGAGATAAATAATGCTTCAGATCGCTTCACCGAAGCATTCGGTTCATTCTCTATTGCAGAGAGTAAAATATTTTGAGCGAAGATAAGATGCGAATGCTCGAACTCGGATAAGGAAAGTAATTGGTCAAATTCATATTTGGAATCGTCTGAAGAAGAAGATTCAAGTTCACGAATGAGCTTTTCATTCGATTGAATCGCCGAAGGCGCAGAAGCTCGAATTTCATCTGAAGCATCTCCGCTGCGAAGCTCTAATGATTTATCGAATGGCAGCGAACGCTCCGCAGGCTGCGCAAATGCAACATCCGAAACTGTAAGTAAAATGAAAAGAAGAAGTAGCTGGCTCTTCAAAAGAATTGTTAATAAAATGCAAAATTACGACGAAGACTTATCTTTTAGTTTGAAACACAGAAGCGTGAAGTAAACCTCAAGGGATTCTTCACAGTGCTTCGCTTCGTTCACAATGACATTAGTGATCAAAGATAGGCAACGATTTCTTTCAATGATGCAATACTGATTGTTAGATCCTCCGGAGATTTTTCGTGCTCATTTAATAGGAATGCCGTCTTTGTTCCTGCGCTAATTCCTGCTTGAATATCCGACACAGTATCGCCGATCATCCAACTTGACCCCATATCAATACCATATTTCGCCTTTGCCTCGAGAAGCATTGCCGGAGATGGTTTGCGCCTGCCGGATTCATTCCCTGCATCAGTACAGAATATAATATCATCGAATTCCACTCCGTATTTTATCTGTAATTCCGCTTGCATCTTCGTATGAATATCCTCAAGATCATTTTCCCTCATTAAACCAAGACCAACACCACGCTGATTGGTAATGATGATTGCAATAAATCCTCGGTCTTTTGTCTCTTTTAAGGTATAGCCGACATCAGGCAAAAAATGGAATTCATCCCAAGAACGTACATAGCCGCCAAGAATGCGTTCGTTGATGACGCCGTCACGATCGAAAAAAATTGCTTTGGACTTCATGAATTGTGAATTGCGAATTGTGAATTGTGAAAAGAATACTTTTGCATTCTCAATTCACAATTCTCAATTCAATATGCGTTCTTATCGCCTCTGAGCATAGTGACGATTGTCTGCCAGATGATAGTCAGATCAAAAAGGAACGACCAATTCTCGATGTAATATACATCGTGCTTTATCCGGCGTTCCATGTGACCAGGAGTTTGTGTTGCTCCGCGCAAGCCATTGACTTGCGCCCAACCCGTCACACCTGGCTTTACGAAGTGACGCACCATATAGTTACCAATGATCTTGCGATAATCTTCCGTATGCTTGAGCATGTGAGGACGAGGACCGATAACGGACATATCACCTTTTAATACATTCCAAAATTGCGGCAGTTCATCTATATTGGTTCTGCGTAAAATACTGCCGATCCATGTCATGCGAGGATCGTTCGGAACAGCTTGAATTGAATCCGCCATCTCACGCGGCAAGTTACGCATAGTGCGGAATTTATAACAAATAAAACTTGCTCCGTCTTCACCCGTCCTAAGTTGCTTGAAGAAAACAGGACCTTTTGAAGAAAGTTTTATCAGTAGTGCACTTATTAAATAGATAGTGGGAAACACGAGGATAAGAATGATCAAGCTGAAAATAATATCGAAAGTGCGTTTCAAAGCTTTATTTGACGGAAGATCGAGTGGCGCTTCGCGCATGCGGACAAGCGAAAACTCACCAACTTCCTCGATCACACGTTTGCCTTCAAATGCTGCGTAATCGTTGGGAATGACATTAACACGAATACATTTGTCTTCGCATTCCATCACAAGTCTGGCAATAGTTTCTTCTGTTGCTTTCGGAAGTGCGATCACTACTTCATCAACAGGCTGCGCTGCAGTAATGCGCTCAAGATCACCGAGTTTGCCGAGAATCATCGGGCGCACCTTGCTTGCAATTCCGTTATCATCCAAGAATCCGATCACATGATATCCATAGATAGGATTATTATTGACAGCAGTATAAAATCTTTCACCTGTTCTCCCGGCGCCGATGATAAGAATATCACGGCTGGCAAAATCTTTCGAACGCATCAGTGTTGCAGTCGAACTGATAATGACTCGGAAAATTAGTAACGCCGATGAAGAGATCAAAAAGAAATAGAGAAGAAATCCGCGGGAATAAAAATTATATCCGCCTTGAGCTACAATAAAAACAAGAACGGCAGTTGCCAGAAAGCCGATAACTTTGAAAAGATCACGAATCCGTCCCGCAGGTGTTCCGAATTTATCTCCATAAAGACGGGTGATGAGTGCAACTGCAATCCATGCGCCCGTAATATAAAGTTCAAGAGGATTATAAATACTTGTAGGCGCACCTTCGAGTAAATAAGGAGATTGAAAAAGCAAGACCGAAAAACGAACAAGGAATGCAAATTGAAATGAGACATTCAAAAGAAGAAGATCAATAACAAGATACACTGCCCTTCCAGACATCGTATGATGCTTTACTTTTCCTTTTTGATCAATGTATGTCATTTATATTGCTTGTACTACCCGTTTTGGCAAATTAAAGAAATCCGGTATGACGCCGGAAACTAGCGAATCAAAAGCCTCAAAGATCGCATCCCATGTATAGTGATCTTCAATGAGCTTTCGCGCGTTCTGCGCGATATGACGGCATTCTTCTGTATCTGCTAAGAGTGAGATTGCCGCTTCAACAAATTCTTCATCGGTTTCGCTCACAAGGACATGCTTGCGGTTGATAACTCCGGCTATACCCGATGCTCCGATTGCCGTCGTAATTACGGGAGTTCCCATCGCCATGCTCTCAAGCAGCTTGTTCTGAATACCGGCGCCTATTTCCTGCGGATGAATGAAGAGTGATGACTTCTCATAATACGGCTTCATATCGGGCACATTTTGGTGAAGTTCAGCACCCTGTGTTTCGCGAATGAGTTTCGCAAGTGATTCATCCGGATCCTGCCCAACAATATAAAGTTTGGTCTGAGGTGAGCGCTCCCTGATCTTCGGATAAATATTTTTCAGGATTCGCTGCGCCATCAATTTATTATGATAAATACCAAGATGCCCTGCAAAAAGTATGGCGTCCTCTTTCTGTCCTTCGTAGAATGAATAAGTGTTCGTATCTACACCATTGGAAAGAATTGCTGTTTTTAAACTAGGATCTTCAGCAAGAGCACGCTGCTGATCGGGTTCAGCTACAAAGGTTGTTAAATCAAAGTTGCGCATCATCACCGGCTCATAAGCGCGAAGCTTCGCCGCATCATTTTTCCGGACAAAATATTCAGCCGAGAAAGAAAATTTTTCGGAAGCTCTTTCATCAGCAAGAAGTCGAGAGTCTTCAGCGATTAAGATTTTGGGCGCATAGGACTTATGCGTCATATATGACGCAGTCCGCATAAAGAAGCATACCACTAAATCATATCGCTTATTCTGCAAAGCAATATCAACTACTTCCTGCATCTGCGGAGAGTTATACCAGGCGAATTCTACGGGTGTCTTTGTAAAAAGCGAAAGTGCGGCGCGCTTTGCAGCAGAAGTTTTATTAAACGGAACAACGGTTACCGTGCTGGCAAATTGTTTGATATGCCGGAGGTTTTCATGAGTTGCCGTACCCCATTCATCGAGCGAGATAAGATCAACTTGCGAGATCTCCGATAAATGTCGGAGCAAGTGATAGCTCTTCAAGCGATCGCCGCCGGATAGCGGATAGGGAAAGCGATACGTCAGAAAGAGTACTTTCTTCGGTGAAATAGTATGTGACGCGAAATTATTCACGGTCCGAAACGGCAGCGACGTTAGTGGTTGAAATGGTCTCATCCTGTTCTATTGTGATAACGGAAAAAATCCCTCTTTCTTATAAGTACCGCGAACGTGGTGTTCGTTGCAGTCCGGAATTTTTGCCCTATCTGATTGAACTAGTAACTAAACCGTATCAATTAGTCGTGTTTCGAAACGTATTATTTAGGTGTGTAAAAAACTGATTTTGCTTATCTTACGGGTTTTCCCCCGCGTGGCACAACACAAAATCTCAGTACGAATATACAACAATTTTCAGAGCCTTCCAACATTTTTCGGAAAAATTTATGCCCTGCCAATCGTGTCATTGCGAGGAGCCGCCCAACGGCGACGAAGCAATCTCCTGTGGAATGCAGAAAAAATAAATCTATCAGTCACCAACAAATTAGCCTACGGTTTCAACCGCGGGTGGGCGTTCGGAATAAATTAATGCTGAACCACCAACGGATATTTCTCCACTCCATCAGCAGTTCTTACGGATTCGCATTCAAAAATCTCTCCGCATCTATCGCTGCCATGCAGCCGGAGCTGCGACATTATACTTCTGCCATTTCGTTGTCAAATTCATATTTGTATAAGGTATCAAGAGGTATTTTTTTAGAGGCATCGAGGATTTCGATTCCTACTATATGCTTATCCTTTGTCAGGTCGACGTGAATCCCATCACCCGATTCAATCGCTGCGATCGGTTGTTCATCGGAAAGCTTTATATAAGCTGCATCGGCTTCTTTATCGTACGATATCTTCATATTTTGTCTTTCTATCAAATGGGAATACGGTAATAACTGTAACCCTATGTCCTTCATTTACAAAAGCGATCTTTAAGGGGAATCCATACTTAGTAACAAAGTCATGAGCAACAAATTCCTTTTTCTCCCCGATTGGCTCTTTTCCCCCTTCCTTCTTAAGAAGAATGTTCTCAATATCGTCTTTATCAATTTGATAAAGTTTTATTCGCTGTCGGGCATGACGAGTGTAATAAATAGTCATGTTAACGGATTCGCCCCGATAAATCTCTCAGCATCAATGGCTGCCATGCAGCCGGAACCGGCGGCTGTTACTGCCTGACGATAGACATGGTCCTGGCAATCGCCGCAGGCAAAAACGCCCTCAATATTTGTATAAGAGGTTTTACCGACTGTTTCAAGATAACCGACTTCATTCATGTGTAGAATATCTTTGAAGAGATCGGTATTCGGCTGATGACCGATGGCAACGAAAAGACCATTCGTCGCAACTTCCGTTACGGTATTTGAAACGGTGTTCTTGATCATCGCGCCCGTGACGTTTTTGCGTCCGAGATCATCTGTCGTGCCAAGCACATCAACGACTTGTGCATTGAGCATCCATTTAATTTTCGGATTCGCTTTTGCGCGGTCGATCATGATCTTCGAGGCGCGGAAATTTTCGCTGCGATGCACGACGGTAACAGTCTTGCAGAAATTCGTAAGGTAGATCGCTTCTTCCATCGCTGTATCGCCGCCGCCGACGATGAGCACATCCTGATTACGAAAGAAAAATCCGTCGCACGTTGCGCAGGCGCTTACGCCATAGCCCATGAAATTCATCTCCGATTCCAAACCGATGAGTTTCGCTTTCGCACCTGTTGCAATGATGACAGTCTCTGACTCATAGGTTGTACCTGAGACTTCAACTTTGAAAGGACGCTTCGAAAAGTCAACTCCTGTCACCGTTTCAAAGCGGCAATCGGCACCGAATCGCTGAGCCTGCTTACGGAAAATATTCATCATCTCCGGTCCTTGAATGCCATGCTCGAAGCCGGGATAATTCTCAACTTCAGTGGTGATCGTAAGCTGCCCACCGGGCTGTTCGCCTTCAAAGACAAGCGGCGTGAGATTAGCACGCGCAGTATAAAGTGCGGCAGTAAGCCCTGCAGGTCCTGAACCGATGATGATTACTTTTTGCATTAATTTTTTCTTGAAAATTTTTGTGTCATTGCGAGAAGGGCGTTAGCTCGATGAAGCAATCCCTTAAATCGTGGTAGAAAGTAACTATCTGCCAATCCTCTGGGGATTGCTTCGTCGTCGCTTCGCGTCTCCTCGCAATGACATTGTTTATTCTACGAATTCATCGCCTTAACGTTTCTCTTCAAACCTGCAAGTTTTGTCCGCTTAACAGGCGACTTACGAAAACGTTTGGAAAATTCTTCCTGCTCCATGGTTTCGATTTTTTCTTTTGTCAAAGAAAGATTTTCCTCCCTCGGTGCGAAGGCGCTTACAAGTGTTTGCTGTTCAAATCGGTTCCACGGGCAAACATCCTGGCAAATATCGCAGCCATAAAGCCAACCTTCCATCTTCTTTGCAAGCTCAGGCGCAATTTCATTCTGCGGCTTTAATTCAATGGTCAGATATGAAATACATTTCGTTGCATCGAGTTGGTATGGAGCGGTGATGGCAGCAGTGGGACATGCTTCAATACAGAGACTACATGTTCCGCACATATCCGTTGCAGGCGTATCAGGCTCAAGATCAAGATTCGAAATGATCTCTGCTAAGAATACCCATGAACCTACTTCTCGAGTAATAACATTCGTATGCTTTCCGATCCATCCGATTCCTGCGCGCTGGGCAATTGCTTTTTCAAGCAATGGTCCGGTATCAACATAATATTTTCCTTCGGTTTCCGGAGCAATAATTTTTATTTGCTCAAGTAATTTTTCGAGCATAGTGCCGATCACTTCATGATAATCATCGCCCCATGCATAGCGAGAAATTCTGAGTGGGAGGCTTTCTCCAGTGGGGCGGACTCTTAGTCCGCCCGTATTGACTGGCGGACTGAGAGTCCGCCCCATTGGAATCAGTCCCACTTGAGACTCATCATAATAATTCAATGCCAGCGAAAGAATGCTCTTTGCATTAGGCAAAATATTTTTTACATCGCGGCGCTTTTCGTGATTGCGCTCCATGTAGCTCATGACTCCATGCGATCCAGCCTTAACCCAAGCATCAAGTCTATCTGCCGCTTCATCGAAAGGCGCAGCAGAAGTCACGCCGACTTTTGTGAAGCCGATGTCAAGCGCTGCTTTCTTGATCCTTTCGGTGAGTTCTTGGCGAGTCATAAATTAAACTGCGACAGCTTTGAAACCTCTTTCAGTCTGCTCCACTTTCACCAATGCATCTACCGGATCATGTTCTAAGAACAGCGTCCAATTCCCTTCGAAAAATTTCGGCACATATTTTTTCTTTTCTTCAAGTGTCGTCAGAGGAAAATTATCATATCCCATGATATATGGAAAATTTATATGCGCTTTTGTAGGGACAAGATCGGCGCAATAAAATAAACTATTTTTTCCATCGGTAATCTGCGGAAGCTGCTGGGCTTTTGTGTGTCCGTTAAAAATATGAAGATGAATTCCGGGAAAAATTTCGCCGGGTCCATCCAACTCTTTAAGCATTCCTTCCGCTACAAGCGGCTCCCAATCGTTTTTCAGATAACTGGCCCGGTCTTTATCTGTAGGCTTTCGCGCCCATGCAAGGTTCTCTTTCTGCACATAATGCTTGGCATTTGGAAATGTCGGGTACAACTTTCCGTCCGTAGTTTGCGAAACTGATCCGCCGCAATGATCGAAATGCAGATGTGTCTGGATTACATCGGTTATATCTTCAGGTTTCAATCCTGCATTTGCAAGTGACGTGAGAAGAGTAAACTTCGAATTGTCAAGCTTATAAATTTTTCGTGTTTTCTCATCGTACTTCTCGCCCATTCCTGAGTCAATAAGAATATTTTTCCCATTGCCTTGCACGAGCAATACTCTCAGAGACATAGTGATGCGGTTCATGTCATCCGGCTCATTAGTTTTGCTCCAAAGATTTTTCGGTACAACGCCGAACATAGCTCCGCCATCTAAAGCGAACGTTCCGGTCTCGATGGAAGTAAGTGTATATGGTCCTATAGTGAGATTCATTGCGATTTTATAAATTATTGTTAGTGTAAACAATAAATGGAGAAAGAGAGTCCGTTAACTTTAGCATTCATCACCATGTTTCTCTATTAATGAGTGATACAGACAACCATTCTTTCGATGAAATTTTCTCGCACGGTGTCGATCTTTTCAACGCAAAAGAATTTTTTGAATGCCATGATGCCTTCGAAGAATTATGGCAGGAAGAGCGCTCCGATCGGCGCCTTTTTCTGCAAGGCCTGATTCAGGCGGCAGTCGGATGCCATCATTTATCCAACGGCAACACAAGCGGGGCGATAAGCCAATATACTAAATCACTTGATAAATTAAAAAAATATCCTGATGATTATATGGGACTCGACGTGGCGTCTTTTCTCAAAGAAATCGAACGATGTTTTGACGGCGCGTGTTTAATGAATGCTAAGGGTGCAAAGTATGAAGTTCATAATTCCTTTTTCCCCGAGCTGCGAAGAATTCATCCGTAACTTTGCAAAAATTTTCACTGTAATACTTTTTTAGAGGACAGAAATAATGGCAATTTATATAACCACCGAATGTATTAACTGCGGAGCTTGTGAGCCGGAATGCCCAAATACGGCGATCTATGAAGGCGGAGCTAACTGGTCATTGGCGGGTCAGACATACGGAGCCACCGATCCCAGCCCAAGCGGTGCAGTAGGTTTCTACTCCACTGATTTTTTCTATATCGTGCCGGATAAATGCACAGAATGCGTTGGCTTCCACGACGAGCCGCAATGTGCAGCTGTATGCCCTGTCGATTGCTGCCTGCCCGATCCGAACTGGGTGGAGCCAAAAGAACAACTGGAAGCGAAGGTTGCATGGCTCGAAGAAGTCGATCCGTCTCGCAAACGCTAAACAGATGCAAAGCAATTCTAAAGGAGAAAGAAGAAATTCTTTCTCCTTTTTTTATTTATTGCTTAGCATTTCCGTATTTTTGTCGGGTGCTGATGTCATGCTAATTTTTAAGCCACGGGTATCCCCACGGATAGATGAGAAAAAAACTTGTACGTTTATTTTTTTTCGCAATAATTTTTTTTGCCAATAATTCTTATGCTCAATGGGAGCAAGTCTGGAGTTTCGGCGCAGGTATTGGTGGAGTCGTCGGAGTTAACGAGGCGATACATCAGGCTCTTAACTCCCAATTCTGTTTTTCATTATTATGGCTCAATGGTATTGCCCCTCATTGGAGTGCCGAAGTTAATGCCGGATTTGGAAAAATCTCAAGTGTGACCCAAGGTGGTTATTCTGAATATTCAACGTATATTGCGCCCTACGATATTCGTGTTCGTTATGCTCCGTTCGAAAGCGCAGACTGGCAGCCATATATCTATGCCGGCATCGGTCTACTGAGTTATAATGTGAGTTCATCATCCCCTCAAGCATCATCCGATGCAAAATTAAATGGTAGCACTGCATTTCTACCATTGGGTATAGGGATTTATCATTCTATTGATAAAAATTGGTCTATTGAAGCAAGCATTGGCGAAAATCCTTCCTTCACCGACAACCTCAATCCTGTCCACGATGACCGAAATGATGCGTTTTGGGGATTTAGGATCGGAATTAGTTATTCTTTTAGCGGCGGCCATAAACAAGCCGAAACAATTGTTGAGTTTGATCTCGGTCCGAGAGGAACTTCACAAATATTGATGGGCATCACCTTCGATTCAGCTCTAGGCAGGCTGCGTGCTGAATCCGAAAAGACTCTTACACAAGTGCTTACATCACTTATAAACCACGATGAACTTGAGGTTGAGTTTCGTTCATATACCGATAATTCCGGTGACTTTAATACAAGTATGGCACTTACACATGACCGGGCGGAGGCAATTAAAGTCTGGCTTGTTTCACGAGGTATTTCTGCTTCACGCATCACGACACAAGGATATGGACCTCATAACCCGCTTGTACCGAATACATCTCCGGAAAATAAAGAAAAGAACCAACGTATTGAGATCGTAAGAATGAAATAGGCTATTATCGATAAATTGAGATTTCCCCATTTTAAAGGGAATAAATAATTCATTTGTATATTTGTACTGTAACACACTTTACCCTTACGTATTATGGAGAAATCAGAATGTCAATAATGAAGGAATTCAAAGAATTTGTAACTAAAGGCAATGTTGTTGATCTTGCTGTCGGCGTCATTATTGGCGCTGCATTCGGAAAGATCGTCTCATCCTTAGTAGATGATGTCATTATGCCCCCAATAGGTATGCTTCTGGGTGGTGTAGATTTTAGTAAGCTAGTCATTGTCCTAAAAGATGCAGTTGGTGATAAACCGGCCGTTCTGATCAGATACGGCTTATTCATCAATACGTTGATCACATTTATCATCATTGCATTTTGTATATTTCTTATTGTCAAAGGTGTCAACAGAATGAAGAGAAAACAAGAAGTTGCACCTGCTGCACCGCCAGTTCCGACGAAAGAAGTGATTCTTCTAACAGAAATCCGCGACGCGTTACGCGCTCGTTAATATTATTTGTTCGGATTTTCAGATTTTCCCCACTGCTATAAATGCTTGTATTATTTTTACAATCAAATAGAAGTAATTCTCATGTCAAAAAAAAATATTTTCTTCCTTGTACTTTCCCTTATCTTTTGTTCTAATGCTTTTGCTCAAGAGGCAAAAGATGATAAGGATACTCTAAAATATGGATGGAAGCATACTCTTATCTCGACCTTGAATCTCTCACAGGTTTCCTATACCGACTGGGCGGCAGGTGGCGATAATGCCCTTGCGTACAACCTCATCATTGACGGAAGAAGCTATAACGAAGAGGTACATACGAACTGGACAACGAATTATAAATTCTCTTTCGGTGAAGCGCGTTTAGCAAATATCGGTTTACGTAAAACCGATGATAAGATTGATATTGAATCTATTCTTGCGTATAAGTTGAGTGAACATTACGATCCATATGCAAGTGTAACTTTCAAAACTCAGTTCACGACCGGATATAAATATAACAATGATTCTCTCCAAACAAAAACACCTGTTTCAGGACTTTTTGACCCGGCAATCGTAACGCAGGCAGTTGGTATGAGCTATAAACATGCCGGATCATTCAGAACCCGTCTCGGCCTTGCTCTTCGGGAAACGTTTACTAATAAATACAATATTTATTCCGATGACCCCACTACTTCTCAGATCGAGAAGTCAAAGATAGAGGGAGGTCTTGAATCTGTGACTGAAGTAGAACTGGCGCTCGATAGCAACATCGTGTTCAAATCTAAGTTAGAATTATTCGCACCCTTCAAAACGATCAGTGTGATCACCGTGCGTTCGGATAATTTATTAGCGATGAAAGTAAATAAGTATATAGTTGCAAGCCTCGGAGTACAGCTTATTAATGACAAAATCGTCACTCCAAGAACACAGATCAAGGAAGGCTTGGCGCTGGGATTGACCTATTCTATATTTTAATACTCTCAATGAAAAAATCCCATTTGTCGGGCGGACTTTTATAGTCTGCCCGATTTTTTTTGAGTAAAACTGACGGATTAAGTCCTCTTCACAAAATAATATTATTTTTTCTGAAAACTCAACGCAACCGAATTCATGCAGTACCTGAGTCCCGTCGGCTTCGGTCCGTCATCAAAAACATGACCTAAATGTGCGCCGCATCTTGCACAGAGAACTTCCGTGCGCTCGTAGCCAAGTTCATTATCAGAATTCGTTGTTACATTCTCTTTTGCGATTGGCTTCCAAAAACTCGGCCATCCAGTACCTGATTCAAATTTTGCATCGGAAATAAAAAGATCATTGCCGCAGCAAATGCAGGAATAAATTCCTTTTTCGTGATTTGCAGCATATTTTCCTGTGAAAGGGCTTTCTGTACCAGCTTTACGAGTTACTTCGTATGATAGCGGCTCGAGCTGCTTCTTCCATTCATCATCAGATTTATGAACTTTCTCAACTAAAATATATCCGTTTTTTTCTGATGAGAAAACCCTTATCTTCTCTGCAGATAGCTCAGTAGTCTCATGAAGATCAGGTGTAGCCCTGGCATCGACAGTTTTTTTCTCAGTACAGCCTGTCGTCAAAAATAACGACGTAAGAAGAGTAATAAGTATAGTCATAGTTTTTGGAATTATCATGCAGGTTATTCGTAATTATTACCACTTTGTAACAGACTAAAGTGAACGTCCTTCAAGACGTATACCTGTTGAACCTGGCCCAAATGGTGAAATACCATGTGAACACTGGCAATAATCGCATTCGGATATTACAGACTGTCCTAAAACCTGTGGAAGGCAGAACTGAGCTTTGGCAGCTATAGAAAAAGAAAGCAGGAAAAGAAGTACAATTTTTTGCATCACGTGACTCAAGACACATTTTTACAGGAATTTGTTACAATAATCCGGAACAACCTTATTTTGAGGTATAAAAATGTAGATTTACGCTTAAGCTTTGAAGTTTAAATACGTTCGGGGGAACAGTACCGCGTCATTGTCCGTTTTTCCACTTCCAATTTCGGTGGTTGCCTAAATTGGGCCTATAGCTCAGTTGGTTAGAGCGTCCGCCTGATAAGCGGGAGGTCAGTGGTTCAACTCCACTTAGGCCCACGAGAATGGTTTGTTTAGGGCCCTTAGCTCATCTGGTAGAGCGACTGATTTGCATTCAGTAGGTAAGGAGTTCGACTCTCCTAGGGTCCACAAATGCAATAAACGCGGCAATTTAGCCGCGTTTTGTTTTTTAAAGCCCTTTTTTGTGTCTTTGGGATAATAGGTGTGCTATTATTTTTACACCCGGTGGAGCTTATGCCTACGTCATTTGCGAGCTTTCCGCAGGAGCATCCCATCATCATGGTGAAACGGGACCCGCTTCTTCCTATGTGGTAATTGATTGCAATACCAGAAAGATCATATCCATTCAAGAACTACCGGCCTTCTCGGCTGATATCACTATAGGATATAAGTAGTGTTGCAAAAGAAACTAATTCTTTTCTTTAAGATCGGTAACAGCTATTCTATTTTTTTTCATCGCCCCCGTTACTTCAATCTGAAAATCACTTGATTTCTGAGTCGTTTTCAGGTAATTAGCAGCGAGTTCATTTCCCTTTGCATCAAAAGGAATAAATTTCTTATCGGTCATCAGACCAAAACCACTCGTGGAGCATCCATCTTCCGTGAGACAGGTTTTTGTATGCTTCATGGTCTTATCATGATTTTTAACCATTCTTTTCGAACACATCTTATCCATGAGATACCCCGACCAAACTTTTGGCGCTGGTGTTTTTGCAAAACTTACACTTGCAATTAAAACGATAAAGCACAGGCGAAAATATTTCATATAAAAATCCTTTTCTCTATTTTTTTATAAATAATTACAAATCCCCAACCCATCATTGCTCCGATCACCATCCCTCCAAGAACATCAGATGGATAATGTAAACCAAGATATGACCGCGTTAGTGCAACAATTGTAACAGGCACAAAGAGCCAAAACAAATTTCTATTCTTGGGAAACAGCAAAATAAAAAATACAAGCCCAGCAAAATTGTTGACGGCATGGGACGAGGGGAAACTATACCCTAATCTCTGTCCGTCAGGCGTTCGTATCCAAGCGTACAAGCCGCTCGAATCGCTAATAAGTGAACAAGGGCGGGGACGGGCAACAAGCTCTTTTATAAATTTATTGGTAATAAAATCCGCTATTCCCACCAGCAAAAGACAGGCAACTACCATTCGGACACCTCGCCATTTATACTTCCAGATCACAAAACCAAAAGCAAGGATGTAAAGCGGCAGCCAATGCTGAAGATTCGTCAGATAGATCATAACTGAATCCAACCACGGCGTAGAAAGCGTGACATTGAAAAAATAGAGAATATCGAGATCGAGATTGAGCATAATATATGTCATCAGAACTGTCAGCGCAAGAAGGGATTTGGCCCGACGTGACGATCTAAAATTTTGAAGTTATCACTATGATTTAAGATTTTAGATCGCCGCGCCGTTTGTTTCGCAAACGCCTCGCAATGACATTTAAAAAAAACAAAATTATCATTCCTCCGCTAACCCATTCGCATGGTCTGGCAATAAAATCTCCAAGCTTCGTATAAAGAGTTTGTTCGCGCAGCAATGGAATAATCCGGGTTATCGAAGCGCTTTCGAAGAGAGGTGTCTGTTCAAGGATTCTTCCTTTATCATCAATTACTGAGGAGATGCCTGTATTAGCTGAACGCGCTACCCATCTGCGATTTTCGATCGCACGTAATATAGCGTAACGATTATGCTGATAAGGTCCTGAGCTTTTCCCATACCAACCGTCATTAGTGATGATCGTTATCATTTCTGCTCCGCGATTGACAAATTCCCGAACGTACGAAGGATAAACAGATTCATAACAGATCATCGTACAAATTTTTGCAGTATCCGGTGCAGTGACTAATCGTCCTTTAAAAGGCAACTTGAAAAATTCATGCCCTTCCCCATGATTCCAGCTTCCAAGTCCGACGCTCCATTGGAAAAGATCACCTAAAAATGGCAGATCATCTACAAAAGGAACAGCTTCTCCAAACGGCACAAGTTTTTGTTTATGATAACGTTCATAATAATATTTACCACTCAGATCTTTTCCGAAAAGCATTGCGGAATTCCAATCTCGATGAAAGAGATTAGGATCATTTGTCTTCTTCGCATCATCCGGAATTTGATCCCGGCCTTTAATATATTCTTCCCGATCAGGAATACCAGTCAGTATTGGCTTGCCGATCTCATCAATGAAGTGATAAAGCTTTTGCAGATCATTTTTCTTCCAGGGAAGTGTAATGGGATAAGTGATGGCAGTCTCCGGCCAGAGGATTAGATCGGATTTTAAAGATGAATCTTTCAGAGCAGTTTTTGTCGCCCGTTCCATCGAATCGGTAATAGCATCGGTTCCGGTTGACCACTTATCCCATGGATTAATATTCGGCTGGACAATGACAATTGAAATAGTGCGCGCCGAATATATTGGATTTTTTCCTGTATCAGATCGCAGAAGAGTCCAAAACCCATAGCAATAAATAGTAACAAAAAGCGATACAATACCTACTGCGATCTTTATGCGTGCCGCTTTTTTTATCCCCAACGTATTTGTCGCTTCAACAGTCTTTTTGCCAACAATTATATCAAAGCGCAAGAAGATATATAAAAGGATATTAATAATTAGAATGATGAGCGATAGACCATAGCTTCCCGTGAATTCGATGAATTGAATAAATGCCGTATTATACGTTTGTGTATTATAAAGCGAAAGCCAGGGGAAAGCAAAATCTCCTGTCGAATGCCAATACTCGAAGCCGATCCAAAAAACAGGCAATGCAACAAGCGCTGCTATCCTTCCGAATCTGCGGCGCGTCACATCATAAAGTAATATCGGAACGATAAGAAAAACCGGATGCACAAAATCAAGAGCGATGCCGGCAATCATTAAGAATGGATCAACACTTCCTTCGCCCTTCCAACCGCCAACCCAATACGTTGCTATGATCGTCAACACGAACATCGCAAGATAGCCGCGAGTAAAAGCATTCCGAAGCCGCACTGTATCCTCAAGGACAATAAGAAGCGGAACAAGTGCGAAAAATGCTGCAAAGCCGCCAAACA
>JBBQGG010000050.1:0-22688 GCA_038322815.1 Kapaibacterium sp. (SeqCode)
CTCTTGTTCCCAATGGTCACAACTGTTGATGAACTTGATCGTGCAATAGGCTTTCTTGATGAAGCGAAGCGGGAATTACGAAACAAGGGTGAAGCCTTTGATGAAAATATTCCGGTCGGCATAATGGTCGAAGTTCCTGCAGCAGCTCTTCAAGCTCCTGCGTTTGCAGAACGATGCGATTTCCTCTCTATTGGTACGAATGATCTTACTCAATATACCTTGGCTGTTGATCGGGGCAACGAATTTGTCGCTCATCTTTTTGATGAACTTCATCCGGCAGTTCTGCGCCTGATTGCAATGACGGTTCGCGCAGCCCATGCCCGAAAAAAAACTGTTTCACTATGCGGTGAAATGGCAGGGAAACCAATTGCCTTGCCGTTTATCATCGGAATGGGAATTGATGAACTCTCAGTAGCTCCAAATCGAGTGCGGATGGTCTCCGGACTTATCAGAAAACTAAAATACTCAGAGACGAGGGTTTTAGTAAAAAGAGTATTAGGTGAATCGCAGACGATTCCGGAATTGAAGCAGACTCTTTTTAAATTTTTACAAAAAAGAAATCTTGTCGAAGATTTTTTAACACCACAAGAGATCGAGATGATCGAAGGGTATGGGGAAGTAATTAGGAATTCTTAAATTCCTCAATTGTTCTCCTCATGACAACATCGAATGGCTCTGGCTGAATGAGCCGTTCGAAGCGTTCATCATAAAGGACGGTGTCAACACGTTTCGGTTTGTGGAATGTATCGAGTTCGGATTTATCTAAAGGAATGGGCATTTCTCGCAGCCCCGCTTCGGCAAGCATCTTGCCAACTTCGAACGGAGTGGTTATTCCTTGATCGTAGATATTCCAGATGCCGTTCCAATCTGTCTTTGAAGAAAGACAATGTCGGATGGTTTTAACGATGACCTCCATGCTCGACATTGAATTCGGAGTCGTGACTAATTTCGGATATGAATTTAATTTTGAAATCGTATTTCGTGGTGAAAGCAAAGATGAATATACTTGGCGTGGGCGAAGAATAGCAGCATTTTTTGGATCTTCAGCAAGAAGAAGTAAATCGCAGGCAGCTTTTGTCCAACTGTAATATGCCGCAGGAATGGCAGGGTGATTTGGAGTAAAAGGGTTACCATTTTTATCGTAAGGTCCATCCCAAATGCAACCACTGGAAAAATGTAAAAAGCGAATAGGACGAGAAGAGGCTTTATTAAGAGAAGTAATCCTTTGAAATAATTGTACAGGTGC
Source organism: Kapaibacterium sp. (SeqCode) (assembly GCA_038322815.1). Lineage (GTDB taxonomy): Bacteria > Bacteroidota > Ignavibacteria > Palsa-1295 > Palsa-1295 > PALSA-1296. The sequence goes on from JBBQGG010000050.1 coordinate 1,247, forward strand.
TTCTATATTGCAACGGAATGTTTCACGAGGATTTTCTTCGCACCATTTCAGATCGGTTTTTCCTGCTGCATTAATGATGGCATCGGGTTGGATACTATCAATTTGCGAAGAAGAAAGTTCATCTATATCACCAGACCAATAATGGATTTGATGCTCAAGGAGATTATCGCGCAGTGCTGACCCGATTTGTCCTCTGCCAATGAGAATTATTTTCATTCGCTGCACGCCTCCCAGAACTTACGATTCTTTAAATACCATTCAATGGTTTGCTCAATTCCTGTCTCGAAAGAAGTCGTAGGTTCCCAGTCAAGTTCTTGTTTTGAAGAAGTCCAATTCATGGCATAGCGGCGGTCGTGACCTAGGCGGTCAGTTACATGTGTGAGGAACTGTAAATTTTTTTCTTCAGAAGCGTTAGTTTTATATGCTAATGCTTTTAAGATTGTACGCGAAAGATCGAGATTTGTTTTTTCGGACGAACCCCCGAAAAGATAGACCTGACCTGCTTTACCTTGCTCTATAACTTTAAAAATACCTTCACAATGATCACTGACATATATCCAATCCCGTATCTGCAAACCATCTCCAAAAATCGGAATGCTTTCTCCGCGAAGAGCCTGTGTAATAATCCGAGGAATAAATTTTTCCGGAAATTGGTATGCCCCGTAATTGTTCGTGCATCGCGTTATTCGTACATCATAGCCCCATGTATTATAAAATGAGAGTGCGATCAGGTCTGCTGCTGCTTTGCTTGATGAATATGGGCTTGAAGGATTGAGAGGGGAGTGCCGTTCAAATTTACCAAGGCTTCCCAAGCTGCCATATACTTCATCAGTAGATATCTGAATAAACATCGGAACATTCGCAGCACGCGCTGCTTCAAGCATTGTTGCAGTCCCGAGCACATTTGTTTCGCTGAAAATTCTCGCAGCATTGATTGAGCGATCGACATGGCTTTCAGCGGCGAAATTAATGACGACATCAAAATTTTCATTGTTAAATTTTTTGTCCAATGCCTTTTTGACGGCGTCTTCGTCACAAATATTCTCTTTGATGAAAACATAATTTTGTTGTCCTTCAAGATCAGAAAGATTTTCTCGCTTTCCTGCATAGGTCAGCGCATCGAAATTAAGAACATTATGTCCGCGTGTGATCGCTATACGAACAAAGTTCGATCCTATAAATCCTGCACCGCCGGTAATGAAGAAATTCAAATAGTACGTATTAAAAAAGTATTAAAATTTAGGTGCTGAAATTCTTACCAGTTCATTTGCTTTCGCAAGTGAAGCGAATGTTCCCGCATCGCTCCAATAACCTTTGAACGTGGAATATCCAAGCCTCCCTGCCTCTATATAAGCATTATTCACGTCAGTGATTTCCAATTCATTTCGTGACGATGGTTTTAAGCCCTTTATAATATTGAATACATCAGCGGGATAGCAATAGATACCGGTAACAGCAAGATTCGAAGGCGGCTCAGCTGGTTTTTCGATGATTTTTGTAATGTTCCTTTCGTCAACAACAGCTACACCGAATCGCTCAGGATCGGATACATCTTTTAATATGATATGAGCATTTTCCGGATCATTCGTGAACTCGGCTATTGTGGCGTTAATACTATCTTCAAAAATATTATCTCCTAAAATAACACACATCGGCTGCCCATTTGCAAAGCGTTCGGCAAGCGCAAGCGCCTGAGCAATACCACCCGCTTCATCTTGTACACGATATGTAAGCCTGCATCCGAAATCTTTTCCAGAACCAAGCAGCGAAATAAAATCGCCCATGTGCTCAGTGCCGGTAACGATCAATATATCTGTAATTCCTGCGCCGACGAGTTTTTTTATCGGATAGAATATCATTGGCATATCGCCTATAGGAAGCAAATGCTTATTTGTCACTTTTGTGCAAGGATGCAGCCGCGAGCCTGTTCCGCCTGCAAGGATAATACCGATAATGTTTGGCGATTCTCTTACCATGTATTATACGTTTTGTTATTTCTTAATAAAGATAGCTGCACCGTTTCTTAAAGTAAGATTCTCCCAAACTTTATTCCAACCAGAAGAGGTATTTAATTTCCAATAGTTTTGGAAGTTTTTGATGTCATTAACATCATCCAATGCGACAACCTTTATATTTAGGTTATTCTCTACCGTATAATTGAATTCCTTTTGTCCGGTAAAGGGAGAGCCATCGATGAAAACGAAATCAGCATGAATATCTTTTGCCAGATTTTGTGGTATGTTCTGAATAACTTCTAATTCTTCTTTTCGCCATCCGAGAACAACTTTTAATGGGTTATGATTGAGCATTGTCGGTTGTGAATTATAGAAATTCTTCACTTCGTTTTTTGTCAAATAATCATCCGAAGAAACAGAGCAGCCATAGAGTGCTTCAACTGGCTTTTTCTTTAACTCTTCATATCTTTCGATTCGGGCTTCTATACTATATATTTTTGAACCGCTATTTATAGCATCAAAAAAGGCAGTTGTACTTCCATCGCCGGTTCCTCCGCCGATCTCAAGGATTGTGCATGGGGATATTTTTTTTGCCCAAAAATTTAGTTGTTCCCAAAATTCATCACGATAAATCTCTTGCATTGCGCTCGTTTTCGTCTTAAGAAGTGTTTTGTAGTCTGTAGGGAAGCATAACATTTATTTCTCGCTGGCAGTTACCCCAAGTAGGGGGTAAAAATCTATGGTTAAAATTGATCGTAAAAGTAAAATGTCCGTAAGCGCTATGAATTGGCTTAAACGTAGGAGTACACCGGATAGCGGTTCCATGCGTATAGCCAGAAATCATAGACTGCAAAGAAAACTCATTAATATCGGACAGCGTATCGCAATTTTTTGTATGGGCATCTTATATCGAAAATATAGAAACCCTGAAAAACCGAATTTAGAAAACACTTCATCAATCCTTATTATCCCTCACGATCCAATTGGCGATCTTGTAATAACTTCAGCACTTTGGAATATGCTAAAAACAAGGTATCCTCACATTAGAGTAGGCGTTGTTTGTAGTGAAAGAAACCGCGATGTTTTACAACATGAGCAAATAGATAAAATTTACGATCTTTACTCTTCCAACATTTTTCGATTTTTTAACCAAATGTTGATAGCTCGTCGAGATAGTTGGGAGGTCGTGCTTTCAACAGCAGGTTTTTATAAGCCGACTCGTTTTGCGTTCATTAGTCGTTTTATTGCACACAAGTCTATCACTGCAAGTATGCACAGTTCCAGGTCTCAAAGATACGCAAGGATCTATTCATTCTGTTTCCCGCGACCTACGGAAGAGAAACAAACGCCAATGGTTGAACAATATCAGGCTCTTGTGGAGAAGGTTTTTGATATTACATTTACTGCCAAAGAACGTTTACCTCATTTTACTATTGACAAAAAAAGTAAAACAGAAACGGAGCATCGAATTACTAACCTGCTTCATGAAAAAGGATATTCTCGCTATATATTGATCAATCTTGAAGCCAAGGTTCCATACAGAGAGTGGGGAATTGAAAACGTCAGAGTTTTTGCAGAAACTTTATACCCTGCAGATCGCGAAACTATGATCCTTTTATCTGCTTCTGCAAAATTTTTGGAATACTACCAACCCCGTAAATTCTTTGAAAAAAATCTGAATGTTGAAATGTTTCCTACAAAGAACATTCATGAGTTAGCCTCGGTTATTGAATGTGCGGCAATTGTCATTTCACCCGATACTGCAGTAGTGCATATAGCTGCAACGCTAAGAAAAAAAATAATTGCTTTTTATCCATCTCCGGATGAATGGTTGCCGTATGGAATTAAAACAACAATTTTCTATCCTGAAAGATGGGAGCCAATTTCTACGATAAATGTTACTAAAGTCTTTTCTGCTGCTGTTTCTTTGCTCGAACCTTAGGACTAAATTCTTTTCATAGATGCATATTCTTATCGTCAATAATCTACCCATTCCCGCTTTAAAATATGGCGGCACAGAAAGAGTAATCTGGTGGTTGGGTAAAGAATTGTCAAAGCGCGGACATACAATAACCTACCTTGTACCGGCAGGCTCCTCATGCCCTTTCGCAGAAATACTTACGTATGACCCCTCTCTTCATTTAACAAATCAAATTCCCAAGTATATTGATATTGTGCATTCGAATTTCCCTGTGCTGCACGAAATCTCGAAACCGTATATCGTGACGATGCATGGATATGATAGAAAGGGCGGTACCTTTGATCGCAATACAGTTTTTGTTTCTAAAAAACATGCTGAGTTGCATCATGCCGCAGCGTTTGTTTATAATGGACTCGATCCCGAAGAGTACGGAAATTTCGATCCTTCCTCGCCGCGTTCGCATCTCTTATTTTTAGCGGCAATTGATAGAGTAGAAAAAAATATTTCCGGAGCTATTCGCATAGCAAAAAAAGCACGACAAAAACTTGCTGTTATAGGAGGTTCAAAATTTACCCTGGATCCGCGGATAAAATATTATGGAATGATCGGCGGCGAAGAAAAAAATCAGATAATCAAAAGTTCAAGTGCATTACTTTATCCCGTAACCTGGGATGAGCCATTTGGTTTAGCCCAGATCGAATCAATGTATCATGGTTGCCCGGTACTAGGCACTCCGTACGGAGCGCTTCCGGAGATCGTTACCAAGGATGTCGGAATCTTGTCAACATCAATGCAAACGCTTATTGATACAGCAAAAGATCATGCGCAGTTCAACAGAAGATACTGCCATGATCATGTCATGGAAAATTTTACTTCAGTGCAGATGACAGACAAATATATTGAAATGTATGAAAAAATTTTAGCAGGGGAAATGCTTAATGTTTCTGATCCATTTTTTGAAGCGAAGTCATTTAATGATAAATATCCTATTGTACATTAGATCTATTGTAAATTCCAAGCCATTCTTAACCCAGAACCCTCAGGAGAAGAATAAACTCCGAGTGAAACATTTTTTGGCATGATCCTATGCATTTCCGGAACAACAATGCCGATTGTTCCCCCAACTAAACCACCAACGATAATATCACTGGGCCAATGTCGTAAAGCGATAAGACGCAAATATCCCATTCCTAAGACAGGTAAGGATGCAAGCGCATAGATGCCGACCTTTTCCCATCCCTCAATTTGCGGATTATAATCACAATAGATCTTCGCCATTAAAAAAAGTGAGGCAGCACAAGCAGAGGTATGTCCGCTGTAAAAGGAATCTCTGTTGCTTCCGGATTTTGCTTCAGTCCTCTCGGCAGGTGTATGGGCTACATAGGCAGTGGGCCGAATTCGCCTTTGGAAAAAAGGACCAAACGGGCTGAATTGGAATGTAAACATATTGATCGCATTTACTTCTGCCATAAGCAAAACGATGTCATCCCAGTTTTTTCTGTATCGCTCTCCGAAAAGAAGCGCAAGCGGCGCAGCGGCGCAGAGAATTTGATAGTCCACTGCAATATAGGTATAATCACGGCTGGGCAGCCCTATATGCAAAGCCCATCTATCAATAGGATTTAATTGGTCCAGGCTAGGTTGGGATTGAATCAGATTAAATTCTGCATCAGAAATTTCAGGCTTAGGAGTCAGTTTGATCTGTTGCACGCCGAGAATTGCTAATTCTGCCCCTACTGTAATTGCAACACTTCCCAAAAAATTAACGTGATATACATGCCCGGCTAATCTTGTTGTATCTTCAGTGTCCTTATGCTCTCTGTGTTCCCCCGTACTCGTGTCTGTATTCTGTGCCTGTACTGAAGTACAAAATAACAATAAGGTTATAAAAACTACCTTTTTCATCTTTTTTGTGGTTATGATTAATCAAATGTACGTAATATGGTGTTTAACGGATTTACTTTTCCGTGATCTGCAATAATGGCAACCTACCATATCATTTTTCGCACCTGCGATATTGTGCATTCTCTTCATAATGCTCCGCGCCCATTTGATCTGGATAAGCGAAGTCTAATTAAAATATGTTTTAAGAGCCTGTTTTACGCTGTTAGGGATTATCAGTATAAAATCACGGTTTTAGGGGATAGGCTTTCTGATGAGATGCAGGATTTCTTTCGGCAATATCCGGTCACTCTTCTTAACGAAGAACTCGGCAATGATAATTCCATCCTAAGGCAGATTGAAATTGCGCTCGAAACTTCTGAAGATGAATGGATCTATTTTGTTGAAGATGATTATCTTCATGTACCTCAAACATTCAAATGGATAGATGATTTTATTACGAATCGCAAGCAGTATATGTCTACGAAAAGACTTGCGCGAGCACTGCGTTTTATTCGTCTGAACTTAGATGACCGCCCACTCATCATTCATACGCCTGATTACCCCGATAGATATAAACCGAAGTATCTACGTTTTTCACTGATCTTCCTTTCAAAATATTGCCATTGGCGGCAGGTGACCAACACGACATTCACTTTTATGATGCAGGGTAAAACTGTTCGCAAGTACAAAGATATTCTTTTGCGCTCATCAATAGGCGCTGATGACGGATACTTAAGCAGAAAACTTTTTGCAGGCTTGCGTTTCGGCGATAAAGCTCTTTGTGTATCTCCGATTCCGGGCGTTTCTACACACATGCATGATGAAGTCATGACGCCGCTTGTGGATTGGGCACAAATTTATGACCTGAATTTAAGACTGTCGGATGGAATTCATGCGGAAAGCATGTAGTTAGTAAAGAAAATTTTTGTCCTAATACGTATGACCCTCAATCGCATCATCAACTTTTTTTTTATCGTAAGTTGTCTTTTAGTAACACAAAAGGCTCTCAGTCAGGGATTTGACCCTTATTCCCGCGTGTCTGATCCTCGGGGCATCTGTCGGTTGGATGGACCGGATACAATGACTGTCCATTGCATCAACGGTGTAGGCTACACACCAGATCGCGATACCGATTCCTATTTTATTTGTGGCAAAATGAATGGAGCAGGGATTCTCACACACTTATGGATGGAATATTATAATGCTATCGATTCGCTCCTTAAAGTACGCTTATGGGTTGACGATTCACTCATTATATCCTGTGGAATAGATTCCTTTTATAAACAAATGCACGGAGCGATCCGTCCTCCATTTGACTCTCTTGCCTCTGGTGGTTTTAATTGTGATGTTCAGATACCGTATAAACGAAATTTTAAAGTAACATTTCTATACGACTATAATTACTGTTGTCTGTTTTGGGGTGTCGAATATCGTAATCTCGTCGATAGTTCGCTTATCGAGTCATTTCGTATCCATCCAAGCAATACGTCGTTGGCTCAACAGACAAAAGCGGAAGAGACATATCATAATCACGGCTCTCCATGGAAAGATGCCAATGTAAAGTCTGCAGTTTTTTCCGAAAAGATCTTGCCCGGTCAAAAAATAACGATAGCTGATTTATCCGGTCCGGCAATGATTCAAACAATTCGATTTCTCACGCGCATTCCTGATAGCGCTGCTCTCAAGAAATTACAGTTCAAAATATTTTGGGATCATTCGGTTTTTCCAAGTACTGATGTGCCACTCGCAGATTTCTTTGGCTGGGGAGCAGGACCCCGGGACGTTCAGTCGTTTCAAGTGCGGGCAGCGAAGGACGGCACACTGACCTCATACTTACCAATGCCTTTCTTGAAAAATGCACGTTTCGTGTTAGAAAACACCTCTGCAGATCCAGTTTCGATAGACGGTGAAGTTGATTATAAAGAAGAACCGGTTGATAGAATAAAAGAAGGATATTTTTATTCCTATTTTAGCGAATCTGCTCCTGTCAAATGGAATATTTACCATCCGGTTGCGAATATTCTCGGACGTGGAAAATATATTGGCGTGATGATCGCTTTGCCGGATAACCCCGCCCCCTCTTTTTTGGAAGGAGATCCGATTTTCCAGATCGATTCAGATTGGTGGAATAATATCCGTTACACCGGACTTGAAGATTATTTAGATGGGGGTTGGTTTTTTGTCGATGGACCCTTTTCACTTCCATTTGCAGGATGCCCTATTAAGTTTACTAGCGCATATCGCTTCCATTATCTTGATGCATATGATTTCCGCAAATCTTTCCATTTTGATATTGAGCATGGGGTTAGGAATGATTTTCAAACAACGTATCGCACTGTAGCGTATTTTTATAGGAAGTGGACGCCGTTCTGGGTTGATCGTGATTCAGTTCATCGAGGCGATACCTGGTCATTTGGAGGATCCGGATATGGTCCGGGTGAAGTCATTAATGCTCAACTTGGTACGAAACCAATTTTTTCTATCACAGCTGATGCAGTCGGGGAATTTAAATATGACTATGTTCTCCCAATGGATGCACATTTCGGAATATCTGTTCTCCGAATAAACGGAGTCGAACGCCCGGAACCTGTTTTCATTCTTGATAAGCCGTCAGTCCGATATTTGAACGATTCGCTTCCTCCAATTTTTCGTTACAAGGATTCAATTGCTTTATTTGGAACCGGGTTCAAGCAGGGTGAGAAAGTTTCATTTTTTTTCGATACAACCGAAGCTATATATGTTTCCAAGCAACGAATTGCAGATGCCCAAAATCAGTTTCATATTGCCGTCAAAATGCCATGGATACCCGAAGGCAAATATAAGATCAAAGCAGTCGGCGATCAGGGAACACTTGCTATAGCGGATACAGCACTCATTGCATCGCGTGTCCTTAATTACGAATGCGAAAATATTCAGGCTTCTTTAGCTGAAGGGTATACCGAGGCATCGTATCTTGGATATTTTGATTATACCCATTGGAGCAATCAGTATTCATTTCTTTTTATTCCCACAGGTTCAGGAAAGAAAGTGATATTGCCATTTACTGTTCCTGTATCCGATACCTTCCAGATTTCCTTGTGGAATACACTGGGATCTCGTTACGGAAATTATGAGATCTCACTTGACGGTGAAAAAATACTTTCTTTTTTCCCGTTCATAGATACAGTATATAACCGTCCTTTCCGTTCAAAAGAACTTAATGGAGGTGTCCATTATCTTTCTAAAGGTCCTCACTCTATTACATACCTTTGTATAGGTAAAGAGCCTAAGGGTCTGGATTATCTTTTGAATGCTGATAACTTTATTCTGACACCGGTAACAGCATTTCATCCTATACCACCGGATACCGATCTCTCTGCGACTCCTGAGAGATCATTGAAGAGCGGAATTTCGACATTCACAATATCTCCAAACCCTTTATCCGGCAAAATTCTTACCTTCCATCTGAATCTTGATTCTACTTTTAGACTTGGATCGGATATACTTACCATTGAACTCTATGATATTTTAGGGCGGAAAGTGGCAACGGTGCTTGATGGTACTCTCGGCGTTGGAAAGTTAGAGGTAACCAAAGATTGTTCCGCACTGCCATCAGGGAAATATATTTGCAGGATTCTAAAAGCTAGTTCTTCAGGAGTGACAACCCAGAGCGTGACGTTTATCATCGCTCGTTAAATATTTTTTATAGGATTTGTTTTTGGAAAATTTATAGAAATTTTTTTATTTAAAGAACGGCTTCTTTAATCATTTCAACAACTTGAGTTAGAATAAAAAAGCACTGTTGATAACTTTTTAGCATGTTCAAAAGATAGTGGAAAAGTAACAGCACTAACCTCTTGCATTTTAGCTTCTAATGTGCGATATTTGTAAAGCTTTTCTCGTCATTATTGATAAAGTAGTGCGTCAGAGTTGTCGTTCATAGAAATACTGATCATTTCCGAGGCTTTTTAGGGGAGAGTGAGACTCACCAAAAAATTTGCATTCAGAGCCGTATCATAGTTGCCCCGAGCCGGAAAATGTCTTATCTTTTGTGAACGTGTAAACGTGTGGTAGTAAGCGCTTTTCTGTTGATAGCCCCCTCCCGATTACTTGCGCCCAAAACATACGTGTTTCTAATTATTTCATCATCATTTTTGTTACATACTTTACGCGTATGAAAGTTATCCGTCGCTTCACCAAAAAGGGCGTTAGCCCCTTCGATCAGTTCGAGTACACACTCCGTGCGAGCGTACTCCGCAATCCTGATGGCAAACCTATTTTCGAAATGCATGATATCGAAGTGCCGAGCAAGTGGTCTCAGGTCGCTACCGATATTCTTGCGCAAAAATATTTCCGAAAAGCAGGAGTTCCGCAGCGCGATGGCAACGGCAATTTGCTCATCGGTGAGGACGGCAAGCCGGTTCTCGGAGCGGAGCGTTCGATCAAAGATGTTGCGCATCGCTTAGCAGGATGCTGGCGCTCATGGGGCGAGGATCACGGGTACTTCGATACGAAGAACGATGCCGTGGCGTATTACGACGAAATGGTCTTTATGATCATGAAGCAGATGGGCGCGCCGAATTCGCCGCAATGGTTCAATACCGGACTTGCATGGGCGTATGACATCAAAGGTCATGCGCAAGGACATTGGTATGTCGATCCGGTATCCGGAGAAATGATGCAATCCACCGATGCCTATACGCATCCGCAGCCTCATGCCTGTTTTATTCAATCGGTCAGCGACGATCTTGTAAACGAAGGTGGAATTTTTGATCTCATCACACGCGAAGCAAGAATTTTCAAATATGGATCGGGCACAGGCTCGAACTTCAGCGCATTGCGCGGAGCAGGCGAAAAACTTTCCGGCGGCGGAGCGTCGTCGGGGCTCATGAGCTTCTTAAAAATTAATGACACTGCCGCCGCTGCAGTGAAATCCGGCGGCACAACGCGACGCGCTGCGAAGATGGTCGTTCTGAATATCGATCATCCGGATATCGAGCATTTCATCGCATGGAAGGCGAACGAAGAACAGAAAGTTGCCGCACTTGTAGCAGGTTCGAAGATCTGCGATCTGTTTTTAAATGTGATCATGAAAGTTGCCGGTGATGGCGGCGTTGATCGTCACGAAAATCACGATCTTGATATTGCCATCAAGAAAGCATTAGCTCGCGGAGTGCCGATGAATTATATCGTCCGCGTTCTGCAGATGGTGAAGATGGGCTACGATCATATTGATTTCAAAACGTTCGATACGCATTACGAAGGCGAAGCATATCAGACCGTTGCCGGACAAAATTCCAACAACACCGTTCGCGTCACGAATGAATTTATGAATTCCGTTCTTGAAGATAAAGAATGGGACCTGACCTGGAGAACATCGAAGAAAGTTGCTAAGCGCGTCAAGGCTCGTCACCTTTGGAATCAGATAAATCTTTCTGCATGGGCATCTGCTGATCCCGGTTTGCAATACGATACGACGATCAATGAATGGCATACTTGCCCCGAAGACGGACGCATCAATGCTAGCAATCCATGCTCGGAATATATGTTCTTAGATGATACAGCCTGCAATCTTGCTTCGATCAATCTTGCACATTTCTTGGATGAAGAAACAGGCGAGTTTGATATTGATGGGTATCGCCATGCTGCTCGTCTGTGGACGATCACACTGGAAATTTCTGTGCTCATGGCACAATTTCCGTCGCGTGATATTGCGCAGAAGTCGTATGATTTCCGCACGCTTGGTCTTGGCTATGCCAATATCGGTACGCTCTTGATGGTGCTTGGCATTCCGTATGATTCGCCGAAAGCACTTGCGATAACGGGCGCGCTGACAGCCATCATGTGTGGTGAATCGTATGCAACAAGCGCTGAAATGGCGCGCGATCTAAAACCTTTCCCGCGTTATGCCGCAAATAGCGAGCACATGCTTCGTGTCATACGCAATCATAAACTTGCTGCTTATGATGCAGAGCCCGAGCGTTATGAAGGACTCACTATTAAACCTCTCGGAATAAATCCTGAGAATTGCCCGCCTGATCTATTAAAAGCTGCGCGCGAATGTTGGGATAAAGCGTATGAACTCGGCGAACGTCATGGGTATCGCAACGCTCAGGTCACTGTTATCGCGCCGACAGGGACGATCGGTCTTGTGATGGATTGCGATACAACAGGTATCGAACCGGATTTCGCAATTGTGAAATTCAAAAAACTTGCCGGCGGGGGATATTTTAAAATTGTCAATCAATCCGTGCATAAAGCGCTGACGCGTCTTGGGTATTCCGATAAAGCGATCGATGAGATCGAAAAATTCAGCAAGGGCTACGGCACACTTGTCGGATGTCCGGGCATCAATCGTTCAAGCCTGAAAATGAAAGGCTTCACCGATGAGAAGATAGACGAAGTTGAAAAGCAATGTGATAATGTTTTCGATCTGCGCTTTGCTTTTAATAAGTGGACGCTTGGCGAAGACTTCTTGAAGAAGCTCGGATTTTCGGATGCGGAAATGTCATCTCCGGAATTCGATATGCTGATCTCGCTTGGTTTTACCCGCGATGAAATTGCAAAAGCAAATGATTACATCTGCGGCACGATGACGATCGAAGGCGCTCCGGGCTTGAAGCCTGAGCATCTGCCGATCTTCGATTGCGCAAATAAATGCGGCAAGTACGGCGAACGCTTTATCGCTTCGAGTGCGCATATCCGCATGATGGCAGCGGCGCAACCATTTATTTCCGGCGCAATTTCCAAGACGATCAATATGCCGAACGAGGCAACCGTTGATAATATCAACGATGCCTATATGGAATCATGGCGCCTGATGCTGAAAGCAAATGCGCTCTATCGCGATGGTTCGAAACTTTCGCAGCCGCTGAATTCCATCAATGAAGAAGGCGATCTGGCAGAGCAAGTTCTTTTTAACGACGCTGAAGATGAAACCAAAGATACGCTCGATGCAGCGCAGATCCATCAGCTTGTCAGCGCACAGGCTGAGGAGATCGGCACATGGCAGCCGCAGCGTCATAAACTTCCGGCAAAGCGCCGCGGATGGCTGCGCGAAGCGACCGTCGGCGGACATAAGATCTATCTGCGCACCGGCGAATACGAGGACGGATCGGTCGGAGAGATATTTATCGATATGTATAAAGAAGGCGCAAGCTTCAAAGGACTCATGAATTGCTTCAGCGTGCTGGCATCAAAGGCGCTGCAATATGGTGTGCCGCTTGAAGAGCTTGTCGATACCTTTACATTTACTCGCTTCGAACCTGCGGGTTCGGTGCAAGGTCATGAAGCCATTAAGAATGCCACATCAATATTGGATTACGTCTTCCGCGCACTTGGATATGAATATCTTGGCAGACAAGATTTCGTCCACGTCAAAGCCGTTGATGAACCCAAACATCCCGAGCATCAATCTCCCGCTACGCCTGCACCTGAAATGGAGCAGCCCAGCGAAGATGCCGTAGTCGAAATGCTCAAGACAAACAACGCCGATAGAGAAGGCGAACCCGTTATGGAAATGAGCCATGCCACAACTGCCGAAACGCGAAAGGTAAAATACCGCGAAGCCAAAACCAAGGGCTACACCGGCGAGCAATGCCCAGCCTGCGGCTCCATGCGCGTAAAGCGCAACGGTGCCTGCACCGTCTGCGAGGATTGCGGGACTACGAGCGGATGCTCGTGAGGAAAATATATGAAAGAACCGGATTATATTCTTGCACATAAACATTGCACTAATAACCGCGGAGAATTATTGGAGAGTGAGGAATGCGGTTGTTTTTACTGTCTTAGAATATATAAGCCGAATGAGATTAATGAATGGATAGATGGCGGGAAAACCGCAATATATGCTTATTGTCCCGTGGACTCGGTAATTGGATCTAAATCTGGTTATCCTCTCACGAAAGAGTTTTTGCAGGAAATGTATGACCACTGGTTTGGCATAACATACACGGTAGACGAGGTGAGAGAAATGGAAAGATTGGATGGCTAAAAGAAAACGGCGGCTTGATTTCGAGATAGACAAGCTGACAAGTTCTATCGAGAATACCTTAACCGGTGAGGTATTCGAGACCGACATTCTCAGATTGCATTCCTCAGATCGTGCGCTGATTAAGAAAGGCTGACAGTTCGATTGGAGTCTTGAACTTGATGATCTCGATGCTGAAGTGTATGCGCTCGTGACGCACGAAAACCCTGAGATTTTTCAAGGGTTAGTTAGTGTATCAGATGGTGGCGATCATATATTCATGAATCTCATCGAAAGCAGAAGAATAAATATCGGCGGAAAGAAGCTTTACGCTGGTGTTGCCGGTAATCTTGTTGCTTTCGCATGCAAGGTGGCCTTTCAGAAAGGATATAACGGCAATGTGGCTTTTGAGGCGAAAACTCAGCTCATTGAGCACTATAAAGAAACTCTCGGAGCTAAACGATTTTCCTACTCACGGATGTTAATAAATAGACCAGCAGCTTATAAGTTAGTTACACAATATTTTAAGGATTTCGACAATGCCGATAAATTTTAAAAAGCTCAACAAGATGGATATTGCGATTAAGAGCACACCAATGACTCCGGAAGAAAGGGCTATTCTTAGTAAAATTATAGCTGAATCTCGAGAAAAAGATGCAAAGCTCATAGCGCGAATCGAAGCAAAGATGAAGAAAAAGAAAATCACTGCAAAGCCGAAAAGCAGGAAAGGAATTAGGACTTGATTAAGACAGGAAGGATACTAGCCCAATATGTTACAACAATTTGAACACATAAGCAAGAACGGTCACGACTACGTCCTCGTGCCGGAAGAAAATTTTCGCGAGATTCAAGCAAAGATAGAAGATGCTGAAGACCTTCAACTTCTTCGCGCAGCAAGAGCAGAAAATGCCGGAAAGCCTATGCTTACTCACGAAGAAATGATGAAGGAGTTAGGACTTGATAACCAATGCCCTGCCTGCGGCTCCAAGCGCGTAAAGCGCAACGGTGCCTTCGAAGACTGTAGTACCACGAACGGATGTTCGTGAGGAACCCGATAATTGATTAGAGAAGAGGCACATCAAAACGATGTGCCTCTTTTATTCTACAATAAATTTTTGAGCGAAAATTCTTTTTTGTGTTTTAGCCCGGAGATAGTAGCTTCCCGGTGAGAGGCCTGTGATATTCATCTGGAACCGGTTTGTGAATGGATTTTCACTCTTTACGAGAATTCCCCGGATATCGTATATACCCAACCATCTAATCCGTTCTTCCCACAGATCGTCAGACAGATAAATATTGATCATACTCTTGGCGGGATTAGGCAAAAGAGAAAGCGTGGGTTCTCCGACCGTCTGAGTGGCATTGACCTGATTTAAAAAATACTCAAACGATAAGGGAATTACAAGATCGTGATAACCGAGATCAAAGAGGTTAAAAACTATTTGGTAAGTTACCAAGAAGTTTGTTTGGTTTTGATGGATTGAAGAGTCCGCAGGGTTGCACCGAATCACAACAGTCGTCAGTTCTGAGTCGTCAGCATAAGAAAGAAGTTGGTAAGGGAAAGAAGGAGAAGTTTGTGATGGATCCGAAATTCTAATAAGATGCGCAAGTTTTGTGTGGTGCACGAAGAATATAGTATCAACGTGTTCCCCATAGGGCACGCGAAAATGGATATTGGTAAGCGAAGAAGAATATTGTTGCGGTAACCAATCTGAATTAGTTCTCAAATATATTGTATCAATATATACCTGTGTACCAAGTTGGCCAAAAATCAATGCAGGGACTGTTTTAAAGCTTTCATCCGGTGGCCAAGTTGATGTCAAAAAACATGAGATTGAATCTACATTAGAAGACGGTGGAATTACAACTATACCTTTCGAGTATACCGCTGAATCAAGATTAATTCTATAATATGGCCCAGCAATGTTGAGACATTTAATACTATCAATTTCTAAGGAGGTAGTAGAACTATTTTTACAAGGTATCTGAAGATTTTTTTTCCTATTTTGTCTTTCAATGTCGATGTCCAAATGAACATCCATTACCTTTCGAGTAAAATGAAAAATTGTATCAATGACTCCGAGGCAATGAAACGAAAAACTCACACCTGGATAAGGATAATTGCAACCAGCTTTATTCGCATAACCATAGGCAATATGTACATTCTGATCGTAGACTTTCTTCTCATGTGGAACAAAATATATCCAGTAGCTAAATCCTCCTGAGACAAATTGCACCTTAGCTATAAAATTAATTGAATCGACACCAGTTACATCAACGAACTGTACATTCCCACAATAACTATCTCGAGCAATTGTTCCGTATGCGAGAAGAGAGGTATCACCAACTACAATAGAAGTCGCGGTGGTCTGCGCATCCAAATTTGAAGTAGATTGAAAATGTAGAAAAAAAAATGTTACAAGCAAAGCTACTCTTTTCATGAGATGAATGACATAAAATCCTTGATATTGGTTGCAGAAAGCAGGGCAATTTTTAGTCCATACTTTTCCAAAGTGACAAATTCCACTTCCTTAACCACTTCCTCAACCACTTCTTCTCCAAATTCTTGTAATACTGCTTCGGTCCATCGGAAACGGACCGGGATTAATAGGATTCATGGGATTTGATCCGGATTTTTAAGAGCGCCAGATTCAAGCTTAAACTTCAAAGCTTAAAGCTTAAACGGGGAAGGGGGAAAATTACTTGAGTTTGTTCTTAAATTTTTTATAGAAGTCCGGTAGTTTTTTCTTGAAATCGTATCCCTTTTTCAGTGAGTGGAATTTCTTGCCTTTTTCGATCTCGGCTACTACTTCAAAATCGATCGAGTTATCGATGATAAAAGTCGTGTCGGCATATATAAGCGCATCTGGAAGATAACGGATGGAACGTTGAAATCGCGGCGTGATCTTTTCTTTTGCGACGTCATGCCCGCCGGCTTTGACTCTGCTTGCAACCCTCTGAATATTCAGTTTAGGATCTTCGGTAAACACAAAGTATAAATAGGTTTTAAAGCCACGCTTTTTCGTCTCCTTTAATATTTCGAGTTTTGAAGGATGAGACATCACTGTTTCAAAGCAAAAACTCTGCTCGGTTTCGAATAGTTTAAGCGAAAGATAGCTCGCAATGCAGGATGCAAGGTAAGAATCTATAAAAGCAGGGTTTTTTAAGCGAAGAATTCCAGCTTTAATTTGCAAGGATTTTAATAATGCTAATTTATGAGGATGTTTATCTAAAATTCCGGATGTTACTGCAAAAGATATGAATTCGGTTTCGCTTACTTTTATTCGGTATGCGTTGAACGTAAAACGTTTTTTCTTTCGGAAATCAGCTTCGATCCTATCTGCGGCAATATAGACATCGGTATGAATAGTATCTTTTCGGAGGCGCTCATATAAGGAAGATTTTCCCGAGCCGTTAGGACCTGCAAACATTCGGAATCGTTTCGGAGCACTCATGCAAGCTGAGCCGTATGAATAAGCTCTTTGATCGAAGATCCGTTTTTATGTCGAGTGAGAATAGATTGTAATTTCTTAGCCTCTACAATTACGATCTGACCATCAATGGAAAAAGAAAGTTCGAGGTTTTGCCTGGCAGCTTTTCGGACAACATCCTGAAAAGCTTTTGCAAGGCTTTCTTTGAATTCTGATCCGGAAAGCTCAGCTTTCTTTTGCTTCCTATGAGCAGGTTCTTTCTTCATAGCTAGTAAAACGAAATCGAAGTATAAATAGTTGTTTTCGATCTTGTAAGATTGCTTCCTATGACCAATGTTGGAACTCACCTATAGGTGCCCATTTGTTTTAAAGAGGGGAAATAGTTGTTACTAGTTAGGGGGAAGGGAAACCTGTGTGGTGCACAATTAGAGGTAGTTATATACTGATTGAGTTTCGGTTCTGTAAGTTGTTGATTATAATAGGGTTCCTTGTTGTTTATCCGCTTTCTCTTTTTGAGCCTTTTTGAAAGTAAGATCACCGCCGGATAAATCTGGAAAGTCCGCTCAAAGGGCTTTTTCCAAAAATTAGGGAAAGATTTGGGAATTGATTTTGCTAAAAATAAAAGTAGTATCAGCCTAATTGCAAGAAAGAAAAGCGGAGCGTTGAACTAAGAGAAATCCGTAAAAGGAAAAAGCAGAAACAGGAATTACTATTTCCTAATCTAAAGAAATCAAAGCCCTCTAAGTGAGGGCTTTTTTATTTGCGTATCTTTGTATTGCGGGGTATGGAATTTCATGACTCTTTGTTTCTTTCTTCACGGGATGAATCATCGAGAGAATATGAAGTGTCTACCCCGCGTTATTATTACAGCCTTGAAACTCAATCAGTATATAACTACCCAATTAGAACTTTGAATTATAAGTGGTTATAGGGGGCTGCGACAAAAAAGGCATCTATCACTTCCTCTAGCCACCTCTTCTCAAAATCCCTCTAGGATTAATCAAGCTAAAAGCTAAAAGCGAAAACGGTGGTGCTCGGGAAACTTAGTGCCGGTAGAGGAAGTTGATTTCCCGATGAACAAAGAATTCACGATCCGCCTGATTACTACCGATGATGCCGAATCGGCTCTGGCAGTGTATGCTCCGTACGTCAAGTCCACAGCTATTACTTTTGAAGAAGTAGTCCCCACAGTTGAAGAATTCAGCTCGCGGACCCGGAAGATCACCGAGCAGTATCCTTGGGTAGTATGCGAATCGGAGGGTAGGGTTATCGGATACGCTTATGCCAGCACGCATCGTGCACGGCCTGCATATCGCTGGTCGCCGGAATCGGCAGTGTATGTCGCAAATGATTTTCATCGGAAGGGAATTGCGAAGATACTTTATGAGACGTTATTTTCTATCCTGAAACTTCAAGGGTATGTCAATGTCTTTGCCGGAGTGGTGATTCCGAATCTCAAGAGCGAGGAGTTTCATAAAGCGCTGGGGTTTGAGGAAATAGGAATATTCAAACAGGTGGGCTATAAACTTGGCTCTTGGCACGATTCGAAGTGGTTTCAAAAACATCTGCAAATCAGACCCGAGAACCCACCTAAACCGATTCCGATCTCAGAATTAATAGAGACGGATGCGTTCAAGTCAATTATTGAGAATGCCAATCAATTGCTGAACAAAGTTAGGTGAAGATAAGCAGAAGGAAGAATTATTCATTCGACGCTATGAGCGTTTCATATTCAGGATGCTTCTGAAGATATACTATGACAGAAGAGCAAGCAGGAATAACTTTCAAATTTTGTTCTTTGGCAAAATCTAATGCGAATTTCACCAGATCAAATGCAATGCCTTGATGACGAAGTCTCGGTGGAACAAATGTATGTACGAGAGCTAAGTTGCCTTGATAGAACTCATAATCAAGGAAAGCCAGCTCGCTATTCATCTCGGTTTCAAAACGATTTCGTTCGTGGTTATTGGTTATCGTCATCTGCATTGTAAAATTTTAGCAGAATAATAAACGCAATAACTGATACTAATAATTAAGTAAAAATCAGGTTACTTTCCTTCTGAGACGCTTATCAGGAATTCCTGATCCTCATACCTTAATAGGCTCAGAGCGTTTTGATTGGTATCCGGCTTGCTCATCTTTCTGGTTTCCACGATCGTGACGGTTGTCGGATGCCGAGCGTTTTTGAATATTATTGAATTCAGCCGAGCCTCCTCGTCGCGTAGGTGGCTTCTTTGGCTGCCGAGAGCATCCTCGATTTGTTGCTGCTTACTTCTCGGCTGCTGAATGCAAATGATAAATACTAAATAGGTGAGCACGATCTGCGATGCGATGAGACCTGCGATCTTGAATTTTCTCATTCTGGTAATCTCCTCTCTATTAATGTACGAAGGGGGGTGGAATTGTTACGGATTTTCTTAAAAAAGAGATAAAGAAGGATCTATTTTTATTTATAGATTTCTCACTACGCTACGCGCTCTGTTCGAAATGACGATCTCTGAATCGCCATCGTTGTATTTTTGTCTTATGAAGCTTAAAATTTACAAATCCCTTTGGGGAATGACAGGCTCTTTAGAAGAGCAATTCTCGCGGATTGCCGATGCAGGATACGATGGTGTTGAGTCTGCTGTGGCAGAAATATCCGATGAGAAAAAAATTAAGGATCTGCTGCGAGAATATAATTTGGAATATATTCCGCTGATCTATACTGAAGGATCAGACCATATAAAAGATTTTCGACAGCTTATTTCCTTGGCATCACATTTCGAGCCGAAGAAGATCATTGCTCATGCAGGCCGCGATCTCTGGAGTTTCGATGAGCAAGCAAATTTTTTTCGCGAGACGCTAATGATCGAAAAGGAATTTGGAATTCCGGTCGCCCATGAAACGCATCGTCGCCGCCCGCTTTTCTCGCCGATGAATGGATTTGCTTTAATGCAAGAATTGCCTGAATTGAAGATCAATGCCGATCTTTCGCATTGGTGCTGCGTCACGGAATCGATGCTGGAAGATCATAGCGAATCAATTGATCTTGCTGCAAGCCGCGCGATCCATATTCATTCGAGAGTCGGATATGAGAACGGACCGCAAGTGCCGGATCCACGAGCGGCTGAATGGGTAGGGCATCTGGCGAAGTTCGAAGAGTGGTGGAAATTGATAATAGCTGAACATTCTAAACGCGGCGAGGAGGAATTGACAATTACGCCGGAATACGGTCCGCCAAGTTATATGCATACTATTCCATTTGAGAATAAACCTGTTGCGGATCTTTGGGATGTGTGTTTATGGAGTGCAGAAATATTTAGGAAAATGTCTGATGATGTGATGAACTGATTAGTGGGGCGGACTCTTCTCCGTCGGTCAATCGATACCATTTCTAACCATCACGGGATTCTTCATTTCGCTTCACTCCATTCAGAATGACAGGCAGTATGTAATTTTCTTCGTATTTTTGAATCCATGAATACCACAAACGAATCAACGAGTATCTATAATCGAATCAGCCATAGCTGGTTAAGTGCTATAATTTTTGCTATTGCCATTTGCATTGCAGCCTGGATGCTTTCGAGCGCCTGGCGCAAAACGCATTATATGGCTGAGACTATCAAGGTGACGGGACTTGCCGAAAAGAATTTCGTTTCCGATCTTATCGTCTGGAGCGGCTCCTTTTCGCGTAAGATGATGTCTATGCAAGAAGCCTTCGCTGCTCTTAAACGAGATGCTGATGCGATACAAAAATATCTCATTTCAAAAGGTGTGAGCCAAAAGGAAATAGTTTTTAGCTCAGTGAATATCAATAAGGAATATAAAAATACCTACGATAAGAACGGACAGGTTGCAAGTAGTATCTTCGATGGTTACACATTGACACAAAGTGTGAATATAGAATCCAAAGACGTGGATAAGATCGAGACGATGTCGCGTGAAGTAACAGAACTTATTAATAACGGCATTGAATTTAATTCAAGTGAGCCGCGATATTATTATACAAATCTTGCTCAGTTAAAACTTGAGATGCTCTCTGCTGCAACTGCCGATGCGAAAAATCGTGCTGATCGGATTGCAAAAAATGCCGGAGGTTCGTTAGGATCATTGCGAAATGCAGCTATGGGAATATTTCAAATCAGCGGACAGAATTCAAATGAAGAGTATTCTTACGGCGGGAATTTCAATACGAGTTCGAAGAATAAAACAGCATCGATCACCGCACGGTTGGAATTCGGAATTGATTAAGTATCTCGAACGACGACTTCCTCCCCAATGTTGAATACAGATACGAAGCTTCATAAGAAGTAAACGTAGA
>JBBQGG010000051.1:0-22475 GCA_038322815.1 Kapaibacterium sp. (SeqCode)
GCGCACGGTTTCAGGTACTATTTCACTCCCTTCTAAAGGGTTCTTTTCGCCTTTCCCTCACGGTACTAGTTCACTATCGGTCACTGGAGAGTATTTAGCCTTACGAGATGGTTCTCGCAACTTCCGACAGACTTTCACTTATTCCGTCGTACTCAGGATACAGACAAGAGTCATTAACATTTCGCTTACGGGACGATCGCCCTCTATGGTGTACCGTTCCAGGTACTTTAGCTATGATAATGATTTTTTACTCTTTGAAGATAGTGCAGATCTTCCGTCTGTCCTATAACACCCCTGCATCAACGCTTGCACGCTTGACAATACAGATGGTTTAGGCTATACCCGTTTCGCTCGCCACTACTCAGGGTATCACGTTTGTTTTCTCTTCCTCCGCCTACTTAGATGTTTCAGTTCAGCGGGTTTGCTTCGTATACCTATGTATTCAGTATACGATACCAAGGCATTACCCTTGGTGGGTTTTCCCATTCGGAGATCCCGGGGTCAAAGACAGCTTCCGTCTAACCCAGGCTTATCGCAGGTAACCACGTCCTTCATCGCCTTCCAGTGCCAAGGCATCCCCCATACGCTCTTTGTAACTTCACCAAAAACTTTCATAATACAAGTATATGGTGCAAAGTATTCTTCATACCTTACTACCAAAGTGCATCACTACAGTGTTCGATAAATATGAAATTCATGTTCTTAGCAATTAAGCTAAAAACCAAATCTCATGATCTATGCATATAATGGGCAACTGATTCTCAGTTATCATTCTCATCCAAAAAACCCAGACTCACGTCTGTACTTCCCGAATACACAGGGCTGGCTCACGCCGGCTCTATACGAATGGACTGATTTTCTCAAACATAAAAACTGTCAACTTAAAGCTGTCAGCTTTACGCTTGTTAGTCAATTGTCCTGGCTCGATGCTTGTGTGATTACGATCATTCATTTGCATGAACTCGTATTCCACAAATATCTATATTTTCGATTTGATTCTTGCGCGGTTCCGATGCTATGATTATGGGCTTTCGCTTACCAATACATAGTCGAAATTTCACGCCGCATCTGTTGTCAAAGAATTTCCCTTTTTACAAGGGACGCATATAACGCCTTTGCACCCCCCGGAGTTCCGAAACGAAGAAAAAAGATTAAAAATAGGTGTTAGTCCTTAGTCATTTGTCGTTAGAAGATCCGTCAGAAGGCTTACTATACAAGGCTTGCAGCCAATCTAAAATTTATAAAATTTTTTTTCCCAAAACTCCCTTCTTCAGTGGGACGGATTCTCAACCTGTTAGTTTATTAGTTGATTTTGAGTGGCATTTCGATCGGTGCGCATAGTCCTTCGAGTACTCAGGGTAAACTCCGACAGAAATATATACATAAAAGCATATCCCTATTCTTTCAGGCAACTCTAGACTCTATCGTCGTTAACTATGAGCTGTCCCGGAAATGCCGTTTCCCACCCCAAATAAGCCGAGAAATCAACGTCCGAGCATGTCACGCTGCTAAAGGGTAAGGTTGTAGGCGCAGGGGTCAAGGATGAGGTCATGCTTAAACGGGAATCGGGGTGAGTGTTCGTGAAAAATTTGAATCGAAACCAGATCCATTCGTTCTTTACGGTACCTGCGTTATGAAGTTCATGCTCGGTGAGCAGATCATCGCGTGTGATGATTAGATAAAACCAACGCTCATCCCAGCGCAACGCAAAAAGATAGACAAGCGGCGTTTGTTTGACTTCCGATAGCTGCACAAGTTTTAGGCGCACCTGTCCGCAAAAGCCATACGGCTTTTTCTTACAGTTAGCAGATTTCACCTGAACGCGGATGAGATTCCCATCCATATCGCCGACGACGTAAATATCATCGCCGGAATCAACGGCAGGAACAGCAACATTATAGCCGCGCAGAAGAAATTCGCTCATAACGGCAGCCTCGCCGCCTTTAGCGAAATAGTGTGGAGCAAACATAGTAATAGGTACAGGATGTATCCGGCAAGTATTGTGATCTCGTGGTAGGAAAAATCCCGGGGGGGGATCTAATGTCTTATCTCAGTCCAGGTTGAACTCAGGAGATGCGCAGAGGCATACAGAATAAAAAAACTTTGAGAAAAGCAGTGGTGATGAACCAACGAATACAAATATACGAAATAAATGTTAAAAATCAAAATTGATTATTTACAAAATCTTAGTCAAATCTTGTAAATTATTGAAATATAAAGCAACAAAAAGTGAAAAAATATACCTTTTTTACTTTTTTATAGGTACTGAGAAAAGTGCTCAAATAGGTGCTTATCCGAAAAAATTGGTTTCGGGTGGTGACCTGAAATTGTGGATCAACCACCCCAACCCCTCCTTGAAAAGGAGGGGCTATTTATAGTAAAAAAAAACCCCGCCTTTTCAAGGCGGGGGTTAGGGGGCGGTTGACCCCCTGAGCCTAACATGCTGCAAGTTATATACGGAAAATCCAAGACGATAGAAAAGACGTCATTGCGAGGAACGAAGCAATCTAAAATCTCAAGACGGGGTCGACTGTTAATTTACGCGATAACTCCAAAGATTTACGCGATTAACTTTACTTATCTATCCATTACTATACTTTAAACAGACTGAGGGCCAACGGTGGCCCTTATGCCCTTTGAAAAGCTAAAAAAGTATAAAATGTATAACTTGGCAATTTTCTTGAAACAGCTTATATTCAACAGATTCACTTAAAAAGTGTGACATCATGTTAATCATGTTGGTCTCGAATGTCAATATACTTGCATTTAATTAACTTTGCTCCCCCAATTATCAATGTGAAGCCGGAATGCACACGAGAGTGCATTCCGGCTTCAGTGTTTTTCAACTTCGCCTACTTCACCAGTTGTATTTTTCGCGTTACTACTTCTCCCCCAGCTTGAACGCGAACGAAGTACATTCCAGGACTTAAGAGTTTACTATCCAAAGTATATGAATAATGATTATTACTGCTCATATCGTTAAATAGCGTATTGACTGTACGACCCAGAACATCAAATACAGAAATGTTCAATGGCACATTCTTAGGAGCATCCAATTCCAAATTAGTCTGAGTTCTGAATGGATTCGGATGGATAGTCAAGTTGATGTTACTAACAGTAGGGGAGCCGCTAGCTGTTGGACCTGCTTTTTTGTAAGAAGCTGAATCAAATGATCGAGGATGAATTACCAGATCTTCTCTGATTTCTTGGGTTTGCGCAAGAACTATTGGCAAGGATTGATTCTTGCTTACTGACAGCATCAAGTATGCTTTCCCCGATGGAGGTGTATTTGTAACTTTTGACTTAACCAACTGTTCACTGCCGTTCGCCATAGATTCACTACCAGTAGGTGGTGGGGGTGGAGGAATATCTTGTGGACAAGGAGGCCTCAAAGCTTGCAAAGCGTACTCAATATTTGATTGAGTAATTCGTATTTTATCAAGGGTTTGAAGCAGTTGATTCGAAGCAGAATCTCTCATCTGCACCTCAAAATCAATATATTTAGTTGTATCGGTAAAAAGAAATTTCATCCAACTTGAATCATAATATTTCGTGACCCTATTAAAGTAAATTGTGTCGTTGGGACTTGTCAGAAAATAGTCTGTTCGAACATTATTTGTACTTGGCCAATGGAAAAGCATTGAATCATTATACTTGAAGTATGCCGAGTCTAATTTTGTTATATCATATATGTTCCAATGGATATTTGTAGTATCGGAGCAGGTATCACATTTGACATGTGGTTGGCCAACTGAATACGACAAATTCGTTTCACAGTCTAGTCTATCCCCCGCTGCAAAGGTTTGAACAGTTGTTAGTGGATTTGGAGTGCTTTCAACAGCATTAAAAGTTCGAGCCGTAATACGCGCTGAATATAAATTATCCTCATTCACGTTATCTGAATACGTTCTGTCAATCCCTCTGAACGTAAATGTTTTTACCTGCTCAAGCCCAGTATTTAATTGAGTGTATGGCATGGCAAGATTAGGATAAAGCCCCGACTCTATTAAACGTTTATGATCCCAAATATCCTTAAATGTCCAAACGTTCTGAAAGTGACTTTTATTAAACAGTCTTTCAATTCGAACCTGCTGCAAAAGAATATCTTGAAAGACAATCCCGAATTTTGGCCGTGAAAAGTCTAAAATTAAATTGGGATCTGGATCGAATGGATGACATACTGTGGATGAGCCATCATAATTTGGGCTATGTACAAGAGGAAGTGGTAGATTTCCCTCCTTTGGAAATATCCTGGTAAAAGAACTCCACCCACCTCCGTTATACCGTTCACGTACCATTACAGAAGTCGGACTTCCTGTCTTAATACCACAATAGTATTCATCATTAATCATTTCCCATGTAACTACAGGCTCCCATTCGCCATTGAAATTACAGAAATTTTCCGCAATGGCGATGTTAGGATGATGATGTACACATGAAAGCGCAAATTTCGAAACGCGCTCTATCCCGTTATCAAATGTTAATGTTGGCTGACTTCCAGAATTATCGTAATGAAAACTCTGGTAGTATATTTGTGATTTCGAGGCATCAATTTTTTCCTCCCATGCAAGATGTAATCTTTCATAATTCAAACTTATTTCCTTTCGACTGGCAACAGAAGGAAAAATTGAGTAGACACGAGTAGCTTCTGCGCCAATAGGATTATCCGGTGCTAACGTTGTTTCATAATATGTTGATGCGAAATGAGCGACGCGGACTCTGATTCCACCAGCTTCAGACCACGAACAGAACCAACCATCTGACGTAGGGGTGATACTGGGCGTTACCAATTGGTCAGCTTGAGCGCCTATAGGTGTCACGATATTTGTAAGTGAATGTGTATTCCAAATAATCGTACTCGTCCAATCACCGGCTGTTGTTGGCTTCCCTTCAGCAATAAAAACATTTCGCCCATTATTCGTTTGTGAATTCCAGATTATCGCAACACGACCGGATGTAGCAGCAATAGAAGGGTTCATACCCATATTGGGATCTAAGCCGGAAGCGGAATTAAGTATATTATCATTTGCTCCCGTTTCACTTTGAATAAAATTTTCATCGCCACCATTACCTGGCACGTTTACTAATGACCACTGAATTTTCCCTTTTCGTTCCCATACCATCATTCGTTTCATCGGGAGACTCTGATTGTCTTCTGGGATCTCTGCAACCCTATGTCCATTATTATATGCCAGTCCCATATCACTTGTCCGTCCTGCCGGATAGCTAAATGCGGGTGAAATTCGGAACAGCGTTCCTTCACCAGGATCAAAGTCTATGGAGTATGGCGTACTCGCACTAATGATCGACTCTTTTTGCGTACGCATATTGGTTATGCTGAAGAGAGCAAAATTTGAACCATTAAGAAACTTCAAAGGATCAATCTTAAAACTAAACCGACGGGCATCCACAGCGCCCATTAATTTTGCCTCATCTGGTGGGTTGTTGCCGGCGCCAAAGGTTGAATCCACGTGCCATATATCGACTATATGCGTTCCATCAAGATTCCATTTGTATCGAAGAGGCCACGTTCTTTTATTAGAGATGGCAACATAAAACTCGCTCACTAGTTTATTATTTTGGTCGTTCGGATTATAATTCGGATTCGTGTTTGGGTCCACAAATAAGCCAAGTTCGTAAAACTTATCTGCATTCGCATCTGCAACAGAAGTCATACTTGCATCTGAAATATCTGCAGGATAGTGTGGATCATTTGATATGTCAGTTTGCGTAAGAGTACTATTTCTAATGAGGTCATACCTCCGAAATTTTTGAGAAGTAATTGCTGAATTCCAACTACTGCTACTTCCGGCTGTACTTTGAACTAAAGGAAATTTTCCGAAATCACTCCAAATTTGATCCGTAGTATTCGCGCTAAAGAGTTTAGAATAATTTACACCTGCAACCCAGTGCAAATTAGAAAGTGTCTTTGCAATTGGAAGTACATCATCAATGTCGCGTTCTGCTTCAATATCTCTTTCCTTAAATCCAAAAAATGTTTGGATACTAACTCGAGGATTAATTGAGTTCATTGGATAGTGAAAATGGGTTATGAAATTACCGCTTGCGTCCGTATGCCCTCTATAGAACGGGTGTTTGTCTCTACTATAATCACTTCCATCACAAACAAGATCACCAATATTGACATTATTTACGATTTGACAATTAAGCAAATAATTTCCTCCATCCCCTTGTTTGAGCGTAGTTCCGCAAAATTCGTCGCGAGTTGCGGGATCGACGGAACCCTCTTTCCCTACATACATCCATGTAGATTTCGCACCACGTGTGTATTGATAATTTACGTCAGTTGTATTATACCAGCCTAAGGGATTATCCCACGCTTCCAATCCATTTGAGTTTAAAGAGAAACCTGCAGGAATGAAGGATGAAATATTAGATTCAGGAATGGACTGATCATTATTATCATAGAGGGGAATTGTTTGATAAACAACACCGTCTTTTGAGTGGTCGGTATGATTGGTACTTCTCACACCTATCTTGACAATATGAGCATTAAAAACTGATTTAGTATTATCATTCTGATCAGTATGATTTGCAGCTAAAGGTATTGCCGGATGACTACTCGATCCAATCTGAAAAGAACCCCAAAAATTAGTAAAGCTCCCATCGAGGGTATAGTCCATCGATTTCCAGTTCAAATTGTTTCCACATTTATCTTCAAAAGTATTTTGTGACCAGCCGATATTACCCCCTAAATCCGAGCCTACGGGATTAAAAACTAATCCTTGAGATCCATAACATAAGGCATTCCAAAGCTCGGCGCGGGATTCTTCCCTCAAAGGAATACGAGTTGAAAAATATGCGGCACGATATTTGAAATTGTCCTGCTGTTCTTTCTGTGTTAAAAAAAATGGAAGATTGGAATAATCTGTATAATTCATATATATATTCCGATCCTGAGGATTAAGTATTGGCACGGTACGTCTCATAAGTGTTAAGACCTCAGCAGCAAGCGTCTTATGCGTCGGATTAGAGTTATTACAATCCGGGGTAAAATATACAGCATTATTATCCGGATCTTTAGGGGTACCAAAAATCTCATTTTCCACGCTTAAATGTGCATAGTATTTCCCCTGCTCAGAATTTATTCCTTCTGCCCAAGGAGGATGAACCGCACTTGCCGAATGAGCGTAAGTCTCGATCCCATCAAACCTAGATTGCATTCTTATAGTGTACAGTTGGTAATCAAATGCTTGTTGAGAAGTTGTTGCCAAGGGACCGACTCCATCGTATCTATGTCCCTTTAAAACACCAGAAGTGCCCGTTATACTGAACCAATCAAATGCAGTATTCTTAAATTCTGTATTACTCCTTAGCTCATAATTGATCCCATCTGAAGGCATAGGTAGCAAACCAGATTGTTCATTATCATTGCTCCATATTGATAAAGTCGGCCCTCCAAACCTATCAAACCCCTCCATACTAATCGGAGGGGGTACTTTCCCTGTCTGTTCCTCATATATAGATCGCATCCACTGAGGACGAATTTTGTCCCAAGTATTATTTGAAATAAATGGAATAATGTGTTTTTTTATGGTTTGAAACATGAGGTTATCTACGTAGGCATGAACTCTTATCCCGTTCATAATCGGTTCACTCGTGCTGCCAAATAAGATTGTGTTATCAAAGGCTGAAACACCGCCGGAGGTTGTATTTTGAAGGACAGTTTTTCCATTGTTAAAAATTTCTTTTAAATTATTATTCTGAGCACCGCTTAATATCTCTTCGGCTAACTCTGATCTTATTCTAAGTCCACGCACAAAGATAGCAACAAGATCGTAAGAAGTAACTTTGCAATTCTTAATCCCGAAAATATGGTATGGATGTCCATATACGGATGGGTCGAGAGTAGCATCAGTAATACTTCCGTCAAAAACTGTATTCATTACCGGAATTTTGGTTCGCTTTCTTACGTAGTTGTGAGATGTAAGTTTTAATGGCGGTTGAAATTTTGAATTTTGGTAGGGAAAATATTTAATATCAGCCGCATCATGACTCATATCGTTTGCACCTGAGGTAGGAATTATTATCTCGTGGGAAATTTGATTGCTGTAACTATAATCGTTATAGACTATTGGCACCTCCAATTCAGTAGGATGAGTCGGGTCAGGAATAAATGTGATAGTCGTATGGAAGGGGTTTCCATTTGCATCAACCTTTGGGTGACCAGTTGCATTATCGCCAACCCAATCCTGGCAATCAAGTTGATACGTTATACCAAATAATTTATCATCCCCATGTGACCAGGAAGTCCCTTGCCAGGGAATTCTATAAATAAAATCGCAGTAAATATTTGTATTCCCTCCATTAAGTTTTCTGTTGTTCGGGTCTATCTGCCCACGAAAATCAACATTCCCATCATTACCAGTTGTCTGTAATCCATCAAATAAAACATAGCTGTTATTAGTACCACTTACAGATGCTTTCCACTCAAAAGAAGCTAAAGGTCCATTTAATCCCATTTTCGTGTCAATCGAAGTCCAATTAGACATCAGGTCATAAGCAAATGTAACATCCCTTTGAGACTGGGTTGTCAAATCGCTGATTTTATCAAAATTCGAAGAGACAAAAAAGCGCATTTCAGATGCCTCACATCCGAAGCGGGATGGTAAAATGTCATGAGTAAGTAGTTCTTCGGAAGAGCCGCTATGAGGGCCGCTGTTCTGATCGTAAACATAGTTCCCCCTTCCACTCAGATTCAAAAACCATGGGAAAGATTTCATCCCGCCGCTCATTTGCGGCGCAAGAGGGGTACTGCAGTTGCCCCATGAATTGCATGTGCTAAGGGAATTATTACTATAATTTTTATAATATATGAATGGATCGTTATAAAAGACATTTACACGAGCCGCTTCCCACAGATCAGCTTCCTGCTTGCCCATTCCGTAAAAACGGAATGCCGCGATAGGAAATATATCCGCTGTTATCGAAAGCGGAGTCAAAGTAGGCTGCTGCTGTATTACAGGCAGATGCCAGTCAACTCCTTGTGCATGCGATGAAACCTCAATCAAAGAAAACAATGCAAATGAGAAGAGAAGAAGATATTTTTTCATAGTGTCATGTAGATAAAGGGAAAAATTATTCTGTTATGGAAATCTTTTTTTGAAAATGCGTTGACCTACCCACTGCTTGGATGAAGTATGTACCTGAAGAAAGAGCAGGTATTTCAAAATGAAATGTTTCCTCGCCGCCCGAAGCGATACGGTCTGCTGAATACACGCCACGGCCCAATACATCGCGAATAATGAATCTGACCGACTGGCTAAAGTCGAATCCGGCAGTGATATTGAATGACCTGGTCATAGGGTTTGGATAAACCTCTATGCCTATATCATTATTAGGAATGGGGGCAACTGCGAATTTTGGATTCAGATGAACAGGAATTTTTTCAGATCCATAAAGCACCTGAAGACTGCCTTTAGCGAAGATTCCATTATTTTGGTCTTCAGGGGATTCGTATGCCGGCGCACTCATTATATATGTAGTTCTCTGATCAGTGAATGCATGAATTGTGTCTTGTCCTCCAAAACCACCTTCATTCTGTGAAAAGAATGCATCAATTTTGTCATCCATCGCTTTACCGAGCACATAAAAAGCTGTAAAGCCGTAGGTAAAATACCCTCCTCGCGTTGCCAAAACAGGATTTCCAGTTTTTGTCAAATCTCCGCAATCAGTCATCGCACCTGGCCAATCGTCATGCGCAAAGTCACCTGAATAATAAGCCGGGGAGTGTAGTAAATAATCAGGGGTGTTATAACTCAAACGTTTAGAGCCGAAATCTGGGCCACCTTTAAAGACACATATTCCGCCTTTTGATATTCCCGCAACAGATGCAGGTAAGGGGCAAAGCAAATCAAACGAATGATCGCTTGGAAGTTTCGGGAATGCTTTCATGGCCATTCCGTCACCACCACCACTAAAATAATCTTTATAATATGACCACTCTCTCGCATCAAGAATTGTATCATGTTCCATTGCATTAACAAATCTGTGAAGTTCGAAAGGTGGATCGTTTTTGTAATAATAAAAAATATTTCCGGGTTTATCTACCATGAGAATATCTTCTCTCCCGACTCCTCGCCAATCGCCTTGAAAAGGAAAGCGCTCCATACTTGCATGCCAAGGAGCTATTTCATAAAATACGGTATCATCGAATAGTGCTATCCTTTTGTCGTAAAGTTGCTGACCACCTTTAATAAGTGCAATGTATGATGTATCTGGAATTCCCGGGTGATAAAAAAAACCGCTAATGCTCATAATAATATCATCAACGGTATCAGAAGTAAATTTTCCGATGTACGGTACTGGGAGGTGATCATTTCTGAATGGAAAAATTTGTGTATATCTTCCCGTATCATAATCGCCGTTTTTGTCTGCCCAGTAAATCGTCGTATTGGAGTTATAAGTAGCTCCATCGACCTGGTAAGAAATTAAATCGATTTCTTTGGAATTTCGGAAATGACCAGATTTTAACGAATAACCCCAATTTTCAAAAAGATAGGGGTATCTTTTTATAAAATTCAACTTATGCAAATTGAATGTAGGTCCAGTTTCGACTGATGTTATATATGGGATATTGCCTGGCAACCCTTGCATAACCAGTCTGTCATAAGTTTGACCATTTAGCGGAGGCAGAAGGGCAATATTTTTTCCTAAGGCCTGGTCTGCCCTGCCGCCATAAATCGTATCGAGTTCGTTCGGATCTCCCATGTGGGGAAAATAGCAAGCGGAATCATACGCGCTTTGGGCATAGCTTTCCTTAGAGCAGAAAATACCCGCAAAAATAACAATCGCACTTATAAGTAATATTCTCATATCTTTAAAAGACACTTGAAACCTGAAAAGGTTACACAATTCCACGTTATTTTGTTGGTAAAATCTTATGACCTATCAAATACAGAGAAATTGAGGCGGTTATAGCTGAGCCATCTATGCTTATTCAACTGGGTTGCTAAGCGGTTCCGATGCTATGATTATGGGCTTTCGCTTACCAATACATAGTCGAAATTTCACGCCGCATCTGTTGTCAAAGAACTTCCCTTTTTACAAGGGACGCATATAACGCCTTTGTGCCCCCGGAGTTCCGAATCGCTGAAAAAAGATTGGAAACAGCCATTAGTCGTTAGTCATTTGTCCTTAGCAAAACGCTTGAAAGCCTTTAGTTATAAGGGTTTTTCATGCTTCAGACTTTTATCTTTAAAATTTAAACTTCCTGAGATATTTCTGCGGGAAGTGCAAAGCAAAATGATAAATCTACAACGAATAGGCGGATATTTCACTTTTATCCAACGCCTGCTGAACGTAATGCAGCAGCTGCGTGAACATCGCATAGGTTGAATGCTTGTAGGTATCCTTTGCCTCGAACCAAATTTCCTTGGTTTGAATATCGATCAGATTTTTCGAATATCCCTTCAGACCTAAAGCCTTGATGTAAATATCTTTTACATCTTCCTCGCTTTTAACCAGCTTCAGTTTTTCGAATAGGGTCATTAATTAATGTAAGAGGTTGCGGAATTTGTCGCGGTTTGTTTTATGCATATTCATTACTGCAAAGATACGAGTATCTTATTGTATACTACGGAAATTACTAAGGCTGTGAGATAGCTATTACTTATATTTTGCGACATATAAAACGTTTATAGAGTTTACTCGGGTTTTCTCTGCATCCGGAACGCTGATTTTTTACGTATTACATGTGACTCCCCAAATTAAATCTATTAACTATTTCCAAATAAAAAAAATGAAAACTACATTATATTTCTTAATGGGTGCAGCTTTGCTTATGCTGCAACAAGGTACGACGTATGGACATACGAAGAATACGCTCCCGAACGAATTGAACAATACTACATTCATCAGCACTGAAGAGACTGATGAGGAAGAATTTGTCGTCGAAGCTGCGCAAGGTGCACTGCTGGAAGTGAAGCTCGGCGAACTCGCTCAAGTCAATGGTTCAGCTCAGTTAGTCAAAGACTTTGGCAAAACAATGTCTGCTGAACATGCTAAAGGTTATGAGGATCTCAAAGCGCTGGCTATTCAGAAGAAGATCACGATTCCTGAAGGCTTGAGTAAAAAAGGAAACCATAAGTTGGAGAAACTCTCTAAAAAGACCGGACATGAATTCGATAAAGAATATATGGACTACATGGTGGAAGATCATCATGATGATGTAGAATCATTCGAAGAAGCTGCCGATGAACTTAAGGATGCTGATGTTAAAGCATGGGCAGCAAAGACATTGCCGATGTTAAAACAACATCTTGCAATGGCAAAAGCTGGATATAAAGCCGTTAAATAAGATCACGAGATCTAAGCAAAAAAAAATCCGAAGCTTGCATTGGCGAGCTTCGGATTTTTTCTTACAACTGCTTCACATTGAAGCTTGTAGCTTATTTATGCACTTGCATGTAATTTTCCCTGGATCTCTTCTTTCCACGCGCCGAAAAACTGCTCGTGAGTAGTGATCAATTCCTGCTGTACTTTTTTATGCAGTAGGCTTATCCGGTCCGCCAGTTTCCTGGGTTGCAGGTATGCTACCTGGTTCGGAAAAAACTTTTTGTTCTGCGTCTTGTTTTTCGGCATCACTGCGTATGGTATCGAACTTTGTGGTTGGAATTTGAGACCATCCTGAAGGCTCTGGTTTCTGCTCGATACCTGTTGTTTTATCTGTTGTTGAAGTGTCGTAGTCGTTTTCATCTCTGTACATATTTTATCGTGTTTTTTACAAAATAAAGTGGGTTTTGGATCGTAGGCATTGGATGCACTTACAAAAATACGATTCACCATTCATAAAAGCGTATCGGAATTCACAGGATTAGTTTGTAGGTTTTCAATATAAAACTAAGTTATGAAGAATAAAGAGGTTGGCGAAAAAAATATTCGACAAAATACATCCGTTCAGAAAAAAATGTCGTAAGTTCGTATGAATACCTTCCCCATTTCATTCACTCTCCCCCCAAGAGATCATTTTCACACTTTAAACAATTAAACATTATGGGAAGCTTACTTTATATCATCGCAGTAATTCTGGTCATCATGTGGTTAATCGGCTTCGTAGGTTATGGAGCAGGCGGAATAATCCATATCCTCTTAGTTATTGCGATCATCGCGATCCTCTTCAGGATCATCTCCGGACGCAGAGCGCTGTAAACTCAGTTCTGTTCGCTCCTGCCTCTTTCTTGATCTTTCAAAGCATTAAGGAAGAGGCACGGAGTTATTTTCCTTCTTTTTGGCTTTACTTATAAGCATACCTCTTTCAGTTTGGGGTACTTTTTGTGAAGCCAGTAGTTGTTGTCATAAGTCTGATACTTCATTTATCCGTCGCTCATGCACAGCTGCATCTGCCGACGTGGAAGCTTATTTCCGATCTGAGTATGTCATCATTTGATATGCTGACGACACGTTCAGGCCTTGTCGGCATTGATGATAATGGCGTTCGGATCCTTTCAAGATATGATAATGGTTCGATAAACGGCCTCGTCTCAACCAGTGGTCCTATTACCTCAATTATTATCCGTGATGCTTCAACGGCTTACATGACCGTTCAGGGTGACGGAGTCTATAAATCAAGCAATGGATGGAAGGATTTTTCGCGTATTGCAGCAAATCAGAACTCCTATCTGCTTGCAGTCTATAAGACCAGTATTCTGGCAAATTTTAGCAAGTCTCTCAATGTAAGTACTGATGGAGTTATTTTTGAAGCCTGCAATGGAATATTGTCCGGTGATACAGTTTCATCTGCGGAGTTTTTCAGTACGCAAACAGCGGTTGCCGTCACCGGCTCAAGGCTTTACAGGTCACTCGATGGCGGCAGGAATTGGGTTGTTGTACTCGATAGCACAACGATAGATCGAGCAAATTCCATTTATATTGACCGCTCCCATAAAGCTATCTATATCGGAGGTTCCAAGTGCATGAGATCACTTGATAGCGGCAAAACGTGGCAGGCTCTATCGAGTATTTTTTTTACTCTTGCCGGACCCGTTGTGGGAGTGCGTGATTGCTCCGGAAATTTTTATATAGCCTCTGATGGCAGAACTCATACGGCAATGTATCGGACCATCGACCAGGGCAGGTTTTTTGAGGATGCCGGAAATGCGATCTTTTCTTCTTATCGTTTAAAAAAAGGTGTAACTCTTGATAGGGGATCGACTTTTTTTTGGCTTGATGAAAGCGGTTTGCTCGGTCTGGTTCGTGATGGTATCGATAGTGTCATTACGGATTCTGTGCACGATCGGATTGTGATCCAAGCAGATAGCGGCATTAGTAACTCGCTTTGTCCGAATGCGCAGGCAACACAATTCTTCGTTACCGTATCGTTCGATCAATGTACAGGTATCATTCTTGATTCACTGAAACAGGTTTCCGCTTCACCGTCATTTAGTGCAAGGTTTGTACCGGGGTTACTGACCGATAGTCTGCCTTTACGGATTGGATATTCCTACAGGGCAACTCATATAGGATGGGATACAGCACATTACCGTTTGAAATTCCATTCGCCAATAACAGAAAATATCGAACAGATCTTTTTTGATGTGATCGGTTCGGGCATTCCGGGAAGTCCGCTCCTTGCATTCATCTCGCATGAACTTGATTTTTCGACAATAGAGCTTGACTCAATAAAAAAATTAAGTGTGACAATGTCCAATCCGGGCTGCGATCTATTAAAAGTAGATACCGTATACTCTACTAATCCGGCAATTTTTATTTTCCAATCGAAGAATTTTCCTGTAAAGATCGCATCCGGAAAATCTCTGGAACTTACTGTTAGTTTTAATCCGCATCTCAGCGGCGATTACCTCGAATCACTTGTGATCCAAACGAATGCAGGCAATCGCAATATCACCCTTCGCGGCACAGGCAAAAAAGCATCAAATGCAATCGTAAGTTCCGAATCAGAAGAAAGGATTTCGATCTATCCAAACCCTGCGAATAATCTTTTGACTATTTCTTCGGCAAAAAAACTTTCCGGAAATATTTGTATCCGTGATCTACTAGGCAGAGAAGTATTAATGATTCATCCTGAAAATGTGAAGAGTTTGGTTTGCGATCTTCGTGAACTTGCCGATGGATTCTATGTACTTAGTCTCGGCAATGGGAAATTTGAAAGGATCGTTATCCACCATTGATACGGAAATATATTATATCTGCTTTTCTTCTTTTTGCTCTTTGGCAAGAAGCAAATGCACAGCATTGGCAGAAGATCTTTACTATTCCGACGGTCGGAAGCGCTGCGTTTTTTTATAATCCTGATGTAGGATGTATTGGTACCGGAAATTATCCGGGCGGCTATCCTGCTCAGATCTTTTACACAACCGATGGAGGCAAAAGCTGGACGAGATCCCTGATGCCCAATATGAATCTCTTTGGTCAGATCACCGATATTTATTTTACCGGCAGATATACCGGTTGGGCAACAATGCGCGAGCGCATTGAACACGGTTGGAGTGGAATCTATAAAACTACCGATGGCGGAAAAAGCTGGGATCTCTGGTTTCAGGCTGAATTTCCTGTAGCAATTCGCCAGACATCCCGCGGCATTTTCTTCACCGATAGATATGTAGGGATCAGACGGTCCACCGATGGTGGCGTATCATTCCAAACTGTTCAAATTTCTACCGGTGCACTCGGTCTGGATTTTTTAGATGATAACGTTGGAGTATCCTCAGGAGAAGGAACGGTCAGGGCACCAACGTTTATTACGAAAGATGGAGGCAATTCATGGTTCCCGTTTGATTCTCCGCATGAAGGGTGGACGTCGTATGCAGACGTTGCTACTTCGCAACTTTTTTTTGCAAGTGAACGCAACCTTATTTTCCCTTCTACCGAATCTGTAATTCTCGGCATTGCTGATAACGGCTCATCATTTACGACTCGATTTTCCGGCTCCGGTGATGCAATAACCGGCGGTATTGAAGGACCACGCTGGTGCAAAAGTGTTATCTATGCCCAAGGACAAGATTCTACGACTAAAATTAATGGCGTGTCGGGAATGATGCGATCAACCGATGGCGGAAAAAACTGGCTGCGCGTAGGAGGTCCATCGAATTATAACGATAAACGCTTCGCCGTCACCGGCAAAGGAGCCATAGTCTATGCCTTTGATAAAAACGGCGGCGTATGGAAAACAACTGATGGCGGAGACGGTACGCTCACAGCTTCATCGCTTGGACGCATTAGCCTGAGTCCTCTTTCACCTGAAATTCCCCTTGTTGCAAAACTCTGTGATAGTATCGATTTCCGTACGCAATTACAATACTCTGACTGCGACTCTCTGATCATTTCCCGTATCGCCTTTCTCGACGATAATATCGGCGAACTCAGTATGCCAACGAGCGGACGATATTTTGGAAAGGGTAATACGACATTCGATACTCTTACCATACGTTTCAAACCGCGCGTTATCCATTCTGCTACTGAGCGCATTCGTATCACATTTCGTCAGCAAGATGGTTTTACACAAGATACGATAATTACGATAAAACTTCAAAGCCTTGCTTCATCGGATATTCCATTTATCGCCGAAGCTGCACCGACAAATACAATGGATTTTGGCGCACGCAGCGATTGCGGTGATGATTCCGTGCGCACCATAACGATCACGAATATCGGCTGTTCACCGTTGCCCGTATTATCGCTTTCTACAAGCGGCGCACCCTTCAATCTTCTATCCTCGTTCAGTCCGTTCACGCTCGATGCCGGAGAATCCAGGCAGGTACTTTTGCAATTCAAACCCGGTAATGCAGTGATCGCTTCAGGAAAGTTGACCCTTATCACTGCATCATCAAATACCGTTATTATTCTTTCCGGATCCGGCAAAATCGGTGTACGCGGTTACAAACTTTCGCAGCCGCAGATCACTTCGACGATCTGCGATTCAACTGAAGGAGATCTGTTCTTCAAAAACATTTCCTGTAATCCGATCCGTCTGGATTCGATCGGAGTTGATCTGCCGTTCCGTCTTGATCCGATCAAACTTCCGGCAGTTATCAAAAATGATTCAAGCATCTTACTTCATTTTCATTTTGTACCGAATACCGATGGATCATTCAGCAATATCGTTGCGATTCATTCTACAAATAATAACGATACAAATCAGCGATTCGATACGACACTTATCTTACGTGGGCTTGCGACTCGCGGCAATCCGGGAATTCTACTCTCAATACAATCCCTGGATTTCGGATCGGTCAATACATGTTCGTATCGCGATGAGGAAATTACGATCACGAACACAGGCTGTGACACTCTGAAAATAACCGATGAGCTTTTCAAAGGATCTTCTACAGGTTATACAATTATTCAATCATCCAAAGGACTGAATATTTTGCGTGGAGCAAGTGCAAAGATCGTGATTCGTTTTAAGCCACTCACGTTAGGCAATTACAATTCAATTCTTCATCTGCTGACGAATGCAGGAGATCAGGACATCACTCTTGTTGCAACAGGAACAAATGATCCGGGGACACTTTCACTGAATGTAACATCAATCGGCTCAGTCCTCACTTGTAAGGATTCCGGATTCGTTTTTACGCTTTCGAATACAACGTGCGATTCATTGACACTTGATTCCATCGTTTTCATCGGAACAGGAAGTTCAGATTATTTGATCAATCCGATTTCAAAAACTCCGATGCCTAGCGGCAAGGTCCTGCTTGTTGCAGGAAGATTTATTCCACAGGGAAATGGTGCGAGAACTGCAGATGCACATTTCTATGTGCATCTGCCGAATGGCTTAATTAAAGAGATAATCGTTACAATGGATGGCATGGGAATTCAGCCTGTTGTGATTCAGCTTTCTTTACCGAATGTTCATCTTACTGCAAAGGTGTTAGAAAACGTACTGATCCCTGTTCAACTGCTTGATCCAAGCGTTATTGAAGTTGCGAAAATTCATATATCTCTCGATCTTAATACCGATCTGCTCGAACCTCAGAGTTTTGATATGACGGGATCTGTCATAAACGGAACGATCGTTTCGCCTCTTTTGCTGACAAAAACAAATGTTTCGTTTACGCTTTCACTTCCTACTCCACAAAAGCTTGGGATTGGATTACTTGGTACACTAATACTTCATCCATTCGTAAGTGATTCGGTAAGCACGCCGATAGTACTTACGGATTTCACAGCCTTCAATTCTTCGGACTCAAAAGAATGTCTGCCGACTGCTATTGTAACACCGCCGCAGATCGTCACAAGTTTTTCTCTGAATTCTGAATGCGGTGATTCAAGCTTAACGGCGTTTTTGAATTTCGGTATTTCATCCTTGATGATCGAAAAGATCACGCCGAATCCAACGTCATCGAAAATTTCCGTGACGCTCAGAATTCCTCCCGACTACAAAAATGACGGCATCATAGAAATATTTGATGCACTTGGCAACCGAATTCAATCCGAACCACTGATCGTCAGTGCCAAAGAGCAAAAGGCAAGTCGCGTCTTCTCGCTCGAAGGCGCAAGCGGGTTGCGCCTTCTACGAGTAAGAACTCCCCGATCTATAATTTCGACAAGCGTTTATCTGCTGAGGTAGAAATTAGGCAATATCTATTGATGACTGAATGTATTCATCATCTATATCATTAATGTCTATTTACCAACCCTGGCCGAGAGCACGGTTATCAAATGGATACATATCACTTTTGATGATATTGGTTTTCCAATAGAGCGGTTCAAGATTTTGCAGTCCGTCAAAACCTGTCATTGATACAGGTCGGATATGATCAATGTGCCATCCATAGGCGCTCTCTTCGTCTCCGTAATCCAGGAAACGTATGATATGACCGAACGGATCGCGGCGCCAAGTCGTAGCATCATATCCACGAATCGGTTCTCCTCTATTCCAAACGGCTCTCACGGTTGCATGATCAAAGGGGATTCCCCTTATATTTGTATTAGGTTTTCTAGGCATAACTAAGGCTAATGTTTGTTTAAGGCACTACTAATATAACACAAAGATATCCGAAATCCAAATTTAAATTGAATAAATCTTCATTATTTTTACCTCCGGCATTACTCGACTTCTTTCTACTGATTATAATAGAATGAGTTGCTGTGAATTAAATATCTGAAAGATTTTTTTCAAAAAAAGGAGATGAGTACGACAAATTTAGAATTTAGGCTGTCGGCTTAGCCGTCAGCT
This sequence comes from Kapaibacterium sp. (SeqCode), assembly GCA_038322815.1. Lineage (GTDB taxonomy): Bacteria > Bacteroidota > Ignavibacteria > Palsa-1295 > Palsa-1295 > PALSA-1296. The sequence goes on from JBBQGG010000051.1 coordinate 19,160, forward strand.
CTTCTGTTTTTGACGCTGCCCTGACCTTACGCCACTCCAATATTACCATCGTGATCACAAACACACTAATGCACATCAAAACGAATATACCCCAATAAAAATGAACGAAAAGCCTATAAATTTCCAGAGAAAATAATACTCCGAATCCGGCACATGCTGCCGGAAAAACCCAAAGCTTCTCCTTGAGCAGCCCGTAAACAAGCAGTACTTTGATTATACCATTGACAAGAAGATAAATGGCAACAAGCACTTCGACGGATATCCCGAATGAATGCGCAGTATCACGAATGAAAGCGGCTTCCGGATTGCCATCATGCTTTCCAAATAAAAACCTTGTTAACCAACGATACGCATTTCCTAATGTTCCGGGTTCAACGAAGATCACGGCAAGTCCGCCGATTAATTGCAAAGCCCCATCCAAGCCCTTAATAAAAAGACTTATCCAAAATGCCCGGTGAACGAATGATTTATCTTTTTGCATTATATAAGTAAAAGCCAAAATGGACTAAAAAAACTCCATCCTTAATTTAACTTCCTGATTGCACCATTTAACGCAGTGGCAAAACTCACCCAGAAGAGATAGGGAATTTGGAGGTATGCGGCGACGGGATCGATCCAATAAAAGAGTAAGATCATAATAACTATTGCTATCCACAGTAACATGATATCTAATAATGCCCAGGTGATTTTTCTGAAGTAAAAAAAGACAAAACTCCAGGCAAAATTCAAGAGAAGTTGAATGCCGAAAATGGTTAAGGCATTTGTTCGCGCATCGCCTGAAGGTGATTGCCAGATCATATAAAGCGAAACACCCATCAGGATGTAAAGCACAGTCCAAACGGGAGCAAATAAATAATTCGGCGGATTAAACGAAGGTTTCTTAAGAGTTACAAACCAGGTTTTAATACTACTCGAAGTTGCAAAACTGGAGATCCCACCGACCGCTAACGGCAGAACAATACAGAGAATAAGTATTGGAATATTCATCAGCTCAATTCTCCTACAAGATCGATCTTCATCGGTACTTCTGTGATAATTATATTTGATTTATCCTGCTGCTGTATTTCCATTTAGTATTATACGTAAAAAACTGACATAAGCTTCAACTTTTTGCACTGCAAAACCGACCCTGTAAAAACAGACTGAGTCCATTGTAACTCTTTATATTTCAACATTCTAATTGTGCACTCCACCACTTTCCCTTTAAAAACCAAAGAGCCGGCTTTTGCCGACTCTTTGGTTTTCAGAATTTGGGTTGAGTTTCATCCTGCAAATATACGAAATTTTTCATCATTTGTCAAGGTGCTCAAACCGTGTTTTTATCAACATTTTATCCACATAGGTATTTATTGATGAATAAATTTTATTTTACAAGCTCTATCTTTCTTGTCACAACTTCATTTCCGCTTTGCACTCTCAGATAATAGAATCCGCTTGTAAGCGATTCTGAATTCAAATTGAATTCAGAATGAGAATGCGCCATAGTACTGTTGGCAAGTTGTATTACCTTTCTTCCTAAAGCATCCAAAAGCGAAACATCAAGGGGAAGATCATTCGGAGCGTCGACTGTGATCTTTGCTGATGTATAGAATGGATTTGGAACAATCCGTACCGTTACTCCGCTTTCTATAACTGCCGGTTGCGAAGAAGGAGATGGGTTTCCTTTTTTGTAGGAAACGATACTGTCGCAACTTGGGGATATATCGATTGCCTCTGTATCATTATAGATTTCTATTTGCGATACTGTATATTCGTTAAGAGTATCTCCTCTCGATGCTTCTAAAGACAAATATACCATTCCACTTATTCCGCCGGGTACGATGAAAGATGTTACACCGTCGTTACTGGTATCCGCCGATTGTGTGAATCCGCTTTTTTTGAGCATTGATGTATCAAGTACGGCGCGAATTGTATCTCCAATAGCACTACGAAGGAGAATTCTCATCTTCAGATAATCTCCGATTCCGGTAAGATCTGAAGCTGCTGAAGCCGTATCGCCTGCATTATATCCTGTACGGAAATATCTTCCATAACGAATAGTATCTCCCGGTATAACGGCAAATTGCTCTGTTCGGACATGAGTATGATCATTGAATCCCACGCTGTCAGTGGTGGTGGTATCTACTCCTGCATTTGCCGCTTGCAGAAATCCGATGTTGGTAATGAGGGAATCGCGATGCAAAACAGGAGTGCCAATCACTGCATAAGTTACAGGTTTGCAAGGCAAACTGAGTTGAAAAGGATCATGTGGAGGAAGCGCTAAAGCCTTCATCGTAATGGCGGCTTTTACAAGTGTTGTCTTCGGGAAATCATATTGTGTTATTCGTGCATCGTAATTCCCATCGTCTTTTTGAATTGGTGAGCGATAGAGAACAGGTTGTACGCTTCTGTCACCGACCGATAAATGCGGAAGCGATGGTTCGAGCGATGGTTCAGCCATCGTATATTGCTCGAACCCATGACGGATATAGAAGAAACCGGAAGTATCTAACCTTCCGGATATTGTCATAGCCGCTGAATTTGTTTTCGGGTCGTTCCACATGAGTTTGTAAATACTCGTCCACGGATTGAGGACAAAATCCGTAGGCTCGTTATGAACGATAGTCGGATAAAGTACGATAGGATCGTTACTCAATACGGGCTGTGGATTGTTTTTATCGAATGTAAAGGAAGTAAGAGTATTACCCCATCTTCCTTTATTATCACGGGCACGGAAAACGACTAAATGAGTAAGCAATTCTTTCTGCCTGTCACCTTTAGGGAACGAGCCTTTCCTAATTTCCCATGCTACATCCACAAAGCCAAGTCTTGTAAGGCAGATTTGCGGATGATAATTTACGCAGCTTGCAAAGGGTGAAGAAATGTTCAGAGGCGGAGTTCTAGAGACTGTATTCAACAGAGAGTTATAAGTTGCTGATAAATAAAAAATATGGGAAATCGCTCCGATTAATGGAATGACCTGATCGCTTTCTTGATATGCAATCTGCACATCATTCAGAAAGGCTTTATTCGATGCAAGGGAAACGAACCCTGCATGTATCGCTGCATCGACACGGAATGTCTGTGATGCTACAACTGCTCCAAGTCCCGTCACAATGGCGATATTACCTCCATGAGTCGTATCTGTCCATCCGACCCAAAAACTCTTTCCATCAGACCTGTTTGAAGGCATGATCGAGGGAGCAGGCATGTAGCCTTTTGGAATGTTGAATCCTGCTATAATTGCGCGCGAACTGAAAGCATATTTTCCACTAGCGTAGGTTGCAGACTTAAAAAAGACACGTGCCGTATCGTCGAGCAGACCTTGTTTGATACC
>JBBQGG010000052.1:0-22240 GCA_038322815.1 Kapaibacterium sp. (SeqCode)
TATCTTTTTAGCTCGCATAGAGAATAATATTGAAAGCGTTCGGGACACAAGACTTACCGAAACTTCTCTGTTTTATCCAAGCCCTGTTTACGATCAACTCCATTTGGTCAGGGACGCTAAGGGAGAGGTTCGGGTGATGAACCTTATGGGCGAAACATTACTGACCTCGCGCAACAGCAATGATCTCGACCTACGCAATCTTCCAAACGGCACCTACTTCCTGAGCGTCGGTGAGCGATTGCAAAAATTCGTTAAGCTCGACCATTAGCTTTTGTTTGCAGGCCCTCATGCTGGTAGATGGAACCTTTGAAATGCTCTGAACGCTGTTTGGAGATATTCCTTGAACGAATCAAGCAATCCCCAGCAACATGCCAACCGATCCGGAAACAAACAAGCAGAATGCGATCGCGTTTTACGAATTGATGTTCAACGATGCAAAGCCACGCGAGGCCGTTGAGCGTTACGTTGGCGATGTGTACATTCAGCACAATCCCTTTGTCGCCGATGGCAAGGAGGCATTCATCGTCTATTTCGAAAAGATGGCGAAAGAATATCCAGGCAAACGAGTGGAGTTCAAGCATGCGATCGCGCAAGATAATTTCGTTGCACTACATACGCATCAAACCTGGCCCGGCGAAAAGGATTGGGTCGGCGCAGATTTTTTCCGATTTGACGAGGCTGGAAAAGTGGTCGAACACTGGGACGTCTTGCAAGTTATGCCTGACACATTTGCGCACCAGAACGGAATGTTCTGAGGCACTTGTCCAGTGCCCGGGAAATTATGTGGCGCGTTAGCGCAGATCGAAGTTATCTTTCAAGGTCGTGCAAGACGCACGATCCGATCGACTTGTTCTTTCATCGAGAGCGCAGTGGTATCTACTTCGATGGCATCCGGCGCTTTTCGAAGTGGGCTGATTTCGCGCTCGAGATCTCTTCGATCGCGTTCAGCGAGTTGGGCATTTACTTCTTCAATCGAGAGGCTTCTTCCAGAAGCTGCCAGCTCTTGTTGGCGGCGCTTGGCACGAATCGCTTGATCGGCGACCAGAAATATTTTAAGCTCGGCATCCGGGAAGACGACGGTTCCGATGTCACGACCTTCGAGCACCACTCCCCCATCCCGCCCGAGATCACGCTGCGAGGTAACAAGTTTTTCGCGAACTTCGGGCAATGTCGAGAGTTCGCTTGCAAGAAGTGCGATATCAGGAGCGCTGACCTTACCTGAGACATCCTCGCCATTCAAGCTAATCTTGCCTGCTGCGTTAAAGGTGATATCTGCACTCGCGAGTAGCTCACGAATTTTATCAACTTCGGATTTTATCACACCATTTTTTTTCGCAAGCAAAGCAAAGGCGCGATACATCGCGCCCGTGTTTATATGCAGATAGCCAAGCCGATCGGCAACGCGTTCTGCGGTCGTGCTTTTACCGGAAGCTGTCGGGCCGTCGATCGCAATAATTATTCCCCGTTTGCGATTTGGCATCTGGCGATTGTGCGATCGAAAATATTATAGTTAGCTGCGAAATTCTGTGTTGACGATCGTGATCTCGTTCGGATATTTCACACTGCCGATCGGTGTGCGCATCGTCGGCTGTGCTTTCAATTGCAATTTTGCTGCACCTTGACCGGCGACTGCAAGCGCAAGATTAATCATGTCGTTGTAACCTTGATTGCCAAAGAATTGCTTTAGATCAACTGATACTTGGAGAGGTATGATCTGCGTCGTACCACCGCCGGGAATCGAGATCGGCGAACCAAGCCCACCGGAAATAGTCTCATGCTGATCGATCAGCAGTCTCCACGGGAAATCGCTAAGCTGTAGTTGCGAAAGCGTCGCATTGGAGTTGTCATTCGCGTTCGGATTCTTTGCTGCAACATTGAGCGTGAACGTGAGTGGGAATTTTCCTGTGCGGAATGCATTCGCTAAATTCACACCGTCCAAGATACTAAAATCGGTGATCTGGTGCTTCGTTGTGATATCAATGCCTGCAAGCTGCACGCGTCCGACATCCTGAAGCTTAAATTGAATTCGCGAAAGCCCTGCAAGCGCGTTGAGCGTTGCGCAGGAGTTCAGCGAGCCAATCCAAAGAAACGAGGTTAGTATGGCGACGAGTGTTGCTCCACGGAAGAAGACAGATTGTTGACGAATTTTCATAATGCGAACCCTATTTGTTGATCGTGTTCAGAAAAACTATTGCACAATGGTGAAGCCACAATATCGTGCCGATGCAGTAGGAGCAACACGCGTAGCGTCGGAAAAATTGGTGTGTATACCAAAAAGTGAGTGGATTAGAAGCCCAGTAGAATAAAAAAAAAAACGCTTCGTCGAAACGAAGCGCTTTATAGAATGCGGAGCGGACGGGACTCGAACCCGCGACCTCCTACGTGACAGGCAGGCGTTCTAACCAACTGAACTACCGCTCCTCCGCAATTCTTAAAAGTTGCGCGCTTATAACGGACAATCGCCGGTAGAAGTTCACAATACAGAGGTTATTAACTTAATCTGCGCATTTCTCACTATTATGTCATTGCGAGCGATAGCGAAGCAATCTCAAATCTTGCATTGACTAACAATTTCAAGATTTGAGATTGCTTCGATGGGCTAAAGCGATCCTCGCAATGACATTAATTTTTAATGATAATGAATCAGAACTAATGAACCGCACCTCTTCACAAGGCGTTTTCCTGATTGAGTAATTATTATTACATTAATATGAAAAAATCACGACAGTATCTGGCATTTGGTTTTATCTCCCTTGTTTTTCTCTCCTTTGTTATCGGAATCAGCACGCTAAATTCTTGCGCAACATTGAATGCGCTTTCCGGGCTGACTCGCGCGCAATTTAAGATTCAGGACGCAGTTGGCTTCCGGCTTTCGGGCGTTGACATAATGAATAAGCATTCAATCACTGATTTTAGCATCGGTGACGGATTGAATATGATGAACTCTTTCCGCACGGGGAAATTTCCCCTGACCTTCACGCTCAATGTTGCCGTGAAAAACCCAAATCAACATCAGGAAGGAAGTGGGCTTTCTTCTCTATCGCTATCTGAGTTTCCGTGGCGACTGATTCTTGACGGAAAAGAGACAATCACCGGCGGCATTGGCAGCCCTATCTTTTTACCTGATGGTGGGGCCACTACAATGATACCGCTTCAGGTATCAGTCGATCTAAAGGAGTTTTTTGAGGATAAGGGTTATGATGGAATAATCGGACTTGCGCTTGCAATTGCCGGACACGGCTCTTCGCAAATATCCCTCAAAGCTCGTCCGACAATCTCAACTCCGATCGGTAGCCTGAGATATCCGAATGAACTGACGATCGTAAATACGGAATTCAGAAATTAGCTGATAGATTACAGCTGGTAGCTGATAGCAAATGCTATCACTACCACCTACCAGCTATCAAGTAACCCATGAGAACCAACGGCATTATCATTGCTATTGACGGACCTACTGCTTCCGGCAAGAGCACAACTGCACGCGAAGCAGCAAAGCGGCTTTCGTATATTCATATCAATACCGGTGCAATGTACCGCGCATTTGCATTATATGTGACTGAGTGGGGAGTGAGTTTGATCGATGATTCGCGCATTGCAGGACTTTCGGAAAAAGCGTATATTGATTTCAATGAGAATGGAAATATCCTTCTTGAAGGACGCGATGTGACAAAAGAAATTCAGGCGCCGGAAATTGCACAGCTTGCAAGCGAGCTTGCTACATTGCCCCAAGTTCGCCAGAAGATGGTTGCCATGCAGCAGGAGATCGGCAAGAATGGCGGAGTAGTCCTCGACGGAAGGGATATTGGAACGGTCGTTTTTCCCGATGCCGAATTAAAAATATTCCTCATTGCCGCTGCTGAAACCCGCGCCGAGCGCCGGCTCGATGAACTCGTATCATCCGGCACTAATATTTCATTAGATAAGCTCACGGAGGAAATTAAAGAGCGCGATAAGCGCGACTCCGAGCGCGAACACAGCCCCCTAAAAAAAGCCGCTGATGCCATCGAACTCGATACCAGCAAACTTACTTTTGATGAGCAAGTGGAGAAAGTAGTGGAGTTGGCGAGGAAGATATTAAAATAGTACCAACTACAAATTGTATTTTTTTTGTCCGGTTCTTCTATTCATAATCGATATAGAGATATAATTAACCTCTTACATATTTTGTGAGAGTTTTTTTTCAGAATTAAATCAATTACTACTATGAATGAATTCTTACTTATATATCGTGGACATGGGGCTGAGGGCGGAGCAATGTCACCGGATGCAATGCAGGCACACATGCAGTTGTGGCAGGCATGGTTTGCCAAACTTGGCGAAGAAGGTCATTTGAAGGACTGGGGTGCACCACTTCAGTCAGCGGGAAAGCAAGTCACAAAGGGTGGAGTCATTACTGATGGTCCTTTCGCCGAAGGCAAGGAAGTTGTCGGAGGCTTTTCCATCATTAAGGCGAAAGATATTGACGAAGCCGCCAAGATTGCCAAAAGCTGCCCGTGCTTTGAGACAGGCGGACAGGTCGAAGTTCGTCCGGTTCAGGCGATGTAATATTCAATGAGCGCAGAAGTCAATGAAGTCGTTGAGCATCTATTCCGGCAGGAGTCGGGTAAGCTTGCGGCTTCATTGGCGCGTGCTTTTGGTTTGCAGAAGATCGGTGTTATCGAAGACATCGTACAAGATACCTTAGTTGCAGCGCTGAATACATGGTCATTCAGAGGTGTTCCTGAAAATCCGACAGCTTGGCTGCATCGCGTCGCTAAAAATAAAGCAATTGATTGGATCCGCCGACGTAATCTCGAATCCCGGAATACGAATGAAGTTCTTCTTGGGATGCGAGCAGCCGCAGAGACGTTGAATTTGGAACAAAATTTTCTTTCATGGGAGATTAGTGATTCTCAGCTTCGAATGATGTTCGCCTGCTGTCATCCGGGAATTCCGCAAGAATCTCAAATCGCCATTATTCTGAAAACGCTATGCGGATTTAGTGTTCGTGAAATAGCAAATGCATTCCTTGCACAAGATTCGGCAATAGAAAAACGTCTTGGGCGTGCCAGAAAATATTTCCGTGATTACTCAGTAGAACTTGAAGTTCCATCACGTGAAGCGATCAACGAACGTCTGGAAGCAGTTCTCCGCTCGCTCTATCTTCTTTTTAACGAAGGTTATAAACGGACAGATAGCGATGGACTTATCAATCGCGACCTTTGTCTGGAAGCATTACGTTTAGCACTTATCCTTGCCGATCACCCTATTGCTGGTTCACCTCAAGCGAAAGCCCTTGTAGCCTTAATGACCTTTCATGCTGCAAGATTTGATACTCGGACGAATGATCACGGTGAGATTGTTTTACTGCCAGATCAAGACCGTTCAAGTTGGAATCAGGAGCTGATCCGAAATGGAATGTATTACTTCCAACATTCCGAGGCTGGCCTTTACACTTCACAATATCATATTGAAGCAGCAATTCAATCTGTACATATAGCGGCTCTCTCATTTGAAGAAACGGACTGGGCAGTTATTTTAGGTTTGTATAAACAGCTATATACGATTAATCCGAGTCCGATCATTGTAATGCATATGTCCGTATCAATGAGTAAGGTTCATGGACCTGAAGCTGCGATCGAATTATTGTTACGACACCCACTTGCCGATTATTATCTTTACCATGCTATCTTAGGTCATGCTTTTGATATTTGCGGCAGAAAAGCAGAAGCGGCACAAGCATTTAAGACGGCATCAGAGATGACAATGAATTTGCGTGAAAAAGTGTTACTTGTGGAGAGGTTTAGGAAACTCTCAACTATCGGCTAAATTTTATTGTTTGGTTTAACGTGAATATAACAGTTGATAGAAATTCCGGCTTTTGCTGGGGTGTAGTGCGGGCAGTTGATTTTGCCGAGGAAGAGCTATCTCATAATCCAAAACTGTACTCATTAGGCGATATTATCCATAATCCTGTCGAGATCGATAGGTTGGGCGCTGAAGGGCTTGGTACCATCAGGCATTCGGATTTCGAGCGCATTGCAGAGGAAAATAAGACCTCTGCAACTCCGACGAAAATCCTGATCCGCGCACATGGCGAACCGCCGGCAACATATCAAAAGCTGAAAGAACTTGGATTAGAATATATTGATGCAACGTGCCCTGTCGTCACCAAAGTCCAGGAGCGTATCAGGAAATTCTACGATAAAGGTTTTCAGATCGTGATTTTCGGAAAGAAAGATCATGCTGAAGTGATCGGTTTGCGAGGTGTGGTGAATGATGAGGCGATCATCGTGAAATCGGTTGACGAGGCATTAGCCCACATCAAACACGATAAACCCACCGTCCTTTTTTCGCAGACGACGATGGATAAGCCGACATTCTATGCCATTCGAGATGCGCTGAAATTGCGCATTAAAGATTTTGTCGTTGGCACGATGGAAGAGGATGCTCTGGAATTTCATGCGAAAGATACGATCTGCGGACAGGTCTCAGGGCGCGAGAAAAAGCTGATCGAATTCGCCGCAGCAAATGATGCCATAATTTTTGTAGCCGGCAGGACAAGTTCGAACGGTAAAGTCCTCTATGATATTGCAAAAAATACCAATCCTAAAACGTATTTTATAGAGACTGAGGAAGAATTGGATCCGACTTGGTTTTCAGGATTAAATAATATTGGCATTACCGGAGCAACTTCCACTCCGATGTGGCTGATGGATAGAGTAAAAGATGCTATCTATGTTATGTGCGGCGAACCTGAAAAAGCAGAATTGTTTCCTGTAATAGCTTGATAAATAACGAAATCACGCGACCACTTACAGCAAATTATTTGCTGGAATTAGCCTCAGAACCAATACAATCTGGTAGTATTTTACGAGAGCTAACGCCCCCAAAGCATTTCGATACAGCTGAATTCTCAAACTATATTCCGCAGCATTCCTCTCAGGAAAATGCTCTGAATATCATTGCAAAATTCATTTCAAATCTTCAGGAATCAGGGGGGGGTGGCAATCGTTTTTTCGAGAAATTTTGGAGCAGTAAGGTTGAAGGAAAAGGACTCTATCTCGATGGCGGTTTCGGAGTCGGCAAGACGCACCTTTTAGCTTCGGCATTTCATGCTTTTTCCGGAGCGAAGGCTTATCTCTCTTTTCAAGAATTAATGTTCTTAGTGGGACTTCAATCACTAAACGGAGTTGCCGAATCATTTAAGAATTTTAAGCTATTGGTGATAGATGAATTTGAACTTGATGACCCAGCGAATACGAGGATCACAACGAATCTTCTCGGTCAACTTTTTAAATCAGGTGTTTCGATCTTAACAAGTTCGAATACTCCGCCCGGAGCACTTGGAGAAGGAAAGTTCTCAGTCGAGGATTTCGAGCGCGAGTTAGGTTCATTGACAAAGCATTTTCAAATCGTAAAGATAGATGGCGAGGATTATCGCACAATTCATCGTCTTGATCAAGGAGTAGGCAACACTTGGATTTTTAGCGATGCTGAACTTGAATCATTGCTTGATTCACGGAATTTCCAATCAATGAAAATCATAGATTCGCCATTTGATGAATTTCTTTTAGTTCTTTCTAAAGTGCATCCGATGAGAATCCGAAAGGCACTTGGGAGGATCGATGTAGGTATTCTCCGCGATATAAAACAAATTTCTCATCCCCATGAAGCATTGCGATTTGTTTATTTTATAGATAAAGCGTATGATAATAATATGCTGCTACTTGCAAGTTCATCGGTAGAAATAAATAATATATTTCATAAGTCATATTTCGTTGGTGGAGATACAAAGAAATATTTGAGGACAATGTCGAGATTGAGCGAGATGACGAGAATATCCAATACCGTCATTGCGAGCGACAGCGAAGCAATCTAAAATCTCGATTGTATTATAAATTGATATTTTAGATTGCTTCGTTCGGGCTAAAACCTATGCTGCCTAATCGTCACATACCCTCGCAATGACATTGTTAAAAATACCGGAAATTTTTCTCGGCATTCCTTGTTATATGCCGTTCACTTAAATAGTGAAGACTCTGTCTTAGGGCTTTCATCTTGTTCGCCCGGCAGATATCCTTCATAGAATCAATAACTTAGTTTACATACAAAGATGGTAAAATTACGCCTTGCTAAACAGGGAAGAAAGAAACTCCCTATCTATAAGATCGTTGCAGCCGATGAACGCGCCCGCCGCGACGGAAGATTCATCGAAGCCCTCGGACAGTACCGCCCTCAGAACGAAACCGGCAAAGTCCAAATCAATGAAGAACGTGTAATGTATTGGCTAAATGTTGGTGCACAGCCGACAGATACGATGCGTTCGATCCTTTCCAAAGAGGGAATTCTCCTAAAATGGCATTTGGAAAAGAAGAAAATTGAACCGGCGCGCGCTGCGGAAATTTTTGCTACCTGGAAATCTAAGAAAGAAGCTCAGGCTGAAAAGAAGCAGATGACGAAATCTGAGATCGCCAAGAAAAAGAAAGCTGATGCAGAAGCTGTTAAGGCAGAAGCTGCAAGAGCCGAAGCTCAGAAAGCTGATGATGAGGCAAAAGCAGCGCAGGCTGCTATTGATGCTGCTGCCGAAGCAGAAGCCGCTGCAACCCCTGTTTCTGAAGCACCGAGCATTGATGCTTCGACTGCTGAAACGCCCGCGGAGTAATTCAAAAGTATTTTATTTTTGAAACCCCGGACTTGTTCGGGGTTTTTTATTTAAGAAGATATTCTGATAAATGGAAGAAGAACAAATACTCATCGCTATTATTCGAAGGGCACATGGACTCAAAGGTGAAGTCCTTGCTGAATCATATACTTTCGATAAGACCCGATTTAAAAAGCTTAAAGGAGTCACTCTTAAATTCCATAAAAAACCCGATCTTCATTATACGATATCCTCTTCGAGAAGTGTACCTCAAGGAGTTTTACTTACCTTCGAAGAATTAAAAGATAGAACTGCTGCAGAAACAATTCGCGGAGCAGAGATTTATATTCCTATCTCAGAAAGACTTCAATTGCCGGATGGTAAAGCATATTATGATGAGATCGCCGGAATGAAAGTGATTGATGAGGATACTAAAGAGGAATTGGGAATAGTAAAAGAAGTAATGCCAATGCCGACAGGGGATTTGTACATGATCAAACTTAACGACGGTTCCGAAAAACTGGTGACCAGTGCAGGGGAAGAAATTATAAAGATGGATAAAAAAAAGCGAGAAGTCAGAGTTAGACTTCTCGCTAATTACAATTAACATTTCTTTATAATGTAGTAGTTACTTCTTCAACTACTACCTGTTGCGTCTCGATTTTTTTCCTGCGCGCTCCGTACATGATTCCCGTCGGAATTACGACAAGATAGCCGAGAAGCAAAACGATAGGCGATACATCAAGCGCCAGAAATCCCATTGTTTCGCTCATTCCCATGATGATATAGCCAAGCGTTACAACTCCGATACCGATCAAAATGTAAACGATATTACTTTGCTCGAAGGGCATATTAAACGGGCGGACACCCGAAGCCCCCTTAGTCTTGACGGTGCGCTGACGTGTTGTAGTTACCGTCGTTTTAGTACGAGGCTGCGGACGAGTTGTTGTAATACGGGTTTGTTGAGCCATGAAAATTGTATATAATATAAGCGTTTTGTAAACGGTGAGAGATTTTGTCTCGTTCCGCGAAATAGATTTTTATGGTTGCTATGGTTGCAATGTTCTATAAAATTGCTTTTAAGGTTAACTAACAAAAAACATCGTATATTCGTATGTAATCATTTCATTTATTAAATAAATAATAAAAAAGTCTCATGATGAAAAGAATTAACTTTGTCGCTTTGTCGCTTTGTCTAATAGTGGCCTTGGGAAACACGGCCTTGGCGCAATGTCCTACAGGAATTCCGCCTACAACTATCGCGTGGAATGATGGGCCCTGTTATGATGTTGCAATAGCTGGAGGTTCACCCGGAACATGCGTCGAGCATGTTTGTACTTGTGTGAGAACGGTTGATGGAGTGCAGCAGGTTTCAATAAAGAGTATTACACCTAGAGTCGGTTTTGAAGTAAATTGCGGTGCTATTGATTGGTCTACTGTCATAAAAGAAGTTGCAAGGGATGTAAGTACACACGTTGGCAGCCCATCACAGGTTCTACCATGTCCTGGAGATGGAGCTATTAGCATTTCAATCACTAATAATATTTGTTGGAAAATTGTCAATTCAAACCCTGATCCAACCGGCACTCCTTTATTAGCATGTAGTCCTTGCACTGATCAAGCGGGTTTTTGCCAGCGAAACTGGTCCCTCTGCATGGATCAATTTGGATTTATAGAAAGAACGCTTGTTTCTTCAAGTTTCTCACCTGGTAGTTGCACAATTGATCCAGGTTCTAATTGGGTGGTGGGTACTTGTTATACAGTGGATCTTTGTGATTAATATCAATGCGTAACTTGAGAATTAACGATAATATTTTAGATGGCATTTTCCGGACAGGTATTACTGTCCGGAAAAATGTCGTTATGCTCATAACAGCACTTGTAATATTGTTATTACCTTATCTTATTTTTGCCCAACCAACATATCAGCTTGTTCATGATGGGTTCAGAGATGGAAAGCAATATGCGTATTTAGATATTGCATGTTCAAATGAGAGCAATTGCACTGTTGTGGGTTTTGTCAATAATCCAACAGGAAACCCGTATTCACGGGTAATAGAGAGGACAACGGACGGAGGAATTACGTGGACTATACAGCAAAGCGGACTTCCCGATTACTTCAACGCATTTGAAAATGCACGATTAAATAAAGTAGTTGCAATCGATTCACTGAATGTTGTTATCGTGGGTGATAGCGGAATTATTTTACGAACGATCAATGCCGGCAACACATGGATCAGGCAGTCATCTGGTGTAAGTTATAAACTTTCTGATGTTTCTTTTATCGATTCTGCAAATGGTACAGCCGTTGGCGGCGTTGGATTAATTCTTGCAACGACGGATGCAGGTACCACTTGGAGGCAGATCAATGGATTACCAATTGTTTATTTTTCATCGTGTAAAGTTTTTACATCAAAAATACAGTCGGCTTTCAAGTATGGATACGGTCCGATCTTTCATACTTCAGATGGCTGGGTAACATGGGATACTACTGCTTCACTTCTTGATCCGCTCAATCCCGATTATAAGCAAGTTGCTCGAAATAGTCAGTTTTTAGATCCTCAGAAAGTAATTGCATACGGTTCACATAAAACGAAAGATAATTTACCAAATTTGGCAAACTGTTATATCAGGGGTACAACCGATGGCGGCAGGAGTTGGACAACTTCTTATGATATGTTTGAGAGCAGGATTTCTTATGAACTACGAATGCTTTTGATAAATAAATCAGGAATAGGACTTGCTTCGGGAACAGGTGATAGGGGTATGCTTTATACCATTGATGGAGGCAAGAACTGGATATCTGATTCGGTAAATTTAGAAAGCCGGTTTACGGATTTTGCAGCCGTTTCAAATTCAGGTGGTAATAATTTTTTTATGATAGGGACGCAGCTTGATTTGCTTGGTGGTGTTATTAAGGTCGGATTTCATTCATCAAAGGTTGAATCGTATGAACAATTGAAGCTTGGTACTCATGTTTATCCCAATCCTGCGAATAATTCATTTACTATTTATTCTAACTCAGGTTTCGATGTGTCTTTTGAGCTTTATGATATGCTTGGAAGGCTCGTCAGGCAAGCACATCCTGCTGTGGGTGGGAAGTTCGTTCTGAATACTGATGATATTGCCTCCGGTGCTTACAGGCTTATTGCTAAATACAACAATGTAAAAATTTCAGTAACGACGATTGTTATAATTCACTCATAATTTTTGTTTTTCTAAATGGAATCTGCGCAGTATTATGCTGCTACGGCATGCTCGAAGAGGGAGTTGAACTCCACGGATTTTAGATCAATCGTTTTGCTGGCATATTGGTAAATATCAATCCCTACAAGATTGCCGTTTTCATCGAGATCAAGAAGAACATTTGGCGCCACTTCTTGGGTATCGAACGATTTCTTATCGCTCAAAGCAATATAGAGCGAATCAGTATCAGGAAAATAAGAAAATTTCATAGTTGTTTCCTTTCAGGTTTGAAGTTGCGATCCGGGAAAGCATTGAGTACCGTCTCGCCATCTTCAAGTGTTATAGCGCGGAGATATTTCCCCAGTTCCGGAATTAATTTCCAAAAGCGTTTTCTCCCGTCGGACTCGATGAGGGTATTTTCAGGTTCAGCAATGGTACTTTCAACCCATTCATCAAGAATATACTCTCGGCGCGATTTGACATTATTTAGATAATATCCGGTAGTTTTCATTTAGTATTCTCCCAAACTCCCTTTCTCAAGATGAAATCTTCTTTGTGCTTTTAAGGCGAGATCAGTATTATGAGTAGCAATGATAAAGGTTTGGTTGAATTTTGAAGCAAGTGAAAGCATGAGATCGAAGAGCTTATCGCTATTTTCATTATCCAAATTTCCCGTCGGTTCATCGGCAAGAACGAGTGCCGGCTGCATCATGAAAGCTCTTGCGACTGCAACGCGTTGAGCCTCGCCGCCTGATAACTCCGCAGGACGGTGAGATTTTCTTTCAAGTAGTCCAACTTCAGCAAGTAATTCTTCTGCGCGTTTTGTGGCGCTTTCGAGTTTTCTCCCGGCAATGAGGGCAGGCATTGAGATATTTTCTACTGCAGTGAATTCGGGAAGCAGATGGTGAAATTGGAAAATGAAGCCGATCTTTTTATTGCGGAACGATGCAAGTTCGGCTGAAGAAAGATCACTGGTATCTTCTCCATCAATGATGATTGCTCCGGAAGATGGGATATCTAATGTGCCAATAAGATTGAGCAATGTGCTCTTTCCTGATCCGCTCGGACCTGTCAAGGCAACGATCTCTCCGGGCTTGACTTCGAACGAAATATCATGGAATACTTCCACAACACCCGTTCCGCTTGAAACGTATCGCTTGCCGAGAAATTGTACTTCTAAAATGTTTTCCATATTCTTAAAATATATACAGTGTCATTGCGGGGAGTCGCGAAGCGACGACGAAGCAATTCCTGGAGAGTAACTAAAAGGTTTAACATTCATTTTACCTCTGGAGATTGCTTCGTCGCGCTAAAGCCCTTCTCGCAATAACACAATATGTTGCTTATTCCCATCTCAATGCCTCTGCAGGTCTTGTCATAGCTGCTCTTCGCGAGGGCATGAAAGATGCAACCACAACAAGCAACATTGCTCCAATACTTACTACGATAAAATCCTGCCATCGAAGATCTACGGGGAGCGCGGGTATGATATAGACACTTGTGTCAAGTGTGAAAAATCCAAATTCCTGCTGCGCCCAAACTACTGCAAATCCTATCACGCATCCTGCTACAGTGCCGATCAAGCCTGTAAGCAATCCCTGATAGAGATAAATACGTTGAATGTTTTTCTTTTCAGCTCCGAGAGCAACAAGTAATCCAATATCTCTCCGTTTCTCAAAAACCGTCAGGGTCAATGCGCTAAAAATACTAAAAGATGCAACAGCGACAATGAGAATTAAAATAATATAAGCGATCCACCTTTCCATCTCCATTACGTTATATAGATCGGTATGAAGATCGTACCAGGTATCTATATGATATTTTGAAGTATCGATAAGGGAAGTCAGTTGAGTCTTTACATTCGGTGCGTCGTTAATTGAATTCAGCCGTAATTCTAATGTTGTTGCAGATCCTTCGGGTATATCAAAAAGATCACGAGCGACATTCAAGCTTGTATAGGCATTGGTGGCATCGTAATCACGATTATTAGCAGCAAAAATTCCGCGGACTACCAGTAACCTCGTTTTTGGAATTACCGGTTCGGTAAGTATTCGCTCCATTCCGATCGGACTGAAAACCTGTAGCGTATCGCCGATGACAATTGCAAGATTATCTGCCATAAGCTGACCAACGATGATGCTGGAGTCATCGAGAATTACTTTGCCGGATTGAATACTTTCACCCAGACCGGAGACTTTTTTTACATCTTCTTGTGCAATGCCGGTAAGTAACACAACTTTAGGAAGCGTATAATGCACGAGTACAGCCTTTTGTTTTAATACCGGAGCCAAAGAGCGTACTTCCGGTAGTTTGCTGACTTCTTTCGATAGACTTGGGATGTTTGAAATTACTTTTACTGAAGAATCTGAATTAATATTAGCCGTGATTCGGATATGAGGATCGAAACTTACAAGAATACCTGTAACGACTCCCGAAAATCCATTAAAAACGGAAAGTACACAAATTAGCGCGGCAACTCCGACCATGATTCCAAGAGCGGAGAGAATACTGATGATGGTGATAAAACTTTGTGATCGCCTGGTTAGCGCATAACGCTTGGCGAGGAATAATTCGTATCGCATTACGGCAAAGTTACGGAATATTTAAGGTCTTTTAATAGTGTGATTGCGAGGAGGTCCCCTTTAGCATGACGAATCTCGCCTGAAATGATCGATTAAAATTTACTCAAAGCGATCGTCACATATTGAGTTTCGTCGATAGCCTTAACAGAAATAGATTGATTGATCCCTTCCCATCGCATTTCGTGGATGGAGTTTGATGTTTGAACGTCCGGAGGTCCGTACGAATTAAAAAGTTCTCCGGATAATTGTTCATATATTTGTTTAGTTTCCACTTCGTTATGTGTAGGTGTTACGAAGCTAACCTGAGATACGAAACCCTTATCATAAGCGATCCGAAATTCACCTTTCCTACCCAGATAGCTGCCAGAGCATTTTACAATACCAACACCATTGCTCCACATGAGAGTATCGATCTTGCCGGGAATATGTGAACTCACTAATATTCCGTCAAGGCCAGGAGTTAGTCCTAATATTGAAACGCTATCGATATCAGGGCGCGAGAATGAATAGCTCTTCGCTGCCGGCAATACACCTAAGAATAAAAGAAATACAATTATCTTCATGATAGACAAACAAATTCTTTTTAAAAAACAAGCCGGGACAAAAGTCCCGGCTTTCCCACACTGAGCATACGATCTTATGAAACTAATACTTTCCCCACAAAACAAAAGCATCAGTCAAAAGACGTCGCTCCTTAATTAATACGAGTGGAGAATTCTTTTGGATTTAAATACCTCAGTAATTTACTTGTATTCCAAAAGTTTTATACTTCCTGCAATTTCTCGATAATAGCTGATCTTCTTTCTGTATTCCTCTGATTTTAATGGCATTGTCAGGAGAACTAAAGATTTTTTTCCGACGACGGCATTGATGTATTCCAGGTGATCAGAAAATTTAGCGAGAAGTTCGTAACGGGCGATCACTCCTGAACTATCCCTTGATTTAGAATCTGTTATTTGATCATTTAAAGGACGGAGCGCAATGCCTCTATTTCCGTAACTTTCCCGAATAGAGTTTTTTAATACATTCCATTTTATGCTGTCAAACCCTTTTGACTCATACCGTTGCATAAGCAAGGATGCAATCTTTGTTGAATCATAAGGATCGGTGACTAGTAATTGATAAATGTGTTCGATTGAATCATCTGTTTCTTCAGCTTGCCATCCGGGATTTATGTCGATAGAGATCTTTGCAAGTTCAGCATCGAACTCTCTGCGAAGTCCGGGGATAACTACTGATGTACGTGCCTTATGAACTACCTTCTTCTGCTGAGCAAAACTGTAATCAATTAAAAGAGTTACAGTAATTACGGTTATAAGGAAAAATACTTTCTCACGCATGAGTCATTTTTGCCCGTACTGTATTCTGAAATACAAACTTTCCTTTTTCATGCTTGACGATCTTTTCCTGCTCAGTCGGGATTAGTGCAGGGTAATCATCTGTCACGTGATAAATATCACCGCTTTTTAGATCAAAAACTCGAACATCCCATGTAGGTGGAGAGTAGATATGCAGACCAATATAAGGTTCATCAGAAGATATATTTTGCAGGGAGTGAATCATTCCGCTTTCCAGACGGGCAGATTCATTTTTCTTCATTGTCCCATGCTCGATAAGATCAAGGAATCCATCATGCATCTGATAACGGAAATGTTCTATTTCTCCGCTATATGAGTACACGATCCCGACTGCATCTCCATGATCGTGTGCATCGCACCAGCCGCCTTTGGGCCAACAACCGATAATAACTTCAAACTTATCATCTAAATGCAGCATTGTCCGTCCATAGGGGAGTTCCGCTTTCGAAATAGCAATGATTTCCTCGCGCGATGGAAGATGCCCTTCTAGTATTCGCTCTAATGATTCTATAGAAAGATCTTTTGAGCTTGCAAGAGCTTCCAGCAATGAGTCTATGCTATTCATTCGTTTACTGAGTAAGAAATATAATTCATCTCTTAAATCTTAAATTCCGGAGTTTCATTCCAATAAGCAGAAGTATTTCATAATTTAGGTCATTTTGCAATTTTTTCATAATTTTGTCACAGATCGTTTTGATGAAACGTCTTTCAGTGGGGGATTGTACTAATACACCATTTATACTTTGATGCTATGTTGATGAAATACTACCAGAACTTCAAGCAGGCGGCTTTTTTTATAGCCGTATTTATCGTTATTTGCAGTCCTGTAAGAGGGCAAAACACGATTCCTAATGTGCAGGCACCTCTTGTCATGCTGAACAGTCCTTCGCCTTATCTTTCAGATTGGCAAAGCCGTGCCAGTACAGCAATCGTAACAGTCATTAATACAGGAACTGCCTTCCCAAGCAAGATCTGGGTAGAATTCTTCCTCAATGGAAGTCGTGTGGCATATAGTCAGCCTGCGAAGTTGCCCGTCATAACAATAATTCAAGGCACGAATAATTTTAACGGAGAGCAACTTGTGCCGCTTTCGACAGTTCACTTTGAGAACAGCGTTGATCAAAACACGCAGCGTGCCGGGCGCATACCTGACGGACAGGTTTGTCTTATCGTTCACGTGCAAGAACTTGATTCTAAGACCGGAGTTCCGACAGGTAGGGAATCCGTAAGCAATCCTGAAACAGGTTGTTCGATAATTTTTAGTTATTCACCCCCTCAACTTATTTTACCTTTCGATAAATCAGAGTTATGCAAACTTGGAATTAATAATGTTGTTGAAAAGAACAATGGTCAGCCGATGCCGCTTTTTCAATGGACTCCTATTGTTCCTGCTCCTCCATCTGAACTTCAGCCTGTGCGCTACCATTTTGCTATCTACGAAGTGCTGCCTGGGCAATCAGCGATCGCAGCTTTCCGGGGTGGCCGTTCGGTTTTCGAAACAGGTAACACTTCACTGCCTGATCTGCTTAATCTGACGAACCTTCTTTGGCCCACACAATATTTTTTGCCTGAAAAAGGGAAGACGTATGTTTGGAGTGTTCGGGCACTCGATTCTCACGGGAATCCTTTTGTGCTGACCAATGATGGTTGGGCAACGCCTTTCACTTTCACTGTTACGCCGAATTGCGATCAAAGCGCGAACAATGGAACAGTGTTAGAAGGACTTACTATTGCTCCACGAGTACTCGATTTTGGTTCGGTAAATGTCGGAACAACTTCCGAAGCTAAAACTATTACGTTAATCAATACTGGTTCAAGCTCTACTGACCTTCAACCTGTAAATATTGCTCAGATAGCAATGGCTGCCGGATTTTCAATATCGCTTCAGCCCGCATTTCTAACTCTCAATCCGGGAATGGGCACATCAGTTACTGTGGTCTTTAAACCAACATCAGTCGGAGCTGCAGATGGTTCAGTGCGTATAGCAGGAAATTCTGCAATAATTTTAAAAGGGCTGGGCACTGAAATTCTTTCGCCGACAATCAAGATAAAATCGCCGAGCGGAGGAGAGATTCTCATTGCCGGATCACCATTCAAAATACGATTTGATGCTTCTGATAACGATGTACTTTCGAACTATGTCGTACTGTATTCGACCGATGGCGGAATAACTTTTTCTAATTCAGGAGTTGCCGATAATACCAGTGCTGTTGCACCGCCGTCGGTGATCTGGAATGTACCTGCCGGTCTGCAAACATCACAGGCTATTATTAAAATTACCGCGAAGGATAAATCCGGAAATACTATTGAAGCAGTAAGCGGAGTATTTTCGATCGGCGATGCTAAAGGTGATAACGGAAATGGCAGCGGCAGTGGATTGAATAATGATCCAAACCAGAATATTAACAATGGTAAAATTACCAATCTCAATGATCTTCGTACTTCTTACCGGTTCATTCCATTAGGAGCAAAATTTGTTCCAAATAGCCTTACAGAAAACTTGGATTATCTCCTGCCGCAATTTTCAGTTCATGTTCCTGCAGGTCATACTTGGACAGCAAATGATGAACAGGGAAATCCTCATGATCTTTCTATTCAGATTCCTGAAGAAATGCGTTTCGGAGCGATTCATCCTTCGTTCGAACAAACACTTTCAGAATTCACAGGCGGCTCCGCAAAAGATGCAACAAGCCCAGGCGGTGGAATGCCTCATGTTAAAATACAAATGCTCGGAGCGAATGGCGTCGCACAAGGTTCTGCGATTGATGCTTATTTTAATCCAAAAGAAATATCAGTTGATAAGTCCATTCAGTGGGAGCCGCATAAAAAAAGTGAAGGTGATGCTCCTACACTTGAATTTACAGCTGGTCAACCAATGTCTATGTCATGCGAACTAATGTTCGACATGTTTGAAGAAAAAGGATCTGTTGTTCCTATAGTTCACAATCTTGAAAATCTTGCCGTATCACACGCAACCTGTTCAATCTCTTTTGGCAATTTGCCACCCATAAAGGTAAAGATCGATTCGTTATATTCACGGTATACAATGTTTCTTCCTGACGGAACTCCGTGCAGGGCAACAGTGCATCTTCGGATTCGTCCAACTGACACATTACCTCCACGAAGTCATAGAGAAGGCGAAGCAGCCCATTCTGATCATCAAAGAAACGAAGGGGGTTCGTACATGGCATTATGGGGAGCTTCGCCGGATGCTCTTCCGACAAATGCAGAGCCACTAATGACAGAACTATCATCAAAACAAAATGAAGGTATTTTGATCGGTTTATTGCGAAACAATAAATCAAAAAAAGGGACGATCGGCGATACTCATTCAAATCCCATGTATGAAGATCGTAAAATGGCTGCGGGGGGCTATCGGTATCGGGTTGATTATAACGGGGGCACAGCTTTTTTCAAATCGGTCAGCGGTTTGGAATCGGAAACCGAAGTAAGCGAATATCAGGAGGGCGGAAAAAATGACGGTACAAGAAAAGTAATTGGATCTCGTAGATGGCCCAATATCGTTCTTAAGCAAGGTTTTGCAAAGCCGGAAAATCTCGATATTCTCCGTAAATTTACTGCCGATGCCGGTGAGAAAACATCATCGAACAGAAAAACAATAAGTATTACCGTTTATGACAATGACGGAGCACCTGTAAAGAGATATAATTTTTTTGAGTGCTGGCCGGTCAAATGGAAAGGTCCGGAATTAAATGCTTCGAATAATGAAGTATCTATCGAAACTCTTGAGATCGCTCATGAGGGATTAGAAATAGAATCGCTTAGCGGACAGATTCCCCCAAAAATGTTTTCAGGTCAATTCAATTCGGCTAATGGTGCAATATCATCAGAGGAAAAACGAATGACTTTCGCTCTTCAAACCCAACTGAATGGAATTCCTGCAACAATACTTGTTACCGGATTACTTGAAGCTCCTTCTGATCCGAATGCTTTTGATCAGGATATTAAAAAATTATCCGGCAAAGCACGTCAACATGCCATACCCGCTGCAGCTATCTTACCCGGCGGAGATTGGACTTCTTCTGCAAGATATATCTCCGGAGACGAAAGTTCAAGCTCCTCTTCACGATCAGATGATGACAATAGAGCCTATTCCGGTGGACATTTTGCCCTGACACTGGATGGTAAAAATGCAGGCTTCATTGAAAATTTAGAAGGCGGCGATGAGAAAGCCGACGTTGTTGAAGAACCCGGAAAGCCGATTAGTATAGAAATACTTCCGACAAGTCCCGGCTTATATGATTGGATAAAAGCTTCATTCGATAATAAGCACGGACGCAAAAGTGGCGAACTTCAGGCTGCAGATTTCAAACGCGACATTCGTCAAGTTCGTGAATTCAGAGATGCGCTTATCACCGAGGTCACTTTTCCTGCTCTTGATGGATCTGCAAAAGATCCGGGCTATATTAAGCTCAAGTTTACTCCTGAGATCACACGAAATAAAAAGGGAAGCGGCAAAGTAGAAAATCCTGTTGATGTAAAGCAGAAAATGTTTTTCCCCGGGAATTTTAGAATGACAATTGACGGATTAGAAAAAGCATGTGCAAAAATATCCAAGGTGGATGCGCTGACAATAAAACAAACAACAGCAACCGATGATATCGGTGATGCAAGAGATTATCAAAGAGAACCCGGAAAAATAGATTTTACAAATCTTAGAGTTACTGTTTCAGAAGAATATGCTCATGATTTTTGGGCATGGCATGAAGATTTTGTAATTGAGGGAAATAATGATGAGTCAAAGCATAAAAACGGCTCCCTTACTTATCTTGACCCCACACGGAGCAAGGAACTTCTGACTATTAATTTTGAATGTATCGGAATTTCCAAAGGTACAGCCGAAGCAAGCGAGAATAACTCAGATAAAATCCGCAAAGTAAAATATATTTTGCGCCTGAGGAAAATTGTCTTAAAATAATTATGGATCAATCTGTCCAATCTGCAATAAATATATTCGTGTTTCCCGGATGCGATCCATTACGATTCGAGCAGAAGATGAGATGTTTGCCGTCTTTGGTGAACATCGGAAATCCGTCGAAGCCATCGGCGTAGGTAATACGCTCTAAATTTTTTCCATTAATATCAATTGCATAAAGATCGAACTCTCGTCCTTTCGGATCGTCCATATTCGAAGCAAAAATAATCCGCTTGCCGTTTGGGAAAAAGAACGGACCGAAATTCGCTTTGCCATTATTTGTCACCTGTTTTTTATTGTCTCCATCAGCATCCATCACCATGATCTCAAGTGATTTCGGTCTGATAAGTCCTTGCTTAAGAAGTTCTCTATATTCTTTAAGTTCTTCGCCCTGCGGATGTGAGGCGCGATAAACGATCTTCTTGCCATCGAGCGAAAAAAATGCGCCACCTTCATAGCCAACTTCTTTTGTCAGTTGTTTTGGATCGGTACCATTAATCTTACATGACCAAAGATCGATATCTCCGCTGCGAGTGCTGGTGATAACCATTCTATCGCCTTTCGGTGAGATTGTCGTCTCTGCATCATAAATTGTTGTATCCTGCGTCAGCCTTCCGATGAGTTTGCCGCTGGTATCGGCAATATGAATATCATATCCTTTATAGAGCGGCCAGACATATCCCTTGGAGCGATCCGGTTCAATCGGACATCCGCCACCATACATTTCGTGAGTAGATGAGAACAGAATTTTATCGCCGGTGGGGAGGTAATATGCACACGTTGTTCTTCCATATCCCGTAGAAATCCGCTTCACATTTTTCCCGTCAAGCGTCATCGTATAGATCTGATCGCATACTCCAGCGCCTTTACCCCGTGCCTGAAAAACAAGATGCTTTTCATCCGGACTTAAATATGCTTCGGCATTTTCGCCTTCGAAAGTAAGCTGGCGGATATTTTTTAAATGCTTCTCGCGCTTATCAATAAAAGAATCAGGCAGCGGCTTTGCTCCGGGAAACTGAGTTGCGAAATTTATTCCTGAATTATCTTTTTTCTCAGGAGAATGTATAACTACGCCGATAACAGGGTTCCGTATTTCATACGGAGATTTCTTTGACTTTTCCTGAGCACAGCTTGTATTAACGAGAAAAATAGTTAGAATTATTGAAAGAAGTATTTTCATACGAAATTGAAATCCGGAAATATTATTAAAAGCGGTTGTTTAAACGGATGCGGGGTGCGAATGGTTACGAAGGGGGGTTGAGCTGCGGAAATTAAAAAGGCAAAAATGGACTGAGTCTCAAACGATTTATTGTAGCGAAGTAGGAAAAAGTAACTATTTCCGCAAAAAACCGTTTAATCGGTTAGTTCATTTACATTATGGGGGTGCACAGGATTCGACGGGGGGCTGACGCCTCGTATGCCGCGCACAGGGTGGGACTTGCACCATCCTTAAGCAACCGCAAGTAAGGCTTAACCGCCAACTATAGCTATGCTATGGCTGCCTAAGCTCCGCGGGCTAGTACCGCGTTGACGCTGTTTCTCTCTTCGGAGAGAG
>JBBQGG010000053.1:0-21940 GCA_038322815.1 Kapaibacterium sp. (SeqCode)
ATGGCCCATTTCGGTTTTGGTGCAGATGGCTGCTCTGGTTCCGGAGTCATAGACTCTGTTGTTGTTATCTGGCAGCCGGGCGGGCGGCAAGTTATTCGGAATGTGCGCTATAATGAGCTTGCCGTGATCGATCAGGATTCAGGTATTGTTCGCACAATAGCGCGACCGCTTTCGACATCTTTTGGATATGCCAATCCATATTTTTTTGCTGCGAAAACAGTTTACGCCGATACGCTTGTCAGCGTTCCTATGGCAGTGCTTCTTCCAAAGAATTTCGTAGCGGCTTCTTTGCTCGCTGATGAAATAACGTTTTCGATCGGCTATAATTCTGATGTCATCGATATATCAGCTACGAAAGTTGGT
The DNA here is from genome assembly GCA_038322815.1 of Kapaibacterium sp. (SeqCode). Taxonomy (GTDB): domain Bacteria; phylum Bacteroidota; class Ignavibacteria; order Palsa-1295; family Palsa-1295; genus PALSA-1296. Next base: position 364 of record JBBQGG010000053.1, read on the forward strand.
ATACGTTACACTCCACCTTCGGGATGGGTATTCAAATCATCTGCGATGAGCAAAGATTCGCTTAGCATTACGATCACACATGCCGGAGGGATGATCCTTCCCGATTCAATCGGACTCGGAACGCTGAGATTTGATACGTATAATGCGCACGTAAAAGGTACATATATTTACCTGAATGCTTTAATCGTTCACGCAAAAGGTAATGACTACGCATTCTGCCAAAACTACGAAGGGGATTTTTTAGGGGAAGTGATAGTGATAGATCGAGCGTCATCCGGAGTTTTGCAGGATGAAAGACCGGAATGGGATTTACGTATTTCGCCCAACCCTGCAACCGGGAATTTTGTAGCAGTGCGTTGTCCTTTCGGGCTTATAGGACATAACGGTCATATAGAAATGTCGGTGTTTGATGTTCTTGGTAAAGAGGTCTATAATTATAAGAGAGAGAGCATTACCGAAAAAACCGGCACAGAAAATTTCACTATTCCTATATCACAACTTTCAGGCGGCACGTATTTGGTGCGGGTGAATATTGGCGGAAGAATATTGACAGGGAAATTTTCGGTGGTGAAGTAAGTGTCATTTTCAACGGAGCTGCCATGGCGAAATCCCCCAAAAAACGCCAAAAACACCAAAAATCTTATAAGTTGAGGTTAGTGCTCCAAAAATATGTTATATTTGTAGTATGACAGGTAAGGCATATATTAGTTTGTCGGAAAGTGCCGGAGTTATTGAATGCTCCGGTTCGATAGCGCTTGCAAAACTTTTGCATTCGCTTCGGGTTGATACTCGTGCGCGAATTGTCGGCGTTACGGCAGCTAATGCCGCAGGAATTATCACCACAGTTATTGCCGGAGGATTAGCAGAGGTTCAACATGCTACTGATTTAACAAAGACGCTCACCGGTGTAAACGACACAGTTTTCTTTGCCCGTCCCGATAAAGAAGCAATGAATTTGTTGCTGAAATCACTCTTGATCGCAACAGAATTCGACACTGAAATTAAGAAAGAACCCCGCGTTCGCGAAATCGAAGATCTGCATATATCCGAGATCGAATCATGGAATGTGCATGAACTGCGGCGCTATGCCCGCACTCTAGAAGCGCTTCCGATTAAAGGCAGAGATATTTCAAAAGCAACACGATCGGAATTACTGCAGCTTCTCCAGAGCGGAGGATATGTTTTTGCAGGGAGTACTTCACCGAGGGCATATCCTGCGGCGAATGAATTGAGAACTGTGAACTAAGTACTGGAATCCAGTGGGGCGGACTCTTAGTCCGCCCCACTAGTTACTCTGACCACACTGAAGAAAAAATTTTGTAAGTAAAGACACGAGCCTGCCACGGCTTTCGTCATAGTTTTTTACGGGATACATATATTAATAGAGTAAGCCTACCCACGTATGGTATACTCTACGTTTTAAAAACCAGCATGAGTCTGTTATCAGATCTTGTCGTATCTTTATTTTCCGAAGAGCTTCAAAGCATTCGGAAACTTCGCCTTGAGGGTAAGCAAAAAGCTGCTCTAAATCTTGTTATTGATCGCGCCGAAAATCTCCCTTCTCCGGAAGAAGAATCAAAGATCCTGGGCATCACGATGAATCATTTATACTCGATTCATTCTGTTCTTCTTCAGCGATGCTACAAAGTGCTTGTGCCTGATGGCGGTCCGTACTTACTTATTTTTCTTCAGACCCGTGGCTTGGGACTTCATTGTAAAAAGGAAATTCTTGCACAGGAAAAAGAATTGCTTGCAAAAAATGCTGCTCCTCTAAAGTTAGAACAATTCTATATGCAGACGATGAACGTCCTGCAGGCAGTAACGCTGAAGCATTTTAATCCAAAAGTATTGGCAGAGTTCAGCAGCAGGTTTCTCGCCGTTGCCCAGCCGCCTCATCTGCATAATGATTTTCATATCAAGGTGCGGGAATTGCTTTTTAAAGAGATACTAGTTACTTCCAATCCCAAAAAGAAAAAACCGACGGAGGTAAAATATATCCGCGATGAACTTCTCAGGCTTGAGCATCAGCTTGACGGAAGTGATCATCCCCTTGCTCCATATTTCCTCGAAAGTGCATTTATTATTTATTATGCTCTCCTTGAACGTGATATGGATAAGCAGGAATGCCATTTGCGTAAGGCACTCTCGCTGACTTCACAGCTTCCAACCTTGCTCCGATCAGAAGAGAAGATCAGGATGACGCTGCGCATTGCAAATCTGAAATTATCGATCGGCGAATTCCATGAAGCTTTAGAGCTTTACGAACGGCAGTATGAGAAACACGGAATTGAATTGTTCAGGATGTTCGGTTATCATCTTGATCGTCTTGTCCGTCTGTATCTGATCGAAGGAAAATATAGCAATGCCGAAGAGCTATTGGAATTGGGTTATGGTAATCATATCCGCAGAGGAGGGTCGCCGGTTGCTACATCGGGAATGATTTTTTATGTAGAACTATCTCTGCTGCGTAAAGACCCGAATAAGTGTAAGAAATATCTGGATAAAGCATTTCAACTCAATACCGGAAGTGCATTCGCCGTTGATCTGGAAATAGAGATACGCCTGCTTCAGGTGCTCTACCATTATCTTATCGACGATCTTGATTTTATTCATCATCTTATTATTCGTGCGCAAAAATATCTTCAGCGCAAGGGACTTACTCTTACGACGAGCAATAAGGTGCAGTGGTTTCTCTCTGTTCGTGAGATCATCCGTGCAGAGCAGCAGCATGAAGATCCTCCGCAGTTCGTAACCGAAACGATCGGTCATCTCCTGAAGGGACAGGATGCAGTACTTGGGCTTCTTCTGCGCAGACTTGTTGATAACGAAAAACCGGTGTATTTATCATCGAACGCTGCGTAGCTCTTCTAAGCATTATAATCGCTTGAATGGCAATAAAAAAGCCCGGCATCTTTGCCGGGCTTTTTTCCTTTAATTTTAGTCGTAGGCTTTATTTTGTCAGGACAAGTTTTCTTGTCATAACTCCGAGCGGCGTTTGCATCCGGATATAATATGTACCATTCTGCAAACCATCCATAGAATATGGAACATGATATGATCCTTCTGACATTAAGCTATTGCTTAAGAGCGTGATCTGATGTCCGAGTACATCGAAAACCGTGATCACCACACGTTCCGGAATATTCATTTGAAATGAAATATCTGCAGGTCCATGTGTCGGATTTGGCTGGATCGTAAAGTTTGTCAAGCCAATATTATCAGAATGCTTTACCGATGAAGGAAGAATATGGGCAAGACAGGAGCCTACAGAGTCCACGCTTGTACACATTTTTCCGTTCTGATCGGTAGTCACGGCAATGATCGCAAAAGTATCGACTAATTTATCCGCAGTGAAATATCCTGAGAATTTCATATCAAAACCTGTTTGCGTCTCGCCGCCTTTGAATCCGCCCGCCGTTGTATCAGTAAAAGTAACGAAGGTAGCTGATCCGTCGATGGCTTTTTTCCAGCCCGGAGGCGGGTACGCAGAGTCAATATGCCAACCATTTGTCGTTGTTACAACCAATGATAATATATTGGCTGTCTTGCGATTCACAAGCGTAAAGGATTTTATACATGAATCACTATTAATATTTGATGCCAGTTTAAAGGTATCACATACCGTGATGCTTGGAGTACAGGTAATTGTACCCGTGCCGGTGCTAAGCGGAGTACCGGATCTCACTGCATCATCATCGAATGTTGACCATGTTGCCGTTACGTTAGTACCGGGATTTTTCGGAGTGAAATGGAATAAGAAATCCTGTGAAGAATTATCTGCTTGAATTCCATCTGCCGCTGTCGGAGCCTGGTATTTGATCTGTGTCGTAGGAATATTAGTAGTATTCCATGTACTGCCTGCCGGTGTGATCTGGCCTGATCCGGCAGGGATCGAGATCGTTACTACAGTGATAATTGACTGCGGTTTTATATTATGCGAATTTTTTACCGTCAATTTAAAATCACATTCTCCAATTCCTGCACTGAACGTTGCTGAATCGGTTGCAGGTTTTGCAACAGTACAATTTTGAGTAAGTGTGCCGCTGCTGACTAAATTTGGTGTTGCAGAACGGTCAGTCTCCCAGCCGATATCAAAGTTCGTTATTGTGGGACCGCTAACCGAGAAACTGAATTGATTTGAAATAATGGCACTTGGAATGCCATCACTTTCCGTCTTTGCAGCATAAATAATGCTTGAGGCTGTCACTGTTTTATTCCAATTTGGCGGCGCGCTTGGAGCAGAAACAAATGTAATGCCTGCTGTTTTGCTGGTCAACACAAGTTTCACGATGCGTGAAGGCGGCAAAGGATTGGAAACATGATAATTTTTCAGAGTCACATTATATAAGCATCCGGCGCTTGCAGTGGCGGTAACGATATCAGCTTCGGCTTGTGATCCTGTTGCAGTGTTGGAAATATTAAACAAGGTATCACGATCAATCAATGAATTTTGATCGTCATAGGCAACCCATACAAAATTGTATTTAGTGCTATTTGGATTACCGCGCAGACAAACCTGCCACCCTCCGACGGCTGCGCCGGAATTAATGGGAGTATTATCCGTATGGAAATAGGCAACATAGGTCGTTGCAGAATCGAGTATCCAACCCGATGCCGGAGTGATCTTCGATGGGCGAAGCGTTCCGCCTGTAATGCTTTGTAATTCAAAAGAGACATGCCAGATAGCAGAACCATTTCCGCCGCCCTGATCATTTCTATTCACCACGGTGAAGGTAAAGCAGGGATCGGCACCACTTACTGAAGTGATCACTGTAGCAGTGTCGATCTTCTTAAACCCCTGGTATTGCGTACAAATCGGTTGTATTGTTCCGGAGCTGACATCAACGCCTGCGCTTCTTGTTTTCCAATCGATCGTAACCGGAGTATTATATTGGATGTCATAGGCTATGACGAACCCGCCTAACGTTGCGCCCGGTGCGATGCCGCCATTATCGGCAGTTGCACTTGCAACAGTTCCTGTAAGTGTTCCTAATGACCAGTGAGTCGGAAGCGGAGAAAAATCAGTAAAATTTGCACCGGTTGTGCTCGTAATTGTTAACACAATTTCATCGATCGATTTCAAGGCAGTATTATGATTACCGATCGTCAGGATAAAACCGCATGGATTGAACGAGTTATGCTGGGGCTGCACAGTCACAACATCTCCTTGTGCATGGACGCTCGAAATTGTTGCAAAGATCGAGAAGAAAACAAGGCAACAAACAACAAATTTTTTCATAGCTTTCTATTTCTGAATATTATAAAAAAAATACTAAATTAAGACACTATTCTTTGAGGAGAAAGGTCCCGGATATAGTAAAACCATTTAGTATGCCCCGAAGATTCCGTACTTTTGCATAATTGTGTACCTACAACTTAGGCAGGTCACAACCTAATATCGGTAATATAAAGTTACGAAGAAAGATGACTGAACCTAAAAAAACGACATTTCCTGAGAGAAGCGTGATGTTCGTCTCAAGCGAAGTTTATCCGTATGCCAAAACAGGCGGATTGGCTGATGTCAGTTCTGCATTGCCACAGGCGCTGCGGGAGTTCAATCATGACGTTCGTCTGATCATGCCGAAATACGGCTTTATCGGAGAGAAGAAACAAAAGATCCATATCATCAACAGACTTCAGGGAATGGATTTTCAGGTCGGTGATGACATCGCAACGGTCAACGTAAAATCCAGTGCGATCCTGACGCCCAGAACGAGAGTCCAAATTTATCTTGCTGAAAACGAAGAATATTTTTCGAGGATGGGACTGTATTCCGATCCTGATACGGGTATTGATTATCCTGATAATGCGGAGCGTTTCATAACCTTCAGCCATGCCGTACTCGGACTTTGTAAACGTTTGCTTTGGAAACCCGATATTATTCATTGCAATGACTGGCAGACGGGGCTGATCCCTTTATATTTGAAAGAAGCGATGAAGAACGATCCGTTCTTTCGTGGGACGAAATCGGTTTTTACTATTCATAACCTTGCCTATCAGGGAAATTTTCCTGCATCAGCGTATGCAAAGACAGGTTTGCCGCCGGAATATTTTAATCCGAACGGATTAGAATTCTATGGGAATATGAGTTTTGTCAAAGCAGGGATCGCCTATGCCGATGCGATCACGACCGTGAGTGAAACGTATGCCGAAGAGATCAAAACACCTGAATTTGGCTGTGGTATGGAAGGACTTCTGACAAAACGAAAAAAAGATCTGCATGGAATAACGAATGGGATTGATATGGCGATATGGGATCCTGATAAGGACCTTAATATTGTTAAAAAATACGATGCAACAAAGCTCGAAGTAAAAGAAGAATGCAAGATGGATCTCTGTGAGTCTATGGGGCTTCCGTACCAGCAGGGCGTTCCTATGATCGGTCTGATCGCACGGTTTGTCGATCAGAAAGGATTAGATCTTTTAGTGGAGATCATGGAGCAGATCCTGAAATCCGGTGCACAGGTGGTGATCCTGGGTTCAGGCGAGAAAAAATACGAAGAGTTCTTTATTAAGCAGATGAAGAAACATCCGAAACAAATTGGAGTCTATCTTGGCTTCCACGATAACTTCGCTCATAAGATCGAAGCCGGAGCGGATATTTTTATTATGCCGAGTGCCTATGAACCGTGCGGATTAAATCAGATGTATTCGATGCGATACGGAACGGTCCCGGTTGCAAGGCGCACCGGAGGACTGGCTGATACGATCACCGATCAGCTTGAGGCAACGAAAAAAGATCCCGGAACAGGATTTCTTTTTGATAAACATGACGGAAAGTCATTTTGGAAAGCATTAGAACGTGCGATCATAATGTATAAGAAGCATCCCGATAAATGGCGCGAGTTACAAACGAACGGTATGGCAAAAGATTTTTCCTGGAACCGCTCGGCACATAAATATGCCGAACTCTATGAAAAGATTTTGGCAAAACCATGAGAATAATTCGCTTTTACTCCTGAAGTATTGGTCTTGAGATTTGAAAATGAACATGGAGAAGTGATACTGCTGAAACTGCATTAGCGGCAGAGAGTATCATGATTTATAACGAGCCTCCAAAGCAGCCTTCATTCTCTTCCATATCCACATAGGCGGCAAAATTTCTATGAATTCCACCATTTCATATCGGCTCGGTTTTGTGAGTGCTAATTTTTTTTCAAGACGGGCTGTCTTTTTCTTTATTTTTTCAACATCAAAGTCGTTTTGTACCGTGATACGGATCATTTTGAAAAGGATAGAACTTTGATGCGAATACTTTGCGCGCAGATGACTATACCCATACGTCGATAATGCTTCGTATTGTACGATCAACTCATCTAATTTATTATTTTCCAACAGCAGGAGAACATTCAGAATCAGGATTGCAACATTCAATCCTCTTTTATCTTTTGAATATGTGGGGTATTCTTTAATGGTTTTTTGATATTTTTTTTGCTGAAGTAAGTATGATCTCTTCGGTTTGCTCTTCGGCATTTCGCGATGTATAATATCATCGGCATAATCCAGATATAATTTATAAATTTCCCACCGTTCGCTGAGAGAGGAAAGTTGAGAACGCAATCTCGCATGTGCTCTTACCTCGTCGTAAACCCTTCGTGCTTCAGTAAATTTAAGGCTTACCATGAGAAGGAGAAAGTATTGTTCTTTATACTGAAGCCAATAGCTTGAATCAGGTGGAATAAAACTTACACAGTCCATTGCTGCTTTCTTCCCATTCGTATAATTACGTGAGAGAGTATAATTTTCTAATATTCGTAATTTGAATTCTCCGATACGGATTAGCGGAGTAAGGTGCAGTTTCGTTTTCATATATGAAATGGCATTTTCACATGCTGCAACTGATTCCGAAGTTCTTCCGACGTATTGATAGTACATATATTGAAGCCTGAAATAGGCAATGCGATTCAGATACGTATCATTGTCTATAAGTTCTTTTTCCATTTCCTGCAATGACATGTGCGCAGATATTGCCAAAGCCTCATTGATAAAGGTTGATGCAGATGAATGAATTTGCAGTCGTTGTTCGAGAGTGCGTATCTTTGATTCACTTTCGAACAGTGAAATATTCCTCTCTAAGTCTTTGGTATATTCTTCATAGTTCTTTTTTTTACTCATCAAAAGAGCGTGATATCTCAAATGCTCAAGTAATTGAATGGAGACATGATACAATTCATATTTTTCGGATAACCGTAATGTTTTTTTCGCTAAGGCAATGGCCCCGTTTCTGCTTCCCAGACGGAGTAAAATGGAAATAATAAAAAGATTTTTATATGCTTTAAATGCACCTCTGGTAATATCGGAGATGCTTTCTTTCTGAAGGTCAAGGAAACTAATAGTATTCAGAGCACGAAACGTAAAATGGGATTTAAGCATACTGTACTTCGCATCCGGTAACCCGCCGTATAGGCTCAGTGCCGCTTCTTTATCGGTTTCGATGTTTGTATCGACCAACATATCGTAAAAAGCAGCGAGTTTCGAATCCTCGTTATTAAGGTTAATTACATCTAAAGTTTGCTTTTCTTTAGGGTAATACCATTTAATATACCTTAAAATATCACGTATTTCTTCTATTTCCATACCATTCTATAATATATTAAAACCCTTATTTACAATAAGTTATCTATTTTTATAGTTCCTTATATAAATATTTAGCCCTAATAAATGGGCTTTTTTATATCTTAAAATATAAAGAGAAGACTATTTGATTTTATGGCTTACCATGCCATATTGCAGGGAATTAACAACTATTACCCCAGAAAATATGGCTGCCTTATTTGCATTATTCCTTTCCTTAGTGGTATTCTCTGCATCATCATCAAGCGCAAAGAATACAATAGTTTTCCATGACCATGTCTCAATCGTTCGTGAAAATTTTATCCCAACGTTCACTGATTCAACATTCAGTGTGCAAAATCAAACAACTGCCGATGTAGGATGGCTAACGATCACGGTAACCGGAAGTACATACAGCTATATAAATATTACCGGGGCCGGGACTTTTTCGACAACGCTTTCAAACTACGCTGCCAATTGCGCGATTCACGGGCAGACCTTCGCAGAAGGTACGCCGACCACTATAACGATCGACGCTCATACTACTGTCAGAGTTACCTGGACGGGTTCGATCATCGTTGTTGATCAGGAAATTACTCATTAATTTTTTTTATTAATCTATAAAAACAAACATGGACGATTTAAATTATACGGGATTACCTGATAATGTGCTTATAAGTATGAGCGAGTATTACGAAGTACGTGACTGGTCGGAAAAATTCGGCTGTACGCATGAAGAGCTTAAGCAGTGCGGGAAAGACACAGGAAGCAGTTCAGCTAAGAAAATTGCCGCTTGTCTGAAGAAGAAAGGTCATCTTAGAAATGGCTATTAACTGATAATTTTACCCGCAGAGAAATCTGCGGATGAATGCAGTGAAAGGAATGAGTATCTTCGGATTTGTTATGATAATCCGAAGATGCCCCTACCGGCGCTGTAGTGCTTAGTTCGTTAACGTTTTATTTCATTAATTAAAAAATACGATCGTGAGAAACTCATTAATCAACCAATGTTTTAAAGGAATTGCCTTAGCGATTTCTTTCTTTGTGCTCTTCGCATGTTGTCATAATACTATCTATGCGCAAAGAGTAACGACGCTATCACCTTGCTTTACAGTTACGATAACTTCTGTGGCAGCTGGTGCTGGCTGTAATACTGGAGTCTGCGGACATGAGGGATGGACTCCCGTAGGCTGCAGTGATTGTTTTAAAGTTACAATCAAAAGCGATAAGTGTGCCGGATTGAACCCGAATACTTTCACGGTTACTTCCAGTGCAACTAACGATTGCCATTCTGTATGCAGCCCGAACGGTGATTTCACCAATGATACACATGATCCCGGTGCAAGTTGCAGTTGGTATAATCCCAGAACACTGTATTATAAAAATATTGCCGGTATTCCGGATAATAGTGTCGCCTCGTTCATCATTTGCCGTAATGGCTCGAACGGCAGTAAAGCTGTTTATACTATAAGTTGCGGCTGCAGCTGCAACGGGGTGTTATGCACTGACGCAGTTATCACAGTTCCATAAAAAAACTTATTGTAACTTCTTAGTATCCGAGGCATGTTTTCCATGCCTCGGATTATAGTTTCTGGAATTTTTATGAAGTTCTTCTTTTTGTGTATTGAAAAGATATTAAATTATGATCAAACCAATAGAACTCCAAATTATTTTTCTAAGGATATCAGTCTGTGCCATCGCTATTATCCTTTTTGTTCCTGCCTTATCTTTTTCGCAAGCGCCTGGTATTGAATGGCAAAAATGTTTGGGCGGTAGCAAATCGGAAGATCCTGATTCCCGCTTGCAGACCATTGTTCAAACTTCCGATGGTGGCTATGTAATTGCTGGTCGGACAGGATCTAACGATGGTGACGTTTCCGGAAATCATCTTTGGCATGGGCTTCTCAATGCTGATATATGGGTCGTCAAACTTACAGCAGAACACACAATCAAATGGCAGAAATGTTTTGGGGGCACCGGAGCCGAAGATGTAGAATGTATTATTCAAACTTCCGATAAAGGTTATGCTATTGCCGGATATACAGGTTCAAAAAATGATGGAGATGTTTCAGGATTTCGTGATGGTGGGGACATAGACGCATGGATTATTAAACTCGATTCTTCAGGAAAACTCCAGTGGCAGAAATGCATCGGAGGCGGCAAACTCGGCAATTTCGGAAGCCAGACAACTGCGTATTCAATTATCCAGACTTTCGACGGAGGATATGCAGTTGCTGGGGAGACGAATTCAATAGACAGTGATTTTTTTGGAAAAAATCATGGGCGATATGATGCATGGGCAGCAAAACTTGATGCTGCAGGGAATATCAAATGGCTGGATTGCTATGGAGGAAGCAGCGGAAGCGAGGCTTTTAAATCCATAATTCAAAACTCAGATGGAAGTTATACTCTTGCAGGTTATACGGATTCTCAGGAAGAAGGTTTTTCAAATCATGGCGGAAAATCAAACTCATTAGATGCCTACATAATCAGGATTGATTCTTTAGGCGCTATCATGCAAACTTCAGATAATAAACAATGGCAGAAATTGCTCGGCGGCACTAATGATGAAATCGCGAATTGTATCATTCATACATTTGATGGAGGATATATCTTTACCGGAAGTACCTCTTCCCATGATGGAGATGTTTCGGGGAATCATGGCAGTTTGGATGTATGGGTTGTTAAACTCGATTCCGACGGTAAAATTGTGTGGCAGAAATGCCTTGGTGGTTCAAGCACCGATGCAGCACTTTCGATAATTCAAACTTCCGATAGCGGCTATGCCATTGCAGGATATACGCTTTCAATTGACGGAGACGTCTCAGGAGGTCACAGCATACTACCGGATTCTGCGGATGCCTGGGTCGTCAAGTTGAATCCTTTAGGTGTTATCCAATGGCAGAAATGCCTGGGTGGTTCAGGTATTGATGAAGGCTTTGCAATCATTCAAACCAAGGATGGCGGATATGCCGTTATCGGGAGAACTTCATCCAATAATGGTGACGTATCTGGCAATCACGGCGACTTCGATATTTGGGTTGTAAAGCTTGGCACTAAAGCGGCAGTAGAAAGCTCTTCTATCGGCAGGAGTAATTTTACGTGGGTTTATCCGAATCCCTCATCAGATCAGATACATTTCGATCTTTATCCGACGATATTTTTAAAGAATGCAGAATTTTATGACATCATGGGCAGGCAACAATTTCCCTCTTTTATAGCAGGGGAACATTCAGCCTCAGTTGATGTGCACAATCTTCTTCCCGGCACCTACATCGCTCGGCTAACATGGATACAGCATCTCACCTGGCTTACCAATGATTATCAAGGTAGTTTTGCACTGCCATTTGTTGTACAGCATTAAATTGAATTTGAATGACTCAAAGGTAGTCGTTAGTCTTTAGTCTTCAGCAGAGAAGATTTTAGTGAACTATGAGTCCGTCCAAATGGAGAGTTTGGAGAAATTCAGAAAAAGGGGTAATAATGGTTCAATAAAAGCGCGGTTGATGAATTATTCCCTTTAATTTTCCAAACTCCCTTCGCCTCTTTGCTGTTTACTAACCCCAATGCACAAATATCAAACCTTATGGAAGGGAAAAACACTCTTCCTCTTAGCAACGCTCGGAGTTCTTGTTTCTTCTTGTAAAGAGCAAATATCCGGAGTCGGAAGTACGTATTTACATGATACTGTTTCAAGCGGAATTCATACCTTCGCAGATTCTTCTTCATTTAATTTTCAGCCAGTTGTTCGGAGGACAATCATTGCTTCAGGGTTAAATGTTAATCTTAATACCAGTGCATCTTCTCTTTTTGTAGGGAAGATCGCTTCCGAAGGTTTAGAGGTTTGGTCAGCTCTGAAGATACCGATACTGACCGATAGTGTCGGGCAGCTTTTAGCGGATACATTGATCCTCAGAATGAGATATCCTTATCATTACGGAGATCTGAGCGATCAGATGATCGATTTCTCCGTCTATGTAAATAATAATCTCACAACAGGAACTTCAACATTAGCAAAGTCTGACCTTCAGCAGATCGTGGGTTCTTTTTCGGGCACCGTCGGGAAGGATACTGTAAAAACAATGTTGATCGCGCTTGATACGACGATCGTAAATCCGCTATTGCGGACTTCTTCGCTTTCTCTTATTATTGTGCCAAATACGCCAATGAATACGGTCAGGGCATTCGCTTCAAATGAGAACGGCGACAATACCTTTTCTCCGACAATGAAGTTTATTGTAAACGGAGCAACGGGTATATCGACAAAAAATTATAATCCGACATTCGATTTTTTTGTTGAAGTCTCAGATGGTACACCTCAACCCGGCGAATTTATTTCCCGTGGCGGGTATGCAATTCGCGAGAGAATAGTCGTGCGAATCGATTCGATCCGAAATCAATTAAAACTAAATCCGTTTGTCACCATTAACAGCGCAATCCTTCAAGTTCAAAGTGATCTAAAGTATCATTCATCGAGTAATGTTCCGCTTGATACTGTAGGACCCTCTCTGGGGTATATTCCTAATAATTCCGTAGCTGATTCGGGGCATACGTTTGTGACCTACGGCACATCATCAACAACTGATCAGAGTCGGTACGGATTTCAAATACGCGACTTAGTTGAAAGTGCCTTGCGTAATGGACATGACAGCCTTGTTCTGGAATTGCGTTCAGGCTTTGCATACCGCACGATCACCGGCTCAACAGTTGATGTTGAAGACTACAATATCAACAGATGGTCATTTTATGGAGTGAGTTATGGCTCAAGCGAAGCCGATAAAGCAAAGCGTCCGAAACTTGTACTCACCTTTTCGTATTTACGCTAATGAAAGTATATTTAAAAATGAAATCATTGGCGAAGTACAGGGTTTTAGGATTAGTGCTTATTGCCGCTTTTTATTCAGGTAATGCATTTGCGCAAGGCTCTCCTTATGATCTTATCGGATTCGGAGATCCCATAGTTTCTGAAGCTGCGCGAATGGAAGGAATTGAAGTCTCGGGAGTTGCCCTCACGGATTCGCGCACCATCAATGATATCAATCCTGCTGCGCTTTCAATGTTGACACGTGCACGGATCGAGGCGCGTCTCGGATTTTTTTATGACCAAAGTACTTTTGGATCGGAGCAAAGTGTTCAGCGTATCGTAAAATTTGCCGGTGCAAGCTTTGCCACTTCACTTTGGGAAAAAGAGAAAATTGGTTTCGCTTTGGGCTTTGCACCTCTGACGAACGCCGATGCCCAGACAAAGCAAATCGATTCGGGAATCGGCACGACGATCTATCGCCGTGAAGGAGGATTATCCCAGCTTTATCTCGGTCTTTCTGCTCGCCCGATTCCGGCACTTAATTTTGGAGCACGTGCGGATTTTCTTTTCGGTAATCTTCGTGTCATTAGTCAGTCAGATGTTTCGCAAGGCGAAGGAACAACTCCGGGAGTATTTCAGAGGGAGTATTCGGTTGCCGGTGTTCGCGGCACTTTCGGATTTCTTTTAACACTTGATACACTTCTTCCTGAGCTAAAAGGACTTACTATTGGCGGTGTATTTTCAACCGGATCTTCTTTGAGTTCGAAAAAAAGGACTATTGTTACTCCGGTAAATTCACTACTTGATTCGACGATCGAAGTTGAGGGATTTGGATATTATCCTTCCCTCATTCGATTGGGAATTGCAACGCGGTTTGGCGATAGATATCGGATCGAAGCCGATATTTCCGGTCAGGATTTTTCGACTGCATCACTGTATTCTTCAACATCTACAGTATCGGGTGATCCAAATCTTGGTCCGTCGAACAGGTATTCGATTGGAATCGAGCGTCTGCCGATCATGGGAGATGAAGCCAAAGGTGTTGGGTTTTGGGAGAGAACGGGGTTACGATTGGGTGCAAGTTATTCAACATTACCATTCAGACCTGATACGAAAATGACTGTAAGTGAGATGAGTATTTCAGCAGGTCTCGGTTTGCCGATGAACTACGAATCTCTCTTTGATTTTTCAGTTACGGCAGGTGTTCGTACTCCTCAAATAAGCGGCGGAGCGCCGAAAGATTTATTTTTTAAGATGGGAGCATCTATCAGTTTATCAGAAAAATGGTTTGTGCCACTTAGAAGGGGTGATGATTAATGAAAGTAGCAGTTGCCTCTGATCATGCGGGTTTCGAATACAAGGAGAAGGCAAAAGAGTATTTAAAATCAAAAGGTTATGAAGTCATCGACTTCGGTACGAACTCGACTGATCGCGTTGATTATCCTGATTTTGGACATAAAGCCTCAGAAGCCATTGCAAGCGGAGAAGCAGAGCGCGGAGTATTTGTTTGCGGAAGTGGAATTGGAATTTCCATAACTGCCAACCGCCATAAAGGTGTTCGCGCTGTTGATGCCGTTAATGAAGAGATGGCAAAACTTTCAAGAGAACATAATGATGCAAATGTTCTTGCTCTTGGCGAAAGGCTTGTTACCTGGGATGCGGCAAAAAAAATCATAGATGTTTTTTTTACAACACCATTTGAAGGCGGAAGACATATCGGAAGAGTTGAAAAGATCGATACATTTTAGTTTGATCCGAAGATGAATATGAATCTCACTATTAACGATAAAGAAGTAGCAGATACTATTGCTCATGAACTTGGCAGGCAGCAGCATGGCTTAGAGCTTATTGCAAGTGAAAACTTTGTCTCTGCTCAGGTGCTTGCAGCGCAGGGAAGTGTATTGACAAATAAATACGCAGAAGGGTATCCGGGTAAACGATATTATGGCGGTTGTGAATTTGTGGATGTTGTAGAAAATATTGCGCGCGACCGAGTCAAAAAACTTTATGGTGCTGAATATGCTAACGTACAGCCCCATTCAGGTTCGCAGGCAAACATGGCTGTGTACTTTACGTTCTTAAAACCCGGCGACAAAGTACTTGGTATGAACTTGTCACATGGCGGACATTTAACGCATGGGCATCCGGCGAATTTTTCGGGTCAGCTTTACAAATTTGCTGCGTACGGAGTTCATAAAGAAACGGGTTTAATTGATTACGACGATGTCGCTGCAAAAGCAAGCGAACATAAGCCAAAGATGATCACTGTCGGCGCAAGTGCATATTCACGGGATATTGACTTTAAGAAATTCCGCGAGATCGCTGATTCGATCGGTGCATGGCTTTTCTGTGATATGGCTCATCCTGCCGGACTTATTGCGAAAGGACATTTATCCACCCCGCTTCCGCACTGTCATATTGTCTCTTCGACGACGCATAAAACCTTACGTGGTCCTCGGGGCGGAATGATCTTATTGGGAAAAGATTTTGAAAATACCTGGGGGGCCATCGCTCCGAAAAGCGGAAGAGTCAAAATGGTATCGGAACTCATAGATTCAACAGTGATGCCCGGCATACAGGGCGGACCGCTAATGCATGTCATTGCCGCAAAGGCAGTTGCTTTCGGCGAAGCGTTGGAGGATGATTTTACAGTTTATGGTGCCCAGGTTATTAAAAATGCCCGACGCCTTGCATCACAACTTATTGCAAAAGGTTATAATATTATTTCCGGCGGCACCGATAATCATTTAATGCTTGTCGATCTGCGGACGAAAAATATTACCGGCAAAGCTGCCGAAGATGCTCTCGATAAAGCCGCGATCACCGTAAATAAAAACGCCGTTCCTTATGATGATAAATCTGCACTCATAACAAGCGGCATTCGTATCGGAACATCTGCCGTAACGACTCGGAATATGAAAGAATCTGAGATGGATCAGATCGCAGAATTGATCGACCGTGTCGTTACTCGTTCGACAGATGAAAGAATTATTTCTGCAGTGAAAGAAGAAGTAAAAAATCTCACTTTAAGATTTCCGTTGTATTCGTAATTTCTAATTCGAAATTCGTAATTAAATCTTCATGCCTGCCGATACTCAGACCACACAGCAAAGCGATGTTGAGATGTCCATTTGGGACCATCTTGAAGAACTGCGGCATGTTGTGATCCGTGCAGTGCTCGGTATCGTTGTTGGTATGATCATTTGCGGAGTATTTACCGATTGGATACTTGAAGTGGTTGTTCTGGGCCCGGCGCGAAAGTATGCTCCTAAATTTCAGTTTATTACTACCGAAATATATGGACAGCTGGAATTATATATGCAGATCATTATTTGGGGTGGTGTAATTCTCTCCTTTCCCTATACGATCATTCAGATTTGGAAATTCATTGAACCCGGCTTGCATCAGCAGGAAAAAAAATATGTTCGTACAATATCGTTTTATACAGTTTTAAGTTTTCTGGTCGGCATGGTCTTTTCGTATTATGTTCTGCTTCCGATGACATTGGATTTCGCCTCAGATTTCGGCACCGAGTTTATTAAGATCATGCCTGATGTTCACAAATATCTTTCTGTGTTCTTGATGACGATCATCATTTCGGGTATTGTTTTTGAACTTCCTCTGATAGCATATTTTCTCGGAAGGCTTGGAATTCTTACCCCGCCATTTATGCGCCATTATCGCAAGCATACGATCGTCGTACTTCTATTTCTTGCTGCAATTCTCTCACCCGGCGGAAATCCGCTATTGCAATTAATTCTATTCGTTCCGCTTTGGGTCCTTTTTGAACTTTCCGTTTTCGCCTGTGCACTTGCTTCAAACCAGCGCAGGAAGAAGGAATTAACAGCCTGATAATGCCTTACTCTCTCTCCGAAATTCTTTCTCCGGTAAAGCTGGAAGCCATTGAATTCAATCGTCGTTTTAAGCGGTCAATGCTTTCGACGGTTCCGATAGTTAATCTTATTGCAAAACATCTGGTCCGCACAAAAGGCAAGCAGATACGTCCGATGCTTGTTCTGCTTTCCGCTGCCGCTTGCAAAGAAGTAGGCGAAGCAAGTTTTAGGGCGGCAACGCTTGTTGAACTGCTTCATACTGCAACACTTGTTCACGATGACGTAATTGATGAAGCCGATACACGCCGAGGTTTTGCAAGCATCAGAGCACTTTGGCGTAATAAAGCCGGAGTCTTGATGGGCGATTACCTGCTTGCAAAAGGATTACTCCTTACCGTTGAATCAAGCGAGTATCATTTTTTAGAGATCACCTCTACTGCTGTCAGAAGAATGAGCGAAGGTGAGCTTTATCAACTCCAAAAATCCCGACAGTTGAATATTGATGAAGAGTCTTATTTCAAGATCATCTCTGATAAGACGGCATCACTGATCGCGACTTGCTGTGAGATCGGTGCTGCCAGTGTATCACCAAAAGGAGAAAATACGGAACAAAGACAAATGCTTCGAGCGTATGGAGAAGCCGTCGGCGTTGCATTCCAGATTCGAGATGATCTTTTCGATTATGAAAATTCCTCAGCAATAATCGGCAAACCTGTTGGCAATGATCTTAAAGATAAAAAGCTGACTCTTCCTCTTATTCATTCTCTTTCGACTCTCGCCCCAAAAGAAGAACGACGCATCCGATCGCTTATAAAATCCGGCAAAGCAACTGACGGCGAACGAAAGCTGATCATGAATCTTGTTGCTGCCACTGGAGGATTAACTTATGCGAAAAAGAAAGCCGAAGAATATTCAGAATCCGCACGAAATGCAATTAAAAATCTTCCTGATTCGCCAGCGAAAAGTTCGTTGATCGATTTTTCGCATTATGTGATTGAAAGAGAGAAGTAAAAATTAAGAATTGTGAATTAAGAATTATGAGAAAGAAAAAATACAACTCATCATTCACAAGTCCTAATTAATTTTATCCCTTCACTGCCCCTGCTGTCAAACCCGCAATAATCTTCTTCTGAAAAACTGCAAATAATAGCAGCACTGGCAACGCCGAAAGTCCTGCCCCTGCCATTAAATGTCCGAGATCGACTGATTGCTTTCCCTGAAAAAAAGTTAATGCTACAGGCAGCGTTCTCATACTCTCCGTATTGGTAAAGAGGAATGGAAAGAGAAATGCATTCCAAATATTCAAAAACTGATAAAGAAAAAGCACGACTAATGCCGGACGGGTAAGCGGGAAAATAATTTTATGAATAATATGAAAAAGTGATGCGCCATCAATTCGCGCCGCTTCTTCAAGCTCTTTTGGAAGTTCGGAAATATATTGCCTCAATAAGAAAATTCCGATAGGTGAGACAATGAAAGGGATTGTCAGCGCAGCATAGGAATTGATCCAGCTGAATGTTACGATCTCCCTATAAAGAGGGATCATCACCACATACACCGGTACCATCAAGACTATTAACACTGTTGCAAAAAGGAATTTCTTAAATCTGAATTCCATTCTCGCAAAGGCATACGCTACATACATGCAGAAAGTACAATTGCCGAGAGCGACAATTGTACTGATAAGAAGCGAATTGAAAAAATAAATAGTATAATTATCCGCCGAAAGGATATCTGAGAAATTCCGGAATGAAAATCCTTTCTTAAAAAGCTCCGAAAGAGTCGAACTGCTTGCCGGATTATCCGAAACAGAAAGTACGATCATCCACAAAAGCGGAAAGAACGTAACGATCGATCCGATGATCAGAATCGCATAGCTGGTGAATGGAATATGTTTTTTGGAAGTCAAGTTCTTAGTTCTTAGTTCTTAATTCTTAGTTCTTAATTCTTAATTCACAATTCTCAATTCAGACTCTCGTCTCAAGATGTCCCGGAATCCTTCCGCCGAACGGATCACCTTCATTTGTCGGCTCTGATTCTTTTGCATGGGCACGTAATGATTTTACAAGCACTGTTCGCGCCGGAGTATCAACGACAATAATACTTGTGCCGGGCAAAATAAATTCGCCTTGCGTTAGGACATCAACTTTATTTCCGTCGATAAGCGCCGTTCCTGCAGGGCGGAGCGGCGTGATTGCCGTACCTTCTTTTCCAATAAGGAGCCGCTTCTCGGCAATGATGTGATTAATATTTCCCGATACGGTTTGGTTAATAAATTTTTTCAGCCAGGGCCAACCCGGAGCGTATTTGAAAATTAACCCGACAAGAATAAAAAGCCCGATCATTGCTGTGGCAAGTGTCACAACTGTTTCTTTTAATCTCTCCGGTGTCAGCGTTGAAATATCGCCGGCAAGCGCGAGAAATATGCCAAGAAAAATTCCGATCACTCCCAGAACTGCTCCGGTGCCGAATGTCGGAATCGGAGTAAGCTCAAGCATGAAAAGTATGATGCCGGCAAAAAACAGAATGATGGCAATGACGGGTGCGACTTGCGTTATATATTGTCCTCCGAAAAAGAGGATCAGTGCAAAAGCTGCGATGAGGGTGACGAGTCCGAAATGTCCTGTCTTGATCGAATAAAAAAGTCCCGCTAATCCGATCATGATAAGAAGCGAACTCACAAAAGGCAGCGTCAGGAAACGGACAAGTTTATCGCTTATATTTTCCGATGCCGTGATGATCTCTATATTCTGCACTCCGAATGTCTTCAATGCTTCATCAATGGAATTCACTTGGGCATCAACATATTTTACTTTCAGCGCATCTTCCGTCGTCAGCGTCAGAAGTCTGCCTTTAGGAAGGAAGAATCCTCCGGTGTTATCTAAACCGAGCGATTCATCGACCATTGCTTCGGCGACGAGGGGATTACGTCCGTTGCGTTCGGCAGTGCTGCGCATTTCGGCTCGCATATAGCTGACATATTTCTCCGGAGCTTTCGTACCCGACCCATCAACCGGAGTCGTCGCTCCCATCGTAGCTCCCGGCGACATGGCGATCTTCTTGGCTGATAGCGTGATCAGCGAGCCTGCTGAAATTGCGCGCTTATCGACAAAGGCAATTGTCATCGGTACCTTTGCATTAAAGATCGCATCGCGGATACGCGTTGCAGCATCCACTCTGCCGCCGAAGGTATTGACATGCAGCAAGATCACGGCATTCTCTTTTTCCGCAGCGGCTGCCGAATGCTCCACATACGACGCCATCCCAAGATCAACTTCACCGGCAATCTCGATCACATGGACTTTCTGCTTCGTCTGTCCATGAAGCGGAGGCGCACTGAGCGCAGCAAGAAATAGAAACGAGAAGATAAATTGTTTCATAAGCGAATACCCTGATGTAATTACAGGCGTAAATGAAACGCCGGAAGCGCACCTAAGAATTCATGCCATTTTCGCTTTTAGCTTTTCGCTTTTAGCCTTCGCCGTACACGGCGTATGTGCACAGTGATATTCTTTGTTTTCAATGACTTCCAGGTAGCTGTAACAAATTCCCCACATTCATCCCACTCCTTCAGTCTTCAACCTTGCCCCTCCCCCTTCCACAATTTTTAATTACCGAAGGCATAGGTGCCCATCAACAGAAGAATTAATATACAACATTAATTTCCGATTTGCAATAGGTGCCCATGATTTTTTTTGAATTTATTTTCATCCTTGCCCTTACGAAAATCCTAGTTCTTCCCATTTTAGCTTAAGCTTTGAAGTTTAAGCTTTCGCCGAAGGCGGTGTGCGTTTTTGTTTTTAGTCCTGTAGGGACGACATGTTTGTAGCCCAAGGCGTTAGCCCTGGGTTAAGGTTTTGATTTTATAATAACCAAAACCCCGGGCTAACGTCCGGGGCTACCGTCCCTAACGGGACTAAGAGAACCGCACGAAAATGTGCATTTTTGATTTTATAGCCAGGCATGAAATGCCTGGAAAAATAAACATAAAATTTCAAAAGCCCTGTAAGGGGCGATGTTCCTCTGCTAACGACTAATAACTAACGACTGGCTCACTCCTCCCACCCTTACCAAATATACACCTGATGAAAGACTCTGTATATCGAGATGGATGTTATTCATGCCCGAAACCAGATTTTTCGTACCCGAAAATACTTTCACTCCGAGAGCATTCAGGATTTCGATATTGGCATCTTGCTTTGAAGCGGAATTCAGATCGATCACTAATTCATCCTGCGCAGGATTAGGACGCATCGTGAAGAAAAGAGGAGGTTTGCCTGTTCTTAAGAATTCAGATAGCGTAGAATCGCCACAGAGAGCTGAGAGCGTAAAAGTTGTATTTGAATTGTCAATTGATAGTACGCAGTTCTGGTAATTAGGATCGCCA
>JBBQGG010000054.1:0-21610 GCA_038322815.1 Kapaibacterium sp. (SeqCode)
AGTACGGCAACGCTTGCAGCGCTTGTATGAATTCGACCTTGCGTTTCTGTTGCCGGAACGCGCTGTACGCGATGAACTCCGCCTTCCCATTTCATTTTTGCAAAAACATCTTCGCCCTCAAGCGAAAAAGAAACTTCACGAAAACCTTTTAAGCCTGTTTCATTATAATCGATCGTCTCCATCTTCCAGCCCATGCGCTCGGCATAGCGCATATACATGCGGTAAAGATCGCCGGCAAAAAGCGCCGCTTCGTCGCCGCCTGCTCCGGCGCGTATCTCGATAATGGAATTGCGATTATCATCAGGATCTTGCGGCACGAGAAGATATTTTACTTCTTCATCATATTTTGCAAGTTCTTCTTCGACTGAATGCATCTCATTCTCCGCCATCTCGCGCATTTCCGGATCGCGCGTATCTTTCAGAACTTCTTTCGCACCTGAAAGATCATCAGCCAGCTTTTTATATTTATGATAGGCAGTTTCAATAGGCAGAAGCTGGCGCCGTTCGCGGGCAAGCAGCGTCATGCGCTTCTGGTCAGGCGCAATCGCCGGATCGGATAAGTCCCGATCAAGCGTAAGAAATTTTTCGTGAATAGATGCGAGTTTTTCTAATAGCATAAGCGGGGAAGTAAACGCGAGAAGGGGGAGGAAGGATTCAAGAAAGTATTATCGAATTACTTATAAAATGTTATGGTAACGATTGGTGCATTAATAGCATCGTTCCAATTTGTGGAGGTATAATCAGAAGAAGAACTGTAGCTGTCGAGATCCCTACCAAGCCATGAACGGGCATCACTTACCTTTGAGTTTCCATCTGATAGGTGAGAAGTTAAAAATTGAATTATTGGACCACTTATCGAATATCTAATGGTGTCAGTACTATTGGAAAGCAAATTGACCTTTATACAGTCAAATCCAAATTCACTTTTAAATTCAGATACCTCAGTGTTATGAGCGTCACAGTCAAAATGATATGTACGCTCGTAATGTGAATTGGATAATGAAATATTTATGAGCGATAAGTCACCCGCTAGGCTTCCGGAAATTGATGAATTGTCATCATCTTGATACGAATTTGCTATCATCACTCCTCCGCAGCTATCATCTTTATAATCATGAAGCTGAAATTTTGTACTGAAAATAAGATTATTCCAGACGATTTTTTGCGAAGAAGTATCAGAGGACGACCCAAGTGTTTTTGTCCATTGATCTACTTTGGAGACATAGGAATCGCTATATCTATTATTATGCATTGAACGATAATAGTAAGTATGATTCCCTGCAAATTTAACATTAACGAAATTCATAGATTCCAATTGTGATAATGTAGGGAGAGTAACATTGGTTAGAGAAATAGTACTTTGTGCACTTCCAAGGAAATTACCTGTAGTATTATTAAAGATTTGCAGTTTAATAGTATAAAGCCCGCTATTTTTATAGGAATAAAATATTGAATCTGTACCAATAATTCTTTTTAAACCTGTTCCATCGCCCATGTCCCACTCACATCTTTGGACTATATCTTTCGATACATTAATTATTCCATAAAAATTATATCCTACACCTGTTATACCGGTTACCTTGGAAGGCACAAGTAGGACAGAATTGGTATTAATCGTTACGGTTGATATTCCTTTGCCAAGAAGTGTATTTGAACTCACCATCCAGATCGAAAGTGACACTCTATATGTCCCTGTTTTCTGATAGCGGTATTTATTGCTATCAATATTTGTATTTTTAATAACCGGGCTTCCATCACCCATGTCCCATTCATAGCGAATTGCTTCAGTGGGTTTCTGTGCCATTACTGCATGGAAGATAATATCGCTTTCGACGAAGCTTGTATCGAGAGATGGGGTTATCGTAAATAGCTGTATTTGAATTTTAGCTGAAACAAATCCAGACCAGAGTTCGTGAATCCCGTCTGTAGCAAGGTTTAGAAAATACATATGAATATTATTTTCTCCTGCATTGAGTGGAATAGTATTTGATGTAGTATAAACAGAGAAATTATTGTTCAGATATATTCTTCTAATTGCCGGTTGACCGTTTCCTATTGTATAGGATACAGTATCATATAGTGTCATAAATCCATTTGCAGTTGGCGCAAGATCACCTGATTTATCGGAAAATGTTACAGTATAAGGAAGGAATGAAGTAAAAATATTATTTTGAGCATCAGTCCATTTTCTTGTAATTGCATCCCAATCTATCATTGAGCGGACACCAATATATGTAGGATGAATAAATTTTGAACCACCATTTTCAAGATCGAGCATGGAGATACCGGTACGGTAATCGTCTGCATGATCTACTATAGAATACATGGTTTGATTCTCACTTGTAGGATAATTTGGATCAGCAATATAGAATAACCCATTTATTACTTTGTAAACTATCAGAGGCAGAATGGTTGAATCTTTAATAACGGTGATCAATTGAGGTTTATTCGTTACCATCATTGAATAGCATACCTGGTATAACGTTAATACAGCATTTCCGTTATTCAGAGGAGCCATCATAGTATATGCAAAATTATTCCAATTCAATGTTAATTGTGTTTGGGCGGCAACTCTGAAACCGAGATCATTATCCTGCCAAATTTTCGGACTTTCACCGCCATGATCGATATCAAACTTTCCGTATAAATGCGGATTGCCTTTTTGCTGTTGCTCGTAATAATACCATAGAGCAGAAAGTGATTGTCCCGCAAATTGACCGTTCGGCGTTGCCATGGTCCCGTAGTTCGGGAATTCCCAATTATCCATCTTCGGATCGAATGACGATGAAACGTTTGTAGCAAGTTTTGATTTTAGGATCGTGCTCAAAAAGAGGCTGCCCGACCTCCGTAATGTAACGGAAAACAATTGCGGTTTTGATTTCGGATAATATCCTACTGTCGGTACGCCTTCTAACTCGTGCGTAACCCGGTCATAAAGAAATGCCATCGAAAAGTTGTTCGTATCAAGGCTGACCGGAATGTCAATGATTATATCTTTATTCGCAAAATCACTTCCGGCATCAACGGTATAAAGCCAGGAGATCGGCGTAACATTTGCATCAAATGAAGATCTGCTAATATTGGAGGCTGTCAGGTTGATCGTCTTGGAAGTCGGGTATGTATTAGGCGGAAAAATGATGCGAACACTGTTTTGTGTATCGGCACTATTGAAGAAAAATCTTCCACCGCCAACAGGGACCGTGATGGTATTTGAAACGGTCGAATCGCCAAGTTTCAGCTCCTTGACAGGGGGAGTGGAAGCGTCATTGACACAGCCAAAAAATGTTGCTGCAATGCAGCAACAAAAAACACTGGAAATACTGAGTTTTGTAACCATTATTAAGGGCAACATATCGGGGCTTTACTGCCCACATAAAGAACACTGCAATTCCCAGAAAGTTTTAGAGGAATTGCTTTATTCTTGCCAAAAGCGTTGGAAATTGAGTAAGGATTGTTTAGACTGCTTTGTTGTCTTTTGCTAATTCTTAAAAATTTATTTAGATATGAAATCATCCATAATTCTTTTCGCCATTTTTACGGCAGCAATTCTTTCCTCATGCAAACAGGATAGTAATACTATTACTCCTGTATCAAAAGCAAAAACGTATTATGGCGAGTCGATGCCATTCGGCGGCGATAGTGTTCGCTCATGGTATAAAACCGATCTGAATGGCGCTCTTTCATCTATTGGTATATCATTTAAGCAGTCGGCATTTGCAATTCTTGAAACCCAACCGGATTCCATGTTCATGATGATGCTGCCGATGGGGCTTAATACTTCAACATCCTGGGGGATTGATCATATCGAAGTCGATTGGTCTTCTATGGGCGATGCCGCTCCGAGCGTTTATAACATTCCACATTTTGACGTACATTTCTTTGCAGTAGATACTGCAACGCAAATGGGAATCGCCGGTGGAAAGGATCTACAAACGGCAAATATGAGTGCTACCTTTTTACCGCCGGATTACATTTTAGATACGTTCTCGGAAGAAGGAATGGGCGTTCATGCATTCGATACGACAGGGAAAGAATTTCACGGACTGCCATTTGATCATTCGTTTATATTCGGATATTCACAAGCCAAAATGTATTTTATTGAACCGACGGTTTCGAAGGCATACCTTGATACAAAAACAAATTTCAGTGCCGACATTAAACAGCCGCAGGCTTTCAAATTTCACGGAGCCTATCCGACGAAATACTACATCCGCTATGATTCAAATACGAACGAGTACCAGATCTCGATCGATAATTTTGTGACGCATTAGGTCAAAGGTTCTGCTCCTTCATTTAATATATCGAGATATTTCTGATATGCATATATACTATATCGTTCTTTTCCGGTTATCTCTGTGATTACTCCGAGGTCCGTCAGAAGCCTCAACGCTTTGCTTGCTGTTGGTGGCGAAACTTCAAGATTGCGGATAATATCTTTTGGGCGAAGAGTAATTTTTTCTTTGAATGCTTCATGTACTCGAAGGAGTGTGCCGGAAAATCTTCCTGCTGTCAATTCGATCCTCCGCCTGTCATCCGCAAATATTTCCAATAATTGTTTTGCTGTCCGCTGCGCCCCTTGAGCAACTTCGGCTATTCCCGAATAAAAGAATTTCATCCACTCGTTCCATTCATTTTCTTCACGTACTCGTTGCAGGAGATTATAATATTGCGACCGGTTTTGCTTGAAATATAAACTGAGGTAGAGCAATGGCTGCCGAAGTAGACCTTCCGAAGTTAACATCAGTGAAATAAGCATTCTGCCGATCCTTGCGTTGCCGTCATAAAACGGATGTATTGTTTCGAATTGTGCATGCGCAATTCCGGCTCTTCGTATTGCGGGGAAATCGGAGTTCTGATCATTCACATAGTGAAAAAGATTTTCCATCAAACTTGGAAGCTCCGCCGCCGGAGGCGGAACATATTGAACTGAACCGGGTCTTTCTCCTCCGACCCAATTTTGTCCTTTGCGTATCATACCAAGCTGCTTATCGCTTCCTCTGCCCGCGCGCAAGAGAATCAAGTGCAGTTCTTCGACCAATGCGCTGTCAAACCTTTTGTTCTCTACTATTTGAATATGACCTGCGTTTAAAGCTTCTATATACCGTGACACTTCTTCAACATCGCCTGCTGGAACGCCAGGGATAGCACCATTTTCAAAGAGAAGGAGATCGGAAAGAGAGGATTGAGTACCTTCGATTTGTGAAGAAAGCACAGCTTCTTTCCGAACATAGCTATAGAGGAAGACATTTCTGTCAGATGAGCTCACAAAACTTTATTTTAAGTTAACGTTCGCTTACTTAAACACAACACAGCAACTTTAAGTTAACGAAACGGAGCTTTATTTTACTTAAAAATTATTATAACACTGTCCCTAGCCAAATCGCAATCACACCTCCCCAAAGTGTTGCGATCAGGTTTGTGGAATTATTGCCGATGAACCGAATTCCGGAATGCAGAACTGCTCCTTCCGATCTTACTTCTGTTATGTTGCCATCGGGCAATTTATATTTTGCCTGGATCGTTGCGCCGATGATGCTATCGAGTAATGCGCCGCAGGTTCCGGCAATGGTGATAACGGGAATGACCTTAACAAGCACAAGTCCGCAAAGAGGATCGGTATCCAAAAATCTGATGAGCGAAATAACGGCAATGATAAATGCACCAGCTATGCTTGCAAAAATTCCTATTAATGAAACTCCACCGGATAAATCTTTTTTCGCCGGCTTGAATGTAAACACATTATAGAATTTTTTTCCAAACCGGGTACCGATCTCCGTAGCCCATGTATCGGCAGTTGCTGTTGCAAGCGCTCCGAGGAAAAGCAGTGAAATTTCTTCACGCAGATCGTGACGCAGTGCAATGACGATCATAGCAAGTGCAGGTATTCCTCCATTACATAAAACCTGTTTCCAATTTCTTGAATCCCCCCGTCGCTTCAGGTCGGGGGTTAGGAAGTGATTAAGTCTTGATAGCAGCGATCCACTCAGGAAAAAAAACACCAACAGCACCGAAGCACTAATGCCGCCGAAAGTAAAAATAATTCCGCCTATAATTGCCGCTGCGATCATTCCCGATAGCGATAGCATCCGGAGTTTGTATGCAGAGAGAGAAATTATGAGCGCAACAAAGAATGCGATTATTGTGTATTCACTAAGAATGAAACTCATAACACAAAAATACGTTGTCTGAAATGGAATTTATGCAATTCTGTCTGAACTGGAATTTATGGAATGCATGGAATTTGTGGAATAAAGTATGGAAAATGAAATTACGTACAAACTCATCGGTTGTGCGATGAAGGTTCATTCGTCTTTGGGCAATGGCTTTCAGGAAGTTAATTATCAAAGAGCATTAGAGATCGAATTCAAAAAAAATGCGATCGATTGCATACGAGAGTTTGAAATGCCGATTTATTATGAAGGCGAGCTTATCGGTATACGTCGGGTGGATTTTCTGATAAATGGAAATATTTCCGTCGAACTAAAAGCCTTGATCAACCTGGAGAATGTTCATCTTGCTCAGGCAATGAATTATCTTGAAGCATATAATATTGAGACCGGATTACTTATTAATTTTGGCTCTGTCAAATTGCAATTTCATCAGATTACAAATAAAAAATTCAAAAAGAATATTCCATAAATTCCATGCATTCCATAAATTCCAGTTCAGACTAACCATGCGCAAAGAACTCGCTGCACTATCGAAAGAGACGCTGATCTACGGAGGCAGCACGGTTATCGTGCGGTTTCTGAATTTCCTGCTTGTGCCCTTTTACGTCAATGTTCTGGCAACGACGGCAGAGTATGGCGTAGTGAGTTCGCTCTATGCCTGGATCGCATTTTTGAATGTTATCTATCCGCTCGGCTTAGAAGGTGCATTCTTTCGTTACGCTTCGCGAGGAGATAACGAAACAGTTGATCCGGTCAAGGAGGGGTCGCTTTTCAGCTCTTCATTTAATCTGCTTGCAGTTTTTGGGATAGTATTATCTGCATTGATCTTTCTTCTTGCTCCTTTATTAGCGGCGCCGATCTTTCATGATCCGAACGTTGATATAACTCCTCAGCTGCCGATCTTTATCCGCATCTTGCGCTACTCATCGGTTATCATGCTTTTCGATAGTCTGGCTGTACTCCCTTTTGCAGCGTTGCGGCTTGAGCGCAAGCCGAAAGTTTTCGGGATGATTAAAATTGTGAATGTCATTACGATGCTTGCATTTAATTTTATTCTGATCATCGGATTGCGCACCGGAGTTGAGGGCATCTTCATTGCGAATATGATCGCCTCGGCGCTTACATTTATTATTCTTATTCCGAGCTTCATAAAAAAATGGATGCTGAAAATCGACAGCGCAGCTATAAAACGAATGCTTCCTTTCGGACTTACGAATGTGCCGGCATATCTCGGTGCAATGATGGTGCAAGTCATTGACCGCCCCATCGTACAAACCTATCTTGGTCTCGGTGCAGTAGGGGTGTATCAGGCGAACTACCGGATGGGATTTATCATGATGGTTTTTGTCAGCTTGTTCGAATATGCCTGGCGTCCGTTCTTTATGCGCCAGCATAAGACCAATGATGCCGAAGCGCGGAAATTATTCTCGCTGATCTTTACGTATTTCATGGCAGCATCGCTGGTTGGATTTTTGCTGCTTGCATTTTTCCTTCCGTATATCCTTACGACTCCAATTTTCGGAAGACAGTTATTGCCGATGAGATATGCAGCAGGTATAGGTATTATTCCTGTCGTGCTTTTTGCCTATATTTTTCAGGGCATGTACACCAATTTTATTGCCGGTATATATATAGAAGAGAAGAACAGATCCCTGCCGCTTATCACAGGCTTGGGTGCGGCGGTAAATATCATTGTGAATTTAATTCTCATACCCATCATGGGAATCATGGGCGCGGCAATTGCAACGCTTGCAGCGTATATCGTCATGGCATTTGCAATTTATCGTGTTTCGCAAAAGGCTTATCCTATCAGCTATGATTGGAGCAGGGTGATAAAACTTTTTCTGATCGTCGGCGCTGCTTATGGAGCTGAAAGAATTATCGTGCTCGGAGATGTCATCAATGATAGCGCAATGCTTTTTCTTCTGCGAATTGGATTAACAGCCGGCGTTATGATAGCGCTTTTTGCATTCGGATTTTTCTCCGAGCGGGAGAAGAAATTTTTGA
This sequence comes from Kapaibacterium sp. (SeqCode), assembly GCA_038322815.1. Lineage (GTDB taxonomy): Bacteria > Bacteroidota > Ignavibacteria > Palsa-1295 > Palsa-1295 > PALSA-1296. The sequence continues at coordinate 8,178 of JBBQGG010000054.1, forward strand.
AGGAGAAATTGAGGATAGGGAAGTGACGGCTCTCAGCTTAAATGTAATTTCAAGCCCTTGACCGCTCCGCCGCCACCTGAGAACAAAGGACGCTCCAGCGAAACGAGTGTGATCTTATCCAGCACGACTTCGCGTGCAAGCTTATCGGCAAATTTGGATTTTGGCATGGAATTGCATAATTCAGGACCTGAATGTGCCGGTTTTGAGGCGGAATTGAGAATATTTTCTGCCCGGTAGTGAGAAAAGTCGTTACAGTATATCATAAAATACTCGTTTTCTGAGGGGGTGAAAATCGGAAACGATAGATAAATATAACCCCCGGGAACTCCCCTTGGTTCACGGATTTTTTAAGAGTAGTGGCTCATGAATGGTCATTCTGAGTGGAGCATTCTTCTGCGACCACTGGAGCAGAAGCGGAACGAAGAATCTGAGCTTTCAGACATCCTAAATCTTAGATTCTTCACTACGCCTTTTTTGACTCCTCCCAATAACAAACATAAATATCTCTCCCTCCATTTAAACTTTTTCATTATTCATAACTCTATACCCTTGTAAACGGGACGTGTGAAATTCTTTAACATATTAAATAAAATTATGAAAACTCTTAGACAAGTATTTCTCGTCCTGAGTCTACTGGTCATCGCTTCGGGGATGACATTCGCACAGCGCGGACCACGCACTTCAAACGGAGGGAAAGATTCTTCGGCAAATCCTGCTAATTCGGGTAATTGGCGTCATCATGATGGTCAGCATCATTTCGGATTAAGCGATTCATGCTGGAGAGTTTTTTTATCCGATCTTCCGGAAGATGTTGCAGGTACGTTAACCGGTGCTATTGAACAGATCAAGGATATTAAAGCGAATATCCAAACGCTTCGCGATTCACTTCGCGCCGAGCGTAAGGAAAAGGATACTGCTGAAGTACGTGCAATATGGAATAAGATCCGCGATCTAGTAGCGAAAGGCAGAGATGATAATAAATTGATCGATGATATCATCCGCAAATACCATGAACTTCTCGTCAAAGTTCGTAGAGAATGCGATAGCGATCGTAAGGGGGGCAGTGTCGGATTAAAAGTTTCGCCGATCATGCCGAATCCTGCAACAACGAAAGCGCATTTCAGCTATACGATCAACGCCGAAGAGAATGTCATGATCACGATCAGCGATCAAATGGGCAATGTCGTCAAGAAAGTATTTGACGGACAAGCTGAGGTTGGCGAGCATGCCGTAGAACTTGACCTGAACGGTTTGAAACCGGGAATGTACCTGCTGCGCATTCAGGCAGGACCGGATATTAATACATTAAAGTTGATGATCGCAGGCACAAACTAAAGTCGATCACATAGATTCTTTCGGGGGAAAGAATGCAGGGGCGGTGAAGATGGATGCATCAATTGAAGCATCCCTCGAATCCGCCCTTGATGTATTTTAAAAATGTTTTTTTTAGTGGGGCACTCTCAGTCCGCCAGTCAAGAGCCTGTCATTTCGAACAGATGGTGCGACCACAGAAGCAACATCGAGCCCTACTCACTTTCCGCTTCGCTTCACTCTGGGCTATGGGTACTGCGTCGCTCAGCGACTTCCCCAAACTTAAATCACATCAGCTATCGGCACAGCCAATCGAAACGAAATCCCGCTCATTCCATTTTTATTTTCGCAATCGAGAAGCGATAATCCCACTGAAGTAAAACCTCCGCTTGCAAATTGCGGATGCTGTGTTTCATGATATGCTGCCTGTTTAAATCGCAGTAAGAACAAGAGCAGATTATTCACTGCGCTTTGCGGCATCGGTGCAACTTCAGCTTTCAATATATAATGGTCGTCTGTTGCCGAACCACCCGGACAGCCGCATGGAGTCTCAGTCTCCGGCGCCGATTGCAATCGCAATTCTGCAATAGGAAGTGAGCCTGATGGCTGGGTTGGGAATACCGATGTTACTGTTGGCAGAACAATCCACGGATCGGAGGGGGAGTTTTTGTAGCGTAAGTAAAGCATAAGGCAAATATAAAATTAAAAATGTAAAATGTAAAAAAGGGATTTAAAATATCGTAAAAATATATTTGGCGGTAATCGTCACGCTAAATCGTGTATCCTCGCTTCCAATCACCGGCGCTTTCGCTTCTGTTATTATCGTGCGCTCGATGCGATACGTCTCACCCGGAAGAATTGCGGGCGGGATGTAGATCGGATTATTCAGGAATTGCTCAATGATATTTGTAATATCAGAGTGATCGAGATTAGCAGTTTCAATACTTCGCAGAGGCAGTAGATAATACACTGTGACGCTAAAATCCTGCTCGCCGCTGATGGCTTTACCGGACGGATCGAATGCTATGTATTTTGTTTTCCCTAAAGCAAGACCGAATGCCGGAAAATTTGCAGTAGGGAGTTTCTGTATTTCAGCGCGTGGAATATTTTGCCAGCCGGAATATGCCGCAAGTTGGGAGATACATGTTGTACGGAAATTTTGTTCGCGAGTCATAGGGAAAATATGAAATATGAATTATGAATTATGAAACTTCCACCGTGTCATTTCGAGCGGAGCGATAGCGAAGAGAGAAATCTATAAATAAAAATTAGTCCTTATTGAGCCTCATGTAACCCGGAAAGAATTATAAGGTTTTTATTTTTATTAAAAAGATTTCTCATTACCTCTGCCGCTGCGCGTCAGAGTCCATTCGAAATGACAACTTGGAATTTCATTACACCGGAATCCTCTTATATGGTGCAAGCATTCTTTCTTGCCGATCAGTAAGATCTTGATAGCGAACGCGCTCATAATTCGTATCGCTTCTATCCGACTCTACTTCAATGCCAAGTCTGCTGCTGCCCTGTTTGGATTCCTCGAAGATCATGGCAGCCACTTCGATGATGACCTGCCGCACAGTTTCCGGACACGTCAGGGATAAAGGCTGATCGTACACAATACGATGCTCGAACTCACGAGAGAATCTTTTGTTCGCGGCAACGGCAACTGTTCCGTTTGCCATCAAGACAAGTTCTGAAATAGATACGACGGTTTCATTTCCCTCAGCGTCATAATATTTCCAGGTATGCAATACTCCGGCAGGGTTATTCATTCGATGAACATGCAAGCCGTTGCCAAAAAATATATCGGTTTTCATAATTCCCGGCGTGTAATCGCGGTCAAGATAGGTATAAATTTTTTCCGTTGCCGTATCAAGTATTGATTGATAAAATGCTTGAATAGAAATATCGGTCGTTGTATCCTTCAGGTAGCGTTGAAAATCACTCAGAGAAACAGGGGATGGATAGGTTGACATAGTTCAATTAAAAATGTAAAATGTAAAATTAAAAATCGGGGGGAGAGGAATCGTAGGGGCACAGTGCCTGTGCCCTTTTCGATTGTATATCTGTTCCGAAAAAGAGGGCACGCGCAACGTGCCCCTACGGGATCAGTTTGCTTTCGGCGGCTCGGCAAGATGGAAGCCATGCGCAGCAAGCACCGTTGCAATGCCGATAATAATACCGGCGATATTTGTTATCGCAGCCGGCAAGATAGGAATCTGCACAGCAATCCCTGCAATGCTGAGAAGCGTCGTTCCTAAGCCGGAAAGCATTTTAAGAAGATTAGCTCCATTGATAGTAAATAATGATGTAAAGAATGTGTTCATAGTTTTAGTTAGTTTTTAGTTGTTTATGTAGTAGTGACACAGTTATGTCATTTCAAGCGGACTCTGACGCGCAGCGGCAGAGGTAGGGAGAAATCTATTAATAAAAATAAAATCCATATTTTTCCTTAATGAATACAATTAGGACGTATCGTAATTTATAGATTTTTCTCTTCGGCTACGCCTCCTTTGGAAATGAATTTTTTTTTTTAGCTTTTATCTTTTAGCTTTTAGCTTTTAGCTTTTAGCTTTTAGCTTGTATCGCCATCCTCACTTTCCCGTGTTTTAATCCTTCTTCAAGCTTCCGATAAAATTTTATGAAAGCAAGTTTGGAGTTATAAATGCAGTCGGTATTTTTTAATGTGCCAAGCAAAATGCATCCTTCAGTATCGGAGGAAGTATTTCCTGAGTGAATGCGGATGCCTTCGAACATTGGCACGTTTAGTACATGAGGCATATTGCGTGCGAATCGGTTGGAGTAATCAATGATGATTTCATAGCTTCCATAAGGAATTGCCGTCGCGCCCGGAATTTTTATTCTCGGAGGGCGTATGACATCTTCAAGAGTATAGCATTCGAAAACATCATCGATGTAGAGTGAGCCGATGGTTGATCGATCAGTGAATGTTTCTCTTATTAGTTTTATGTTCATAGTGATTTGTTAGTTTGAAGAAACCACCCCCCTACCCCCGCCGCCTTGAAAAGGCGGGGGAGTTTGGTTTTATAACCCCACCTTGAAAAGGCGGGAGATTTTTTATTTTATAGCCGCTCCTTTTCAAGGAGGGATTCTTAAAATAGCCCCTCCTTTTCAAGGAGGGGTTGGGGTGGTTGATCTCTAGCTTGCGCTTGTTGATAGCACTCCGACGTATCCCGGCTGACCTACTCCGAATGCGATGCGCTCAGTCATGCGAAGCATTTGCAGATCGTTCGTGAAAGCATTCACTCCTTCTGCCGTTGCATCGAAGCTGACTCGGACATCCATTCCGCCATGCTGACCGAACCAGCAGCCGGAAGTTTTTAAGTTGCCGAAGAGTGCGAAGGGAGTTGATGGATGCGAGCTTGTATCATAGGCTGCATTCAAAATTCCGTTCGGCATCACGACAAGCGGATAGCCGCGGAAGCTCAGGTTTGCCGAAGTGAGTCCTTGCGTATTTGCAATGATCGGCTGCACTGCGCTTGTCAGCTCCCATAAGTAACGGCTGTTTCCGTCTTTGAGCTTTATGAGGTCCGTCAGCGAATTCTGCTCGATGAAAAGCGATGCGCCGCGCTGCTGTGCCGGAGAAAGCGACTGCACTAAATTGATGAGATCATCAAATTTAATATCCGTATATTTTGTCTTGCCGCTTGAGGATGAACCGCCGAGATAGGTTGTCAGAACGCCGGACGTATTGAGAATTCCGGTAAAAGGCGAACCGCTGCCACGGAACACTTGCGTATCTTCTTCCTGTGCGAAGACATTGGTGAAGATGCGGACGATCGTATTATAAATATCGATGTTCGCATCGTCAAGCAATTCATTCGAGATCGGATAGATCGCAGCAAGTTTTTTTGCAGTCAGTGTTAATCTTCCGAACGTTGCTTTCGATGAAGGAATTGTTGTATTCTCATCCGTCCATGAAACCGAAGGCTTGCCGGTCAGCGTAGAGACGTTCAGCACATTCGTTCTCATTCCGACCGATGCACAATATTTTCGTGCGGATCCTCATCGCATTTACATGGAAACCGTGTTAATATTCTTTTCCGTGATTCTACGTCTAAGGACTATCAGCTCCTTGCTGTTCGTGATAGCTCGCTTATTGTCCAATCCTATACTGAAAGCAATACTCCTAAATTAATCCCATTCTCACAAATAGATCGCGTCTATCATGATGCCGACGGCAAATTAATCGGCGGCATTTTTGGTGGTGCTCTCGGTTGCGGAGCAGGTGCAGTGTTAGTCTCTCTTAACCAACATGGATATTCTGATGGTTACAGTCAACTTGGAGTATTGGTCGTGTCAGCTCTGGGTGGCATAATTGGAATGCCTGTAGGCTGTGCAATCGCCAAAGAAGATAAAGGCTATGATCCCTCCGATCAACTTGATCTTCTTTCAATAAAATCCTATTCTTTCTATCCGTATGGCGAGCCATATGAACTATTAAAAATAAAATGAAACGCATTGCATATTCCCTTCTCCTTGTTCTACTTTTAAGCTGCGCATCTCGTATGGGCACTGATGAAAATCGGATCCGTGTACAAATACGCGATGGGCAGATCGAAGATTTTTTTCTGCTGGCTGTCCGCAGCGATTGCCTGGTGGTTGCACCGTTCAAGCACGAAGCAATTCCGGCTGATTCTCTTATCGCTCATGCCAAGATCATTCAGCTTTCTACGATCCAGGGTATTGCCTATAAGCCTGAGCAATCGGCAAGTCTTTGGCCGGGACTTGGCGGCTGCGCGATCGGCGCATTCAGCGGTTGTCTTGGCGGCGCAGTAGTTTCGAGCCCGCAAATAAATCCCACCTACGTCGGTGTCGGTTTTGTGGGCGGTGGTGTCCTTGGTTTTTTCAGCGGAATGGCGATCGCGCATATCCTCGCAAAAGATCCTGATTACCTCTGGCTGCTCAATCCCGCCGGGCATATTGATAAGATACGCCACATAGAATTTTTCCGTAATTACGAACCGCCGGAATTGCAATTGATAAAATGAAACGTATTGCAATTTCGTAATCCGCCAACGGTCATACGTCCCCTGCCTCCTGCAACTTATTCAAAGAATATACGTTCTTCTGCGAATGAAACACTTTGCCTATTCTTTTTTATTGATCGTTCTTTTAAGCTGCGGCACAACGCGTCAGGAAAATTATCGCAGCCGGATTCTTTTTCGTGATTCAACGATCGCCGATTATATTTTACTTTCGGTTCGCAATGATGCTGCAGTTGTTGCAGAGTATTCGCAATTTTCTTCTGGGGAAATGCATCCGAAAGTTATTCCATTTACAAAAATTTTGCTTATCTACCAGGAGCATTCCGTGAGCACTCACGGAATATGGTATGGCTCGGCGATCGGCTTTGGAGCAGGGCTTGGCGGCACATTGCTTGCCAGTGCGATAACCCATAAGGATCAGATCGGGATCGGCGCCGTTCCGTTTCTCTGCGGCGGTATCGGAGCAGTGATCGGATGCACGGCAGATAAATTTCAGGAAACAGAAAAGGTTTGCACTATCAATGATATGGATGATCGTCAATGGCTCAAACAGATATCCCGCTATCCCGATAATGAACCGGAGACATTGCAGCAATTGCAATAGTTTTTTTTGACTGGCGGATCGAGAGTCCGCTCCACAAAGAGACGCCCCATCCCGTCGTATTTTTGCAATGTGAAATATCTTATCGCGCTCGTATTTATAATTCTGCTCTCCTCCTGCTCATCAAAGCCGACGGTAACTATTGAGATGCGCAATTATACAAAATCCGATTGGGTGCTTGTCAGTGTGCGCGATACATCGGTTGTTGTGCTGCCAACCTATGAAGAGATCGGCAAAGGAATTGCCTTCACGCATTGCATCGTCATCCCCACTCGTGCCGTCAGCCGAATCATTTTGCATCCGCGGATGGGTTTCCTCTCGCGGCTTCCCTTGGCGCTTTTCGGCACAGGCGTTGGCTTGGCGATCAAAGCCTGCAATTGTGATGACAGAATTTATCACATGGTTCTCGGTTTTGTTTTGGGCTGGGTAGCCGGAGGCATTCAACTTTTCCTCGAAGGTTTTAAAGAAGATGCCTATTTCCTCTGGCTGCCCTTCGACCGCGAACGTCTGCGAAAAGAAGCAGTCTTTCCGGTTGAGCCGGAGATCATGCAATACGTCAAATAATTACGAATTACGAATTATGAATTAGGAATGGGGTTCAGCGTTTTCATCTCAAGTGAATGTTGTCATTCTGAGCGGCAGCGAAGAATCTGAGCTTTCGGAATGCTTGGAATCTCAGATTCTTCATTTCACTTCTGCTCCTGTGGTCGCAGAGGAATGCTCCACTCAGGATGACATTCTTTAAGAGTTGAGTTTAGTCAATCGATTGTAATCTTTCTTAATCCTTTAATCTCATAAAATCCAGGTTCAGATAGTCTTCCACTCCGAATCATAGATCACATTCCCCACCACAAACACATTTCCTTTTCCTGCCGGAAGCGGGGGGAGAGAGAGCATCGATCGTTGTTCATCGATGGTCAGCGATTGCTTTAGCTCTTGCAATCTGACTTGCAATTTTTCTTCAGTTTCGGTGATGATGTTATCGTGCTCGATGACGATGTTCGTATCGAATTCGGATGCAAGTTGTCTGGTAAGTGCTCTTGAAAATTTATGAAGTGCATAATCCACGACGTCGCGGATGAATACATTGTAACTTGTTTCGGCATTCGAAAAATTTACATTATCGGTATCGCCGAGCGCAATTTTTGGCACTTTGAAAGCTTCTCTGATCGCATCGCGAAGCATGGTGCGGCTTTTTGCAAAATCAATTTCCTTTGACCCGTTCGATATTGCACTGATGTCGCCGCCTGCCGGCAAAATTGCAAGTTTAGAAGAATTTGCTGCACCCTGATATTTTTCTTCCCACTTGATCCGAATTTCATCCATCTGCTCCTGAGTGAGTATTGTGCCCTGCGGAAATTTCAGTACAGCGCGCGGCACTGAATCGTTATCGAAAAATCTTTGCTGATACAAACGCAAAGCCGAATCAGTTTTCGCCGTATCTAAAATATCGGATAAAATTGCATGTCCGTAAAATGGAGCCGTCCGAATATCGGAGCGCTTGATGTGAATAATATCATCGGCAGAGATCTTTGCATTGGTCGGAAAGAACGTATAATATGCCGGAAGTTCGTCCGCGCCTTTTTCGATGATGAAACTGAGCGCAGGTAATAACCAAAGCTCGGAAACATCGCCGAAGCCATTACGGACTTTCAAAAATAGGGCATTGCCCGTTGCATCAAGCCACTGGCTTGATAGCTCCAGCATATCGGCAAGATCAAAGATCGGATTCGGATTGCGCAATAATTTTTCAAGCGGATGATCATGCGCAAGTCTTTTCTTCGACTGGGTGAACTGCCGGCTGTTAGCTATCAGCTCGTACCCATGAAATTTTCCTTTGCCGATCGCCTCCGATCTTGCATGCATTGCAGAAGAAACCGTTTCGCGGATAAAGAAAATATTCTCTCGCGGATTATCATAGCGATTAAATAACGAAGGTGATAGTTGCTGCCCCGAAGCAACTTCGATCGCAGGCTGCTGTTGCTGTTTTTTGTTTATAGAAATGTCGAGTTTACCGAGTTGTATTTTCATAGTGTAAAATAAAAAAATGTAAAAGATTCGTCGTGGCGAAGAAAATGTAAAAGTGAAATTGGGAAAGGTGAATAGTTGCACAGACCTTGATCACCATCAATCCGCTGAAATCTCAGCGGGAATGCCCTTGCGTTCCGTTTTAATCTGGGATATGCGCGGTAAGGACCCTCTCCCCCAGCCCCTCTCCCAAAGCTTTGGGAGAGGGGAGTTTTTCTTATTCCGTGTATGTAAAAACCGCTTCGATTTTGGCACGCCAAAACATTGGAGCTAAAATCTAATTTGGTGTGATAGTTGTAGAGGCAGGTTGGTATTCCTGTGGCAGGGGCTATCGTAAGTCGCCGTCTCAGGGTTTGACCCCTGAGACGAACATCCGGATAGTAAAACTCCCCAATCTGACTACCCGGCACTCACGATAAAATTAACTTTGCAAAGTTACGGAATCCAATTTTCTTATTTGTTATATTTTAATAGAATTTTGTTACATAATTCACACATTTAAGAGGTGTTACTAACAGAGGTGTATAACTTTGTGTATAGGTTGCTTCTATTATATGCTTATTCCCGGGCACTTACATAAAATATACTATCTCATCCTGTGCTCTTTTGCGCTCCTCCAGTCTCAGTCCATATCGTGCCAGCACCGTTGCATCGGCTCTATCAGGGCTTCTGCCAAGTCGTTTTTTGAGGTCGTCTTTATTTTCAAGAAGATATTTTTCACTTCCCATGCTATGGATGCGGATCGCCGTTATTTCCTGATGAAATTTATGATCATCTAAAAGTTTTATTTGACTGCGTTTTAATTCGTCATCGAGATTAAAATACATTTCTGCGCGGGTATTTGCAAACTGCCGGTATGGTGTATCGAGAAATCCTATTGCCGAAGATCCGAAATTTACGGGATGGCAGGGAATTGCGCGTGACTTCAGAATATCCGTAACTCCTCCGCCGACTCCCGTATCATCAAGCGAAATAATTTCCCAGCCCTGTTTATAAAAACTTTCCGCTTTGTCTGCGATATCGAGAAGATCTTTTGTACGCATTGCATAAAAGGGAAGCTGGGTGTTGCCATCGAAAAATGCAAAGACCGTTTCATCTTTTCCGCTTCGTGCAATATCAATACCCATCGTTTTTATTCCGCGCTCTTCGTTTATTTCAAGCGAGCGATGAACCTGATGCATCGGAATAAATCCTTCGCCGCTTTCCGTGGACCATTCGCCTAATATCCTTGCCGATACTTCTGCCGTCTTGCGCCAATGTTTTGCATTGAATATAAAACTATCTTTCGAACCCGGTTCAACTTCATAGCTCCAGGTAGGAAGCATATCGGCAAGCCATTGAGGCGAGACGGCGCCTTTGATCTCAGGGATATAAGATTCCGTACCATTACTGCAGTCATCCTTACCTGCTATATTCGGATGATCGAGCGCAGAGATCTGGACGAGATGCCAATCACCATTATGCTCAGCTTCGAACGGAAATGAATCGGTATCGATCGGATTATAGGCAAGGATGACTTGAGCTTCTTTTCCGGTTGCATTACCAAATAGCGCGTTCATGATGTCGCGGCTGACGCCTGTTGCTTCATCAACGACGATCAGCATTCGCTCCGCATGAAAACCCTGCGCATTTTCCGGAAGTGTAGGCGAGATGCCGATGGCATAATGCTTATCGGTGATCTTGATGAATGTTTCGCTGATCTGCTTCGGTTCAAAAAGATTTGCATTCTTCGCCTGTTTGCGAATTTCGCCCCAGAGATTCCGCTTGACCTGTGTATGGCTCGAAGCCGTTGTAACGACCATCGAATCAGTGGTCATCTTTAATTTCCAATTACATATTGCTGCAAGTGCAGCAGTCTTTCCGGCGCCGTTGCAGCTTCGGATGAGGATCTTTCGTTTGCCGGATTCCACAGCATCGAAGATCTCTTCGAGTTTGTCCCACATGACAATGCCAAGGTGTTCGGAAGCAAATTTTTTAAGAGGAATATATTCTTGTTCTACTTTTTCAGACATAATGGATTAGGGAATTGTTGTAAAGGAAAAGGCGGAGGGAGTATTGGTAGGCACAGGCTTCAGCCTGCGCCTACTAAAGGGGGTGAGCTTTTTTAAAAAGCTCCGACTTCTTCTGCTCGCTGCACCATCACGTCGGTGATGATGCGCAGGGCATGATCGCGCGTTTGCCAGAACTCCATCAGTTCTTCGCCGATATAATCTTCAAGGTCTTCGATATAGAATCCGGAGACCTTTACGAAATCCGAAAGAAAATTCAGATCGCGCGGATGGATCTCGACATGTGCTGGGCTTTCCTCGAATTTACTTTTGCGCGGAACACGTAATCGTTTTTTTGGAGAAGATGCATGATCGCTCCGAACAGGGCTGAATTCTTTCGTCTCGTAGTTTTCTATGTTTATCATAGTCGTAATTTATTTTTGTTAAGAAAATTTTTTAGTTGTCATTCTGAGCTAAGCGAATAATCTGAGATTTGAGTAGTGCGAAACCTCAGATTCTTCATTCCGCTTCTGCTACATTCAGAATGACAATTAGTGAAGGTAGTATATTTTATTTCTTCAAAAAAAAGCAAAGCTCTTCCTCGCGCTTTTGCACAATGCAAAAGCAGTCATATTTTTTTATGAATGATTATTTTTTTGGGAAACTGTATTTCCCGCTCTGAACTGTCAGCTGTTAGCTGTTAGCACTAAGAATCTACTCCCTTAATCCTGCAGAGTCAATCCTTTAATTCGCTGCTTTATATCATGCAGCCTCCACTCTTTTCCGGCTTCTTTTTCGAAGATCACATCTTTTTCAGGTCCGACGACGTGCACACGGACAAGCGGCGCTCCGTCACTCAAAAATTTTTGCACTTCCTCGCCGGCGATGCCAAAGCCCATACGGGTAATTCGGCTCGGAGCTTCGACGCCTTCAGTAGTGATAATGTATTTTTCAGCTTTCACGGATCAGTTAATGGTGTTTTAAGAACGAGATATAATAGAACGAGTTGAAAAGATGATTGCATGGTGAAAAGTTTCAGTTTCGGCTTTTTATTAAGCAGCAAGTGTAAATATCATAAAATCTACAAAAAAAATGTTTATGTTCAAACTCTCGAATGCAAATATACGGAATATTTATTCGTTTGTCAAGGTGCCCATTGAAAAAAAAATGAGAAATAAATTAAAATTGCTGAAATTGGCTCAATATCGCAATATATTTTTTTTGTCGGCGCAAAATAATTTTATTTTTATTGTTTATCTTAGGATTAAAAAGAGAACATAAATTATAAAAAAAATCTATTGAGATAAACTTCTGAATGCAAATATACGAAATTTTACGGCGTTTGTCAAGGTGCCCATCGTAAAAAAAATGAAAAAAAATTCAAAAATATCGAAATTGGCGTAATTTCAGCATATTTTTTTTTGGTTTTCGGAGAAAAATTTCGTATATTTGTGTTTAAGAGAATGTGAGCATTTATATTTTTTGTTTTTTGTCATCATTATTCTTAGTATTATGGATACAATGGAAACGACAACCTCGGAAAAAAGACCAATGGAGAATTCCGGTGAGCAGCCGATTCGCCGCAGGGAAACTCAGGGTCAGCGCCTTCGGCGTCTGCGTGATGAACGCGGAATCAAGCAGGGATATATTTCGCGCACTGCCGATATCACTCAGGCTCATCTATCGCGCATTGAAAATGATGAATCCGGCGTGACGAAAAATACGCTGCGCAAGATCGCCGAAGCAATGGGAGTTCCGTTCGATGATCTCTACTTACCAAAGACCGATAAAGAAGAGGGACCGCGTACTATAGATATAGATGATGTGCTCGGAAGCGATGCAGCGATGGTCCGCTTCATGGGAGGCGAACGCCCCGACGATGCAACAATGCAATGGGTCAAGCGCTCGCTTTCAGTGATCCGGCAGGAGATCAGACGCAGACGGGAGTATTAGAAAATTACGAATTACGAATTAGGAATTTTGCTTAATGAATGGTCATTCTGAGCAAAGCGAAGAATCTGCGATATCAGTAATCCGAAAGCTCAGATTCTTCAGCCAATGGGAATGACAACATTGGTTGAGTTTAGCGGAGTCACATTTTAATAAATCTTACCGTCTCATTTCCTAATCTGGCAAAATAAATGCCTGCTAGAAATTTCTGCATATCCAAATGCAGCGAAACCTGCCCTGCCGAAAGCTCTTCATGCAAAAGTTGCCTTCCTAGAAGATCAAATAACGCGAAAACCTCCGGCGATTTCAAAGCCTCAAATTGGAAATCAGCGGAAGATGTGATGGGGTTGGAGAGAAGAGTATATTTCGAATTTTCAGTCGAGGAATTTACTGAATTTGTAAAAGGTTGGCAAAGATCACCTACAGCGAAGTTTTCGAATCGCTGGTGAGTATTGCCGGCATCGGAGAGCAGACGGCAAGTCTCCTGGTCATGGCCACCAACGGCTTCACGGCCTTCGACTCATCGAAACAGCTCATTGCCTATTT
>JBBQGG010000055.1:0-20161 GCA_038322815.1 Kapaibacterium sp. (SeqCode)
AGTGAATGTGAGAAAAATGCGAAGTAATATAGATGTGTGTTTCGGCATATTGTAGAAAATCAAAAAGATGGGAGAATAATTCACTTTCCCTCGTCCAATTCTTTCATCAATTCCTCAAACTCCGGCGTTCCGCGCAGCGGAGCAAGATCGGGATCGCGGCGGAAGACCTCTATAGCACGAAATCCCTTTTGCACGGCACGACGAAGAAGCGTCATTCCCCGCTCAGACATGTTCCGATTCAGATAGAGGCAGGCAAGATTGTAGCAGGCAATGCCATCAAGCGATTCGATAGCCGAAAGCCTGTCTGCCTCTGCTACCGAGTCGGCAGTGCGACCGCAGTATCCAAGAATAGTCGCCAAGTGGACTCGGGCATGGTAATCATCGGGAGTCAGGCGTACATGGCGTTCGAAGAGCGGAAGCGCTCTGGCAGCGGCTTCGCGCAGCTCGAATTCCGAATCCAGTTCATGGAGTATGAGAAGAAGGTTGAAATGCCCAGTCCGGTCGTTCCCCCGGAGCCGAACAAACTCCTTCTTTGCCTCTGCGGCTTCCTGTTTCCTGCCAAGCGCCTCATAGGCAAAACCGAGCGCGTCGTAGCCGCTAGCAAACGCAGGATCGATCTCGACTGCGCGCTGGGCATGGCGAAGTGCGCCCTCAGCGTCGCCGCGGCAAAGAGAAAGCTCGCTGATGATCGAGAAATACCTCGCCGATTCGCCTTCAAGCTCACGCAGGCGTCCGGCGGCTTGATCCGCTCGTGCAAGCAAGCTGGCATTCGGACCATAACTGCGGTAGAGTTCCTGAGAAGTGTTTGCAATCTGTGCATAGGCGGCGGCAAAGTTCGGATCGAGACGGACTGCTTCTTCGGAAAGTGAAAGGGCGCGCTCAAAGTCACTTTTCGTATGACGATTGAAATATTCCTTTCCTTTCAAGTACAACTCATACGCCTCGGCATTCTCTGTCGGCTTCTTATCGAGCTTCTTCACTTCATCCTTCGTCAGAATAATGGCAAGCCCATCCACCACTTTCTTTGCAACCGTTTCCTGAATGTCAAATATATCATTCATCGTCCCCTTCAGCGAGTCCTGCCATAAATGATCGCCTGTTTCGATGTCGAGTAATCTGCTTGATATTTTTATCTGATCACCAAATTTGCGGACATCACCTTGCACGAAGTAGCGTATGCCCATTTCTTTCGCATACACTGTGAGATGTCCTTTGAAGTTCTTAAACTCCTTCGTCGTCTGTGCATCCATCACCTTCAGTGCCTTTACATTACCCAAGACATTTATAAGCTCGCTGACAATTCCATTCGCAAACCATTCATTATCTGCTGTCGGTGATAGATCTTCGAATGGAAGAATCATCAAACTCTTTCTGCCATCAGTCTCTTTGGCGAGTTTTAGTATGGGAGCTTGCGTTGCTTGCAAGCCAAGCTTGCCGAGAGCGCGAATGATCGAATCAATATTCGTCATTGGTGCGCGATGAATGCCTGCTAACTGATATTCTAATTCGCGAGGAAGAGTGATCGGCTCGAGATCAAGAGGAAGTATTTTCTTGCGCTTCTCCGATGCGAGAGATACTTCTTTAATCACATTATGTGATTCGACGGAGTTCGTGGAGAGCAGAACTATGAATGCATGACAATTATTTATTGCATCGACGATTTCCGCCGACCAACTTGTCGAGACGTCAAGACCTGATTGATCTATCCACACCGATAGCCCCGCCGAAGCAAGCAGCTCCGTAAGCTGCTCCGCCTTCTCGCGGTCTTTGGATGAATATGAGATGAAAATATCAGCCATTGCTTACAAATATACGGCTTAGTATTTTGATATTTTGCAAGTCTCAGACAATAACCTTCATCTTATCCGCAGCTTCTTTTGCACGCTTTCTCAGGACATCAATTGATGTTCCGACTTTATCATAAGCAAGAGCAACTCCCATTCTTCTATATTTGCGTGTCGTTGGCTTGCCAAAAATACGAATATCAATTTTAGGAATTGCCATTGCTTCAACAATGCCTTCATAATTCGGAGCATTCAACGATTCACTCGGTGCAAGAATTACTGCGCTTGCTCCGGTATGTTCAAGAGTTATTTCCGGTATCGGAAGCCCGAGAACTGCTCGCGCATGAAGTTCAAATTCAGAGAGGTTTTGCGTCAGCGCAAGTGTTACCATTCCGGTATCATGCGGACGTGGTGAAAGTTCTGAAAAGTATACTCCATCTTTTGCAAGAAAAAATTCCACTCCCCAAATACCAAATCCCGTTAATGCTTTCGTAACTTTTTCTGCCATTACTTCGGCATCGCGAAGCTGTGATTCGCTTATCATTGCCGGTTGCCAGCTTTCCATATAATCGCCTCGCTCCTGCCTATGTCCTATCGGCGGACAGAAAAGTGTTTTGCCGTTTTTTTGCGTGACCGTCAGAAGGGTTATCTCCGATTCAAACGGAATAAATTCTTCAACGATCACTTCAATAAGATCGCCCCTGCCTTTTGTTGTTCCGTATTCCCAGGCGCTTGCAATATCCGATTCGGATTTTATCGTCGATTGCCCTTTGCCAGAAGATGACATCAGCGGCTTGACCACACAGGGAATTCCGATCTTTTTTACGGCAGCATTAAATTCTTCTTCGGTCTTTGCATATTCATATTTTGCAGTGCGCAACCCTAATTCTTTCGAAGCAAGATCACGTATTGCTTTCCGATTCATCGTAAAATTTGCAGCCCGAGCGCTTGGAATCACTTGGATTCCCTGTTTTTCATATTCATAAAATCTTTCTGTACGAATGGCTTCGATCTCGGGTACAATAATATTCGGCTTATGTTTTGCGACAATTCTATCGAGTGATGCGCCATCAAGCATATCTATAACTTCACGCTCATCGGCAACTTGCTGAGCGGGTGCATTATCATACGAATCGACAGCAATAACATATTCCCCGAGTCGTTTTAAAGCGATCACAAATTCTTTGCCAAGTTCGCCGGAGCCGAGAAGTAATATTTTTCTCATTGAATAAAGTTATTATCATGGAACAGAAACATCTAAAATACCGTAGTAAAGGACTTGTATAATTTACAACTCGCATGAAACGTTTCATTTTAACCAGCCTTCTCTTGATAAACATTCCAACTATCGCAACAGCACAATTGCAATATCCAAAACCCGATAAGGGCACGGTAGTCGACGAGTATTTCGGTACCAAAGTCGCCGATCCATATCGTTGGATGGAAGATGTCGATTCCTCTAAAACAAAAGAATGGGTAAAGCAGGAGAATGCGCTCACGTTTACGTATTTGGAAACAATTCCGTTTCGCGATAAAATAAAAAAACGTATTGAAGACATTTGGAATTATCCGAAATATTCTGCACCTCAAAAAGTAGGTAATTTTTATCTCTTCCATAAAAACGACGGTCTGCAGCCCCAAAGTGTACTGTATGTCCAAGAAGGAATCGGAGGAACGCCGCGAGTATTAATTGACCCCAATACATTAAGCACAGACGGGACTATAGCCTTAAATGGCATTGCTGCCTCTAATGACAATAAGCTTCTTGTATACTGGACGTCAAAATCCGGATCCGACTGGCAGGATATTTATGTGCTTGATATTGCCTCCGGAAAGAAACTTGACGATCATATCCAATGGAATAAATTCAGTGGCGGAAGCTGGTATAAAGATGGATTCTTTTATTCGCGCTACGAAGAACCAAAAGGAAAGAATGAACTTACTGCTGCAAATGAATATCAGAAAATCTATTATCATAAGATCGGTACACCACAAAGTGCGGATGTTCTAAAATATGAGGATGCAAAGAATCCGAAACGCTTCCAATTCATGAGCGCAACTGAAGACGAACGGTATTTGCAACTCTTTATTAATGAAGCGGGAGAGAAAGGAAATCTTCTCTCCATCATGGATACAAAAAATCCTGATCACGGCTGGATACCTATCCAAACAGCGTTTGGCTTCGAAGTTGGTTTAGTTGAATCCGAAGGAAATAAACTTTTCATCCAAACAAATATTGGTGCTCCGAGAAATAAAGTTATTGTTACAGATATTTCTGATCCCTCCCAGAAAAATTGGCATGATCTCATTCCTCAGAATAAACACGTTCTTGAAAGCACTTCTCTTGTTGATGGAAAACTTATTTGTTTCTATATGCAAGATGCAAGCCATCATGTTTATCTTTTTGATCTTGAAGGGCGAAAAATCAACGAAGTAAAACTTCCGGCAATTGGAAGTGTATCAGGATTCAGTGGAAAGAAAGAAGATAAGGAAGTATTTTATACATTTACATCCTTTACGTATCCTCCATCCATATTCCGATATGATATTGCAACTAAAACTTCAACCGTTTTCCGTAAGAGCGAAGTGAAGTTCGATCCCAATGCTTATGAATCAAAGCAAATATTTTATACAAGTAAAGATGGTACGCGGGTGCCGATGTTCATTGTGCATAAAAAAGGTTTGAAGATGGATGGTAATAATCCGTGCTATCTTTATGCGTATGGCGGCTTCAATGTCAGCCTGACTCCGTCATTCAGTACGCTGCGACTGATCTTGCTTGAGAACGGAGCGATCTTCGCAATGCCCAATTTACGCGGCGGTGGTGAATATGGCGAAGAATGGCATGATGCCGGTACAAAACTTCATAAACAAAATGTCTTCGATGATTTTATTGCTGCTGCCAATTATCTTTGCACAGAAAAATATACTTCCCATGAAAAACTTGCGATTGCAGGAGGTTCGAACGGTGGATTGTTAGTCGGAGCAGTAATGACTCAGCGTCCTGATATTTGTAAGGTTGCTCTCCCCGCTGTCGGCGTGATGGATATGCTGCGATACCACAAATTTACTATCGGTGCGCATTGGGCAAGCGATTACGGAACGAGCGAGGACAGTAAAGAAATGTTCGAATATCTCAATCACTACTCACCATTAGAAAATATTCGCAGCGGAGTTCACTATCCTGCAACAATGGTCACTACTGCAGATCATGATGACCGTGTTGTTCCGGCGCATTCATTCAAATTCGCTGCAACACTTCAGGAGATCGGCGGACCGTCAAGCACCAATCCACTTCTTATCCGCATCGAAACCAAGGCAGGGCACGGCAGTGGCAAACCGACAGCGAAGATCATAGAAGAAGCTGCAGATGAATATTCGTTTATGTTTTATAATATGGGAGTGACGCCGAAGTATTAAATGAGGATTCCGGGTGATCATGTGATTCTTCGCTATCGCTCAGAATGACATAATAAATTTACTTCAACGCATCCATCGCTGCTTTTACTTTCGGCATGATGGAATTGATCTCTTCCATCGAAACGGCACCGACTGAAAGCCTGAACCAGCCGGTATCTTCACGAAGATCAAATGCCTGAAATGCAACGATTGCAAGATCTGCAGCATAAAGGAGATATTTGCGGATGTCTTCATTCGTCGAAAGCACATTTCCGTTCGGAGTTGTTTTGCCAATAAAATTAAATTGTGCCGTCAAATAAATCGCACCCATTGGAGTAATTGCGTCAATAGGATAACCACTATCGCGAAGCGAAATGATCTCTCCATAAAGAGTATCGAGCCGTTCTTCAACATCAGCATGCATTTTGGATTGATAGGCATCTACGACGGCGTCATTATTCAGAAGATTCGCTGTTGCAACCTGCTCAGGTCGCGGCGCCCAGGCACCAACATGCCCTAAAATATTTGACATTGCTGCTGCAATATCAGGCGGAGCAACTGCCCAACCGACGCGTAAACCGGTCGAAGCAAATGCCTTCGAAATTCCATCTACAAAGATCGTATATTTCGCCATTTCAGGACGAAGTGAAACAGGATTATAATGTTCAGTACCACCGAAGGTCAGCATCCAATAAACCTGATCATACATTAAAAATAACGGGCGTTCTGATGGACTGCGCTTTGCATTTTCTTCTAAAACAAGATCGCAAATTCCTTCAAGAGCTTCTTTTGTGAATGCCGTACCCGTTGGATTAAGCGGTGAACATAGTGAAAGCAGACGTACTCCGGAAAGTTTGCCCTCTAACTTTTTGCGAGTCGGCAAGAATGCATCATCAGCTGAACTTGCAATGGGCTTAGCAATTGCTCCGATCAGATTACAATAATGATTATTATTCCATGACGGAACGGGATAGACAATAGTATCACCGGGCGCAACCACGGAGCTATAGATTCCATAGATCACCGGGCGCGCACCGCCGGTGATGATAAATGATTCGATAGGATAATCGAGCCCTAAGCGTTTACGGTAAAATTCCTGCACCGCTTTGCGTAAGGTCAGGATGCCATCCGAAGGCGGATAATTCGTCTCGCCTTTGGCTAATGCTGCTTCGATCTCATTTTTGAGATACTCAGGAATCGGAAAGTAGGAAGAATTAAAATCTCCAACGGTTAGATTGCAGATCTTCTTACCATCAGCCATCATAGCGCGAATATCGGCGGCGATCTTTAATATTTCCGAGCCAATAAGTCCCGCAGCCATTGGCGATACGCGCGGGGATTCATAGCTCTTTGCAAAATCAGGCTTTACAAGTTCTTGGGTAAGAGTAAGGGTTTCTTCTGCGATCATTGCTTATTAAAAATTTCAAATTTTGTTGGGAGGACTAAACACAAAATAGTTAGTTTATGCTCCGCCTCTAGTAGTGGCTCAATTTAAATTGTCATTCTGAGTGGAGCAGTAGCGGAACGAATAATCTGAGCTTTCAGACTTCCTAAATTTCAGATTCTTCGCTGTCGCTCAGAATGACAAAATTAAAGTTTTTTTTAATTGAGCCACTGTTCCGTCTCTCAGGTTAATCTTCTGCACTTTCATATTGTTTATAAATGGATTCAAAGCAAAATCTTACATGAGCATCTTCACCAATAATAATTTCCAAACCGAGATCTCCTTCGATATGCCGGGCGCGTATCACATGGCCCGCGATCTGGAACTTGCCGAAAAATTACGTGATGATCCCGATGCTCCGAATGTCCTTCGTCTTTATTCTTGGAAACCGTATTGTATTTCCCTTGGCTATCAGCAGGATGATACATCCATCGATAAAGATGCCTGTAATAAAGCCAGAGTAGATATTATCCGCCGTCCCACAGGTGGCAGGGCAGTCTATCATGCTGAAGAACTTACGTATGCCGTTATGATGCGCTTCGAACCGGGAGAAGGGATCTATGCCGTTCATAATAAAATTGCCGAATCGCTTCTTGAGGCTTTGCAGCCACTATGCAACAACGAGCTTGAATTGACCTCTTCACGTGAGACTCCTTCTATTCGCGACTCTTATAAAGAAGGTACTCTGACAAACATCGCCTGCTTCACCAGCACTGCGCGGTATGAGATAACATGGAAAGGAAAAAAGGTAGTCGGCTCTGCTCAACGAAGATTCGGCAATGCTGTGCTTCAGCATGGTTCGATACTACTTGGTGGTGAACACCTCCACCTCGGAGAATTCCTGAATATCTCTGTCGAAGAAAAGCTCGAGATGAGAAAGATGCTCGAAGAAGAAACGGCCACCATCTCCCAAATTTGCGACAGTGAGATTTCCGCATCTGAGACTGCCGGTCAGTTTACCCTAAAACAGGCGTTTTCCTCCCAAAAATAGCCTTTTAGAATATCTCCCTTGGTTTGTCACACGGCTCGGCTCTCCGTCGTTATTCTACTATTACACTAAATTATTCTTAACTTTTATCATGAACACTAACATCACAAAAATCGCACTAATCGCCCTTATGGGACTTGTTTTCGGCACTTTCGGTACAACTCAGGCAAATGCACAATTTTCAAAGGCAGTCGTTTTGCTCAAAGGCTCAGTTCATTCAGAGCAGAGCGGAAAGCCTTTTTCAGTAAAAATAAGCATCCGTTCGTCTGAAGACCAAAAAGTGGAAGTAACCAACTCAGTCTCAAACAGCGAAACCGGAAACTACCTCGTTGTACTCGAAACCAATAAGAAGTATTACATTCATATCGAAGGTTCCGATATTGCAACACAAGATGAACTGATCGAAACCCCTGCCGCAAAAAACACTGTCAAAATTAATAAAGATATCACAGTAAGTTCTGCGGTAAGCAATTCACAGGATAAGGCAAGTTTGAAATAAGTAAAGAATACTTGAGGAGAGATCCTCGAGTATTTCTTTCTCAATAGAATTCAAAACTCAACTACCCAACTACCACATTCACCAGCTTATTCGGTACGACGATCAATTTCTTTATTTGTAAGTCGCCGATATGTTTTTGCACTCGTTCGCTTGATGTTGCAAATTGTTCGAGTTCTTCACGTGATAGTCCTGTCGGCACTTCCAATTTGTCGCGAATTTTTCCGTTGACTTGCAAAACTACCGTCACGGTATCCACCGTCATTTTTGATTCATCATATTTCGGAAAAGGCGCATCAAAGATCGAGCCGGTATGCCCGAGGCGTGACCACAGCTCTTCGGCAATATGCGGAGCAAAAGGAGCTGCGAGTTTCACAAGCGTTTCAACTGCTTCGCGCGGAGCAGGTTCATCGGATGGAATTTCGTTGATGAAGATCATCATAGCACTGATTGCCGTATTTAATCTGAGCGATTCAATATCTTCCGATACTTTTTTAATCGTCTGATGCATGACGCGTTCCTGGATTTTTGTCAGGGGCACATCAGTTAATTTTGGCTGGACAGTTTCGTGACCGGCGGACTGAGAGTCCGTCCCAATCTCCTCATTTGCAGCAACAAATCTCCAGAGGCGATTTAAAAAGCGATGCACTCCGGCAATGCCTCTTGTATTCCACGGTCCGCCTTGTTCGAGAGGTCCAAGAAACATCAGATACATGCGCAATGTATCAGCGCCATATTCGCCGATGATATCATCGGGATTGACAACATTGCCAAGTGACTTAGACATCTTCGCGCCATTTTCACCAAGCAAAATTCCCTGATGGAACAGGCGTTTAAATGGCTCGGGATAATGCACGATACCATAATCAAAAAGAACTTTATGCCAGAAGCGCGAATACAGTAAATGTGTAACGGCATGCTCGTTACCGCCGATATAAAGATCGACAGGATCCCAATAAGCATCATTCTCTTTTGAAATTGCTGCATCGGAATTTTGTGGATCGGCATAGCGCAGATAATACCACGATGAGCCAGCCCATTGCGGCATCGTATTTGTTTCGCGCTTTGCGGGCTTGCCTGTTTCGGGATCAGTTGTGTTCACCCAATCGGAGATAATTGCAAGAGGAGATTCCCCCGTGCCACTCGGAGCGTAAGATTTTACTTCCGGCAATTCGACAGGCAGCGAAGATTCAGGAACAGCTTTCGCATATTCACCATCGCCATCATCTACATAAATGATAGGAAACGGCTCGCCCCAATATCTCTGCCTCGAAAAAAGCCAATCACGTAATTTATATTTTATTGATTTCGTGCCAATCTTTTTTTCTTCAAGCCACGAAATCATTTTTGATTTCGCGTCAGTAGTAGAAAGTCCATCAAGAAATCCGGAATTCACAGCAACTCCATCATCGGTAAACAACGCTTCATCATCTTTGCTAACGACTAACGACTGACGACTGACGACTGTAATGATCGGCAGATCAAACTGCTTTGCAAATTCAAAATCCCGTTCATCATGTCCGGGCACAGACATAATGGCGCCGGTTCCGTAACTCATCAAAACATAATCGGCGATCCAAATCGGAATTGGTTTTTCTGTTGCAGGATTAATTGCGTATGCTCCGGTAAAAACTCCGGTCTTTGTTTTCTCAGTGCCCGTTCGTTCAAGATCGCTTTTTCGTGCGACTTGATCTTGATATTCTTTTACATTATTTTTTTCGGCATCAGTTGTAATTTCTTTTACAAGCGGATGCTCCGGTGCAAGCACCATGTACGTCGCTCCAAATAACGTATCAGGTCGAGTAGTAAAGACTCGGATTTTTTCTTTATGGCCAGACACAGCAAAATCAATTTCAGCGCCGATACTTTTGCCGATCCAATTGCGCTGCTGCTCCAGAGTTGATGATTGCCAATCAAGCAATTTCATATCTTCGAGCAAACGATCTGCATAGGCGGTAATTCGCAGCATCCACTGTCGCATATTGCGGCGCACAACGGTGAATCCTTTTTCCTGCTGCTCGGCAACTTCTTCGTTAGCAAGCACTGTGCCAAGTTCGGGGCACCAATTTACTGGGGCATCGGAAATATAAGCAAGACGAAAATTTGAAAGAACTTTTGATCGCTCTTTATTCGAAAAATTCTTCCACTCACTTGCAGAAAATTCTTTAAAGTCCCGTGGTTTTTGGGCAGGAGTATTTTGTGAGCCACTTTTTTCGAAAAGTGAAATTACATTTTCAATCGGACGCGCTGCATTTTCTTTTGTATCGAAATACGAATTATAAATTTTCAGGAATATCCATTGCGTCCACTTGAAAAATTTCGGATCAGTCGTATCAATTTGTCGTGACCAATCATATCCTAAGCCAAGCGAATCAAGCTGCGCACGAAAATTTTTAATATTTTGAACTGTCGTCTCGCGCGGATGAAGTTTATTTTTTACTGCGTATTGCTCAGCCGGCAATCCGAATGCATCCCAGCCCATCGGATGGAGTACATTAAACCCCGACATTTTTTTATAGCGCGCAACAATATCCGAACCGGTATAGCCGATCGGATGCCCCATGTGCAAGCCCGCTCCCGATGGATACGGAAGCATATCCATCACATAATATTTCGGCTTGCTTGAATCCAGCACGACCTTATTGCTTTCGTGAGCATTCCAATATTCCTGCCATTTTTTTTCTATTGTCTGAAACGGATACGGCATTTATTTTATAATATTTTTTACTGTCATTCTGAGGAAGTCGCGCAAGCGACAACAAAGAATCTGAGCTTTCAGATAAACCGAAACCTCAAATTCTTCACAATCGCTCAGAATGACAAAAATTCAAGTTCATTGTAATTGAGTCACTACCAAGAATCCCGTAATGAAATTTCCTACGTATTTTTTACGTTAGTTCGGGTTCAAAATAATATACTAATAGGGTTATTCCGGCAGGCTAAGTTCCCCAGAGCCGTATTTTTGCAACAATGAAAAGAATCTACTCGATAATATTTTTTCTCTTACTGACGAATTCTGCCTATTCCCAGGGTATGCCGATCGATAGCCTAACGGATAGATTTTCTTTGACCTTTTCCAAAGAAATGCTTGCCTCGCTCCATGAACAGATCCCCGTCCGCTATGATGAGCAGAGGGTTTGGGGGCTTGCGGTTGGAGATTTCTCTAATGATACACTTGCGGACCTGGCGTTATCGGTTTATGATATAGACAGCCCGAACCGTGAAGTAACAGTGTACCTCTTAGTTAACGATAGTAATAGATCTTTTCGGAATGTATTCAGAAAAAAATACAGTTATGTCGAAAGTCCAATTGAAGTTGGCCTAACAACGGAAGGTTCGGTTGTAACAGTTATTCAGAAATCCAACGAGCAGCAATGGAATCAGGAAGGATTTTCTGTCTATGCCGGCGACGTAGTATTGATCGACGATTACGAAACACAGAATGAAGAAATTCCGGCTGCGACTCCGAAAGCCAAAGCAATGGGGCACTCGAAATATCGTGATTATGAAACCCTGCTGACCAAAGAATCCTACTTCGCTACAAAAGACGGACAAATAATGATGGATGCGAAGTATTTTACATTCCCAGCTTATAGCAGACTGCGAAGCGTCTATCCGGGGTATGGACGTGATATGAACGATACAAACAGACAATTCATCATTAAAGGTGGTGATTACCGACGCGACAGCAAAGATCTTTCCATCCATCGCGCCCTTGCGGCTTTTGATGATGACTATTTTTATTTTTCGATCAGCATTTACGATGATGAAGTATGGGGTGGAAATGAAAAACCTGAGGCGAATGACAGGCTTTCACTTTGGTTTGATACCTGGCAAAATTCGAACAGATTTTTTAAGAAAGTAAAGAAAGGGGCAATTCCAAATTTCCGAACCGAAACCGATTCAAATATTTACAATATCACCTTTACCATCCCCGATGTAGGCGGAAGGATTGCGAAGTTAATGTTATCGAGTGCCATAACACTTTCCGACGCTCAACAGGAAGCCGGAAAACAAATACGCTCTGTTTTTAACCGTGATACTACAGACGGAGTGGTAACAGGATATACATTGAAGGTGCGAATTCCATTTGCATTTTTAGGTTTTGAAACAAACCCCGTTATAGCATTTGAAAACAGATCGAGCGAAATGATGTTCGATGAAGAGCAAACGAAAGCGAGCAATAAAAAAGACCGCAAAGAAGATCTGGAATTTCCCTCTATCGGTTTTACTGCCGTCGTCCATGATATAGATAATCCTTCTCATCCCGAAGAAGTAACGATGCAGGCAACCAGTAATTTCCGCCAAAATGATCCCACCAGTTTCGGCGAGATACGTCTGATCCCCTCAGGAAAATTTTACGGAGCTGTCAAACCGACATACATGAAGGAATTTACTCAGGAGTTGTTAAGAGCGGGATATTAAATAAAAGAACCAAAATAGCATAGTTGTTGTCTTAAAAAAGGAGGAAATATCGATATGCCATTCGATGAGAAACTTTCAGTAAAAGATGAAGTTCGGAAGATGCTTGACAATCTGCCTGATACGGTGACGTATGAAGATTTACAATATCATCTTTTCGTTCGCGAAAAAATAGAGCGAGGTTTACAAGAGCTTGCCGATGGAAAAGGAGTCCCCGAAGAGGAAATGGATAAATTTTTCAAAGAATGGCTTTCAGAATAATTTGGCAACCACAGGCTATTGAGGATATTGTCGCAATTGAGCTTACTTTAAATATATTTCTCCTCAATACTCTTATAGAGTCGCTGATAAAATAAGAACTCTCTCTCGTTCTCTGAAATATTTTCCCCTAAAGGGTCGTATTGTTCCAGAGTTTGATCGTAAGGAAATCAGAGAAATTTTTATTGATAGTTATCGAATGATTTACTCTGTTCAATATCGCAGAATAGATATCCTTGCTATTATTCACATGGCAAGAGATTTATCAAGACTCACAATTCTTTGATTAAATTCCCGAACCGGTAGATTCTCCCATTTGTTAATCCGCCGCACTTTATACTTTTTTCCAAACACCTATGCCCAATCGCGGACCAGTTTCAAAATTTATCGAGCATCACTATCGCCACTTTAATGCTGCAGCGCTGATGGATGCAGCAAAAGGATATGAGGCGCATCTTGCAGCAGATGGCAAAATGATGATCACCATTGCCGGAGCGATGAGCACGGCAGAGCTTGGCATCTCGCTTGCCGAAATGATCCGCGCAGGAAAGGTTGATATAATAACCTGCACCGGAGCGAACCTTGAAGAAGATATTATGAATCTTGTTGCGCATTCGCATTATAAGCGGGTGCCGCATTATCGCGATCTCTCTCCAAAAGATGAATGGGAGTTGCTCGAAGGCGGCTTCAACCGTGTTACCGATACCTGTATTCCTGAAGAAGAAGCCTTCCGCCGCATTCAAAAACATATTCATAAACTTTGGAAAGATGCTCAAGATAGCGGCGAACGGTATTTCCCTCATGAATATATGTATAAATTACTTCTATCAGGAGTGATGAAAGAGCATTACGAAATTGATACGAAAGATTCATGGATGATCGCAGCCGCAGAAAAAAATCTTCCGATCATCGTACCGGGCTGGGAAGATTCAACGATGGGAAATATTTTTGCATCCTATTGCATCAAAGGTGAATTAAAACCATCGATCATAAAAAGCGGAATTGAATATATGGTCTGGCTTGCCGATTGGTATATTAAAAATTCCGCAGGTAAAGGTGTCGGCTTCTTTCAGATCGGCGGCGGTATTGCAGGCGACTTCCCTATCTGCGTCGTGCCCATGCTTTATCAGGATATGGAAATGCATGATATTCCTTTCTGGAGCTACTTCTGCCAGATATCGGATTCCACGACAAGCTACGGTTCTTATAGCGGTGCAGTTCCAAATGAGAAGATCACCTGGGGCAAGCTCGATATCAATACTCCGAAATTTATCATTGAAAGCGATGCAACGATCGTTGCACCTCTGGTTTTTGCCTGGATATTAGGCTGGTAGAATTTTAGGGCAAAGATTCTTGCCCTAAAAATCTGCATCTTATCCTGTTACCTTTTCCAATCTCAGTTGTCTTTTAAAATAGACGAAGAAAATTCCGTCTGTTTATTTTATGACAAGAAGAGATTTTTTTCAAACAGTATTATCTTCCGAAAACGGTGCAGTACCCGAATCCCAACCGGCAGTAACATCTTTAGCGCCATGGCATCCTACGGTAGATAATCCATGGAATATCTCCGCAGCAAATCATCTTTACCACAGATTAGGCTTCGGTGCGGCATATTATGATATTCAGACAGCTTTAAAATCCTCGCCTCAAGCGATCATTCAGGCATTACTTGATGATCACCTCGTATCCGATCTCATGCCTGATCCTCCGGATGGATGGGAGCGGTGGCTTATTGTACCTCCTTATATGGGTATAGTTCACGAACTACATCAGGAAGAAGAAGACGGATACTATACTGCGAAAAATGATATCCGCTGCCAATGGACGGTATTAATGTCCCAGTCTAAAATTCACCTTCGTGAAAAACTGACACTTTTCTGGCATAACCATTTCGTGGTTGATGAGGAAAAGGTATATCATCCGCAGTCACTGTTTCATTATTTTGAATATCTTCGCAAAAACTCCTGGGGTAATTTCAAAAAGATGGTCTCCGATGTTACAATTCTTCCTGCCATGCTTGTCTACCTGAGCGGCATCTGGAGTCAAAAAGATTCGTTGAATGAAAATTATGCCCGCGAACTGATGGAGCTTTTTACTATGGGGCGCATTGATAAAGATGGTAATGAAAATTATTCGCAGGATGATGTCCGTTACATTGCTTTGGCGTTAACAGGCTGGAGATTCCTTTACGATGCTCCAGGTCCGAATGTGCTGCCTGCGTACTTCGCCAATTACTATTTTGATTTTATTACAAAGACGACTCCCTTTGGTGCTCCTGAAAAGGTGTACGGACTTAATGCAGCAAAACAATATGCGATCTTCCCCGATTCATTAGATAAAATTGAGGCAGATGTTCTCGAATTACTTTTCGAAATGCGGTCAAAACAAATTGCATGGTTTATCTGTAAAAAAATATACAGGGCTTTTGTTTATGACAATGCCGAAACACCTGAAGCCCGGCAGATCATCTCTCAAATGGCACAGATATTACTTGATCATTCATGGGAGTTAAAACCGGTGTTGCTTGCACTTTTCCAAAGTGAACATTTCTTTGATCCGGCATTCAGAGGTTGCAATATAAAATCACCTTATGAATATATGTGCGGTCTGATGCGAAAGCTCGATCTGGAAATGACGACCAGCCGTGCAGGGACGATCTGGTGGTTTGGTACCGATACGAATCAATGGATCGGTTTTCCTCCGAATGTTAAAGGCTGGCCAGGATACCGGTCATGGCTCAATAGTGCAACACTTCCTAAACGAAACAATGATTTTGCAAAACGATTAATTATGGAAAAAAAAATTCCGGGACAATTAATCAATCCGCATAATGGCTTTCCGTTTGATCCGATATTTCTTATTGATTATGACGTGATCTCCTGGGCAAAACAATTTCCCGCTTACTCCGGAGATCTTACACAATTTGCGAAGCAAATAGCAGAGTTTCTTTGCGCTATATCTCCGGATGACGACACGATTGCAAAGATCGTAGCTTCATCAGGCATACTTCATGATTATGAATGGGCAGCTCTCGAAGATGCAGTAAAAGCTGAGCCGGCCAGAAAAATGATTTTTACGATTGTCAGCCTTCCTCATTTTCAAATTTGTTAAAGAACGATTATGAAACGACGAGATTTTCTTAAAGCTCTTCCTATTGGAGCAGCCGCCACGGCAATCCCTTTTTGGCTTGGCAATGCCCGGGCAAATGCTTTTCTTAAGACTCCAATGCTTTCGGCACTTACAAATGCTTCTCTGCCAATAGACAGAGCACTTGTTATTATTTTTATGGAAGGAGGCAATGACGGACTTAAAACCCTCATTCCCTTTGAAAATTCCGATTACGATAAGCTTCGGAAAAATACCGGTTTTGTTTCCGCCGCAGAAAAAGCTTCTTTGACTTTTAAAGTACGGGATGATCTTGCATTTAATCCTTCCTTCAATCCTTTAGAGCCGTTGTGGAAAGAAGGGAAAATGGCAATTGTTCAGAATCTCGGAATGTCAAATCCGGATCTTTCCCATTTCCGGGCAACAGATGTATGGAATTCTGCAAGTGATACCGATCTGCTTATCTCTTCAGGATGGGCAGCACGTTATCTGGAAACGCTCTATCCAAATTATCCGTCAGTTCTTCCTTCCGATCCCATCGCAATTTCTATGGGAGATCTGCAAAGCTCGATCTTTCAAGGAAAAAGCGATAAACTTGATATCATGGTTCAAGATCCTCGTACTTTTAGTTCAAGCGGTCAACATACCGGTGGAATATTCCCCTCAACCTATGGCGGCGAGGAACTTCGATTCGTCGAGGATTTGATCGATGTTTCAAATTCCTATTCAGCTCGTTTCCAAAAAATATTTCCTCAGTTTGCTGTCAATAAAGTACCCTATCCCGATAACTCCCTTGCCGTAAATTTACAGCGTATTGCATGGTGTATTGCTGGCGGAATTCAGACACCGATCTATTTTACATATCTCAGGGGTTTTGATACACATTTTAGTCAATACTCTAAAGATCCAACAGTTTCCGGCCACGGGCAGCTTTTGAAATATGTTGCCGAAGCAGTATATTCATTTCAACGCGATCTTGAAGCTCTCGGTATTGCCGACAAGGTCTTAACCATGACATATTCCGAATTCGGAAGAAGAGTATTCGAAAACGGTAATTGGGCAAGCGGTACTGATCATGGAACAACTGCACCACATTTTCTTTTTGGTACGAATGTCAATGGCGAGCTTTACGGCCATCACCCTGAGTTGATCAATCTTGATAAAGATAATAATCCTTTTAATGAATTCGAATTCCGCCAACTCTATGCCTCCGTTTTAGGAGATTGGTTCGGAGTCGATGAAACACTCAGAACGTCGATACTCAGTCCAGGCAGGAATCACGACCCATTTGCTGTTCAATTTCCCGTTAACGGTTCCTCAGTTCGGCAATCGCTTATCCTATCGCCACAATCAAAAGTAGTATCACAGCAAGAAAGTTTTAAATTGCTTCCGGCAATACCTAATCCATTCCGAGATGAAACAACGATAAGATTTCGTCTTCCCGATAGAAAAAATATTCTGCTTGAAATTTTCGATGCGCAGGGAAAACAAATTACTACACTGCTTAATACAAGTCTCGGAGCCGGAGTACAAGAAGCAAAATTATCAGGAAAAAATCTTCCGGCAGGATCCTATTATTTCAAATTACAGATCGGAAAAGATATACAAACAGGAAAGATCGTTTGCATTAAATAATCTACTCAACCCTTGAACTCGTGCGGGAGGGGGGACTTGAACCCCCACACCTCTCGGCGCTACCACCTCAAAGTAGTGCGTCTGCCATTTCGCCACTCCCGCTATTTCCCCAATTCGGCGTTTATTCCGAACTGAGGGCTGTATAACTCTTCTGCTATATGCCAAGTTCCAGATCAAGTTCTTAGTGCTTAATTCTTAGTTCTTAATTTTTGCTCCGTAGTTTTTACTATTGAAGCAAGAATTCGAACTAATTCCTGAGATTTATTTATATATTCTGTGACATCAATTTTAGTTAAGTCCGATTCTTGCAAAAGTCTAAGCCAATAAACTGTTTCTCTTGCTTCTTTTGATGCAATAGACATTTTACTTAAAAAATCTTTCGTGCTTGGCCGCCAGTTGCTTCTTCGACATTTGCTCCAATTGATGTTCCGCAACGAAGCAATTGTTTCGATAGAACATATTCGCGCTGTTCCTGAAGCTGAATATAAAGCTTGATTATATCCAAAGCAAATCCAAAGCTCTTAACCTGAATAATACTTTTCTGTACCATAAAAAAAATAATGATTATTAAAAATTAAGAACTAAGAATTAAGAACTAAGAACTCTATGGTCCCGGAAACCCTATCCTCTCCAAAATATATCCTTTCACATTATCTATTGGTAATCTGATCTGCTGCATTGAATCTCTTTCGCGAATCGTCACGGTTTGATTTTCTAATGTTTCGGAATCTACCGTTACGCTGAATGGTGTGCCGATCTCATCCTGGCGGCGGTATCTTCTGCCAACTGCACCGGAATCATCGTAGAAAGTTTTCATTGATGGACGCAGATCACTCTCTAATTTTTCGGCGATTTCCTGCATTCCGTCTTTATTGACAAGTGGCAGTATCGCTGCTTTAACAGGAGCAATGGCAGGATGAAGTCTCATCACCGTTCGCACTTCGTCATTTACTTTTTCTTCTTCATAGCCATTGCAAAGCAAAGCCATGAAGCCGCGCGAAGCGCCGGCTGAAGTTTCGATCACGAACGGCACTTTCTTTTCCTTCGTCTCTTCATCATGAACAGAAAGACTTTTTCCTGAGAATTCTTCGTGTCGCGAAAGATCGAAATTTGTTCTGTTATGAATCCCTTCGATCTCGCCGAAGCCGAAAGGAAATTCAAATTCAATATCTATTGCCGCTTTTGCATAATGCGCAAGTTTTTCATGCGGTTTCAAATGCAGCTTTTCTTTGGGAATCCCCAACGATTGCCACCAATTGAATCTCCGGTCTCTCCACTCTTCATAGAATTTTTCATCCGTTCCTTCTTTAACGAAGTACTGCATTTCCATCTGCTCGAATTCACGAGTTCGGAAAAGAAAATTTTTCGTATTGATCTCGTTGCGAAATGCCTTGCCGATCTGTGCAATGCCGAACGGCAATTTCTGCCGCGAGGATTGCATGACGTTCAATACGTTAACGAAAATTCCCTGCGCCGTTTCCGGGCGCAAGTAGATCGAATTTCCTGCTTCTTTAACAGGACCAATATACGTTTCAAACATCAGATTAAAATTGCGCGGAGAAGTCAAAGATTTTTTTGTGCCGCAATTCGGACAAACAATTAATTCTTGTTCAACAAGTGCAGGAAAGACTGTATCATCGCTATCAATTTTTTGAAGGAGCAATTCTGCGAGATCTTCTTTCGCCACATCACGATATTCTAGCGTTAGATGTTTTGCAATTGCCTGAAGTTTCTTCTCACTCATCTCCGAAAAAAGATGGTCGAGCCTGAACCTTGCTTTGCACGATCTGCAATCCACCATGGGATCGGAAAAATTTTGCACATGGCCTGAGGCTTCCCAGACTTTGGGATGCATCAGGATCGAAGCATCCAATCCTTCGATCTCGCGGCGATACGTCATGGCGCGCCACCAGGCTTCTTTCACATTGCGGAGCATTTCCACTCCGAGCGGACCGTAATCCCAGCAGCCATTCAAGCCGCCATAAATTTCCGATGATTGAAATACAAATCCGCGACGCTTGGCTAGCGATACGATCTTTTCTAAAAGCTGTACAGATGCTGATTGTTGAGCCATGAAATAATTCTTAGTTCTTAATGCTTAATTCTTAATTGGAATGCAAAAATACGAAAGTTGCAGGTTTGAAGTTAACAGTTGACAGTTAACAGTTTACAGTAAAGTAAAGTCTCGGTGGGGTGGGGTGGACTCCTAGTCCGCCAGTCTTTCCCCAGTCCTTCCGAACGAACAGAAGTGTCCGCTCTACTCACCTAAACCCAATTTTACATTCCCCTTCCCCGATTTTAGCTTTTAGCTTTAAGCTTTCGCCGTACCCGGTGGCAAGCCCTTGCAATCCATTAATTTCAATCACATTAGCAGTACGCGCGCGCCATGCTGCTCTTCGACTCCTGACGATTTTTCTCCATAATCTTCGGAGCTAACCGGAGGTTTATCCGGCAAATAGGTATGTATGACCTTTTGCTGATTAGCAAGTATCGCTCTTTTCTTTTCTGCCTTCTGCTGTTTTTTCTTTTCTGCAGCAATTAAGCGCATCACATGATCTCGGCGATTGCTGAGGATTACTCCTTCTGTAAATTTCAGGGGTAGTGGATGGAGTGAATAGAATCTTTACTCT
>JBBQGG010000056.1:0-20031 GCA_038322815.1 Kapaibacterium sp. (SeqCode)
AGTGGCGCCGGAAGCAAATAAAATTCAAATAGGGGCAGCTATCGAGTCTCAATTCGAGGTAAAGGTTTCACAAGTTAGGACTTTATGGATGCCGCTGCGCCGCAAGTCACAGTTTACTCGTAAAGGTGTTTTGCGTGGAACAAAGAGTCGGAGAAAGAAAGCCGTTGTTACGTTAATGCCAGGCTTTACGATCGATCTCTTTACGCCGATGGCAGCAAAAGAAAAAGCTGAAATGTAATTTTAGTCGGTTGTGAGTCGACAAATTAAGCCCAATTTCGAGGCGATAAATCGAAGAAAAAAACAAAAAAATGGCAATCAGACAATTAAAACCGAGAACAGCAGCGACCAGATACTACTCGATCTCAACATTCGATGAGATCACGAGTACAATTCCGGAAAAATTGCTTTTAGCAAAGCTCTCGAAATCAGGCGGACGCGGTAATACCGGACGTATCACTTCGCGCCATCGCGGAGGCGGGCATAAGCGCATGTACCGCATTATAGATTTTAAGCGTAATAAGTTAACCATTCCTGCGAAAGTTGCAACGATCGAATACGATCCCAATCGCAATTGCCGCATTGCTTTACTTCATTACGCAGACGGAGAGAAGCGTTACATTCTTGCTCCTGAAGGACTTCTTGTCGGGGCAACAGTTACAAGCGGCGCAGATTCCGACATCGTAGTAGGGAATTCACTTCCCCTTAAGAATGTACCGCTTGGTACGTTCATTCACAATGTTGAGTTAAGGCCTGGACGCGGGGGTCAGATCGCACGTTCAGCAGGTAACTCCTGCCAGGTAATGGCTAAAGAAGGTGACTACGCAACTCTGAAGCTTCCTTCAGGTGAAATGCGCAAAGTCCCTATCGAATGCGTTGCAACAATTGGGACGATCGGAAATGCTGATCATTTCAATATCAGTTGGGGTAAGGCTGGGCGCTCGCGCTGGCTTGGAATTCGTCCGCAAACGCGAGGTATGGCGATGAATCCTGTTGACCATCCGATGGGCGGCGGCGAAGGAAAATCAAAATCCGGCGGTGGAAGAAAGCATCCGAAATCACCATGGGGTACTCTTGCAAAAGGATACCGTACTCGTAAGGGTAAGAACGCTTCTACAAAGTTTATCATTAAAC
Organism: Kapaibacterium sp. (SeqCode); assembly: GCA_038322815.1. GTDB lineage: Bacteria > Bacteroidota > Ignavibacteria > Palsa-1295 > Palsa-1295 > PALSA-1296. The sequence goes on from JBBQGG010000056.1 coordinate 1,132, forward strand.
GTCGCACGAAATAATTAAAGTATGTCACGATCGTTAAAAAAAGGACCATATATTGACGAAAAGCTTCTGAAAAAAGTAGAAGTTTTAAATGAAGGCCGTCAGAAAAAAGTGGTTAAAACATGGGCAAGGGACTGTACTATTCCACCGGAGTTTGTCGGGCATACATTCACAGTTCATAACGGAAATAAGTTTATCCCTGTCTATGTAACTGAAAATATGGTAGGGCATAAACTCGGAGAGTTTTCTCCAACCCGTACCTTTAGAGGTCACTCGGGCGTAAAATCCGAAAAGGCGTCTGGTTAATCGAAAAAAAAGTTTATAACGAACGACAATGGCTCAAGCTGTAGCAAAAAAGAAGAACATTCAAAGCTCTCCGGTCAAGATGAGACTGGTGCTCGATCATATCAGAGGAAAGAAAGTGCCTGAGGCGCTTGCTACTCTTCATTTTATGACGAACAAAGCATCACTTGTTGCCGAGCAGACGCTTCGCAGTGCAGTTTCAAACTTTCAATTGAAAGATGATAATCGCGGTATTGATGTAGAAGATCTTTTTATCAGCGAATGCTATGCAGATGGCGGACCGATGCTTAAACGCATTATGCCTGCTCCGATGGGACGTGCGTTCAGAGTCAGAAAGCGTTCGAATCACTTGACGATTTTTGTGAGTGATAAACTTCCCGGCGGAAAGAAAGCGGAAGTCGCAGCATAACAAATTTTAATACTAACGATATGTGTAACTCTTTAAATTTTAACTTCAAGTACCTTGGGACAAAAAACTAACCCTATAGGATTCAGGCTTGCTGTAACGCGCCCGTGGGATGCGCGTTGGTATGACGATAAGAACTTCGCGCAGAAGCTCGAAGAGGATAATCTTATCCGTTCTTACGTCAAAGGCAGATTAAAGCGTGCCGGAATTTCGAAGCTTACGATCGATCGCACTACAAAGCGCGTCGTTCTAACGATTCATACTTCGCGTCCCGGAGTAGTTATCGGAAAGAGCGGAAAAGAGATCTCGCAGCTTGAAGAAGAATTAAAGAACGTTACTAAAGGTAAGGAAGTCAAGATCCTTATTAATGAAGTAAAGCGACCTGAGACGGATGCTCAGCTTATAGCTGATCAAATCGCTCAGCAGCTTGAAGGACGGATCGCATTCCGCCGCGCAATGAAGATGGCAGTTTCAACTGCAATGCGCTCAGGAGCCGAAGGTATACGTATTATGTGCGCAGGACGTTTAGGCGGCGCTGAAATTGCACGTACTGAACAGTATAAAGACGGACGTATTCCTCTTCATACACTTCGCGCCGATATAGATTTTGCTAAGGGTAGGGCGCAGACGATCTATGGCGCTATTGGAATAAAAGTTTGGGTATGTCATGGTGACATTACGGGCGAAACTCCGCTTCAGATATCAGCAAACATTGCTGTTAACGGAGCCGAGGATCGTGATCGCAGACCTATCGTATCCGCAGCAGGCGGAGAGCGTCGCCGCCGCAGAGGTGGACGTGGACGTAGTGCCGGCGGTGGTGGAGAGCGACGCGGCGGAGATCGCAATGACCAGGGATCAGCAGAATAAATTTAAGAGAGTAATATAAAAAAATGCTTTTACCAAAACGGGTAAAATATCGTAAGATGCAAAAGGGAAGAGTTCGCGGTCATGCGACGCGCGGAGCTCAGGTTGCATTTGGAAGCTTCGGCTTGAAAGCGCTTGAAGGCGGATGGATCACTGCGCGGCAGATCGAAGCTGTTCGCGTTACCTTAAGCCGTACAATGAAGCGCGATGGGAAAATTTGGATTCGTATCTTTCCATCAAAACCAATTACAAAAAAGCCTGCTGAAACGCGTATGGGATCCGGAAAAGGCGTACCCGAATACTGGGTTGCTCCTGTGAAGCCGGGAACCGTGATGTTCGAGATCGGCGGCATCTCAAAAACACTTGCTGAAGAAGCAATGCGCCTTAGTTCGCATAAGCTTCCTCTGATGACGAAGATGGTTACACGTCCGGATCATATCGAATAAGCTAGTAATTTTATGAAAAGTACACATGCATCTGATCTTCGCGGACGCGAAGATGGAGAACTAAAGCGCCAGATCGCCGAGAATATTTCTCGTTTGACCGCGCTTAGTTTTCAAAAAGTTACCGGACATTTGGAAAATAGTGCGCAGATCAGAACTCTAAAAAGAGATATTGCGCGCATTAAAACCGTCTTGCATGAACGCGAGATTAACACAACGAAATAACATTTATTCGCTATAACAGTAACGATGACAGATTCTACCGAGACAGTGGATACAGCGAAGACAATCAGCCGTGGACGCCGCAAAGAGCGTATCGGCAAGGTGACGAGCGATAAGATGCAATTAACGGTCGTTGTTGAAAACGAACGCAAAGTAGCGCATCCGCTTTACAAAAAATATTTTAAGAAAACGACAAAGTTCGTTGCACATAACGAGAATGATAATGCCAAGGTCGGTGATACCGTTCGCATTATGGAAACCCGCCCGCTTTCGAAAACGAAACGCTGGAGAGTAGTCGAAGTTCTCGAACGCGCAAAATAATAAGCAAAACGTACAAAGCTATTTTAAGGAAAGACAATGATACAGGAAGAATCAAATTTAATGGTAGCGGATAATTCAGGCGCCAAGCGTGTCAGATGTATTCGTATTCTTGGCGGGCATGAACGCCGTTATGCCGGACTTGGCGATGTCGTTGTTGTCAGTGTTAAAGCTGCAATCCCTAATGGCCAGGTAAAAAAAGGTGAAGTTTCCAAAGCGGTTATTGTCCGTACAAAAAAAGAATCACGCCGCCGCGACGGAAGTTATATCCGTTTTGATGAGAACGCAGTAGTGCTTTTGAATGCTCAGGGCGAACCACGTGGAACACGTATCTTTGGACCTGTTGCACGCGAACTTCGCGAACGTCAATATATGAAAATCGTATCACTTGCTCCTGAAGTTATCTAATTCGAAGCAAAAAAAAGTTTATGAAGATCAAGAAAAACGATACAGTTGAAGTTATAACCGGCAAATCTCGCGGAGTTCGCGGGAAGGTGCTGAAGGTATTTGAGGAAAAAAATCGTGTGCTTGTCGAAGGCGTCAATAAAATGAAGCGTCATGAGCGCCCAAGTCAACGCAACCAGCAAGGCGGCATTGACGAACGTGAATTTCCTGTCCATGTATCGAACGTGATGCTCATTGATCCAAAGTCAGGCGAGCGCACGCGTATCGGCAGAAACGTGATCGAAACGAAAGACGGTAAAACGCGCTACGAGCGTTACGCCAAAAAATCGGGCGAAGTAATTGCATAAATTTTATGATGACGGTCGGAAATCGTCATTAATTGAGAAAGAATACAATGGCAAAGGAAAAATCAAAAGCTCCGAAAGGGGAAAATAAAGGCAAAGAGGAGAAGCAGTCAAGCGGTGAAGCGCTTCCTGTTGTGCCTGCTCGTTTGCAGGAAAAATTTCAGAAGGAAGTAATCCCTGCGATGATGAAGCGTTTTAATTACGATAATATCAATCGTGTGCCTTGCATTAATAAGATCGCAATCAATATTGGTGTAGGAGGAGCTGCCAGCGATCCAAAACTTTTAGAAGCTGCTGTTCGGGATCTCGAAGCGATCGTTGGACAAAAAGTCTCGGTTACGAAGTCTACAAAATCGATCTCGAATTTTAAACTTCGTGAGAATCAGGCTATCGGATGTAAGGTGACATTAAGACGCGCAAAGATGTATGAATTCTTAGACCGCTTGATGTCGACAGCTATTCCGCGCATCAGAGATTTTCGCGGAGTGCCGGATAAATCATTTGACGGACGCGGCAATTATACTCTTGGCTTAAAAGAACAGATAATTTTTCCGGAGATCGACGTTGATAAGGTATCGCGCATCACAGGAATGGATATTACGTTCGTAACGAGCGCAACATCGGATGAAGAGGCGTATGAATTGCTAAAAGCATTTGGAATGCCTTTCCGCAAGCGCGAAGGCGAAGCAGCAGCTCAATAATTTTTTTTTCATTATTCTTCTACAGAAATAGTGGCACGATTAGCATTAAGAGTTAAACAAAAAATGGAGCCGAAGTTCTCGACACGGAAATACAACCGTTGTTCGCGATGCGGCAGAGCAAGGGCATTTTACCGGAAGTTCGGATTATGCCGTATGTGTTTTCGCGAACTCGCGTTGGATGGAAAGATCCCGGGCATTCGCAAGTCGAGCTGGTAAAAATAATTAGCAATATTGCTAAAAGTGCAAACGATTGTAAAGGAAGGTTTATAGGAAATATGGATACTATCGGAGATTTTCTTACTCGATTACGCAATGCGCTGAAGGCGCGGCATAAATATGTTATTGTGCCGGCTTCGAATCTTAAATTTGCCATCAGCGAAATTCTTCGCGAGCAGGGCTATATTGAAAGCGTCGAACGCGTCGAGAATGACAAACAGGGTGATCTTCGGATCACGCTGAAATACAGCAACGGCAATCCGGCAATCATTGGATTGAAACGCATTTCAACTCCGGGTTTACGTCGCTATAGCAAAGCAAGCGCAACGCCGCGTGTTCTTGCGGGACTCGGTATTGCTATCATTTCTACTCCTCATGGAGTCATGACGGATAAACAGGCTCGTCAGATGAATGTCGGTGGTGAAGTGCTCTGCCATATTTGGTAAAAATTATTTATTTATGATAGGCGCAGGGTAAAGCCCCATGGTTGCCGAATCAGAAAAGTTTAAGAAACAAGAGTTATGTCAAGAATCGGAAAAAAAATCATCACACTTCCTAAAGGTGTGAGTGCCAGTCAAAAAGACGGTGCGATAGTCGTTAAAGGACCGAAGGGTACTTTGCAGACTACTATGCCCGAAGGAATTTCGGCAGAGATCAAAAATGACGAGATTACTTTCTTGCGCGAAAATGAGCAAAAGAAAACTCGTGCGATTCACGGATTGACTCGCGCCCTTACTAATAATATGGTGGTGGGTGTTTCAGAAGGTTTTACAAAGAAGCTTGAAATGATTGGAGTCGGATACAAGGCTGAAAAAAAAGGAAAGTGGGTTCAGTTCAACCTTGGCTTCTCTCATCCGGTTATTTTCGCAGCTCCGGAAGATATCATAATTGAAATTCCAACACCAACAACTGTAACTGTTACTGGAATTGATAAGCAGCTCGTTGGAGCAGTCGCAGCGAAGATTCGCTCGATTCGTCCACCTGAACCATATAAAGGCAAAGGCGTGAAATACAGTGATGAACGAATCATCCGTAAAGCAGGTAAGACAGCAGGTAAATAATTTTTAGTTCAGAGGTAATAATATGGCAACGAAGTTACACTTACAGGATAAAGCAGAACGCCGGGCACGTCGTCGTCATCAGATACAACGTATCGTTCGCGGTACTACTGAACGTCCGCGGCTTGTCGTGTTTCGCAGCAACGGCTCGATCTATGCTCAGCTTATTGACGATTCGAAAGGATTTACGATCGCTTCTTCGAGTTCACGCAACATTGAATCAAAAGCGAAAAAAACAGAGCTTTCAAAATTAACCGGCAAAGCAATTGCTGACGTTGCAAAAGAAAAGGGAATAACATCTGTTGTTTTTGATCGTAACGGATATCTTTATCATGGGCGCGTAAAGGCACTTGCCGATGGTGCGCGCGAAGGCGGATTACAATTTTAAGAATTACTAAAAAGAGAATACAGTGGCAAAAATTCGTTCATCGGAACTCAATCTGAAAGACAAACTGGTCGCCGTTAATCGCGTTGCGAAGGTTGTTAAAGGCGGACGCCGTTTCAGCTTTAATGCTATCGTTGCCGTCGGAGATGGTAACGGGCACGTTGGTATCGGCTTGGGCAAATCGAATGAAGTACAAGATGCTGTCACCAAAGCGACGGAAGATGCAAAACGTAATGTAAAAGGAGTGCCGCTTCGCAAGGGGACAATTCCACATACGGTCAATGGCAAATTCGGCGCAGGGAAAGTATTTTTAAAACCAGCTTCACCTGGAACGGGGCTTATTGCCGGCGGCGGCGTTCGTGCAGTTCTTGAACTTGCAGGCGTACAGGATATTCTTACGAAATCGCAGGGTTCATCGAACCCGCATAATTTAGTAAAAGCAACGATGGCCGCTCTTGAATCATTGAGCGATGCATCGACAGTTGCCGAGCGCAGAGGAATTTCACTTTCAAAAGTGTTCAACGGATAAATTATTTTATGAAGAAGCTCCGTATCAAACAAGTAAAAAGTATCAACGATACGCTCAGAAACCATAAGCTTACGATCAAAGCGCTTGGATTAGGAAGACCAAATTATGTTGTTGAGCACAATGATACTCCGGCAATCCGCGGTATGATTCGCACAGTTCAGCACCTTGTCGAAGTCTCTGAGATCGCCTAAATTTTTTTTCATGCGAGCGGGTGGCATTCACGAAAGCTTTCCGCGTTAGTAAACAAATAGTACAATGGCACTTATTCTGAATCCTCGTCCGGCACCGGGCGCAGTAAAAAACAATAAACGAGTCGGTCGCGGAATCGGCTCCGGTCATGGCAAAACCTCTACGCGCGGCTCCAATGGTGCAGGATCACGCTCCGGTAATAAAAGAAAACTTGGATTTGAAGGCGGTCAAATGCCTCTTGTTCGTCGTTTGCCGAAATTCGGTTTCACGTCTCCATTCCGTATCGAATACGAAGAAGTAAATATTTCCCGTCTTGAGGAATCTGTAAAGTCCGGACGTTTGCCGAAAGGTGAGCCGATAACCCCTGCACTTTTACGTGCAACGGGATTGATAAAAGGTGGACATGCGCCGGTTAAGATTCTCGGAAATGGTGAAGTATCTATTGCGATGACTCTTCAGGTACATAAAGTATCGAAAGGCGCTGCAGCAAAGATCGAAAAAGCAGGTGGTAAGATCGAAGCGATCGCCAAAGCATAATAGAGGTCTTTTCTAATAATTTTTAGATTTCTAACTCATGAGCAGACTTACAGATAGTTTTCGGAATATCTTCAAGATCGATGAACTCCGTCAGCGCATTATCTATACGATTGCGTTGCTGGTTGTCGTTCGTTTTGGAGCACATATTACTCTTCCCGGAATCGATGTGCATGCACTCGAACGTCAGGCCGGGAGCGGAGGTGCTAATTCGCTTTTCGGATTATACGATCTTTTTGTAGGCGGTGCATTTAAAAATGCCGCTATCTTTGCTTTGGGTATTATGCCCTACATTTCGACATCGATCATCATTCAGTTGATGGGAAGTGTTGTTCCGTATTTCCAGAAACTTCAAAAAGAAGGAGAAGAGGGCAGAAAGAAGATCACTCAACTTACTCGCGTCGGAACATTTGTTGTCGGCTCCTTGCAGGCAATCGGTGTTGCCGTTCACTTGCGCAGTTTGCCGGGTGGTGTTGTAGCTGATGGTATCAGTCCGCTTTTGTTCACTATCAGTACTGTTTTCTGTCTTGCTGCCGGAACAATGTTCATGATGTGGCTTGGTGAACAGATCACTGAACGCGGAATCGGAAACGGTATTTCTCTTATTATCTTCATCGGAATTATCGCAAGATTCCCTTCAGCAGTGCTTGATGAGTTTAAGGATATTGGTACCGATGCCGGAAAAAATATTATTGTTGAAGTCGTGCTTATTGCATTCTTCATTGGTATTATTGCTTTCGTAGTTTTAATAACGCAAGGTATTCGAAAAATACCGGTGCAATACGCAAAGCGTGTTATTGGGCGAAAAGTCTATGGCGGAACGACGCAGCATATACCGATCAGGATCAATACTGCCGGTGTTATGCCAATCATTTTTGCACAGGCAATTCTTTTTATACCGACAACACTAATTCAGTTCTTTCCAAGTTCACCCTTCGCAATGGGTGTGGCAAGATTTTTCGATTATCGATCGCTGAGTCACGCTATTATTTTTGGATTGATGATCGTTATCTTTACGTATTTCTATACTGCTATCGCCTTCAATCCCCGTGATGTAGCCGATACCATGAAAAAGCAAGGCGGCTTTATCCCTGGCGTTCGACCTGGACGAAATACTTCTGATTATATTGATAATATTCTGACGCATCTGACGTTGCCCGGAGCTATCTTTTTAGCGATCATCGCAATTTTACCGACATTCGTTACCGGACTTGGAGTAACATCAGGATTTGCACAATTCTTTGGCGGTACAAGTTTACTCATCATGGTCGGCGTAGCACTCGATACGTTGCAGCAGATCGAATCACATTTGTTGATGCATAACTATGACGGCTTGATGAAAACGGGTAAGCTCAAAGGTCGCTCATCAGGTGGTGGAGTTTATGGCGGCGGCGGCGGATTCTAAAATTTCATTAGAATAGTAAGGCCGGTTGCGGTCATGAACTTGTATGTGGGATCACCCGAAAACCATTAAGACCGAAGAAGAGATTGCAAAGATTCGTGAAAGCTCGCATATTGTTCACGAAACATTTCAATATGTTCAAACGCTGATTCAGCCGGGTGTTTCAACTTTAGAGATCAATAATAAGGCTGACGAGTTCATTGTAAAAAACGGAGGGCGCCCTGCTTTCAAGGGATATAAAGTAGGGAAGCAAACATTTCGGTATGCAACATGTATGTCGAAGAACGATGCAGTCGTCCACGGAATCCCGAATGACGAACCATTGAAAGATGGAGATACCATTTCAGTTGATATTGGAGTGGAAAAGAACGGATGGTTTGGTGATAGCGCTTGGACCTATGCTGTCGGTGAGATAGCACCGGAAACTTCGAAGCTCATGGAGATCACTAAAGATTCTTTGCTTTTAGGAGTTGCTGCGGCGAGAGCAGGGGGAAGATTGTACGATATATCCAAGGCTATTCAAGATTATTGCGAGTCTAATGGGTATGGAATTGTGAAGGATCTTGTAGGGCACGGCATCGGCACACATCTGCACGAAGAGCCACAGGTTCCGAATTATGTACCACGCCGCTTCGATACCGGCTATCGGAACATTGAACTTCAGGAAGGAATGACTATAGCGATCGAGCCAATGGTTAATTTAGGAACCTGGAGAGTTAAAACTTTAAGAGATGGCTGGACCGTTGTCACAGCCGACGGCAAACCAAGTGCCCACTTCGAACATACGATCGTCGTGCGCCCATGGGGAGGCGAGATTCTAACTAAGTAAGCACTTAGATTGGAACAGAAACCGGGGAATTTACGTTACTGACGGGCTGTAAGCGGCTCAAAATTATGGTTTAAGATAAGAAAGAATGTCAAAGCAATCTGCTATTAAAGTTGACGGTGTGATAGAGGAAGCGCTGCCTAATGCAACTTTCCGCGTCAAACTTGATAACGGACATATTATCTTAGCCCATGTATCAGGTAAAATGCGAATGCATTTTATAAAGATCCTACATGGTGATAAAGTTACTGTAGAACTTTCTCCGTATGATCTGAGCAAAGGGCGAATAACGTATCGCTACAAATAATTTTTACTTCAGACGAAAATGAAAGTACAAGCATCAGTAAAAAAGCGTTGTGAGCATTGCAAGATCGTCGTCCGCAGAGGCGTCGTTCGTGTTATCTGCAAAACCAACCCGAAACATAAACAACGTCAAGGATAATTTTTAAATGGCACGAATATCAGGAATCGATCTGCCGAAAGGAAAACGCTCCGTTATAGGACTTACCTATATTTACGGCATCGGCAAAACGTCGGCAAAATCAATTTTGGAAAAAGCGGGGATCTCCGAAGATAAGAAGATCAACGATCTGACCGAAGATGAAGTAACAGCGATACGTCAGATCATCACCAATGAGTATAAGGTAGAGGGTGTTGCCCGTAGCGAGCAGCAGCTTTCGATCAAGCGCTTGATGGATATCGGAAGTTATCGCGGCTTGCGTCATCGCAAAAGCCTTCCGGTTCGCGGACAGCGTACTCGTACCAATTCTCGTACCCGTAAGGGTAAGAGAAAGACCGTCGCAGGAAAGAAGAAAGCAGCAGCGAAGAAGTAATAATATTTTAAGAATACTATAGTGGCAAAAACAGCAGCAGCAGGAGCAGCAACAAAAGGAACGAAGCGCACAAAGAAGAAAGTTGTCGCGCAGGCGCATGGTATTGCGCATATCAAAGCGACGTTCAATAATCTGATGGTAACACTTTCCGACATGCAGGGCAACACACTTTCGTGGGCAACTGCAGGAAAGATGGGCTTCAAGGGTTCGCGTAAGAATACTCCTTTCGCCGGACAAGTATCTGCTGAAGCCGCAGCAAAAGAAGCCTATGATATGGGCTTGCGCAAAGTTGATGTATTTATTAAGGGACCGGGATCGGGCAGAGAAGCTGCAGTCCGTGCTCTTCAGGTAGCAGGTATTGATGTATTGTCGATCAAAGATATTACGCCAATGCCGCATAACGGATGCCGTCCGCCTAAAAAGCGCCGCGTCTAATTTTTATAGTAGTACAGGTATTCTTGCCTGTGAGAGTTGTTTTTTTAGTCGTAAACTTCACGTAAGCTATAGTGAAGGACGAAGGCAAAAAAGCACTTCTACTGTGATCAAAGCAGTAATTGTTTTTTAAACTCAATCATTTATTATGGCTCGTTATACAGATCCATCGTGTAAGCTATGCCGCCGAGAGAAGCAAAAGCTCTTTCTCAAAGGCTCAAAGTGTTTTTCTGAAAAATGTCCCGTTGAGAAGCGTAACTTTCCTCCCGGACCGCATGGCATGGGGCGCCGCTCCAAAATTTCCGAATCTGGCATTCAGCTTCGTGAGAAGCAGAAGGTTCGTCGTACCTATGGTATGCTCGAAACACAGTTTCGCAATACCTTCGAGAAGGCTTCGCAGATGCGCGGCGTTACCGGCGATAATTTAGTGAAGTTGCTTGAACGCCGCTTCGATAATGTCGTGTATCGCTTGAATATCGCTCCTTCACGCAAGGCAGCCCGCCAGCTTATTCTTCATGGTCACGTTCAGGTAAACAGTAAATCTGTTAATATTCCTTCGTACCTTCTTAATCCGGGTGATGTGATCCAGTTAAAGGATTCATCGCGCAAATTAGAAGTAGTCCATGAATCATTGAAGAAAACCCGCGGAGATTCCGGCGTTCCTTCATGGTTATCGCTCAATAAAGCCGACCTATCGGGTACATTCCTTGCAGTTCCGGAGCGCGCTGATATTCCGCTGAATGCAAACGAGCAGCTTATTGTCGAATTGTATTCGAAATAAGTAAATCAAAAAGTTTTAGGAAGACATTTATTTTATTCATAGTTAAAGGACTACCGTATGACTCCGTTACACATGCCTGATCGCATTGAACTTGAAGAATCGTCAAAAACAAAAACGTTTGGACGCTTCATCGCATCTCCTTTGGAAGAAGGATATGGTACGACACTTGGAAATTCAATGCGCCGCATTCTTCTCTCATCAATTCCGGGAAGCGCGTTCACCAGTTTGCGTATAGAGGGAGTTCAGCATGAATTCTCGATGGTCAAAGGTGTAACCGAAGATGTTGCCGAGGTTATACTTAATCTCAAAGGAGTTCGCATCCGCGCAGAACAGACCACTCCTACAAGGCTTCTTGTTGATATCAAGGGGCCGAAGGAATTCAAAGCCGGCGATATCCAGCAGTTTACAAATGAGATCGAGATCTTGAATCCCGATCATCATCTCTTGACTCTTGCTAAAGATGCTCGTTTACAGATGGAGCTTTTTGTCGGACATGGCCGCGGTTATGTGCCTTCCGATGAAAATAAATCAGCTGATTCTCCGCTTGGCACGATCGCTATCGATTCGATCTTCACACCTATTGTCAATGTGCGTTTCAGCGTAGAGCCGACTCGTGTGGGACAAAAGACGGATTATGAGAAATTGATCTTAGAAGTTGAGACCGACGGATCACTGACTGCCGAAGAAGCTATTACTGTTGCAGGTCGCACGCTTCGTGATCACGTAAATCTTTTTGTTCGCTTCGGTGGCCCAGAGGATGAAGTTCCGATGAAGCCTATCGCTGATACTGAGACTGAGCGCATCCGTGCAGTCTTGAATACGCAGGTCGATACTCTTCACCTTTCTGTTCGTTCGCAGAATTGCTTACGTGCAGCGAATATCAAAAATATTGCAGAACTCGTACGTAAAGATGAGCGTGAGCTTTTGACATTCAGAAATTTCGGACGTAAATCCCTTGATGAGCTCGGACGTTTAGTCGAGCAGCTCGGATTGAATTTCGGAATGGATGTCGATAAATATCTTGAAGGCCAGGAAGCAGTAACCAGCCGCTAATTATTTTATAGATTCGTAATAAGTGAATTCCAATGAGACACGGAAATAAAGGACGAAAATTAGGACGTACGTCAACGCATAGAAGAGCGACATTAAACGCGCTTGCGACTTCGCTTCTTCAGCATAAGAAGATTCGGACAACAGTTGCGAAGGCGAAAGAAACCCGCTTGCATGTTGAGCCGCTTATTACCACTGCAAAGCGTGCTTTAGCGCTGACCGGTGATGAGAAGCTTATCTCTATTCAGCGTGTTCACGCCCGCAGACAGATCGGTCGTTTCATCAAGGATAATGATGTGCTCAAAACTCTTTTCACCGAAATCGCGCCGAGAGTTGCTAACCGCCCAGGTGGTTATACCCGCGTCGTGAAGCTCGGACGCAGACTTGGTGATAGCGCTGAGATGGCTATCTTAGAGCTTGTTGATTGGAATGAAACTGGATCCAATACTCCAAAGTCAAAGGTATCAAAACCGCGTCCAACAAGACGTAAAATACCGACGGCTGTTAAGCCTATTACTGAAACTCCTGTAGGAGAAGCACCTGGTGCTGATAATGCAGATGTAGCTGATCTTCCTCCTCAGGAGTAAAAGTCCGCTAAGAGAATCTTCACTAAACTCTACTATCAGAAATGATAGTAGAGTTTTTCATTTTATCATGCTCAGAAAATATTGATGGATCCTATCATCATCCGTCATCTCCGGATGAAAGGCAGTCGCTAATAAATTTCCTTCTCTTGCCATAACAAACCCCTCTTTGATATTGCTCAACACTTCAACGATTTTTCCGGCTTTAATAAAAAGTGGAGCGCGAATAAAGATACCGGGAAAGATCTTCTCACCAACTACCGGAATCGAAAGAGGTATTTCTGCGCTTGCCCGTTGCGGGCCGAAGGCATTGCGCCGGACGGTAATATCCATAAGACCTATTCGTCCTTGCTCTGAACCTTCAATATCTTTTGCCAGAAGAATGCTTCCCATGCATGTACCCCAGATCGGTAAGCCTTGTTTCGCCTTTTTAGTGAGAGCATCAAATATCGGAGTCTTACCCACAGCAGCTTCAAGTTTGGCATTCGTGGTTGATTCTCCTCCGGGAATGATGAGGCCATCAAGATTATCTAATTGATCAGCAAGCCGAATCTCCGTCGTGGTGCAGCCCAATTTCTGAAGCATTTGTATATGCTCCGCAAAGTCACCTTGTAAAGCAAGGACACCTATATGAAGTTGTTTCTTCAAACTTAAATCCCTCGGACAGCAAGCAATTCAGATTCGGAAAGCGACTTTGCCGAACGTCCGACCATCGGATCACCCAAGCCACGGCTCACCTCTGCAAGGATTGCCGAATCTTTATAATACGTCGTAGCCTTAACAATAGCTGCTGCACGTTTTGCAGGATCGGATGATTTGAAAATTCCGCTACCAACAAATACTCCATCAACTCCGAGCTGCATCATTAATGCAGCGTCGGCTGGTGTAGCGATTCCGCCGGCTGCAAAATTCACAACAGGAAGTTTTCCGGCATCGGCAACTTCGTTGACTAAGTCGATCGGAGCGCCGATCTCTTTGGCAAATGAATAGCGTTCGTCAGGAGAAAGAGATTGCAATCTGCGAATGGCTCCGAAGATGGCTCGAGCATGGCGGACAGCTTCGACGACATCACCAGTTCCGGCTTCGCCTTTGGTACGAATCATCGCAGCGCCTTCAGAGATTCTTCTTAATGCTTCGCCGAGATTTCTGGCGCCGCAGACGAAGGGGATGAGAAATTTATTTTTATCAATATGATTTTCTTCATCAGCCATTGTAAGGACTTCGCTTTCATCCACACAGTCAACGCCAAGTTCTTCCAAAATCTGTGCTTCGACGAAATGACCGATCCTGGCTTTCGCCATGACGGGAATGGAGACTGCTTCGATAATATCGATAATAAGCTGCGGATCGGACATGCGGGCAACGCCGCCATCTTTACGTATATCCGATGGCACCCGCTCCAGAGCCATCACTGCGCATGCTCCGGCATCTTCGGCGATCTTTGCCTGCTCGGCATTGACAACATCCATAATGACGCCGCCTTTAAGCATTGCAGGCAATGCGCGTTTAAGGGCGAGGGTGCCCATTTTTCTATCCGATGAGGTATTTTGTGAGTGTCCGTTAGAAGGTGCTTTTGCCATAGTACGTAATTAATTTGTGAATTCGTATGCCTAAAACGATGTTGTGATAACATAAATTATATTAATTCTTCTTAAAGTTCATATAACTATTATTTATAATGGAAATCAGGCAGGCTAAAGTAATAGCAGCGATAGTCGAAGAGGGGAATATGATCGGTGCAGCAGAACGCCTCGGCGTCACACAGCCTGCAATTAGTGCAGCACTCAGTCATTTCGAAAAGGAGCTTCGAATACTTGTTTTTAATCGCTCGCGAAAAGGGCTGCGGCTTACTGAACAAGGCAAGACTCTTCTTCCTGTTATTCGAAAGTTTCTTGAATCCGAAAAAGAAATACTTTCACTTTATCATATACAAAGTATCAATTCAGGTTCACTCCGAATTGCCGGAAGGCAGGGGTTCATGGAAGATGTTTTCCCGCTTCTCTTTGAACTATTGAAAAAAAAATATCCAAATATTTCGATCGAATCTGCTATAAGCGGCAGTCAAAGTGAAGTCGTAGAAGCACTTCAATCGGGAAGAGCGGATATTGCCTTTGCTTCAAGCCCAAAGATAAAGTCAATTATTGCAGAAGTCTTTTATCACGATCCAATTCGTCTTGCCGTATCGAAGAATCATCTGTTAGCGAAGAAACGGACTATTACAAAGAGTGATCTTGCGGGATTACAGTTTTGTCTGCCAACAAAAAATGACCGTCTTCGCAAACCGATCGAGAGATTCCTGCGCCAGGCAGTTAAGACACCGAATATCATTCTGGAAACAAATGACTATACCTTAATGCGTAATATCATTGCCGGAGGAATGTTCTCAGGGTTTATCTATGCTCACATGCTTGTCAATCCAGAAGCAAGAAATACGCTGAAAGCTCTTCCAATAAAAGAACTCAATATCTGGCGTGACCTGACATTGCTCTATCGCCGCGACGATCTTCTGCCTCATGGAAAAACTGCCAAAGATCACTTCATAAAAGAAGGGCGGAGTGTGCTAACCAAATACGCAAGATGACCCGCCTCCTTCTTCATTTTCGTTTACATCGTAAACATTACTCCTTAATAATCTTCTTCACAACAACCGAACCCTCTGTCACAAATCTCGCATAATACGTCCCAGCAACAAACTTCGATAGATCAATCGTGAAATCGGATGAATGCGGATTTATAAGTTCTAAAACTTTCTCGCCAAGAACATTCATGACGGAGATACTCGTCAGATTCTCCGGCGCGCTATGGATAGTGATGATGCCGGTTGTGGGGTTGGAGAAGAGAAGAATTTCTAATGAAATCACATTGGGCTTGTGGACTTCGTTTCTTGGAAAATCTGAAAGTTCGCGATGCCAGACACCGCTTCCTGATGTTCCGGCATAAAGAGTTGTATTACTTTTGATAAGAGTTTTCACGTCTGTTACATTTGTCTCTAAACCGGCAGATAGCCAATTATCTCCGTTGTTTGGTGAAAAGAAAACACCTGCTCCTTTTATCCCGGCAAAAACATTGCTCCCGGCAGCGGCAAGAGCAGAGACGTTCTTCGATGTAAGTCCGTTACTGATTTCCTTCCAGGTTTTTCCACTATCACTCCATCTGAAAATTCCGTTCGTCGTACCGGTATAGAGATTCACTTCGTTCGCTGCTAATGAAGTTGCACTTTGACTGGAGAATCCGCTATCGATCTGAGTCCAATATGTCCAGGAGGCACCATCGTTTGTGGAAAGATATACTCCACTCCCCACACCATATAAATTTGTCCCAATAAATACTAATGAACTGATACCATCATTGGCAAGAAAGGTATGCAACTGCTCCCAATTTTTCCCGGTATCGCGTGAGAAAAAACATCTATTACCGTCTGTTCCTGCAAATAGTGTGTTACCATTAAATATCAATGAATTGACGGATGTACTGATCGAACTCGTGCCGATCCAGGTCCATGATGACCCATTATTTGTGGAGCGAAAAATCCCTCCGTCATACGTACCGGTATAGATATCTACGCCGTTGGCGGCAAGCGATCCAACGGTAAAACTTGTTAATCCGCTGTTGATTTTTTCCCATGACGCTCCATTGTTGGTCGAACGGAAAAGACCAAGGCTTTGAGTACCTACAAATAAATTTGTCCCGATCACGGCACAAGAGAGAATATTAATATCCGTAATACCCGTATTCACTGCTTTCCAGTGAGCGCCATTATCAGAAGATCGGAAGACTCCGCCATCAACGCCGAAGTTAGTCCCTGCAAAAAGATCAGATCCGATAACTGCGAGAGAGGTAATATAAGAACCCGTTAGCTCAGAATCAACCGGAGTCCATGTAGTCCCGTTATTCGTTGAAAGAAAGATGCCTTTTGTAGTACCTGCAAAAAGACCAGTATCAGTTGCAAGGAATGATGTAGTGATAGCATTATTTAACCCGCTTCCCACGATCATCCAACTGGTGCCATTGTCTGAAGACCGGAACACTTCTCTTAAGCCGCCGGAACCTGTTGCTGAAGTATAGATATTTTTTCCATCTTCACCGAGAGCAATAACGTCTTTAATTGTTAAACCAGTATTCACAGCCTTCCAATTTGCGCCATTATTCGTCGAAAGAAAAACACCGCTATCGGCTGTTCCGGCAAAATATTTGTATCCAGTATGAGAAGAGAGGAAATAGTATTACTCTTTAAGCCATTAGAACTATGTTGCCAGTTCGAGCCATTATCAGTTGATCGAAAGACTCCTTTATTCGTCCCTACAAAAATGTCACCGCTTTCTCTCGCTGCAACGGCAGAAAAACTACCTGTTATTCCGATAGTTATATCTACCCAACTTCTGCCTGAATCAGTTGAGCGAAAAATACCGCCGCCGAATGTACCTGCAAAAAGATTTGTAGCGCTTACTGCAAGAGCTTTTATACCAAGATTTGTCAGCCCGATATTGACTACCTTCCAGCTTTCGCCATTATCAGTAGAACGGAAAACTCCACTCCCGTTACTTGCTGCGTAAATATTGGCCCCTTCAACGGCTAAGGCTCTGATACTCCCGCCATACGGTCCATTCGCCTGAACCCATTGGCTGCGAATAGTTGAGACTGAAAAGAATGTCAGCCAAAGAATTGAAGCGATGAGAATGATTTTCGGTTTCATAGAATTTACTCCTTAATAATTTTCTTCATACAAACGAACTTCAATATTAGCACTGATCCGTTTCAAGGGGAATCTGTATCTATGAGAACGCTTAAGACCCTTTAAAGTTACAAAGATTATGGGACAAAACCTATTCCTACATTACTACTCTTAACGTATGTTCTTCACCCGGAAAACACCGCGCATCCATTCCAATAAGTAAATCGAATTCAGTGATTTCTTGTGGATTTCCTCTTAAAATCCCGAAAGTGTATGAAAAAACTGTTAATTCTCATTTTTTAAGTTGATTTTGGGGGAGTGGGGGAAACCCATGCCGTATATTTGTGTTTTAAGTGTACTAAAAAATTTTCTAAAACTCTTCATTTCACGCAGTTTCTATTTTTTTATTTAAGATTACTCTATGAAAAAGAACTCCACCTTTGTGGCTATCGTCATCGTAATGTCTTTCGTCGTAGGCTTTGTGATCTGGCAATTCATCCTTGGAAATCCAAGTAATTTTGCCGATCCGTTAACACGCGAAAAACCGTTGAAGGATAGCATTCTTGGTCTGATGTATGTAGGCGGATTCCTCGTCCCCGTATTGCTTGGTCTTTCACTGATGGTATTTTCATTTATAGGCGAGCGTTTCCTGAGCCTCTCGAAGGCGAAGGGAAAGAAGGATCTTACGGAATTACTTCCACAGATCGAGAAATTGCTCAATGAAGGTAATCTCGATGCCGTAACGAAACTTTGCAATGAACAAAAGGGAACGGTAGCAAATATTATCCGTGCAGGTATTGCCAGGTTCAAGGAAGTTCAGAACAATCCAACGATGTCTGCCGAGCAGAAGTCCGACGAAGTAAAGAAAACTTTAGAAGAAGTAACGATGCTTGAGACTCCGCTTCTCGAAGCTAACCTCGTTATTCTTTCGACGATCGCTTCGATCTCAACGATGGTAGGACTTTTAGGTACAGTTCTTGGAATGATACGCTCGTTCCGCGCACTTGGCGAAGGCGGAGCCGGAGCAAGCGCAACAGCACTTTCAGTTGGTATCTCTGAAGCGCTGTGGAATACAGCTCTTGGAATCGGCGGCGCAATTATTGCCATCGTATTCTATAACTTCTTCACCAATAAGGTTGACAAGTTCACCTATCTGATCGATGAAGCATCGCTCAATTTGCTTGAGACTATCAAGATACGATTCCTCAGTAAATCAAATTCTTAAAGTTTCGTATTAAATATTTAAAAGGGCACACGCAATGTGCCCCTACGGAAAATAAATTTTTATGTCAAAAGCTAAGATAAAACGTCACGGATTCCGAATCGATATGACACCTATGGTGGATGTCGGTTTTCTTCTTCTGACATTCTTCATGCTGACTGCGAAATTTAAATCGCAGAAAGAT
>JBBQGG010000057.1:0-19486 GCA_038322815.1 Kapaibacterium sp. (SeqCode)
TTGAGACCCGGATCGTTCTTCCCCGTATCACGCACGCAGATATGCCAGCCATTGCAAGTTGATGCAGTATCAACAATGAATGACGGAGTAACGCCGGTGTTTAATTGCATCCCGGCAGGGGAGGAGAATTCATTAATAAAATTTAATTTGCTATAAACTTTAATGTTTCCACGATTTGAGCCCTCTGGTGTAAAATCTTGCATACCATAACAATAAACTGCAAAAGGATCATCAGATGAAAGAAAATAACAAAATGCAGACCCTTTAGAAGAAAATTTATATTGAGCTGCTTTTAAGGATGGGTAAGAATTTGAAATGTTACTAAAGCCAAGAACTTTTGTAAGACTAGAAAGCGGTGCAGGAGGTTGCCCGTTTTTCGATACTGATATGTTAGCTAGATTAGAACTAATAATATTGATGTAAACATCTGATGCGGCAAAAGGATGTTCATCATAAAATACATTAAATGAATAAGATGTCTTCCATCTGGAAACAGGAATAATTGTCGTCATACTGGGGGCGGGCCATGGGGAATGCTCTGTTATGCTTTTTTCATCATATTGCATTAAACAAAACTTTTTGCCGTTTTGAGAATAAGCGTTAACGGGACCCGTTATATCTAATTTTTCCGGCGGTGGTGCAAGGCGAGTAGTAGCCATATCATAACCACCATTAATACCTTGAACATCAAGATGTACTTTTACCTGAGTAGTATCAAAACTATAAGTACGATAACTATCGCCATGGCCAGCTTCTCCGGGTGGGGAAGCTTCTGCAAAAGGTATGGAGACGTACCCTAATGAATCCCAAAATTCCACAGGTGTCATTTGCTCTATCATGAAATCTCGAGCTTCCATATCATAAGGATCTGCACTACCCAGTGCAGCATCTTCATGTCCGCTTACTACAATAATGGGCGCAGATGATTCAACTACCGAACTTGATAAATCATTATCTTCACTTCTTCCGTTTGAACGCACGAGATAACACTGACCTTTATTCATCTGAATATTATAAGGGTGTGAAACACCATTACTAATTCCAGGATGACCTGTCACTGTAGTCGTTGTAGGCGTTATCTTTACATTCGTTAAATCTTCTGTTGCAATCACAATAAATTCACCACCAGCATATTCGAAATTTGTAGGATAAAACCCTGTTCCAGTACCTACACCCGCACCATTTCCAGGATTATCGTTATAACAAGCAGCTACATAATTTTTTCCTAATCCTAAAACAGGAAGCGCAAGATAACTACCGCCCGAACAAACACCAACGCTTTGGTAATATACAGTTATTGGGTATTTTGATTTTATGTGGCAAGCTTTGTATGCAAGTCCATCTGAGGCAGTGTCCATCTCCATCAGTGAATAGTTAAGTGGAACTCTAACTGAAGAACCTTTAAAAATTGGATAATTTCTTGGTGCGATTTCTTTCCCACTCTGATCAAAATAAGAAACCGATACTTGATTTTCATAGACTGTAGAAATCAAAGCGTAAACCTTAAAAGTATTATTAGAGAATTGAGGGGTTAATGTATTATAACTCGGCTTTAGCATTCCCAGATAAAATTCTCTACCTTCATTTGTTAACCCGTAGTGAGGAATTAATGCAGTAAAATTTCCCCTCATTCCTATACTTGCATATTTATTATTTTGATATGCATAATCGCCGACTACTTTTACGACATATGTGAACGTATCACCAGAATTAATTGGGCCGAAAGGTAGTGCTCCTGCAGGTATAGAAGTTGATTGCATTGGATAGCTTGTAAAATCACCGACCCATTTTAATGTATCACCAACGAACACCTTTAATTGATTTGGGAAAAAGGTGAAGCCATGAATTCCACCAAATTGTATCAAATGTGTAGAAAGTACAGCTGCGTGAGATGTAAAACTTACTAAGAAGAATGACGCATTTAAAATTGTACTCAGAACGAAAAACATTTTTTTCTTATTCATTGAAGACTCCTTTTAAATATATATCTATTAAATAATCAGAGATACTTCATATGAGTGGAGTATCTCTGAGCAACTCTCTCTCAAATTAAAAAATTAATGTGGTCTTCCAGTTACAATAAACATGAAATCACCATTAACACCATCACACCCTATTGCGTAATCAGTAGGTGGTGTACATACAGCGCAGGGTGGTATAATAACTGACTTAGACAATTGAATATCAAAAGTTGTTACAGTGTTGCCGTTATTTGATAAATTTAAAACATTTGCAAATCGGCAAGAAACATTATTATAAGGTGTAGCTACAATCGCTGCATCAGAATTATTGAGGCATGTCGCTGTACCATCAGGCTTTACAAGGGATAAAGTTACTGTATAATTACGCTGCCATGTGCAACTATACTTGCCACACCAAATTTGCTTACAATTACTCCAGCATCATAGTAAGCCCAAGCGTATATAATATTATCTTTATAAGTAGCACCAGTTATTGCAGAGTTCGTCCCCCCATTCGTATGGTACACAATGGAATGTCCATTATCAGAGACCTCGAATGCATTCGAACGATTAAATGCATCAGCACCATTGCCGATTATCAGTAATCTGTCATTACCAGTAATACTGGAGGATGTCGAATTGCCCTGGGATAAATTATAATGGCCCATGACAGTCTGAGCATAGCTTTGGCATATAAGATGACTACCACCAGTGATAGTGTTATACTGACCGCTATTGGTAATTCCGGAACTCCTAATGAGGTTGGTATTTCCGCCGCCGATAAAGCTGTAATTACAGCTATTATCAATGATGTTGCCAATACCACCGAGCACCACACCGTACCCGGCTGTATCATGGATATGATTATCGGTTCCTGCACCGATGTATCCATCGAACACCTGTTTGGCAATAATATTGGCACTGCCTCCGACAATGGCAGAATAATCACTGTTGACGTCAATTAAATTGGATTGACCGCCGACGATCGTACCAATATCGCTTCTAATCTCATTAATGACGCTATTGGCTCCGCCTCCGCAGATGGTAGCCCCTTTTATGCCGGCGGCAACCAGATTCCCCTGATATCCTCCGATAATATTCGGACTCAGAGAATTCCATTCATATCGCATAACTCGCTTACTGCCTCGATTTGCAGCATCATTGTCATACGTATGGATTTCAACTGCGAAGCTATCTTTGCTTCCGAGCCAGCTATCGGCACCGAGCGTATTCCCATTGACATCCCAAGATACTCCCTGCACCTTGGGTGTATGCCCTGATCCGAATATAGCCGATTGTACATCATCGGCAAGTTTTGCCTGCGTGATGGATTTATCGGGAACATTGAGCGAATAGGCAGCTGCGGAGAGTTGAGAAAGCGGGCGCATCTCTTCTGTTCCGTCAACTTTTATACCAAACCAAAGCGGTCTATTCATTTCCAATCCTTCAGGAAGCGGCGAATTACCGGAGCCGAGAAGAATATTGAATATTCCGTTCGTTATTTCTGCGTTATACTCACCCTGCCATACGGAATTTGTTCCGAAGCGGTCTGAGTAAAGCGTAGTGGTTATGTGATGTGTGCCGTTCATGGCTTTGCCATCGGTTGTTGTTACTTGTCCCTGATAACTCAGGATACACGGTACATCGGTGCCTTTCGGCGATGTCTGCGCATCGAGTTTATCAGAAAACAGAGTTGCTGCACTGAATAATCCTGCAGCCAATATGAATTTTCTAAATAGTTGTCGCATTGTGTATTTGCAATACTATAGTTAAAAAAAAAGCAGCGCAGCCATTCAGCCTTCTCTGTAATGAGCCGGCAAAATGTCTGCACTGCTTTTAATGAATCTATTACTTCTGCAAATACGTTTACAAATCTGTACTGTGGATACTGATATGTTCGATTTTGCTTCGGCAATAGTCGGGTGTACGTATAGTACAAATGGGGCAATAGGCGCAAGCCTGTTGCCCCAAACTTTTTGGTGGTCTTGGAAATCGTGTTGCTGCTGCTAAAGGTACTCAATTTAGACAAGCTTTAAGTAAACTGGCTAACACATAAATAGAGAAGGCAAAGTTATAATGTAATAGAGGCTATTCGCTTTACCGCCTGAAATGCACTACACCTCAGTACAAATATACAACAAGATTTGAGAAATTGTTCTCTTTTTTTCAATTATTTTCGTTTTTTTTTTGCGAAACTGCAACTTATTGATAATAAACAGGTTATGCGATATTAAAAAAGTGCTTTTTTGCAATTCCAACCATTCCTGCAAAATGATTCTTGCGCTGGAAGCACATTCGTAAAAACCTTTTACTTCCTATTGCTTCTTCGGGGATGCAACGAAGATCGTAACGGTTCGGCAGTAGAAGCGGCCTTCGGGAATGTCGTTATCATAAAGAAGGTCAGTACCTCCGACACCTTTTATGGTTGCCTTCGTAAGTCCCAGAGCAAGACCGGTGAATTTCGCTCTGCCTTCAGAGAGGTTCAGATTATATTCCGGCGTTCCGATCCTATCGGCATATCCGGTGATGGTGGTAATATCATTATCGGATACGCGCGAGCGGACATAGTCGGCGATCTTTTGGTTGTTCGGATTCAAGGTAGGTTTTCCGAAATCAAAGAGGATAAGATTATATCTCGAGAACACCGTATCTGCCATGTGATTCTCTTTCTTTTTTGCAAGAGTAAGCTGCAGTACGGGAATAGAATCCACAGGCGTCGAGACTTTTTGTCCGATTGCATCGGTGGCAGTCAGGCTATAGTTCATTGAATGCAGAGCTGACAGGGTGTGCTGTTTTTCTTTTTCGATGCGCCAATCAAGCTTTGGCGGAATGACCGTTGTTCCATTGAATTCTTTTAATTTCTTTCCGTCGTTTCCGGTTTCAACATGCCAGTTGGCAAGCCCGGCTTGTGCCGTGATGATGGGTTTAAATCTCACTGTCGGCGGATTGGTAACACGAATGGTATCGATGGTAAGCACCGGTTCTAAGATCGCCCATTCCGGACATTGGATCTCGACACGGCGATTTTCAGCAATGCCATCCTCTGTCGTCATGCTCGAATTTTTTTCGGGAAGTTCACGAACCTGAATAGTCATCCTGCTATCGGGAATATTCCATGTGTTGCGGAAATAATCGCGTATAGTCTCGGCGCGTTTGCGCGATAGATCGGCATTTCCTTTTTCATCGCGAAGTCCTGCATTGCATCCGACAAGCGTGATCTTTGCCGTAGGATGTTCAAGCATACGTCTGGCGATAATATTCATAAGCTGGTAATACAGCGGCAGGGTCTCATAATTATAAAGCTTATCCGGATAAAATTTAGCGGCTTCATCAGGCGTCAGGAGCGTATATTCGGGACGGAATTCGCTGGAATTCTCCATAAAGAACACATAATTGAGAAGCGGACGAAGCTGCGTTGAAATAAATTCTTCGACTTTGAATTGCAGCGGAGCTTCGTTGCCATCTTTATCTACTCCGACAACAGTCATCGACGCTGAAAGCTGCGGCGTCTTATTTTCCGGCGGCGGCGGAGGAGGAGGAGGAGGCGGTGGCGGAGGTGGTGGGGGCGGCGGAATTTCTTTTTTCGGGATCGGAGTATAGCTTACCGATGCTCCAAATCGAAACGCCGATGCATTCCATTTATATCCTGAGATCAGCGGAATAAATCCCTGAGTAAAATATACTTCCGGAATAAGATGAAGGGAGCCGTCACTTTTTAACGGCAATTTATATCCGGCGCCAGCCAGCAATCCGAAATTGATACTCGATGCCTGAGGGATCTTACCGGAATAGACATTTCTGGTACGTCCCTGCGGATGACCGGTAGAATCAAGAAACACTCCGACATCTACAGGTCGGACTAATTGTTCGCGCTGTGAAAAACTTTTCGTCACGATGAATCCGCCCTGAATACCGAGATTAAGAAACAAATGGCTGAAGACATTATATGATATGGCAGGTTCGAAACCGACGGTCGCAACCTTCACATCTAATATATGCTGAAATAAACCCTGAGTAACATTTCCTCCGACGATCACGCATGGCAATTCATCAGAAGTTAATGTTGCATTTTCCGATGAATATCCGAAACGCAGATCAAGAGAAAGTTTGGTGTTCAGCGGATATTGATAAAATCCTCCGAATGAAACTCCGGTGCCCTTGCCATCCTTAAAGTTCTGACAGCAATTCGGGATTCCGGGAAGTTTTGCAAAATCGGCTGAGTGCCGATTAAGATTATAATGAAAATACCCACCTAAGCTTGGAAGCACAGCACGTTCACTATCACTTAATGCCTGTCCATGAACCGAAGCAGATATAAAAACTGATAGCACAAAACCAAGAAGAATACAGAATTGAATTCTGCTTCCTCCGCACTTGCTGCTCCGCTTCGCAATAGCGGCAATGGTTTTTATCATCGTTCGATCCTCATCATCCTTCGTTTAACGGATGTCGGAGTTTGTAAAATATAGAAATAATTTCCTGCCGGCAGAGCAGATGTATTTAAGCGATAGCTATATCCGCCAGCTTTCATGTAATCATCAAAAAGCGTCATCACTTTTCTTCCGAGAACATCGGTGATCCATAATTTTGAATTTCCTTCTTCGAGCAAGCTATAGGTTATCGTTGTTGCTCCCTGAGCAGGATTTGGAATGTTCTGGCGCAGGATAAGCGAATCAGATTCGGCAAATAACCGCGTGCCGCCTTCATGACAAAGCTTTGTCAGTTTAAAGAGACCGTCATACTTCGTCACCAGCACTTTCTTGCCATTGCTGAATATAAAAGTCTTGACCGTAATGACTGTGGCGATCGTATCACCGAGGGCGACTTCTAATTCAATTCCGGCAAGAATACCGGCTACTTGATTATCAGGACGGATTCCGGTCAATGTCAGAGTTCTCCATCTTCCCTTTATCACGAATTGAATATTTTTGTTGACCGGTGCTAAAAGACTTTGATCGAACGTGATCTCCAACGTATAATCCGTTGCACCGCTCGGCGGCATATTTTCCGAGGTAACGATCTTCAGAGGAAGTACGATCATATCGCAAGGCGCACCTTCAAGCGTATCTAAGGCAACTGTGATCTTCGGCGGAGCAATGTCGCGCGTAATATGAATTACTGCACTTGCCGAGCAGCCATTCGCATCTATAACACTGACGCCATACGATCCCGAATCTGTCACAAAAATCGTATCGGTAAGTGCACCGGTAGTCCATTTATAAGAAACAAATTTTCCGGATAATGTCAGCGTATCAATTCCTCCGGTATCTGCCATCACTGGTGCCGAAGCATTGATCGTCACGATGGGAATCGGATGAACAATGATCGTTACTGTATCGGAATATATGGTGCAACCACCGGCAGAGATAGTCTTAACAAAATAATCCCCTGCTTTACTGACTTTTATACTCTGCGTCGTTTCTCCATCAGACCAAAGGTAACTCACAAATCCTGTATCCGCCGATAGAGTCACTGTTTCCCCTTCACAGATCGGATGAGCGCCGATTATCGAATCGCTGACAATAGGATTGATCACAATACTAATAATAGCTTTTCCAAAGCATGATGTGCCGGAAGCTGTAACATCGACTTCCAACGTACCGCTAACTCCGCTTCCCCATTGTATTCCTGCTGATTCAGTCCCTTGTCCGGTCAATAGTGTTCCGCCGGATACGATCCACTGATAAGTTGCTCCGGGCACAGGGGTGATCGTATAGAAAAAAGTCTGGTTGGCACATACATTTATTGATCCTGCAATGACAGGCTTCGGCTTTGGATTGACAATAACAAGTGCCGTATCAAGAAATGCGCAATTACGATCATCAAGATAAGAGACGGTGTAATGTGTTGTTACTGATGGAGAAGCATTTGGCGTTCCGCTTGCATCATTATCCAACCCTGCACCCGGACTCCATTTAATTCCGTGCGCTCCGGGAAGATTTAACTGGACAGTTTCACCTTCACAGATCGTCTCAAGTGGTGTAGTAACGGTTGGGAATGTGAAAGGCACATTTCCATCGGTAATAATATTATTCCAGATCCCGCCGCCTTTTTCTCCGTCTGTTGCGCCGTACGTCGTTCCGGTGCATGGCAAAGTCGGTTCAGTGATCTTTCCGGCTGCTCCACCATTCAAAGAAGATGGCGGCACGGATGGACCTTTGACAATAACTGTTCCTCCGGATCCGCCGCCGCCGGGAGCAAAACACCAATCCTGTTTGCTCTGATTATCTGCGTTATTATTTCCTCCCTTGCCGCCCTGCATGGAAAGTACAGGATTATTATTGATAGTATTTACATCTAAAACAATTGTTCCTCCGGCGCCGCCGCCGCCTGCGCCATCGGCTAATGCATCTTTTGCAGTATATCCATCGACAATAATTTTTCTACCGCCGCCTGATAGAATATCGGCTCTGATTATGACTATT
This sequence comes from Kapaibacterium sp. (SeqCode), assembly GCA_038322815.1. GTDB lineage: Bacteria > Bacteroidota > Ignavibacteria > Palsa-1295 > Palsa-1295 > PALSA-1296. The sequence goes on from JBBQGG010000057.1 coordinate 8,387, forward strand.
CCTCCGCCATTTCCTCCGTCTGTACCCTGCACATCATTTTGCTGACCACCGCCGCCGCCGCCGCCAAAAAAGATCTTTTTTGCTGCAACAGTATAGTCAATATTTCTTCCCCCGACTCCGCCATTTGGAATTCGGGTAAATCGGGAAGTCTGATCACCTCCGGTCCCGCCGTTACCGCCATTCGAACCACCGCCGCCGCCTGCATTTTCCGTATTTCCGCCGCCGCCTCCATTTGCAAGCGCGCCTCTTGCGCTTTCATAGCCGGTACTATAGGCAGTAATACCCTCGCCTTTTTTTCCTGATGAATCAGAAAACTCCGATGCATAATAATCTGTCTGATCCTGATATTGAGCGCCTATATTCCTTGTTCCGCCTTTGAACCCTGCGCCGGAAACATCGATATGCGAATTTAATGTAACTGTTCCGGAAACTTCCATCACCACTATTCCGCCTCGCTGACCATTCCAGGGAAGTGCCTTCACCGTATCGGTAACAGTAACATTAGTGTACTGCGGAATACGCACCAATTGCACTGCACCTTTGGGCGTATCGTAAAGTCTGACGATCTTATTTTTTAGTTTTACAAATAGGCCTTTAATGGATGCGATCTGAGCGAACTCATAATTTCCGGCATTCCCGTAACTGGTGATCTTACCAAAAGCTGCAGTATTGCTTAGATCAATTGATGCACCTTTCATTTGGATCAGAAGCACCCTATCACCGGGAAAAAATCCTGTGGCATCGCTAATAAGAAGCTCATTCATGCACGTATCCACTTCCAGAACCTGTGCATATTTATTGATCACTCCTGAAATATTTTGGGCGCGAAGGATCGTACTTTGAAAAAAGCAACATAGGAAGAATCCAAAAAAAAGTGCAGCATACCGATGCAAACGGCTGCGGAATATGATCATATTTTTCAGCAAACTTTCTACTATCGTTATTTTCTTTTTAGAGAAAATAAATACAGCTAACCTCTTGAAGTTCGGAGGGGGCTAGCTCACTTTCAAGGCAAAACCGGCTCAAATCATTTAGGAAATGCCATTTATCGCTAAACAGCAGTTCTAAGCATCATAAATATACGAAATAAAATAGATCGGGCAGTAATTTTCGGTTTTTGAGAGCCTCTCTTGAGTGGGACGGACTTTAGTCCGTCCCACTATTAACGACGAATTCAGCCCATAAAATACTTCATGACCAGGCTCCTTATAGTTTAAATGATGAATGAGATTAGTTTTTGAGAACAATTTTTTCAGTTTTTACGAAATTAGCCTGTGTTACGCGGACGAACAGCATTTCTCCGGCAGTGTAAATTCCTTTTGAGATATTGAATGTGTATCGCCCTTTTGGCAATATCCCATTATATATTCCTGTGATTTTCTTGCCTAGAATATCAAAAAGTTCTATCTCGGTCTGTTTTGACAAAGGCTCGTCAACAAATAATTCTGCTTCTTTAAATGACGTATTCAATAAAACACTTACTGTAGGCGTTGTTCCAACATTGCCATTTTGACGCACAGTATTCTTAGCAGGTGAAAAAACTTTTCTTTTCCACAGACTTTGGTGATCCACGCCAGATTGTGAAAGTTTTTGAATAGGTGTATCTTCCGGGCCCTAGGTGCTGGCAGTTCAAAATAAGTAAACTCCACCTGGAACCAGCCCCGTGCATATAAATTGCCATAAGCAAGAGAGCCAATACAACTATCTACCTTGACTGAATCCGGGTTGGATTCTAATGCTTCTTGGATACGTAGAAGCTTCAAGCAGCTATCCAACTGGGCAAATGTCTTTGTATTTAAAAGTGGGATGCAGAAAATCAAAAGAAGAAAAATGAAATATTCTCTCATAATAACTTCGACTTTTTATTAAAACTTAATCACAAATCAAAACTAAAATTTTTATTTCATTGCTTTGAAGGATATATGTACCTTTTTTGCATAATTGGAGAAGAGACTCTTCACTAAAACTACTTACTGGGACAGAAAAAATGCACTTACCAACAACATCAAAGCAACTGATGGAACCACTCAAATTAAGAGTTCCAAAAATACCGGATTGCAGTTCATAGTTTCGAAAAAGGACAATGCGATTAATAAAGTTTTTCGTAGGCAACTGTGTTTTAACGCCAGCTTTTGCAACAACTCTCATAGCATACCCCGATGTGTCAAGCAGTGGTATGTTATGCAATGCAAGCACGACGCTACCAATATTCACGTAATTACTAAAACGAATTTTGAAATAGTCCTTGCTCGTATCATTTAGATGTAGTTCTTTTCGAAAGAAAAAACTTCCGAATTCTTGCTCCAAAGAATCGAAGCCAGTTCTTATACTGGGATACGCTGTATCGATATCTTCCCATCTGCGGTCAATTATTGTATCTATAGGTCCCGTAGGTGTTGGCAGAATTTGGGAATTAAAAATTACTGCAAACCACTGCTTAGCGTATAAATCTCCGAAAGTTGTTGAGCCAATGCAACTATCCACCTTGACTGAATCCGGGTTGGATTCTATCGCCTCTTGCGTTCGCAAAAGTTTTAGGCAACTGTCCGCCTGCTCATACCCCTTCCCCGCCCCAATGCCAAAGCAGAGCGCCAAACCAATACTAAAACCGATGACCTTTTTCATGGAAATACTTCCTATTTTTTTTACGATGCACCTACCAATGCATTGAGAGGTTCCCTTAATAGAATGAAGTTCCCAATTTATGAAAACATCCGAATACCCCTTCGACACCTCCAGAGGTCGTTCTCTGTGCAGGAGCCACCGGTCGCCATTTTCGGTGCTATCAAACTGGTATAAATGCTAAATTTTTTATTTTTCCATATTTTTGCCAAAAGGGATAGAAATCAGAACGGTGCCTTTGAGTATTTCAACTCGGGCGCCATCTGCGCTAATGATATTACTGAGTCCTTCACGCTCACCGAAAACCATACGCGCATTCTTCAGAGAATAATATAAACCTGAGGTAGTGACACCCAATGCCTGCGGAAGCGGCGTAATGGAAATGAGCGTACCGACAGGAGCGTCAAACGAATACCAATGCTTTTCCTCGGTGAGGAAATGATGTTCATGCGTGGCATCAACGGCGATCAGCGTATCGAAGCTATCGGCATAACGAAGCATGACGCTGAAGTTTGTCAGAAGATGATCAGTTTGTTTGCCATGAATACCGAGAACGTGAATATCATTTCCAAGAGATTCCGAAAGAATAAATCGTAGAGCTTTTTCAAAATCATTTGATTGCTGCTCTGCCTCTTCAATGATCCTGGTACCTTTGGCTTCGAACTCCTTTCGTAGATCTTTGTGAAGTGAATCCATATCTCCGATAATAACATCGAGAGGAATAGTATGCCGATGTGCATACGCTGCTGCTCCATCGGCTGCGATAATGAAAGAAGCATTTTTTGCAAATTGCTCAAGGATCATCTTCGAAGGCTCTTCGCCATCGAGGAGAATCAGAATATGCTTCTTTACATCATTCATTCTTTTTATAAGCCTATCTGAATCGTTGCGAATCCATGTCTTGGTGCAGCAACAAAAAATCCTGTACCGCTTTCAACATAGCTCGTATAGAATTTATTCAATAGATTATTGACTTCGATGCGAAGTTCTGCATATTGTAATCCAAGAATATTTTTTTGACGATAGGAAAGTGTTGCATCAAGCACTCCATAGGGGTCATTACGGAATTGAACCGAATTCGTGAGATCTCCATACATTGCACCGATATATCTTTCCGTCAAGCTAAAAGTAAAGCCATCAATAGGCTTCAACAGTAAACTTGCTCCTGCTATGATCGAAGGAAAACCGATCGGCACTTTGCCGACTATACTGATGGTATCGGAGTATTGCAAAAATTCTTTGATCTCATTATGACTTGCTGTAAAATTAAATTTTACTGTTACTGATGTTCCGAATTCAAATGCTCCATCGAGTACAATTCCGTAATGATCAACCTTCCCTGCATTGGCTATTTGACTCGATCCCCATTTATCTGCAATGCCGGTTTGAAGCAATTCTTCGGTGATCGGCATATAATAACCTGTTATCCCCCCTGAAAATAATGTAATATCATCCAGGAGATATTTTCCAAGCCTTGTTCCCAGTTGTAGATCAATTAAATGTTCGGGTTCTATCTTCGGAGCGTTGAAATTAAATGAGCCATCTCCATTGCGCAGAAAATTTGGCAGACTAAAAAATTGTGGATTATAATACTCTTTCAATCGCGGTTCACGTGTTGTGACCGCAGCACTAAAAAACCCGCTAAGGAAGTCATTGAATGCCATCTCCAATCCAATTCGAGGGTTAACAAAAAGAAATGGCACAGTAAAAGAATAATTAGTCCATCCTCTCTGTGTCTGCCCACGAAAAGCTGCAGCAGCAGAATCAAGGAAGAAAGGTTTTTCATCGAAGAATTTATATTCCTGACCTAGCAGTTGAACTCCTGCAGATGCCGAAAAGATCTCAGTGAAATCATACTTTTCCGAGACATATCCGGAGAATATATTTTTTCCGCCTTTATAATCATAGAAATGATAATCACCCGGAAGTCCGACCGGCAGCTTTTCTGCCGAAAGCAATTGCCCCCAATGATTCGATCTCTCTATACGAAGTTGCACTCCGGTAGTAAACGTACCTCGTCCATTACCGTGAATTAATTCCACTTTTGGCAGCCAGCCAAATTGACTTGTTGATACAAAGCCGCGAACCAGTTCATTTCCGAGCGATGAATCTGTTATACCTGTAAAATTATTGCGCAATCCATACGCTGGAGTAAGACGATAGTATTCACTACCCGAAAGCTTGCTTAAGAATGGAACGGTACCATCGTAATCATTAAAGCCATCTCCCTGAATATAAAAAAGCGTACTATAAAAAGTTAGAGTAGGAGTAATGTCCCATGCAGTTATTGCTTCATAATGCGGTTGAAAAAATTCTTCATGCTCCTGTGGGCGACGTTCATACGTAAATGATTCTGACCAATTCGTCTTTCGCAAATTGGGGTCGGTAAAATTTGAACGACCGTTATTTGTTCCGGGAAATATTCCATAGTAGTTCAATCCATCTTTAACTGAACCTCCATAAACATTTAAGTTTAGCCTAAAGCCGGTATCGATCCGTTCAAACGAAACATAATATGATTTTTCATCAATGAACGATGCATTCCTATATCCATCCGATCTAAGCTGCGAAAGTCTTGCATAAATAATATATTTATTGTCAATAAGGCCGGAGTTTAAGGTGAGGGCAAGTTTGAATGTATTATAATCTCCGTATCCCGCAGAAACAGTAAACTCTTTAGGAGAAGTTGATACGCCTGTCTCTACGTTGATCGCACCTGCCATTGAGAATGCAGGGTAGGATGCTCCGACAGTGTATTGAATTTCCGATGCATTTACTGCCAGATCAGGAATGACCGTCCAATACACATTATGATCTTCCGGATCATTTTGCGGAATACCATTAATAAAAATATTTTGCCTGCGCTGATCAAAGCCAAGAATATTTGCAAAAGAATATCCAAAACCAAGCCCACTTCTGGAATATGAGAAAATACCCGGGGCTGAGGAGAGAGAGATAAGGCTTGGAATTTCATTAAAATCAGCTACACGTCCTATTCCATTGTCGGTAAAATGAGCATGAAAAGTATCGCGGGTTACGGGAAATGTCTCACGGATTACATAGCCGGAATTTTTTGTCGAATCAACTTTTGCTTTTTGGGCAAAAACCGGAATAGCGGTAATTAAAATAAAAAGTATAAAGATACTGTATATCGTATTTGACCATCGACTACCAGCCATCGACTACCTGCCCTCCCTCGATTGTGTAATCGTCTCAGCAAGTAATTGCTGTGTCAAGAGCAAATTTTCATCGAGCATGTGGCGTGAATTTTCCCGCGCATGAAGAACTGCATTCGGATCAATATCAACGAATACAATATCTTCATCAAAAAACGATGCACGTTGTAATACTTCTCCGGAAGGAGAAATAATTTCCGAGCCTCCCCAAAAATTCACTCCGTCTTCAACTCCGATACGATTCACGAAAGCGATATATGTACTAAACAGGCGTGCATAAGCAACATGATGTTCGTTATTGAATGTATAATTCATTGGAGCTTCGGAGTTCTTATTTTCCCCGTTACCAAGCTTTGTCGGGCTGGCAGCGATCGTAATAATAAGCTGTGCACCCTGATATGCCAACATATAGGGAAGCGATGGATGCCATAAGTCTTCGCAGACAAGGACACCTATTCTCCCAAGCTTTATAGATTCAAATGCGTGTAAAGTATTTCCGGCTAAAAAATACCGTTCTTCTTCAAAGATACCATACGTCGGTGGATATAGTTTACGATGTGTATGTTTACATTCACCGCCTTCGAAAACAAATGCGGCATTATGCAAGCCTCCTGTTTTGCTTCGTTCAACTCCGCCGCAGATAATAGTAATTTCTTTGCTCAGTTCACGAAGATCATGTACCAGAGGAGACGTCGACGGATCGAGGGCAACTTCGTTATTTAGATCGCGAAGTGTGTAACCTGTCAGCGATAATTCCGGGAAGATAATTGCATCGGCTCCTTGTGCTCTTGCTTTTGAAGCAAGTTCAAGATGATGCTTTACATTTTTTTCTACATCACCAAGCACGGCACTGCATTGTGCCAAAGCGATCCGAGACTTTTTTAAGAACATATTATCTGATGACAACTTCATTACTGAGTTCGTTTGCGCTTCCTGTTGGTGCGAAAGACGTGTGAATATGTGAAAGAATCTTTCTCAGTGCGTCGTGAATTCCGTCTTCATAATGAGCGTGTTTAAAATGCTCTCCAAGGGTAGCGGCAATATCTGTCCATGTTTCGGGATTAACGCGGGTATGAATTCCTTCATCTCCATACACATAGAATTTACGCTCTTCGAAAAGAATAAATAACAAAATGCCATTTCTGCCAGTGGTTTTTTCCATCTCAAGTTTGAGGAATTCCCTCTTCGCAATATCTTCAATAGATAGACCTGCTTCATCGTGATCGCGCTCTTCGCGGATGCATACACGGATCGCAGCACTTGTACCTGTTTCAACGTATGCAATCGTTGCAGCGATCTTATCCAAGACGGGCTTAGTAAAGATATCTTTTACCTGCTTATGCGGATGAGTATGAGTTGCCATAATTTATAAACTACGTTAGTTAGGTAGGCGCGGAGCGTTAGCCCGCAAATTTATACTTTTTTTTGAAGAATCGTATCTTTTTTTGCCATCGCCGCTTTTGGCTTCGGGTAGTCTGTCATATAATGCAAGCCTCTGCTCTCCTTCCGTTTTAGTGCGGATCGCACAATAAGCAATGCTACGAGAGTGATATTCCGAAGTTCAAGAAGCGGAACAGTAACTCTCGTCTTACGGTAGTAGGCTTCGATCTCCTGCGAGATCAGTTTCAATCTTCGTTCCGAGCGTTTTAAGCGGTACGTTGAACGCACAATACCAACATAATCCCACATCAATTGTTGCACTTCCCGCCGGTCATGCTCAATGACGACCCATTCTTCTGCATTCTCAGTCCCCGATTCATCCCATTCGACAATTTTTATTTGCTCATCTACTTTAGGATTTTTTTTCAACGAATCTATAAGATCATTGGCTGCACGATGTGAGAAAACAAGTGATTCGAGCAGAGAATTGCTTGCTAATCTATTTGCTCCGTGAACGCCTGTCATCGTCACCTCTCCGCAGGCATAAAGATTTCTGACGTTTGTTCTGCCATAAAGATCGGTAACAACTCCGCCGCAGCTATAATGTGCGGCTGGTACAACAGGGATCGGGTCTTTGGTGATATCAATACCGAACTGTTTGCACTTCTCATAAATATTCGGAAATTCTTTTTTGATCTTTGATGCCCCGAGATGCGAAATATCAAGGAAAACGAACTGCTCTCCTCTTCGTTTTAATTCAGCATCGATGGCGCGTGCAACGATATCACGGGGAGCAAGTTCTAATCTTTCCGGATCATACTCTGCCATGAATCTCTCCCCTGCCTGATTGCGTAAAATTCCTCCGGCCCCGCGAACTGCTTCGGATATCAGAAATGATTTTGCTCCTTCTGAATAAAGGGTCGTCGGATGAAATTGAATAAATTCTAAATTTGCAACTACCGCTCCTGCACGATAACCCATTGCAATGCCATCTCCTGTTGCGATCAAAGGATTTGTCGTATGAAGGTAAACTTGTCCTGCGCCGCCGGTGGCAAGCATTATAGCCTTTCTTGCTCTGACAATTTCTACTTCGCCTTTTTTTTCATCCAATATATAGGCACCATAGCAAGAGATGGGTTCTTTCGTTTTCCTCTTGCCTCCGACGCGTTGATGATCTGTTAAAAGCTCGACGGCATAATGATCTTCAAGCATAGTGATCTGCGGATGTTTTGCAACTGCGGATAAAAGTGACCGCTCGATTTCCTTGCCTGTCAGATCGCGGGTATGAACAATTCGATGCGCTGAATGTCCGCCTTCTTTGCCAAGATGAAGTTTACCTGATTTATCGCGCGTGAATTGCGCACCCAGATCCATAAGGTCTTGAATGCGGAGTGGTCCTTCTTCCACCAGAATCCTGACGGCATCTTCATGACAAAGCCCGGCTCCGGCAATTAGTGTATCGTTAATATGCGCCTCATAGGAATCCAGGGAGTTCATCACACTGGCGATTCCGCCTTGAGCGTAATTCGTATTGGATTCCGAACGCTCTTTTTTTGTGATGATGAGAATTTTTAACTTCGAGCGCTTTGCAATTTGCAGCGCAAAAAAAAGACCTGCAGATCCTGAACCGAGAACTAAAATATCTGTTTCTCTCACGAGTTTAGAACAATCTTAGAAGAGAACGAATCCCTAAAAATGGACAACAAGATGAACATTGAGGCTGCTAATGAAAATCCTTGATGCTGTCGGAGTATCTCTCGTTACCGCCGCGCCTGTGGCATCCGGAGAAGTTACGGTTACTGATTGGGTGTTATAAGCAAGTAAATATTCTCCGCCGATAGCAAGACCTCTGGTAAAGTACCAATCAAAACCCAGTAGCGGACCTACTCCAAAATACGATATGGTTTCTTTATTTTCTATTGTTTTTCCACTTACCATTTTTTGATTGCCGATGCTTGCTCCGCCAAAAATCATCTGCCCACCAATATAGGGAGAAAGTGAATACAGTGCATTCGAGTGAATCTCCGCTCCGACAGCAATCGCCCATATTGTTGAGGACGTTTTACCCGAACTATCCGTTTGCTTTAACGGATCGGAATCACCTTTGCTATCAACGCGGAATCCGAATAAACCTCGCAGAGCCATTCCATCTGTAAAAAACCATTTCCCGCCGCCGGCATTTATTATACCATTGGGAAGAGACTGACCTCCTGCGTTTATATCGAAGGTCGCTATCGGGAAACCACTAATACCAAACGAACCAAGACCGTTCGTTGTAAATAAAAATGCCAGAGAGCCCGATTTCGTTTCAGGAAGAGATACAGGGGGCTTAATACTATCCTGAGGATTTGAAATATATTTCTCTACTTTCACACTATCTTTTTGCGCTTTCGTACTATCGGTTTGCGCGTACGAAGATATTGCCATCATTAGAACGAAGGCAAAAGACAAAAATAGTGTATGTAAAAGGTGTCTCGTATGATTTCGAATAAATGCCTCCCGAAGAAATTCTCCGGGAGGCATGGTTTTATAAATAATTATATTTACAGTAACTTAGAAGTGAACGACAAGATGTACGCTTCCGCTGCTGATTCCAATATTCGTTGCCGATGGATTATCATGCGTAGTTGCCGAGCCTGTTTTTGGTGTAACAACAGTGCTTGATGATGCAGTGCTGAAACCGAGCATATATTCTCCGCCAACAGCAATTCCGCGAGTGAAGTACCAGTCAAAACCGGCTAGAACGCCGATTCCGAGAAATGTTGCACTTGTTTTATCTTCTCCAAGAGCAGTGACATTACGATCAACGTTTGCCATTGCATAACTGATCTGCGCACCGAAATATGGTGAAGTGGAATACACTGCATGGGTATGCATTTCAATACCTGCTGCGATTCCGAAAGCAGTGTTTGAATTTTTACCACCGGCAGAATCAGCATTACCGCTGCTGTTAGTATTAAATCCCAATATAGCTCGTATAGCCAGATCATCGGATAAATAGTATTTCCAGCCTGCTCCATAAACACTCGTCGATAAATTCGTGCCCGTTTCATTTCCCGCAACATTGAACCCTGTGATCGGAATCTGAAACAAACCGAGTGACGATAGCCCGCCGAAATTGAACACCCAAGCCGCAGAGCCAGCTTTAGTATTCGGACGAGCCATATTCGCTTCATCCTGTGCAAACGAAGCGGTTGTAATAGCTGCAACCATAAAACCAGAAAGAATCAATTTTAAAAAAGAACGTGACATAAAGAATACCTCCAAATAATGATGTGAAAAAAGAGAATGATTTATACGTCCTCAATGGACGCATTGCAAATATATGAAGAAAATGTTACGTTTGTGTTAAATTCTCGGAAATTGTGGATAAGGAGTCTAAATTATTATTTACAAGCTGATTATGTGTATTTTAGCGACCAGCGTAAAACAAGGCACGATTTATTCGATTATCATTCGCAACGGACTTTCCGGAAGGTTTCCTATGGCAAGAATCTTTACAAGTTCACTAAAGGATTCGCAGCGTTTCAAGAACTCTTCTTCGCTTCCATTATTATCAATCATAAAGTCCGCATCTTCTTTCCATTCAACCTGATAGCCCTGCGACTTAAGGCGACTTCTAACTTCATCAGAGGTGAGTTTTCCTGAGGTTTCTGATCGTGAAATTACTCCTTCATCTTTTGAATCAACTAAAATGACAGCATCAAAAATTTCATCCAATCCGGTTTGAAAAAGAATAGCGGATTCAAGAGCAATGATCTCGCCGGGCTTACTGTTGCGAAATTCCTCCTCGAACACTTCAAGTGTTGCCGGGTGAACGATCTCCTCTAATTTTGACCGTAGCGAACCATCAGTAAATATTTTAGCGGCTAAATATGAACGGTTAAGAACTCCATCCGAATATGCTTCTTCACCAAAAATT
>JBBQGG010000058.1:0-18837 GCA_038322815.1 Kapaibacterium sp. (SeqCode)
AAGAGAAAAGCAACGAGAGCAAAAACGAAAGGCTTAAGAGAAATGCGAAGATGATGTTTCATGATCTGTAAAAGAATGTAAGTACAAAGATACGTTAATTTCTATAATGACGTATAGAGAGTAAAGTCTGTGACAAAAGAATTATGAAATGTTTTTCATAATCCGTTTACCAATATTAAAACGAAATATTCGTCTTTTCTTTAAGGATTATTTACTGATGCTAACGTAGACGAAGTCACCGCTCAGTTTATTAACGTAGAAAGTTTCTTTCCTGTCGTTTTCCAAAATGGTATTGCCATTTTCGTCCACTCCACGTATCGTAAGCATTCTGCTTTGCGAGGATTTAGATGCATTTTCCCGAGCGCCTTTGATAGTCGGACTGCCGATACTCTTGATCGTGATGGAAGATGCGACCTCTTTAATATCTCCATTTCTATCAAGATAAAACTTTGTTCCGTCAGATCTCTCAAAATAGGTGTACTTACCATCATACCCCGCAATATTAAGATGCGACCAGGACATTTTTTCCGCAGAAGTAATCTTTGTATTTGTGAGTTTAATGGTGTAATGCTGCACTTCCCTTGTAGTTACAGAACTGGATTTTATAATATCTTTGATCTGTGTAATTCCCGGAGTAGCAAACATGGGAATTGCCATTGCGGCCGAAGCTGCAATCATGAGCGTATTCTTTTTTGATGGTTTTTTTTTCATGGTTTTATTTTCTTCTGTTATTTTTCCGTGGTATAGATGCCAGCATAGTGCCACGGCAAAGTGCCGAGCCGCAAACACAAAGATATGCATCTTTTAGAGATTTGTCCGGAATTCCGAAAGGGTAAGCAAGATGGTAGTCAAATGACAACTCCTCGCCTCTGATAATATCGCGCATAGCATAGATATAGACCTTTTCATCGAAGATATACGTTTCGCAATTCGGTTCGCAGCTATGATTAATAAAGCGGGCGTCGTTGCCGTTACGAGCGGCGTCGATCATTGTCGTTTCATTCAAACCAAAGACATACGTATGGGTTGCTTTTCCTTCGACCAGTTCGATGAAAAATTTTTCCCGCGAAATATGCTTTCCGGTGTACTCGAGGATACGGCTGCCCTTAGGAATTTTCCGTTTGGCAAATACCCCAGTACCTTCGATACGCGACTTCCCGACCCGAATGAAATCGCGGTTTTGTGGCTTAATCATATCTATTTTTTCGGTTGGCGCAAAACTTCATACATTGAGTGATCTACCGGGCATGGTGATTGGGACTTCTTCATCTCTTCAAAACGCAAACACATCTTCAAGCTTCATGCTAAAGCCGGGAAACATTTGGGATTGGAGGAAAGCAGGTTTACGGAGCAACGCATCGGTCTGGTAATATTCGCCATTTTTAATCATGATCTCAATGGTCTCTTCTTCAGGATCAACGATCCAATATTCTTCGACGCCATGCTCGCAATACTTCGCTTTTTTGGGCGAATAATCGTAATAGGCAGTCGAAGGCGAAAGAATCTCGATAACAAGATCCGGTACGATGTTAAATTTCTTGCGCCCTATTAAATGAACGCGTTCTTGACGAACAAAAATTATATCGGGCTGATATACGTCTTCGTCTGTGAGACGAATATCAAGCGGGGCATATAATACGCACCCTAAATTTCTCGAATCGACGAATGCATCAAGCGCATGAAACAAGTTGCGCGAAATTTTCTGGTGAAACGGTGTGGGGCTTGGGCTCATAATTAATTCTCCGCCAATAAGCTGATATGGCGCTCCTTCCGGGAGCTGCTCATAGTCCTCAATAGTCGCAGGTTTTGTTGTCGTTAATAGCATAATGTGTTCCCTGATAAAAAGAACAAGGTTCAGGGATTTTTCGTCCCCCTCTGTCGCAAAACTTCATGAAAAAATACTCCCTATGCGATGGCAACATTTTAGGTTGCATCAGAAAATTTGGTATATTAGTGTTCAACTTGATGAGCACCTATTGAATTATTTCATGTACCCTTTATGACCATAACTGCTCCGATCGTTACTCGCAGACTAAAAAAATCTTTCAAAAAAGTCGTTGTATTAGACGGTATCGATCTTACCGTCGAACGTGGGACGGTACTTGCACTGCTCGGTCCGAACGGAGCCGGAAAAACGACGACTATTCGCATTTTAAGTACTCTGCTACCTCCCGATGGCGGCGAGGCATTTGTGAATGGTTTTGATGTTGTGCGCAATCCGAAGGATGTACGCCGTTCAATTGGACTAACGGGGCAATATGCAGCCGTCGATGAATATCTCACTGGGAGAGAAAATATCGAAATGATGGGAAAACTTTATCACTTAAGCTCATCCGATAGTAAACTTCGGGCTTCGCAGCTTTTGGAAGAGTTTGATCTAATAGAAGCAGAAAGCAGAATAGCAAAAACATATTCCGGCGGCATGCGCAGACGTCTTGATCTGGCGCTAAGTCTGGTTGCTACTCCTCCTATACTTTTTCTCGATGAACCGACGACAGGTCTCGATCCGCGAAGCAGGCTTGCTATCTGGGATAGGGTCGAACGGCTTGTTAAAGACGGTACGACGATCCTGCTCACAACACAATATCTCGACGAAGCCGATAAACTTGCTGACCGCATCGTCGTTATCGATCACGGTAAAGTAATTGCCGAAGGAACATCGAACGAGTTGAAGAACAGCGTCGGCAATGAACGGCTTGAACTGATTCTTAGAACTGATGACGATGTCATTAAAACTACAAGTGTACTGAGCCAGGAAGTTCTGCGCCATGAAGATCACAAGACGCTTACCGTTGCCGTTGATGGAAGCATTGCACATGTGAAACGCATTCTTGATGTTCTGGAAACTTCAGCGATAAATGTTGAATCATTTTCGCTCCATAAACCCACGCTTGATGATGTATTTCTGCAACTAACAGGACACGAGGCAACACAGGAAACTGAAGGAAAAAAATAATATGGAAACAACTTCAACACCATCATTGCAAAGCCCGAAACCGATGGATCGCTCGGCGCTCTATTGGATCATCCGTGATACTTCCGTGCTGATAGTTCGGAGCCTCAGGCACATTTTCAAAAATCTTGATCAACTGATGTCGCTCGTGATTCAGCCCATCATGTTCATGCTGCTGTTTCGCTATGTTTTTGGCGGGGCCATTAATACAGGATCAACAACGTACGTAAATTATCTGGTCGCGGGGATATTAATTCAGATGGCAGCATTCGGAGCGATGACCACTTCGCTTAACGTCGCAGCCGATCTGCAGCGCGGCATTATTGACCGTCTCAAATCATTGCCGATCGCAAGTTCTGCCGTAATGACGGGGCATGTCGTTGCCGATCTTGTCCGCAATGTTATCTCTTCGATCATCCTGATATTGGTAAGTCTTCTTGTTGGTTTTTCACCGACAACATCAATTCTGGATTGGCTGATGATCACTTCCATTTTGCTTCTGTTTACCTTGGCATTCTCATGGTTAGCAGCGATCATGGGGCTTCTGGCGCGAACAGTTGAAGCTGTGCAATGGATAAGCTTTGTTTTTGTTTTTCCGCTGACCTTTGCAAGCAGTGCATTTGTCCCCACAAAAGGAATGCCTGATGTCTTGCGCATCTTTGCAGAGAATCAGCCAGTTACTCACGTTATCGAAGCAATGCGTTCTCTCATGGTCGGAACTCCGATGGGAGATCATGCCCTGCTCGCCGTGATCTGGTGCGGAGGAATCACAATCATCTGCATACCCATCGCATCATATATGTTCAGAACGCATCAATCGAAATGATCCATTCTTAATTTCCATAAATTTTAACTACGACACGTGATAAGTATTTCAATACCTACTATTCTGCCGGATGCATCCGGCGAATACTCTTTGCCAACAGGCAAGGAAAGGCTGTATTGGCTCCGAGATGATTCGTCAAGTACAAAAATTAGTAAAATTATTAAAAATGTTTTCATGGCTATTTGATCAGATCTATATATCAATAGACAACTGAGATCGCCAATGGTTACAATGTAAATTAGGGCATAAATTTATCCCCAAAAAGATATGCAAAAAAAACATTCTGATTCTGCTTGGTTTCTGATACTGCGAATTATCTCTCGGACTTTCCCCTCTGCCTCATCACCTCATAAAGAAATATTCCGTGTGCAATTCCAACATTTAGAGAATGAAGACTATCAGACATTGGAATTGTAACTTCTTTATTACAACATTCTATTATCTCCGCTTTAATGCCGTGACCTTCCGAGCCGAATACTAATGCACAATCATTTGTAAGATCACAATTCCAGATCGGTTCGGCTGAATCCTTAAGCGTCGTTGCATGGGCTGTAACGTTTTTACTCCGTAGTTCATTTATGCAGTCAGGAATCGATTCAACCGTCACAACTGGTAATTCAAATATGGCTCCCATCGAAACCCGCACAGCGCGGCGCATCCAGGGATTTACACTTTTATTGTCAATAATTATTGCAGTGGCATTCATTGCAAGTGACGTGCGGAATATCGCTCCTATATTCTCCGTATCAGCAACTTCATCGAGAATAACAAAGAGTAATGGGTGGTTTGAACCAGTAATCAATTCATCAAGCCTTTTTTCTTTCGGAGTTTTCCCTGCACCAAGAATTCCTTGATGTAATTTGAAACCCACAATTTCTGCCATCTCCTCTTTCGAAGCAATAAAGATATTGCATTCACTTTGCTGAATATGCGCTTGGATAAGATCTTTTTTCGAATTGAAATGCTCCTCGGTTAAATAGAGCGAACCGATTTCTAAATTTGACCGAAGAAGACGTGCAACGATCTTTTCACTTTCGGCAATAAAATGATCACTATCTTTGCGATCTCTGAGATTTGCAAAAATTTCTAATTCATGAGGAGCAGCACTTCTTGAAACAGCAAATCTCATTTATTAATATGTATTCCTAACTCTACCAACTGCCGAGGATCTACCGGCGAAGGGCATTCTTCCATCAATCCTTGCATGGAAGTCGTTTTTGGAAAGGCGATGACGTCACGAATATTATCCGTACCGCAGCAAAGCATAGCGATACGGTCAATGCCAAGTGCCATGCCTCCGTGAGGAGGAGCGCCGTAACGAAAGGCATCAAGCATGAAGCCGAATTTCTTCTCCATCTCCTCTTTAGTAAGACCGAGCATATCGAAAATTTCCGATTGCAATTTCCTGTCATGAATTCTGATCGAACCTGAACCCAGTTCATAACCATTGACGACAATATCATACGCCCTCGCTCTGATCTGAGCAAGATCATCCGTTTTATTTTCCCAATCTTCAACAACCGGCGAGGTAAACGGATGATGCATCGAATTGAATTGACCGGTTGCTTCATCAAGTTCGAACATCGGAAAATTCATAACCCATAGCGGAGCAAATTCAAATTGCTTTCCTTCAAGAAGTTTTAATCGCTTTGCAAGTTCAATACGAAGCGCTCCCATGATCGTATAAGCCCTACTCCATTTCTGGTGAACAGCAATTAAAATAAGATCGCCTTGTTTTGCATTCGAAGCATTTGCGATCTCCTGCATCAATTCAGGCGAAAGAAATTTCTTTGCGCTTGAATCAATTCCAGATTCAGTAACTTTCAGCCAAACAATTCCGCCTGCTCCATATAGCTTTGCATGATCGGTTAGTTCATCGAGTTGCTTTCGCGACCAAGCCCCACAATTCGGAGCAACAATTGAAGCTATTACACCCTGTTTCGTTTCAAACGCATCATTGAAAACTTTGAACTCCGTTTTACCGCGAAGTAATTCTGTGAGTGTTGCGATCTTTAATTCATATCGTAGATCAGGCTTATCGGATCCATAGGTCTCCATGACTTCTTTGTAAGAATACCTCGAAAATTTCGGAAGTGAAAAACCAACAGCTTTCCAGACTTCTCGCAAACAGCCTTCCATCGCATCATAGACCATCTCCTCATCCGGAAAGCTCATCTCTACATCAAGCTGAGTAAATTCCGGCTGGCGATCAGCACGAAGATCTTCATCGCGGAAACATTTCACGATCTGAAAATATTTATCTAATCCGGCAACCATCAAGATCTGCTTATAGATCTGTGGCGATTGAGGCAGAGCATAAAACTCGCCATGATGCAATCTGCTCGGCACGAGGAAATCTCTTGCCCCTTCAGGTGTCGCCTTCATCAGCATCGGAGTTTCGACTTCAATGAAGCCGCGAGAATCAAAAAAATTACGAATAGATTGCGTGATCTTATGACGTGTCATAAGATTTTTCTGCATACTCGGACGGCGAAGATCGAGGTAGCGGTATTTCAAACGAAGCTCTTCACCGGCTTTTACTTCTTCTTCGATAACGAAAGGCGGCACTTCGGATTCATTGAGAATTTCGATTGATGTTACGAGAATTTCGATCTGGCCTGTTGGGATTTTGGTATTAGGATTTGATCGTTGACGAACAATTCCTTCGACTCGTACAACAAATTCTGAGCGAAGTTTTTTTGCTTCAGGAATTTTATTAAATGGAGGCTCAACATCAGGTACTAAACATTGTACAATGCCACTTCGATCACGAATATCGAAAAATATAACGCCACCGAGATCGTTATGTCGGTCGACCCAGCCATTGACAATTACGTTCTCTCCGATATGCTCAGCCCGCAGTTCGCCGGCGTAATGAGTACGTTGTGAAATATGCATTGAAATGTTTTAAGCGTAGAGTAATCTGCCTTTAGGTTCTGGGATCGGTCTTCCAAGTTCATGAGCGGTTTCGATCCATTCATTGATAATTGTCTCAACATTGGATAATGCCAATTGATAAGTTTCTCCATCTGCCATACAGCCGGCTAATTCAGGAACCTCAGCAATAAATGCTTTGTCCGTTTCACTCCAAAAAATAATAACTTCATATCGTATCATTCTTTCTCCCCTAATTTATAATTTACAATCAAGTTTCTAATTTGCTTCACCTGATATCCTTTTGCATTACTGCCTTTTGGTTGAATATTGAATATGATGACTTCCTTTTACTCGTTCAAGAAATCCAAGTGAGACGAGCAAGGTACAAAGTTCATTGAACGAAATATTCTCGTCCGATGTGCCGCGCAATATCTTATCTAATATTTTCCTTTTAGACATCTCCTACGTCCTATCTTTAACACGAATAACAAATTTTAGTCCCGACCATTTCTCTGTTATGGCACATACCTTGACATCGACTAATCCATTTGCTAATCCGAAATCACGGATGATATTTTCACCGAGATCGGTCGGCATCCTCGATGCTTTCTTTGGCCAGCCTATCCAGAGCATTCCATTCGATTTCAGCAACTTGCCAAGTTTCGGAAAATTCTTCTCGAAATCTTTTTTTGAATCGGCAAAGTAGAGAATGAAATCCATCTCTTTCGTAGGTTTTGACATTATTACCACTTCCGGCATTTCTCCGATCTCTTTCCAGAAATCTTCCGGTCCGTTCAGGATTGAAATTTTCATTCCATCCTTAATGCCAAGTTTTTTGATAAGCGGTGTTTCGGAATATCCTGCCATACGACTGAGATTTTAGATTGCTTCGTCGGACAAACGTCCTCGTCGCAATAACGATGCGCACAATTTACTGTCCGAAAATCAAAAGGGCTGGAAATTCCAGCCCTCTCTTAATTCGTAATTTCTAATTCGTAATTACTTAAGCGTGGGCTTTGATCGCTTCGGTTGTATCGATTCTCACGCTCGGTCCCATTGTGCTGCTTATGACAACACCTTTAAGGTAATGTCCCTTTGCAGAAGCGGGTTTGGCGCGCATGATAGTATTGATGAACATATTAATATTATCGGTCAGCTTATTCGCATCGAATGAAGCTTTGCCGACTGTCGAATGCACATTACCTTGCTTATCGGCGCGGAACTCGATCTTTCCTGCCTTGACTTCCTTGACCGCAGTTGCAACATCTGTTGTAACTGTTCCGGCTTTCGGATTCGGCATTAAACCGCGAGGTCCTAAAACTCTTCCGAGCTTTCCGAGTTCGCCCATGACTTCAGGAGTTGCAACGATAACATCCGTGGCAGTCCATCCGGCTTTGATCTTCTCGAGGATCGTCTCGAAACCGACTTCATCGGCGCCTGCTTCTCTCGCAGCAGTTTCCTGATTCTTGGTAACAACAGTTACGTGAACGGTTTTGCCGATTCCATGAGGAAGAGCAACCGTACCGCGGATAGCCTGATCTGCTTTACGCGGATCAACTCCGAGACTGATCGCAATATCAACTGACTCATCGAACTTTGCAGAAGCAAGTTGTTTGACCTGCTTGACTGCATCGCCGATCGCTAATACTTTCGTATTATCGAATTTCTTTTTTAAGTTATTATAACGTTTTCCGTGTGCCATGGTCTTATCCCTCCACTGTTAAGCCCATAGAGCGGGCAGTACCTGCAACCATGCTCATCGCTGCTTCAACAGAAGCGGCATTGAGATCCGGCATTTTTAATTCGGCGATTTCTCTGATCTGCTTCGATGAGACTTTGCCGATCTTCGTACGATTCGATTCTTTCGAACCCTTTGCAAGATTCGATGCCTTCAGCAGAAGAACTGCTGCAGGAGGAGTCTTGGTGACGAAGGTAAACGATTTATCTGAATAAACAGTGATGACAACAGGCGTGATCATTCCATCAGCCTTTGCCGTCTTTGCGTTGAACTGCTTGCAGAACTCCATGATGTTCACACCCTTTTGTCCAAGAGCGGGACCAACCGGCGGAGCAGGCGTAGCCTTCCCTCCGGGGATCTGCAGCTTAATATAACCAGTTATTTTTTTAGCCATTATTGTATTTAGTTAAGTGGTTCAGGCGTCCTATCCTAGCGGACCGGACTCCCACGTTTTTCGAGCGGTGATATAACGATTTCCCCTCGAAAAAGTTCGGAAACGGTGTCTGAATCCATGGTATCTGCAGCAAATTGAAATATAAAGGGCGCAACAAAACCGCTGACCTATTGCCCGATTACCCGAAACCCGATTTTCCGAAAACGCCCCCTGTAAGTCCTTTATCTTTCAATACTATAACATTTCGCACGCGCAAGTTTCTCCTTTAAAACCAAGAAGTCCGCCAATCGGCGGACTTCCCTTTCAAAATGCTAGTAATTCTCTTTTTCCCATTTAAGCTTTTAAATTTAAGCTTTCGCCGTACTCGGCGCTACAAATATACGAAATTAAAATCCGTTTGTCAAGGTACTCATCGTAAAAAAAATGAACATTTCTTGTAAATAATTGAGAAGAAAGGAAATAAAATTATGCCCGAATTTAGTCCCGGAGGGACGTCAGTTAATAGCCCGGCATTTCTGGTGCCGGGAAAATGAATGGAAAAATTCCCAAAGTCCCGAAGGGACGCAGTACCAATAGCAGGCATGGGATGGCTGGAAAAATAAACATAAAATTTCAAAGCTCGTTGCTTTTATTTAGTGGACGAGGCTGCCCTTGCGAATGCATTTTATCCAGCCACACATTATCGGCGATCTGGAATTTAACAGATCCCCGCATCACGCTCGTATTACAGCTGGCATTTGATAATCTCCAAACTCCGATGCTACTTTTTCCCTCGTTTCTTTTTTTCTTCTTTTTCCAATTTTTCCAATTTCTTCTTTCGGGCATCGAGTGCTCTTTTTCTTTTCTCCCGCTCGAGTTTTTCGCGTTTATTTAATTCTTCCCAGTCATCAAAATCTATAATCTCCGATACAAGTGGGTCGAATATAATTACCATAATATATTTTATAATGCTTCGATCGTTGCGGAAATAAACATAAAATCACCCAGCGCTCCTTTTTTCGGAAGTTCTTTATAGTGTGGATTATCATAGTCATAATGAAACGACAAGCGAAGCGATTGCTGCATGCCTTGGGGAAGCTTCATTATGATATTGAGTTTCGTACTTGTTGCCAGAGCAGACTGCTTAAAGATCGTTGAGCGCGATTCATCAGAGACTTCGAGGATAAACGGAATATCCGGATTATTATTTTCGCATTGTATCCGAACCAGATAATCTTTCTCACGGGCAAGCGTATCGGTAACCATCACCACTTCGCCGCGATGATCGGAATTGCCCATCAGGGCACGGTCCGTTCCGAAGTTCGCGCTGACAACGGAATACAGATGCAAATACGAATTTTTGCTCGGAATTGAATTCCGAATTGAAAAATCTACACGTTCGGCCATAGCTTATGTCTTTTCTGTTTGAACTAATGTGTACTAATATACGAACAGAAATGCCTCGGTTAACGTAATTTAGTCCCGGCAGGGACGGCAGATAATAGCCCGGCATTTTCAATGCCGGGAAAATGAATGGGAAAAATTCTCAAAGTCCCGAAGGGACGGCAGAAAAATTAAAACCATTCAAGTCGTTTACCAACTTCAGATTGAGTTCGATCCAGAATTTCTTCTAACAAATCATAGTAATCTGTCTCATTCTCAAAGATGAAATCGCAATATTTGCTTTTTTCATCTCCAGCAAATCCGTTATGAAGATTGCGTTCTTCAATAAAATTATCCCAAATTTGCAAACTAAATACGATTGAAAAAGTATTAAATTTGATGAAGAAACTGATTTGATCGTATGAAGCAGGATAATCACTACTTCCCTTCATTTCTTCGGAAAGAGGAAGGTGAATTTTTGGGGTATAGACAGTTTTTATGATTTCGAATATTTTCATACTTTCATTTCAACGGAAATCCCCCAGCCTCCTTTATCACTTCATCAATCTCTTTCATCAACCGCATCGTCTCCGAAAGCGCGGAGATGATATTCTGATAATGCTCGATGTCGTCGTAACTTAGCTTCCTGCCTTTGCGGTCTTTCAGCCATTTATGGGCGACCTGATAACCACCTATATGGAAATTCCAGACTTCCGGCGTGACACCTTCGAAGTATTGATCAGCATTGATTTGCACTCGTAGCGCAGGCGACCCGCCTGCTTCTTCATACTTCACAAACTCCACAACATCACTGTCTTTCTTCGGAAATTTCACAAGATTTACTCCCTCTCCTGTACTCAGGAGAGGGTTGGGGTGAGGTTCTTCCATCAAATGCAATTTCACTAATTCTTCACCGAATTTACAAAGCTTTCGGAATAACTCTACATTGCTCGTCAGCGGCAATCTCGGAAAATCTATTTTCAAAAACTCTGCATATCGGCTACGGTAGGTCGGGCTATGAAAGACGGCATACATATAATAAAATACATCTTCGGGACTAAAGCTCCCTCTCCCGGTACTCCGGGAGAGGGTTGGGGTGAGGGCGCTCCCATCCGGTATAAATTTCATCCCCAGCCGCTTCTCCATCTCTGCAATAAATTCCGCTGAAAGATTCGGAGTGCGTACGGGAATCGAACCTGTATGCGCTTCTTCAGAGAAAAGATCTTTCTTGGAAGTGTCGGGATAGAGGTAAAGAGGAAAAACCGTACCACCACCGCGACGAAAAATATTTTGATCAGCAATTGAATTCGCAATATATAGTAAATCCCAATTATCGGAAGACGTTGCAATACCTTGTCTACCTACTACAATTGCATAATTTTCCTGCTCAAGATTATGCATTATTCGGGTATTAGTGCGAGCGACCAAAACTGAATTATAATATACCTGCCGAATATCAAAAGGTCGATATAATAGCTTTTGGAAGTAACCTTTTTCTAATTTCAAGCCAATTTTTTTTCTTGCAATGCCGATATCCCATTTGTCTTTATCTCGCAATGGTATTTCAAAGTAATCAGAAATTTCTTGATCAGAATATTGCTTATCTATAAAGTATTTAATTTTCGATGTTAGTCCCACCTCATCAAATGCAACTGCTAAGTTATCTCTTTTCGAAATAATGCCCAAGGAATTCTCTCTCATTAACTTCGTTAATTCTATGCAATCATTATATTCATCTTTGACATCAATATCCTGTGTTGTAAATAAGTAAAATGGAAGCTCTGGTTTTAACTTACTCCATTTAATGCTTGAGATATTTTTATCCCATAGGATTTTATATTTCGAGTCTCTCAAGCCGAACAAATGAGCATGTTTTATAACAGCATCTTTCTTATTCTCCAATTTTCTTTTTACAAAAATTCCTATTGCCACACCTTGCTGGATATCAAAAACATTTTCATCCTTTCCGCCGTCAGGTGCTTTTTCTTTCTTCTTGCTATTGCCATGAAGATCGAGAATATAAATATCATCGAAAGTTTTCATCAGGCTTTGTCGCATTCCACGGAATGTGGGATTATCGAGGTAACCATGATTTGAAATAAAGGCAAGTACTCCGTAACCTGTTTCCTGAATTCGCCACTGAGCAAAGCGGATGAATTTTACGTAATCATCTTGCAGCCATTTCGAATTTTTTTCACCGAGCGGATTTCCATCAACATAGTAATAATCCTGAATCAGTTTTCCGATCCATGTCGCTTCTTTTTTGCTTTTTCCTGTTTTGGGATTGAGGACTTCGCGCCAGCTTGCATTTGCCGAGTGGCCTGAATACGGCGGATTGCCGAGCACGACCATAATGGGCAGATCACGTTTTACTTCGTTTGCCGCATTTGCTTCTTTAGCAAGCCAGTTGGTGAGTGGGAGTTTTTCATCGCTATGAAAAGCTTCTTCGAGTGTATTGGTAAGATAGACTCGGAGGCGTTCGTCACTTTTAAAATCGTAGCCGTATTCTTTGAGTTGAAGTCCCAGTTTCAAATGTGCAACGGCATACGGCGCCATCAATAGCTCGAATCCAAAAATGCGTGGCAGAAGATGTTCGCTTACATACGAATCCCATGCGCCTTCGTTGCCTTTGAAATTTTCGTGAATCTGATCAATGACTCCGTGCAGGAATGTGCCTGTTCCGCAGGCAGGATCGAGGATGAGGACTTTGTGGAGGTCTTCTAACTCGCCGCCCTCACCCCAACCCTCTCCCGGAGTACCGGGAGAGGGAGTTTTTATTTTGCTGGAATCTGCTAATCCTTTCGGCAGATTAAATTCCGTTTTAAGAATATGATCGACGCTTCGTACGATATAGCTGACGACAGGCTCCGGCGTATAATAGACACCACGCGATTCGCGGAGTTTGGGATCGTAAGCGGCAAGGAATGTCTCATAAAAATGTACGACGGGATCTTCCTGACGGGTACGCTTGCCGAAATCTTTTAAGATGCTTTCCATTGCGGAGTGATGCAATAGATTGGCAAGTTCATCCACTGCCCAAGTTACTCTGTCATCAAGTTCTGTTCCGCCGATGGTATTAAAAAGCTGACGCAGAAAAGGATTTGTTTTCGGCAGATCATATCCGGCAGTCATGCGCTCAAATTTCGATTTGCCGATATTATGATTGACTCTTGCGGCGAACATTCCGTAGGAAATCGTCTGCGCATACATATCGGCAAACTGATCTTTGGTCATATCGTGAATCAGCACATCGGCAAAGGACTTCATCGTTTCATGAAGCTGCGTGCTTTCATCGAGGTTCAGAGCATTGCGGATAATATCGCGAATGATCTTTGCCAAATTTGCCATGCGCTTGCAAGCTCTTTGGCAGTCTTAACAGTCTTTACATCGGAAGCAAGGAATTGTTGAAAGAGACTTAGGAATTCATCGTCTCTATTTTCCGATACAAGTTTCTTTCCTTCTTTCTTTGCAAGCGTAACTGAATATCGCGGTTTTTTCGTATCTCCTTCATACCACCTGAATTCCAAATAATCTGTTAGGATAACATTTCCTAGACCATCAACATATCGTGTTGTTTGTTTCTGCGTATCTTTATTATCGAGATCAAGACCGACATCTTTCGTCTCGATATAGCCCATCGGAGTTTGTCCATCGAGCAAAATAAAATCCGGTGCGCCTACGCTGATTCGTTTTTGCTCATTGATCGCTTTTATTTTGGGATAGAGCGCTTCAATTAATTTTTGTAATGCGGGACGGTAGGAATGCTCTGTTGCTCTGCCGGATGCAAGCGTGCTATTGACTTCAGCAAGATACGTCTGGATGTGTGGGTTTGGCATGGTGCAAAGATACGGAAGAACTAAGGCTTGCTCGTTTCCTCTGTGGGTGGAGTCGCTGAAAACACCATTTATTTTTTGTTTACAGTGATACGATCAGATTTTCGTCGAAGGACACTTCCTGGTTCGTCCTGCAGAATTTTGGCGGAGACGATCTTTATAATCATCTTAATCCAATAATCCGCCCAAATCCCGGTTCAGACAATTCCCCAAAACATCACTTCAACGTATAACTAACCAATTGATCCAATTGCCGCGAGATCTGCACATGGTTTGAATTGAGGGCGTAATTTTTCTTTTGAATTTCTCCGATTCCGCTTGCCAGATACTTGCACAGGAAAGAAATGATCCCAGTTGATTTAGGATATTTGGATTCGTGATATATGGGGGAAATATTGTATCTATTGAAGCACCGGAAGAAACATTACGAAGAGTATCAGCCTTAAAATAAACAGCAGTATTTGTAACAGTATTCCGTATCACGAAACGAGCAATGATTGTACGGCTGATGCTATCATTATTTTTGAAGGAAGCAGAAATGGGAATCGAAGAGGCAAGGCAAATTTCTTCGTTGGGAAGAGGAGAGTGAATTTGTATGGCATTCAAACGTTGAGCATTTGCAATACTGCAAGTCACAATTAACGAAAGAACTGCAAGGATATATTTTTTCATAGTCCCTCCAAAATAGTTTTCACCAACGCTAAATCAACATAAATCGGAGTATTTCATTTCATCTTTGTGAAAAATAAAAGCCTGCCAAATTGGCGGACTTTTATTAATACCCTCTCCCTAAATCCCTCTCCACAAGCTCGTGGAGAGGGACTTGAGAAAACTTACACTGCTACTCTTGTGCGCTTTGCTTTTGGCGCAGGTTCTTCAACCACTAACTGGCTGAAGTGCCCTTCCTGCATATCTTCGGGAATGACCAGAAGCTGCTTGAATTTCGGAAGTCCTGTTCCAGCAGGGATCAAGTGACCGACGATAACATTCTCCTTGAGTCCGAGAAGTGTATCGACCTTCGCCTGAATAGAGGCTTCAGTAAGTACTTTCGTCGTCTCTTGGAAGCTTGCTGCAGAGATAAAGCTCTCTGTCGTCAATGCTGCCTGAGTAATTCCTAAAAGTACCGGCTCGCCAAGAACAGGTTCTGCATTACGCGCTTCCGGCGCAGCCTTGCCTTTTTTCTTGAGTTCGCCTGCGATCTCTTTGAATCTTTTTTTATCAACCATCTGTGCAACCTTGAATTTCGAATCGCCGCGTTTGGTAATGAATACCGAATTGCGAAGAATGTCATTCTCGATAGCAACTTTCTGTTTATCGATCTCATCATTTTCAAGCATCAGCGAATCGCCTGAGCTTGTGATGTTGACCTTGCCAAGCATCTGACGTACGATGATCTCGATATGCTTATCGGAAATTTTCACGCCCTGCATACGATAGACTTCCTGAATTTCATTGACAAGATATTGCTGAACTTCAGCAACACCCTTGATCTTCAGAATGTCATGCGGATCGATCGAACCATCGGAGAGACGTTCACCCGAACGGACGGTGTCGCCCTCTTGAACAAGAATGTGCTTTCCGAAAGGAATCGTATATTCGCGGCGGTCGGTACGGTCATGTGCCGTTACGACAACAACGCGCGAACCGCGGCGCGGTTTCTCGAAATGGATCGTACCGTCAATTTCCGATACTGTTGCCGGATCTGAAGGTGAACGCGCTTCGAAGAGTTCGGTAACGCGAGGCAGACCTCCCGTGATATCACGGCTCTTGCCAAGATCGCGATGGATCTTTACAAGTACTGTTCCTGTAGTGATCTTCTCACCGTCTTCAACCTGCAGAATCGCATTTGACGGAATGATATAATTGATGATTTTATTTCCGTCCTTGCCCATAATATCCAAGGTCGGCGATTTCGAGCGGTCGCGCGAATCGATCGTCCTCGTCTGAATATGTCCTGTAAGTTCATCAGGCTCACGGCGAACAGTGATGTTCTCCACGAAATCTTTGAACTTGACTGTGCCGGCATGTTCGGAAATAATAACGGCATTATACGGATCCCACTCATAAAGCATCTGGCCTTTTTTAATAGCCTCGGTATCTTTAACAAGGATCGTCGAGCCATACGGTACATCAAGCTTTCCGACAACACGGTTATCTTCATCAAGAATATTAATAATTCCTGAACGCGAAAGCACAAGAGATTCTTTTGCTTCGTTCTGAATAACCTTCATTCCTTCGTACTGAATTGTACCATCGAACTTGGAAGTTACCTGAGACTGCGAAGCAATAAGCGATGCCGTACCGCCGGTATGGAATGTACGAAGCGTAAGCTGCGTACCCGGTTCACCAATAGACTGCGCTGCGATAATTCCCACAGCTTCGCCCATCTCGACAAGTTTATGCGTCGTGAGGTTACGTCCGTAACATAATGCGCAAATGCCTCGGCGATTTTCGCATGTAAGAACGGAGCGGACAAGTACTGTTTCGATAGATGTTGCACTGATCTTTGCAGCAACTTCTTCATCAACCATCGAACCTGCCTTGACCATGATCTTCTGCGAAAGCGGATCGATAACATCTTCCTGAAGCACTCTGCCAAGAATGCGCTCGGCAAGAGTTTCTTTCACGTCTTCGCCTTCTTTCAAAGCCGAAGTCGGAATGCCGCGGATCGTACCGCAATCATGCTCGGAGATAATTGCATCCTGAGCAGCATCAATGAGTCGGCGTGTCAAGTATCCTGCATCAGCCGTTTTGAGAGCTGTATCAGCAAGTCCTTTACGTGCTCCGTGCGTCGAGATAAAGTACTCAAGGATCGAAAGTCCTTCGTAGAAATTCGAAAGAATAGGATTCTCGATAAGTTCACCAGTTTGACCTGAAAGTGATTTCTGCGGTTTCGCCATAAGTCCGCGCATACCGGCAAGCTGACGAACCTGTTCTTTAGATCCGCGAGCACCGGAATCGACCATCATATATAACGGATTGAATCCGTCACGATCGCGCTGAAGTGTTTCGAAAAGTTTATCTGCTACGCGATTTGTTGCGCGAGTCCAAATGTCGATCACTTTATTATAGCGTTCACCTGTGGTGATAAATCCGTTCAGGTATTTATCCTGAACGTCATCAACCTGCAACTGCGCTTTATCAATGATCTCATCTTTTTCTTTCGGAACAACGATATCAGAAAGTGACACTGAAATTCCGCCCTTGGTTGCGTAATAGAATCCCATTTCCTTCAATTTATCAAGGAATTCAACGGTCTTCAAAATACCAACGCCTCGGAAACACATGGAGATGATTTGACGCAAGCGTTTCTTTGTAAGAAGCTCGTTCAAATATCCAAGTTCTTCAGGTACGATCTGATTAAAGATCACGCGACCCGTTGTTGTTTCGATCATCTTGCCTTTGATGCGAACCTTGATCATCGAGTGGATGCCAAGACGATTCAAATTATGCGCAATGATAACTTCCTGCGGAGATGAGAACAACATACCTTCGCCAAGCTGTCCTTTTTTATGCTTGGTAAGATAATAAGGTCCGAGAACCATGTCCTGTCCCGGAACAGCAATAGGCTCGCCATTCTGCGGAGAAATAATATTATGCGAGCTAAGCATTAATGTTGATGCCTCAAGCTGCGCTTCGAATGAAAGTGGAACGTGAACAGCCATCTGATCGCCGTCGAAATCGGCGTTGAATGCCGTACAGACAAGCGGATGGATCTGCAATGCGCGACCTTCAACAAGTTTCGGCTGGAAAGCCTGAATACCTAATCTATGCAGCGTTGGTGCACGGTTAAGCATGATAGGATGCCCATCAATGATGGATTCTAAAATATCCCATACATCGGTGGTCTTGCGCTCAACGTGTTTCTTTGCAGATTTTACGGTCTTCGTGATACCGCGTTCAATGAGTTTGCGAATGATGAACGGCTTAAATAACTCGACTGCCATTTCTTTCGGCAATCCGCATTCATGCAATTTGAGTTCAGGTCCTACAACGATAACCGAACGACCGGAATAATCTACGCGCTTACCAAGCAAGTTCTGACGGAAACGACCTTGCTTACCTTTAAGTGTATCCGAAAGTGATTTCAATGCACGCGATGTATCGGCTTTAACAGCAGATGCGCGGCGCGAATTATCAAAAAGTGAATCAACTGCTTCTTGTAACATGCGCTTTTCATTACGCAAAATAACTTCAGGAGCTTTGATATCCATCAAGCGCTTCAAGCGGTTATTACGAATGATAACGCGGCGATAGAGATCGTTCAAGTCGCTTGTTGCAAAGCGTCCGCCTTCAAGAGGCACAAGAGGACGAAGCTCCGGAGGAATAACAGGAACGACGCCAAGCACCATCCACTCTGGACGGTTTTCAACTTTCAATCCTTCTTCATTGCGGAAAGCTTCAACAGTGCGCAGACGTTTTAAAGCTTCCTGACGCTTTAACTGTGAAGTTTCTTCACGTGCGGCGCGGCGAAGTTCGATCGAAAGATTTTCGATGTCAGAACGACGCAATAATTCCTGAATAGCAATACCACCGATAGATGCAATGAATTTCTTCGAATCGTCATCATGGAGATTTTCATTTCCCGCCGGAAGTGAATCAAGAATACGGAAATATTCTTCTTCGGTCAGAAGGTGCTTTACCGGAAGTCCTGTTGTGCCGGGGCTGACGACAGTGTATGACTCATAGTAAATGATCTTTTCAATATCCTTGGTCGGCATTCCGAGGATATGACCGATCTTATTCGGCAGCGAACGGAAATACCAGATATGCACAACGGGCACTGCAAGAGCAATGTGTCCGAAGCGTTCGCGGCGAACGGATTTCGTCGTTACTTCGACTCCGCAGCGATCA